>CAWCED010000035.1:0-115660 GCA_963794465.1 uncultured Actinomycetota bacterium | reverse complement strand
CCCCCCCCCCCCCCCCCCCCCCCCCCCCCCCCCCCCCCCCCCCCCCCCCCCCCCCCCCCCCCCCCCCCCCCCCCCCCCCCCCCCCCCCCCCCCCCCCCCCCCCCCCCCCCCCCCCCCCCCTCTCTCTCTCTCTCTCTCTCTCTCTCTCTCTCTCTCTCTCTCTTTCTTTCTCTTTCTTTCTTTCTTTCTCTCTCTCTCTCTCTCTCTCTCTCTCTCTCTCTTGACCGGAATCGCCATGGTCGGATCCGCGGAGGCCGGTGCACCGGATGCCCAAGGGGCTCGGGGGTGCCTGTTCCTCAGCTGATCCGTGGCCGCGCGGCTCGCCTTCGGTCGAACGGGATCGGGCCGCCCACCCGCCGGGCAGCATCATGGCCGGGGGGCGGCCGGGACACCTCGGGGTCCGAGCTCACGTGCTGATCCTGCGGGCCAGGACCCGGACCAGCCTGCTCCGGCCCGATCGCGATCGGAGCCCCCGGCAACGGGCCGCCGTATCCGGTCCCGGCGCCGTAGCCCGCCGCGCCGTCGCTCGGGCCATCCATCCCCGTGCCCGGTGCCATGGCACCCGATCCCCCAGCGCCCGATCCCGCAGCGCCCGATCCCGCAGCGCCCGATCCCGCAGCGCCCAATCCGGGTGCGCCCGGTCCCGCCGGGCCGTATCCGGAAGGGCCATACCCCGCAGCGCCGTAGCCCGGACCCGCGCCACCCTGCGCCGGCGGGTAGCCGCCGTAACCCAGCGGGTACCGGGTCGCACTCCGCGGGGACCGCGCCGGAGCCGTCAGGACACCCACATCGAGCAGCAGCGCACACACCACCGCCGCGCTCTGCAACACCGCCAGCACGACGGCGACGACCACGATCAATGGCCCACCGAGTCCCGTGACCAGCTGGATCGTCAGCAAGGTGCCGGTGACGACCAGTACTGCCGCCGGAACCAGCACCCGACCGGCCCGCGGAAGCACCGCGGTGCCGGCCAGCAGCCCACCGCCGACGAGCAGCGCGCCGCCGAGCAGCTGGTGACGCAGACCTCGTCCAGGAACCCGAGCAGGTAGACGACCAACCCCAGAGACCGGCCGTCGTGAGGGCCAAGATCCGGACCGGGCGGGCGGCCAACCGGTCGTCCGAGCCCGAATCCGGGGCGCCGGACGCACGCGCCCGCGGGCTCCGGGGTCGACGGCGGCGGCGATCCGTACGGCGGCACGCTGCCCCGGCGGCGCTGGTGGTCATCGCACTCCCTCGGACTGCCGCTCGCTCGGCGCCTCGCCCGGGCCCCGTGACACCGATTCGCTCGCGATCGCTCGCCCATGGTCGGAGCTCCCTCCGTCTGGACCCAGGAGTCCGTCCGGCGTCGCCGACGGTAGCGATCCATGCCCGGACGGGTCGACACCGCGGTGACGCCTGCCAGCACCCGCGAGGGCTCAGAGCCCGGCGTCGATGATCTCCCGCATCAGCGCGGCGGTCTCGCTGGGGGTCTTGCCGACCTTGACCCCGGCGGCCTCCAGGGCGTCCTTCTTGGCCTGGGCGGTGCCGGCCGAGCCGGACACGATCGCCCCGGCATGCCCCATCGTCTTGCCCTCCGGCGCGGTGAACCCGGCCACGTACCCGACCACCGGCTTGGTCACGTTCGCCCTGATGTAGTCCGCGGCCCGCTCCTCGGCGTCCCCACCGATCTCACCGATCATCACGATCGCCGCGGTCTCCGGGTCGGCCTCGAACGCCTCCAGCGCGTCGATGTGGGTGGTCCCGATCACCGGGTCGCCACCGATCCCGATCGCGGAGGAGAACCCGATACTCCCGCAGCTCGTACATCATCTGGTAGGTCAACGTGCCCGACTTCGACACCAGCCCGATCGGCCCGGCACCCGGCGATGTCGGCCGGGATGATCCCCGCGTTCGACTTGCCCGGGCGAGATGATCCCCGGGCAGTTCGGGCCGATGATCCGCGTGCTGTTGCCCCTCGCGCAGGCGTGCGCCCAGAAGTACGCCGCTGTCGTGCACCGGGATGCCCTCGGTGATCACCACCGCCAGCCCGATCTCGGCGTCGATCGCCTCGATCACCGCGTCCTTGGCGAACCGCGGCGGCACGAACACCACGCTGACGTCCGCGCCGGTCTCCTTCATCGCCTCCTCCACGGTGCCGAACACCGTCAGGTCCCTGCCGCCGATCGTCACCGACGTGCCGGCCTTGCGGGCGTTCACCCCGCCGACGATGTTCGTGCCGGCCGCCAGCATCTTGGTGCGTGTGCTTGGTGCCCTCGCCACCGGTGATGCCCTGCACGATGACCTTGCTGTGCTCGTTCAGGAAGATCGACATGCTCAGGCTCCGCCGCTGCCCGGCGCGGCCGAGCAGCTCGGCGGCCTTGTCGGCCGCGTTGTCCATCGTGTCCACCTGGGTGACCAGCGGGTGGTTCGCCTCGTCCAGGATCGCGCCGGCCCTCCACGACGTTGTTGCCGTCCAGCCGCACCACCAGCGGCTTGGTCGCCGCGTCACCGAGGATCTTCAGCGCCTCGACGATGCCGGTGGCCACCGCGTCGCACGCGGTGATCCCGCCGAACACGTTGACGAACACGCTCTTCACGTCCGGGTCGCCCAGGATCACGTCCAGCCCGGCCGCCATCACCTCGGCCGAGGCGCCGCCGCCGATGTCCAGGAAGTTGGCCGGCTTCACCCCGCCGTGCCGCTCCCCGGCGTACGCGACCACGTCCAGGGTGGACATCACCAGCCCGGCGCCGTTGCCGATGATCCCGACCTCGCCGTCGAGCTTGACGTAGTTGAGGTCCTTGCGCCTTCGCCTTCGCCTCCAGCGGGTCCTCGGTGCGCTGGTCCACCAGGTCGGCGTGACCGGGGTGCCGGAAGTCGGCGTTGTCGTCGAGCGTGACCTTGCCGTCCAGCGCGACGACCCTGTCCTGCGGGTCGCGGACCAGCGGGTTCACCTCGACCAGCGTGGCGTCCTCGGCCGACGAACGTCTCCCACAGCTTGACGATCACCTCGGCGGCCTGGTCGGCCACCGCGGCCGGGATCTTCGCCTGGGCCACGATCTCGGCCGCCTTCGTCGGGGTGTCGGCGACGGTGGCCGGCACGGGGAGCAGGTCACGGTAGCGCCAGATCGACTTCGGGCCGGCCTCGATCCGCTCGCGGGAGATGCCGGCGAAGTCATATCCCACCTCGAGTGGGCCGAAGCAGTCGGCGCAGGCGTAGTACGCGCCCAGCGGCGCCGTCGCTCCGCACTCACGACATGACAGATGAGTAGCAGCGCCCAGATCGGGCGCTTGAGTGGCGGGTTCGACGGTGGTTGCTGATGCCGTAACGGGCATTGATCCTCCTCATCTTTCCCGCTCGAAGCGGGCCGGAGTTGGCACCTGGCCCGGGTGTGAACCGGGTGGGTTGCCGGGGCTTCAACGGGCCGGTCCCTCTGCCCCTCTGGATGAGTTCCTCGCGTCGACACTACGCAGGCCCGTCATGCGCGCAACACTGATGTCCGCAATACGAGACGGCCGTTCTGCCTTACGGACACCACGTCCCGGGCGCTGGCGATCGTGAAGATCGTTGTGATGACGCCCCAGCGGGTCCGGCGGGCTGCATCGCTCACGACGATCTTCACGACCTGGCACGACTCCCCGGCAGAGCGGTTGGCGGGATGATGGCCGGCGTGACCCGGGCGCAACGGCTGCGACAGGTGCTGAACCTGATCAACCTGTCGACGCCGCTCGGGCTGGCCATCGCTCGCGCGGCCGGCACTCGGCTGGTGAAAGGCCCGGACGGACTCCTGCTCGCCTATGGATACGGGTTGGCCATGCCACGGAACTCAGCATTCACCGTCGGAAACGTGGTCCTGCTCCGTGGTGACGAGTCGGTATTCGTGCGGCGGCCGGCCCTGCTAGCCCACGAGGCACGGCACGCCAGCCAGTACGCCGTTTGTATTGGGCCGGTGATGTGGCCGCTGTACGGGCTTGCGTGCGGGTGGTCCTGGGCGCGCACCGGGGACCCGGCGTCACGCAACGTTTTCGAGCGGTGGGCCGGCCTTGCCGACGGCGGTTACCAGGAGCGGCCGCCCCGGCGGGTGTTCCGGCGGGGAGGATCGGGACGGTTCTGATGATCACACTGACTGATGGAACCGCGACGCTCGAGTTGGATCCTGAAGCAGGCGGGCGAGTTGCGCAGCTCGTTGTCGACGGACTCGAAGTGCTCGCGCACACCGGAGCCAAGGCGACCAGGTGGGGCAGCTTCGTGATGGCGCCGTGGGCCGGCCGGGTCCGGCGCGGACGGTTCGTGTTCGACGGGAAGGCCTATCAACTGCCGACCGACCGCAACCCGCCCCACGCGATCCACGGCACGGTGCTGGACCGGCCCTGGGCAGTCCTCGACTCGTCCCAGTCGTTCGCCGTGCTCGAATGCACCTTGGGCGACCAGTGGCCCTGGCCGGGCCGGGCCCGTCATCGGATCACACTGAACGACGGTGGGGTCGCGTTCGAGTTGGAGATCCGCTCCGACTCGGCCCCGTTCCCGGCGTCAGCGGGATGGCACCCGTGGGTCCGACGCCGGTACGTCGTCGTGTTCGACGAGCTGGCTGAGGCGGTCTGCGTCGAGCCGCAGACCGGCCCACCGGACGCGCTCACGCTCGAGCCCTTCGTCGTCACACCGGACCACCCGCTGACCACAACCATGACCTGGACCTGGCACCCCGCCGGCTGACGCCCTATTTGCCGACGCCGTCGACGAAGGCCGTCAGTGGTGGTGGCCGTGCCGGCCGAGGGTCTCCACGGGGGTCGCGCCAGGGCGGGTCCACTGCGGCACGGGCCGGCTGGTCGGGCCCCAGGTGGCGACACCGTCGGCGTCCGAGCGCCAGTACCAGCAGATCGGCGAGCCATGCCCACCGACCGGCGAGTCGGCCTGAGGGGCCTCGGGCCAGCCCTCGGGGTTGTCCTCCCACGCCTCGCGGCGGCCGTAGGGCGTCATGTCGAGCAGGCCCAAGGACCCGTCGACTGGCTCGTTGCCCCGGCCCGTCGTGGAGTAGGTGAGGAACATGCGGACGCCGTCACGCAGGAAGCAGATGATGTGCCCCATTTCTCCGCCGACCGGCGCGTCCACGCCCCGCACCGAGTACCAGGGCTGGGTGTAACCCATGAACTCGACGTAGGGAGCCACTTCGTCCCACGGGCCCGAGGTCAGGACGGCGAACGAGACGCCCCGGGCGTTGAGGTAGACGGCGTCCTTCACGTGCCAGACGTTGAAGGTGCAGCCCTCGCACTGCCCCTGGTGCGGCGCGCCGTCGTACCACATGTGCTTGTAGACCACGAGCTCGTCGCGACCCTGGAACAGGTCCAGGAACGGGACCGGGCCGTCAGGTCCGACGACCTCGACCGTCCCGTCGAGCTCCACCATCGGCAGCCGGCGGCGGGCCGCGGCGAGGGCGTCGCCCTCGCGGGTGTAGGCCTTCTCGCGGACCAGGAGCTCGTCGCGGGCGGTCTGCCAGGTGGCGAGGTCAACGACGTGCGGGCGGCCGGGCAGCGCGGTGGTCGGGTCGTCCGGCGTGGTCGTCATGGTGTCCTCCGTGGTGTCTCGTGCCGAGCAGCGTCGTACGACCTCCTACGACACCAGAACAGACCCGCGACGCGGCCGGAACTCATCGCGGCGGGCCCTCGGCCGAGCCGGCACGGATCACGTCGGGCTGACAAGTTCACAGGCTCGAACAGGATCTCGGCTGGATTGTGCAAGCGCCGACCACCCTAGACCGTCGACCAGTCGGGAGCGCCTCGCCCGCAACCCTTCATTCGCCGCCCAGTTGGGGTGTCAACCTCGCAGCGACTCCGCGCTGTGCCGGTCGATGAAGTCGATGACTCGTCGCCAGGCGTCGTCGCATTCCTGCTGATACTGCTCAGCGTTTCGGTCAAAGAAGCTGTGCGGGGCCTCCGGGTAGACGTGCAGCTCCGCCTCGACACCGGACGCTCGGACCTGCTCAGCGAACTGTTCGACCTCCTCGACCGGTATGCCTTCGTCTTTGCCGGCCGCCAGGAGCAGCAGCGGCGCCCGCATCGACCCGATCCGATCGGTGACCCGAGATGGGCGGCCATAAAACCCGATGCAGCCCGCGAGCCCGTGATCCGCCGCAGACTGCCGCCAGGACAGCGCACCGCCGAAACAGAATCCGACGGTGAATACGGACTCGACCTGGTGGTCACGATCCTCCCGCAGCCATGCCACGGCGGCACCGACATCCTGGGACACCTGCTCCGGCGTCATCTGGTCCGCATGGTGGCGGAACGGGAAGCCCTCCCCCCGAGGCGAACCGATCTCGGTTGTGCGCCCGAAATAGTCGATCGCGACCGTGAGCACGCCGACAGTGGCAAACCGCTCCGCCAAATCCTGGTAGAAGCGATGCAGCCCCCGGATGTCGGGCATCACGACGACGGCAGAGTGCGCTCGGCCGACCGCCGGGTACGCGTAGTACGTCGTGAACTCGGTGCCATCGGCCGAGAGCAAGAACAGCTCCCCGTGGTCTCCCAGGGCACCACTGACAGGCGGTTCAGGCGGAACGGCATCGTCTCCGTAGCACATGCCGGCAAGCGTCCCAGGTGCTGCGGTGATCGTGAAGAGTCAGGAAACGATCTCTTTTGCAAGAGACTCCAGAAACGCGACCACACCAGCCGGGCCGGCCACAACCAGATCGGCCTGCACGCGCAGTTCCGGCGGCGCCTCGACCGAGTCGCTGCACACGACCAAGCCGGCGACGTCCATTTCCCGTAGCGCCGCGACAGCCGCAAGGTCGCCGAGGTCATCCCCGATGAACACCGCCGACCGCGGCGACATCTCTGCCACCAGCGCGCGCAGAGCCGCGCCCTTGTCGGTGTCCGGCGGCCTGAGCTCCAGAACGAAGCGCCCCGGCGCGACGATCAGTCCGGTCTCACCGGCCAGTTGATCCACTCGGTCCCGAACCGCGGCGAGCGCACGCGCAGGGTCGGCCGCTCGGCGGGAGTGCAGTGCCACCGAATGACCCTTGTCCTCGACGACAAGGCCGGGAGGACCGGTGGCCGCCAGCGCGACGATGCCACTGCGTGCGGCCGCGACGCCTGGATGAGTCTGCGGCGTGTCGACCCGGCCCGCATCCCAGCGCTCGAGGCCGTAGTGTCCCAACACGAGCAGCCTTGGAACGTCAGCAAGTTCGCCGAGCCGGACGGCGTCCGCCGCAGGACGCCCTGTGATGATTGCCACCTGGCCGACCACCGGGGCGAGGGCACGCAGCGCGGCTGTCGCGCGGGGGTGCGCAGCCGCGTCTTCGGGGCGGTCCACGATCGGCGCGAGCGTCCCGTCGTAATCCAGGGCGAACAGGGCTCGACGGGGGTCGGCGAGTATTGCGGCGAGCGCAGCCCGGCCGGCCTGGGTGTGTGGCGTCGGGAGTTTGCTCACCCGGTGGTGTCGACCGCCTCTGTGAAGTCGTCGGCAAGAATCAGCACCAGCCGGATCGAGGTCAGGCCCGGAATCGTCGGCTCCACTGCCCTGATCTCGGGGAACTGCGCGGCCAGTGCCTGCGCGGACTCCTGCTCCCCAGGCGGGTAGAAGACGGTCGTAACCCCCATGTCGCCGCTGTAGGTGTCGACGGCCGGAACCTCCCAGCCGCCCTTCTCCAACAGCTCTCGCGCCTGGCTGGCCAGGCCGTTGACGTCGGTGGCATTGAGAATGCCGACCTCACGACGAAGCTCGGGCGGCGCTGTGACGGGAGCAGCCGGCGTCTCCTCGGCAGGCGCCGTACCGTCGGCCGACGTCGTCGGGACGGGTGTGCCGGAACCTGCGGCAGCGGCGTTGTCGTCGCCAGCCGGCGCGCCGTCATTGCCGAACACCATCAGCAGCCCGATGACGACCGCGACCGTGCCGAGCAAGGCCACTAATGACGGCCACACCCGATCGAGTCGATCTCGGAACGTCACGGGACTAGGAGGCTACGCCACGCGGGCAACGCCATACCGAAGGCACTCCGTGGGTAGGTGGCGCTCCGGCGTGACAACGGCAGGATGAACTGGTGCACGACGTCGCGCTGCTCGTCGTCCTGGTTGTCGCAGTAGTTGCGATATCCCGGCTCGCGGTCGCACTTCGGGTGCCCGCCGCGGTGTTGCTGGTCCTCGCCGGGTTGACGGTGGGCGCGTTGCCGTGGGTACCCGCAGTCGAGATAGACCCCGACGTCGTTCTGTTCGTGCTGCTGCCACCACTGCTGTTTGCCGCGGCGCTCGGCGCTTCCTACGTCGGGCTCCGACAGGTCCGCGGAGCCGTTCTGCTGCTCGCTGTCGGGCTGGTGCTGTTCACGTCCGCGGCGGTCGCGTTGGCCATCATGCCGTTGCTTCCGGGCATCACGCTGGCCGCGGCTGTTGCAGTGGGTGCGATCGTCGCGCCGCCAGACGCCGTGGCTGCAACCGCAGTCGCCAGGCGGACTGGCATGCCGCGACAGACAGTCACCATCCTCGAGGGCGAGAGCCTGTTCGACGACGCCACCGCATTGACGACCTTGCGGGTTGCTGTCGCGGCCGTGGGCACCGGAACGGTCACCTTGTTGCAGGTCGCTGCCGATTTCTCGATTGCCGTCCTTGGCGGTGTGGCGGTGGGGGCTAGCGGCGCGTTTGCGCTGGGCTGGGTCCGACGGCGCGGCATCGAGACGCTGTCCGGTGTCGCACTGTCAGTAGCCGCACCGTTCGCGGCCTATCTCGCGGCGGAGGGGATCGGCGGCTCGGGTGTGATCGCGGTGGTCGTCATGGGACTGATCCTCGGCCACCGGTCCTCGGTCGAGCAGGGTCCAGAGGCGCGGATCACCGACGAGGCGATCTGGAAGAGCACCCAGTTCGTTCTCGAAGGCGCGGTGTTCGCACTCATCGGCCTGCAACTGCCGGCAATCATCGAGAACGTCGAGGAGCCCGCAGGAACGGTTCTCGCCGTCAGCGGTGTGTCCCTCGCGGCCGTCATCCTGGCTCGCCCAGTGTGGATCGTGGCCAGCGTGCTGCTGGCGCGCGTGGTGCCATGGCTCCGCCTCGGTCGGCCCGCGTGGTCGGACGTCGCGGTCGTCTCCTGGGCCGGTATGCGGGGCGTCGTGTCGCTTGGCGGCGGCCCAGTCTTTACCGCTGGAATTCCCGAACCGCGACCTCGCCCAGCTGGTCGCGATCGTCGTGATCCTGGGCACGCTCGGGTTGCAGGGGCTGACCCTGCCGGCGGTCATCCGGTTGGTCGGCGTTCGACCGACCGACCCCAGGCTGGACGCGCTGGCGATCGCGAACGCACAGGAGGAAGCGGTTGACGCGGCGCTGCGCCGGCTCGACGAGCTCGCCGCCGAGTACGACTTGGCGCCGGAAATGGTGGCGAAACTGCGCATCGATGCCGAACGCCGCGGCCTGCTGGCGTGGGAGCGGCTGGGCCGGGTCGACGGCGGCGAGCCGCCGAGCCGTCGTATACCTCCGAGTGCGCAACGAGATGCTCAGCGCTGAACGGGAGGTCTTCGTGCGCATGCGGGACTCCGGTGACCTCGACGACGACGTCTTGCGCAGAGTCCAGGCCGAACTGGACTTGGAACAGGCGCTACTAGCCCGGCGGGCCGAGGTCGAGCGGCTGAGCGAGGAGACCGAGCTGCCGACTCGCGAGCTGTCCCAACCGCGATGCCGGCACCTACGCGACGCGCCGCTCACCGTCGAGCCCCGGTCAGCAGAGTGCGAGGACTGCGTCGCCGAGGGCCGTGCCGACTGGGTCCACTTGCGGGCCTGCCTGGACTGTGGCCACACCGGCTGTTGCGACTCCTCGCCCCGCCGGCATGCCCGATGGCACTACGAGCAGACTGCGCACCCGGTCATGCGATCGGCGGAGCCCGGCGAAGCCTGGCGCTGGTGCTACGTCGACCGCGAGCTCGGCTAACTACATGGAGAGCGAGGCAGCCAGCAACGGAGGCTGCATTGCCATCCGGCAGCCGGATCATGCCGGCCCCTAGGAATCGAACCCCAGCCGCCGAGCCGAGCGGGCCCGCTGCCGGCTGGACCGCATCCGGCGGAGCCGCTTGACCAGCATCGGGTCGTGGGCCATGGCTTCCGGCCGATCGATCAGCGCGTTGAGCACCTGGTAGTAGCGCGTCGAGGACATCTCGAACAGGTCGCGAACGGCCTGTTCCTTCGCCCCGGCGTACCTCCACCACTGCCGCTCGAAGTCGAGAATCGCCCGGTCCCGGTCCGCGAGCGTTCCCTCGCCGCTAGCTGGCTCGGACGGCGAAATCGACTGTGCTGCTGTGGAAGCGGCGTCCATGGGCGCATGGTACGAAACGGGACGTCCAACCGGATCGCCGACAGGCCGACTGGCCGCGGGCGTCTGAACACGGGATGTGTCGACTGCCTCCAGGTTGGTTACCGTGAAGTCACGAGGAGGCTCCCGTGGCGCGCAAGGGCACGAACACCTTCGTCGTGGTTGCCAATCGGCTGCCCGTCGACCGTACGACGGACGAGGATGGCGAGACGGCGTGGCGGCGCAGCCCGGGTGGCCTGGTCACCGCGCTGGCGCCGGTGATGCGCGCCTATGACGGCGCCTGGGTCGGCTGGACCGGTGCGCCCGATGACGCGCCGGAACCGTTCTCGTCCGAGGACATGCACCTGGTCCCCGTCTCCATGTCGGAGGACGAGATCGGCGACTTCTATGAGGGGTTCTGCAACGCCACGCTCTGGCCCTTGTACCACGACGTGATCGTCCCTCCGGTTTATGACCGCCAGTGGTGGGATGCCTATCGCCGGGTGAATAACCGCTTCGCCCGGGCAACCGCCGCGGTAGCCGGCGAGGGCGCGGTTGTATGGGTTCAGGACTACCAGCTGCAACTCGTCCCCAGGATCCTGCGACAGCTGCGTCCCGACCTGAGGATCGGCTTCTTCCTGCACATCCCGTTCCCGCCGGCCGAGTTGTTTGCCCAGCTGCCCTGGCGCCAGCAGATCCTGGCCGGGCTGCTGGGTGCTGACCTCGTCGGATTCCAGCGGCGCGGCGCCGTCGACAACTTCGTCGGCCTGTGCACCCGGTACACGGACGCCGTCTCGAGTGACGAGCTGCTACTCGCCGACGACGGCCGCAAGGTGGCCGTTCGGGCCTTTCCCATCTCCATCGACGTCGAGGAGGTGACCCAACTCGCATCCCAGCCAGGTGTTCTCGCCCGGACCAGGACCATCCGGGAGGAGATCGGCGATCCCGAGCATGTCCTCCTCGGCGTCGATCGGCTCGACTACACCAAGGGCATCGGCCACCGCCTCAAGGCCTGGGCGGAACTGCTCGCCGACGGCGAGGTGGACCCGGACGAGGCCGTATTCGTCCAGGTGGCGACTCCGAGCCGGGAGCGGGTCGAGGCGTACCAGACCTTGCGCGACGAGATCGAGCTGCAGGTCGGCCGCGTCAACGGCGAATATGGCCGGATCGGCGCGCCAGCCGTTCACTACCTGCACTCCTCCTATGACCGCCCGGAGCTGGTCGCCCTGCTCCGGGCTGCCGACGTCATGGTTGTCACGCCGTTGCGCGACGGGATGAACCTGGTCGCGAAGGAATACGTCGCCGCCAGAACCGACCTGCGCGGTGCCCTGGTCCTGTCGGAGTTCGCGGGCGCGGCCGACGAACTCGACGGAGCGTTTCTGGTCAATCCGCACGATATCGACGGGCTCAAACAGACAGTCTGTCAAGCCATGCGGCTGCCCGCCGCCGAAGCCGAGCAGCGGATGCGCCGCTTGCGTGATCACGTCACGACCCATGACGTCGCCCGGTGGGCCCGGGAGTTCCTGGAGAGCCTGCGCGCGAGCTGACCGAGGATTCTGGGGATGCAGGCGTGGCCTGCAGGTGGCTTCAGTCGCCGTCGTCGTCCGGTTCCGGCTCCGGTTCTTGGACGGCATAGGCGATCCACGCCTGGGTGTCTGCGGCGTCCAACCCCGACTCCGGCTGGGACGCCGGGGCGTCTATCTCACCCAGGTCGGCTACCGCACGCTCGCTGCTCTGGATCTCCGCCGTCGCGAGTGCGACGAGATCACGCAAACCGTCCGCACCGAAGCGGTCCCGCACACTTCTCACGGCGTCGGCGACCATCGCGTCGACATCCGCACCAGGCTCCATGACATCTCCTCAGGTCACTGGCGGTCACGCAGGCTAGCGTGCCTTCCGCACGGCTGGAAACCTGATCGCCGAGCTAGTCTGAACCCTCAACCTCAGTCGAAGTTTGTTGGAATGTCCATGGCGCTCACGATCGGCGAGTTGGCGGCGCGAAGCGGTGCCTCGACGTCGGCGTTGCGGTTCTACGAGTCCAAAGGGTTGATGGCCGCGGCGTCTCGAACCACAGGCGGACATCGGGTCTACGAGCGCTCGATCCTGCGCCGCGTGGCATTCATCCGGGCCGCCCAACGGGTCGGCCTGTCACTGGACGAGATCCGAGCGGCGCTCGATACCCTCCCCAGCTCGCGGACCCCCACCGCCGGTGACTGGAGCCGCCTGTCACGTTCCTGGCAAGACCGCCTCGACAAACGGATCGCCGAGCTCGTTCGACTGCGCGACGAGCTGGGTGAGTGCATCGGCTGTGGCTGCCTGTCACTCAAAACCTGCCATCTCTACAACCCCGGCGACCAGGCGTCGGCTCTGGGCAGCGGACCGCGCTACCTGTGGGGCGATCAACGACCAGCCGCCCGGCTTGCGGCGCGCCAGTAGCGACTATGGGGCCGGTTTCGGAGGGTGAATCGGTGCCCAGCTCTCGACTCGCCCATGCAGTCCCGTGACTACCGGCGTGGAGTCGTGACAGCGCACAGGCAGTCCACCAAGATGATGTGGTGATCCGGTCCGGTGGTCGTTGATGAATACGACGCTGCCGCGCCGGTTTGCCCTGGTCCGCCACGACTACACCGGTGTTTCCGGCGTCGGCGCGGTCGCTTTCGGCGTCGAGTTCTCCGACGGCCATGTCGTGCTGCGATGGTGCACGGCGCATCCGGCAACCAGCAGCTGGGACTCCTTGGAGGGCCTGCTCGCTGCGCACGGTGAGGGGACGGGCATCCAGTGGATCGACGCACCTCTCGCCGAGCTGGGTGACCTTCCCCCGGTCACCGGTGCGGGTCGGCGGGCACGGCGGCAGGCAGCGATGACCGATGGGGCGTCCGCGCCAGTGCCCGCCACCATCGTCGCAGAGCCGCTGGCGAACGGTTCGCCCCGGCCAATGGACCCTGCCCAAGATCAACCCGGTGAGATGGCTGGCACCCCTCACCCGCCCGGACGGCACCGCCGGGCCAGCCAGCTGGAGCAGCCGGTCTGACCAGCCCAGACGGTGCGAGCGATGACGACAGGTGGCCGAGGACGGTATACGCCACCGGCGCCGAACCGGACCCAAGGTTCAGCTTCGCCAACGAGCGGACCTTCCTGGCGTGGATCCGCACCGCTGTCGCATTGCTCGCTCTCGGCGTAGCACTCGAGGGACTTGCCATCCCGACCAGTGACGTTCCGCGCCGTGTCCTGGTCACCGGCCTGGTCGCTCTCGCGACGGTGGCGAGCGGTGGCGGGTTCCTGCGGTGGGCACGACTGGAGCGGGCGTTACGGCAGTCCAAACCGCTGCCTGCTCCGACGCTCGCGTCGGTCGTGGCACTGGGACTTGCGGCGGTCGCGGCGACGGTGATGCTGGTCATCCTGCTGGCGTGACCGTCATGCCCGAACCGGATGCCGGCGGCGTTTCCAGGGAGCGAACTGCGCTGGCATGGACGAGGACCGCTCTTGCGCTGATGGCAACCGCACTGGTTGCCGGGAGGCTTGTCCTCGACCGGCTCGGTGCTCTGGCCGTGGTGCTGACAGCGGTTGCCGTCCCACTAGCGGCAGTAGTACTGGTCGTCTCGGCCCGCCGGTATCGGGCCAGCCTTCGGGCCGATGCACCGACGCCGGACGGGCGCGTCCTTGCGCTGGTCTCGGCACTGGTCCTCGTACTCGCCCTGACCGAGGCCGCCTATGTGTTCAGTGGTTGACCCAGACGACGCACAGTCGAAACAGCGAGGCAACATCCGAGCGGCACTGTAGGTACGGCCGACCGCGACGTGCGCGCCGGCGCTGAGACAGGCTACCGCTGGGGGAGCAATGTTGCTGCGACTTCGGGTCGAGCTACCGGACCAACCCGGCTCGCTGGGTCGGGTGACGTGGACACTCGGTGTCCTCGGAGCCGATGTCGCTCAGATCTCTGTCCTGGAACGGGACTCCGGGCGGGCGCTCGACGACATCACACTGGAGTGGCGTGGCCAACCCCGCGATCGATTGCTGTCGTCGCTGCGTTCCATCCCAGGCGTGCGGCCAGTGGCCTTGTGGGCAGCCCGCAGTACTCCCGAGGCGATGCCCGAAGCCGGCGTGATCGCCTCCATGGTGACCGCTCCGTCCCGTGCGCTGTCGACCCTGATGGACGCGGCACCACTGGTGCTGGCCGCGAACTGGGCATGTGTCGCGGACGGTGCCGGTGGCGTGCTCATGGCCAGCCCGGAGGCGCCCGCGCACCCGCGGCTGCCCGACGGAGTCCCCGCGCGAGCTGTCGCCGTCACCGACGGTGCGCGGATGGCCCGGGCGCCGCTGCCGGGCGGCCTGGTGCTCACCGTGGCCCGCGAGGATGGTCCGGCATTTCACCGGACGGAGCTCGGTCGTCTGCAGCACATGCTCGACGTGCTCGCCTGCCTGCCCGCCAGCGTGCCCGAATCGGTGGGAGCGCGCGGCGGCCCGGCCTAGCCGATCGCGCGTCGGATCGCGGCGTCGACCGCGGCAGCCGCTTCGTTGGCAGTGAAGCGGCCGCGCATGAGCTGCTGGGTCGCAGCCTCGAAGGCTCCGGCCGACACGACCTGCCGCCACCAGCCGGCCGAGGGATAGGTTCGGGAGTGATCGACGAGCTGCTCGCCGAATGCGCTGAGCACCTCGTCGTCGGCGACCAGCATGTCGATGCCCTCGCGGGTCCCCGGCAGGGCTCCCACCGCAGCTGCGATGGGCACCGACTGCTCCGGGGCCGTCAAATGCCGAGCGAGGGCTGCGGCGGCCTCCTGTTGCGTCGAGTCGTCAAGTACGACCAGGTGAGAGCCGGTGACGACGGCATCGCGATTCGCGCTCGGACCCGCGGGTATCAGCGCGCTGCCGATCCTGTCGGACAGCCCGGGATTCGCCGCGAGAACCGCTCGCAGGTCCGTGAGGTCGCCGACGAACATCGCGGACTTGCCCTTGGCAAAAGCTGTCCGGACGTCGTCCGGCGTCCACTCCACCGCTGCCCGGGGAGACCATCCTTTCTTCCACACCGACTCGAAATGGCTGAACGCCTCGCGTCCGGCGGCGGAGTCGACGCCGGACCTCCATACGCCGGCTACCTCGGTCGCGATGTCACCACCGGCCGCCCACAGCAGCGGAGCCTGCAGGTCCAGGTGCGCTCCCCCGACTTGCATCGGTGCGACGTCGGGCGTTTCGGCAGCGATGGCGTCGCCGACCGAGAAGACCTCATCCCAGGTTGCCGGTGCCGAGACGCCGGCGCCGGACAACACGTCGGTGCGGTAGATCAGGGCCTGGGTCTCCCCGTACCACGGGTAGCCGTAGCTCGTGCCATCGAGCACACCGGGTTCTGCGAGGCCGTCGACATACTCGACGCCGTCGGCCGGCACAGCGGGGGCCAGGACGCCCTGCGCGGCCAGCTCCGCCGTCCATGCCGTACTCGTCTGCGCGAGATCCGGTGCGCCGCCAGCCGCTACCGCGGCGGTCAACCGATCCCGTCCTTTCTCCCCCGGCCGGAATTCGACAGTGATGGTCACATCAGGATGCTGGGCCTCGAAGGCGGCGGCCGCAGTTTCGACGGCCTCTCGGGCCGCGGCCAAGCCCGGATCCAGAAGCCAGGCGGTCAGCGCGCCGCTGAAGGAGGCCGTTGGCGTCGGGCTGCCACCCGGATCGGCTGTTCCGTCGCCACCGGTGCACGAGCACAGCAGGATGACCGCGCCGAGCGCCCAGCCCGTCCTACGGTTCACGCGACCGAAGCAGTGCGGCGTTGCCGCAGCTTACGTACGACGAACCAGCCGACGACGACGACGATCGCGGCGTAGATCACGTAGTCGAGGTATCCGAGGTACTGCTCGACCCGTTCGTACTGCGTCCCCAGCAGGTAGCCCGCGCCGATGAGGGCGGTGTTCCACAACGCGCTGCCGGCGGCGGTGAGCAAGAGAAACGGTGCGAGCGGCATTCGCTGCGCGCCGGCGGGAAGCGACACCAAGCTGCGCACGATCGGCACGAATCGGCCGAAGAACACGACGCCGTGTCCGTGCCGATGGAACCACGCCGAGGCATTGTCGAAGTCGGACTCGTCGACGAGCGGCAGCCAGGTCAGCCAACGCCGCGCCCGTTCCTCGCCGAGGAGGGCACCTAGCCCATAGAGAACCAGGGCACCCAGCAGCGCGCCGACCGTCGCAGCCAGCACGACCAGGACGACATTCATCCGGCCTCGCTCGGCTAGGTACCCAGCAAGCGGCAGGATCAGCTCACTCGGAACAGGTGGGAACACGGTCTCGACGAACGACAGGAGTCCCACCCCGACTTCGCCGATCGCCGCGATCACGTCGGCGGCCAGTCCGGACAGGCCGACCAGACCGTCGTCGACGGCCTCGGTCGTGAGCAGCGGCACGGCGGCAGGGTCCTCAGTCGGGAACGGGCGATGGGCACCGTGATTGTAGGTCGGCCGCCCCACCTGGCTCGGCAATAGGCTGGCCGCCTCTTCAACCGTGAGGGATCCGATGCATCCTGTCGCCGAGACGGACAACTTCGTCGGTCTGCTCGGGCTCGAACTCGACGAGATCTCGCCGGACCGCGTCACGGCCCACCTCGAGGTACGTCCAGAGCTGCACCAGCCCTTCGGCATCCTGCACGGCGGGGTGCACTGCTCGATCGTCGAGACGCTCGGGAGCGTTGCCGCCGCCGTATGGCTCGGGGATGACGGGCATGTCGTCGGGGTCGCCAACCAGACCGACTTCCTGCGGGCCGTCCGCTCGGGAGTTCTGCGGGCTGAGGCGCTGCCGGTCCACCGCGGTCGGTCCCAACAGCTGTGGTCGGTCCAGATCTGGGACGCGGACGAGCGGCTGGTCGCGAAGGGCCAACTGCGGCTGCAGAACGTTCGCTCGACGGAAGATCTCGGCCGGTCGTCGTGATTCGGCCCGGAGACGGCGTAGTCTCCGCGCGGCACGATGATGACCGGCATCTTGGCCCGCCCGATGAGCCGCGCGGAGACACCGCCGAGCAAGACCCGCCGGACCGGGCCGTATCCACGGGAGCCGCACACCAGAATGTCCACCTCGTCGTCGAGGTCCGCTAGGACGTCGACCGTGCTCCCGAAACGAACCTCTCCGGTGGCGGATGCATCCCCGGCGAGCGAGCCGATAGCATCGTCGAGCGCGCGTTGATAGATCTCCTGTGCGGTCGAGGTGAAGGCGTGCTCAGCATCCCTGCCGAGCAGCAGCGGCATGACATCCGCTGGTTCGGCGACCACGGTGTACAGCCGCAACGAGCCGCCGGTCTTCTCGGCAAGCCGAACCGCTTCTGCCAGCGCGGCTCGGGCCTCGTCGGTATCGATGTACGCGACACCGATCCTGCTGATGTCGCGGATCTCCTGGTTGCGTTGCCCCGTCGGCGCGACGCCGACCGGACACGGAACGCCGGATAGCAGGCGATCTGCCGTCCCTCCGGCGAACAGGCGGTGCCGCGGCGGGTCGGCGTGCAGACCGACAACGACGAGCCGGGTGCTTTCCTCCTCGGCCAGGTCGTGCAGCCCGCGCGCCGCGGACATCGAACCGACCGCACGGTAAGACGTCTCCGCCGGAGCATCTACCCAATCGGCAAGGACACCACGGGCCTGGTCCAGCACGTGCTCCGCCGCCTGCCGTCGGTCGGCGACCCACTCCGCGTCCACCTTGCCGATTCCGATCGGCGCGGGCGAGGGATACACCGCGGCGACGACGAGCCCGGTGCCGAGGACTCGTGCGCACGCCACGCCGAGCGCAAGTGCATCGGCACCTCGGTCGGTGCCGTCGTACCCGACGACGACCTGCTCAGTCATGGGGTTCGTGACGGTGGATGGGGTCAGCCGGCTCGGCCGGAACGATGCCGTACTCGCCGTGCGGCGTCCGCAGCCGCGAGTTGCGGTAGCCGTACAGCGCAGTAGATCAGCACGCCGAGCGCCAGCCAGACCGACGAACCGGATCCACGTGCTGCCAGCGGCAGGTCGATCATGAGATAGACGGCGAACGCGATGCCGAGGATCGGGAACCACGGGCTGAACGGCACCCGGTACGGGCGGGGCATGTCCGGCCGGGTCCGGCGCAGGATGATGACGCCGATGTTGACGAGAACGAAGGCGAACAGGGTGCCGATGTTGACCAGCTTGACGATCTCGCTGCAGCGGGACGAAGCGCCGCCAGCATGGCGATGAGGACGCCCAGACCGATGGTGAGCTTGGCCGGCGTGCCGTACCGCGGGTTGACGTTAGCCAGGCCCTCGGGCAGCAGCCCGTCGCGGCACATGGCGAAGAAGATGCGGGTCTGGCCGTAGAGGATCACCAGGATCACGCTGGTGATCGCGACGACCGCACCGAAGGAGAGCACCGAGGCAGCCCACGAGATCCCCGCGCCCTCCTCGAGGGCCGCCGCCAGGGGCGCCTCGCTCTCGCACGAGTTGTGCCGGGGTGGCGATGCCGATCGCGCCGACGGCGGTGAGGATGTAGAAGACCGTGCAGATCACCAGCGACCCGATGATCGCGATCGGCAGGTCTCGGCCTGGGTTGCGCGCCTCCTCGCTGCCGGTCGACACGGCGTCGAAGCCGATGTAGGCGAAGAAGATGATCGCGGCCCCGCTGACGACGCCGCTGGCACCGTCCGGAGCGAACGGCGTGAAGTTCTCGCGTGCTGAACGCAGATAGCGCGACCACGATGAAGAAGGCAAGCGCAGCCAGCTTCACCACGACCATGACCAGGTTGGCCCGGGCGCTCTCCTGTGTGCCGCGGACGAGCAGCGCCGTGATCGCCAGCACAACCAGCACGGCCGGCAGGTTGAACACGCCGCCGTTCTCTGGTGACGTCGCAAGCGCCTGGGGGATCTCGACGCCGAACGCCGAGTCGAGGAAGGCGTTGAGGTTCGCTCCCCAGCCGACCGCGACCGCCGCCACGGATACGCCGTACTCCAGGATCAGGTCCCAGCCGATGATCCACGCGACGACCTCGCCCAGCGTCGCATAGGTGTAGGTGTATGCGCTGCCCGCCACCGGGATCGAGGACGCCAGCTCCGCGTATGACAGGGCCGAGAAAACGCAGGCGACGGCCGCGAGGACGAAGGACAGGATCACCGCCGGCCCCGCGACCCCGGCCCCCTCGCCGACGACGACGAAGATGCCGGTGCCGATGATCGCTCCGACGCCCATCGCCGTGAGCTGAGTCGAACTGACCGCCCGTTTCAGCTCGTGGCCGGACTCGTGAGTCTCCTCGACCAAGTTTCCAACGGGCCGGATAGCGAAGATGGACTTGGCGGGATCGCGGGACACCTGCGCCATGCGGATCACCCCTCGCGTCGCGTGCTCACCAGGCTAACGGCGCCAAGATCGACAGGAAAGGGCTCGCCTTGCCGCGCTAGGGCAGATTCGACGAGTGGCCGGGGAACAGGCTCGCGTCCGGGTTGATCAGAACGGCCGCGTTGTTGACTGCGATCGCAGCCTCGCCGAACCCGACCGACAGAAGCCGCACTTTGCCCGGATAGTCGGTGATGTCGCCCGCTCCGAAGACACCCGGCGCGCTGGTCGCCATGGTGGTGTCCACCGTGATGTAGCGATGACCGACGACCTCGACTCCCCACGTCCGCAGTGGGCCGAGGTTCGCGACAAACCCGAGCGCGGCGATGACAGCCTGCGCCGGACGGGTGATCGTCGTGCCGTCGGTGAGCGTGATCTCGACGGCTTCGACGGCGTCCCCGCCGAGCATCTTGCTGACCTGGGCGTCGGTGATGATCTCGGCACTCGATCGACGCACCAGCTCGACCGTGTGCTCGTGGGCCCGGAACTTGGCCCGGCGGTGGACCAACGTGATCGATCGGGCTATCGGCTCCAGTGAGAGCACCCAGTCGCACGCGCTGTCGCCACCGCCGACGATCACCACGTCCTGATCCTCGTGAGTCGCGAGCTTCGGAACAAAGAAATGCAGGCCCCGGCCGATCCAGTCCGCTCCTGCGGGCAACGGACGCGGGACGAACGTTCCGATACCACCGCTGACGATCACCGCGCGTGATCTGATGACCGAGCCGGCATCCGTGCTGACCTCGATGACACCGTCACCGGGTCGAGAGAGCTGCTGGGCCTCCTGGCCCAGCAAGTAGGTCGGATCGAATTGAGCAGCCTGCTCGACCAGCCCGTCGACCAGGTCACGACCTTTGATCGACGGAAACCCCGCGACGTCGTAGATCGCCTTCTCCGGGTACATCGCGGTGATCTGGCCGCCGGGCTCGGGCAGTGAATCGACCAGCGCCGTCGTCAACCCGCGGAACCCGGCGTAATAGGCGGCGTAGATGCCCACCGGGCCGGCGCCCACGATCAGCAGGTCGCGTTCGACCTGCTCCTTACGGGCACCGTTGGGGGTGACCACGGGCGCGCTGGGTTCCGTCACCAGATCAGCGTATTCAGGAGGAGGATGATGGTGCTCGCAAGGAGTTGGTGAGCCATGACCGAGGAGATCGTCGAGAACGAGAGCGCGCTCGAGATCGGCACCCCCAAGAAGTGGGCGGCAGGCATCCCGGGAGTGCTGCATTCACTCGAGTACGCCTACGAGCAAATGGGCGTCCCACGCGCGGTCCGCACGCTCGCCCGGCTGAACCAGACGCACGGATTCGACTGCCCCAGCTGCGCGTGGCCGGACAGCGAACACCGCAAGAAGATGGAGTTCTGCGAGAACGGCGCCAAGGCGGTAGCGGAGGAAGCAACAACCCGGCGGGTCACCCCCGACTTCTTCGCCCAGTACTCGGTGCACGACCTGGACGCGCGGACCGACCACTGGCTCGGCCAGCAAGGCCGGCTCACCGAGCCGATGCACAAGCCGGCTGGTTCGGCCCACTACCGCCCGATCAGCTGGGCCGCCGCGTATGACCTGATCGCGCAGGAGCTGACCGCACTCGACACGCCCGATCGGGCGCTGTTCTACACGTCCGGCCGAACGAGCAACGAGGCCGCGTTCGTCTACCAGCTGTTCGTGCGCGCCTACGGAACCAACAACCTGCCGGATTGCTCGAACATGTGCCACGAGTCTTCCGGTTTCGCGCTGGCCGAAGTGATCGGAGTCGGCAAGGGCAGCGTCTCGCTCGACGACCTGGTGAAGGCCGACCTGATCCTGGTCGTCGGACAGAACCCGGGCACCAACCATCCCCGCATGCTCGTGTCACTGGAGGAGGCCAAGCGAGCTGGGGTCAGCATCGTCAGCGTGAATCCGTTGCCCGAGGCAGGGCTACGGCGGTTCAAGAACCCACAACACCCGAGTGGTCTGGTGGGGCGTGGCACGACGCTCAGCGACCAGTTCTTGCAGATCAGGGTCAACGGTGACCAAGCGCTGTTCCAGGCGCTTGGCCGCAAGCTGCTCGACGCCGAGGACGCGGCGCCCGGAACCGTCCTCGACCACGACTTCATCGCTCGGCACGCGCACGGCTTTGATGAATACGTTGCACATCTGCGTGCGCTCGACTGGGACGACGTGCTCGAGGCGACCGGGTTGCCGGTCAAGGCGATCGACGAGCTGGTCGGGCGGGTCCTCCGGTCGCAACGGATCATCGTCTGCTGGGCAATGGGTGTGACCCAGCACAAGAACGCGGTCCGCACAGTCCGTGAAATCGTCAACTTCCTGCTGCTGCGCGGCAACATGGGCCGCACCGGTGCCGGCGTGTGCCCGGTGCGCGGTCACAGCAACGTCCAGGGCGATCGGACCATGGGAATCTGGGAACGACCATCAGCCGCTTGGCTGGACGCGATCCGTGCCGAGTTCGGCTTCGATCCGCCCCGGCACCATGGGCACGATGTGGTTCGGTCCATCGTGGCCATGCGCGACGGGCAGGCCGACGTCTTCATGGCGGTCGGTGGCAATTTCGTCTCGGCGGCGCCCGACACGGAGGTCACCAAGGCCGCGCTTCGTCGCTGCAAGCTGATCGTTCAGGTGTCGACGAAGCTGAACCGCTCCCACGCGGTGACCGGCAACGAAGCGCTGATACTGCCCACGCTCGGCCGCTCCGAGATCGACCTGCAGCCCAGTGGGCCGCAATTCGTGACGGTCGAGGACTCGATGAGCGTCGTCCACGCCTCTCGCGGCCGGCTGGAACCCGCGTCGCCGCACCTACGCAGCGAGGTCCGGATCATCTGCGAGCTCGCGGCCCGCACGCTCCGCGACCGGGTGGCCGTCCCCTGGGCACAGTTCGCAGACGACTACGACCTGATCAGGGAACGGTTGGAGCGCGTGGTGCCCGACTGCGAGCGATACCGCGAGCGCGTTGCAGTCCCGGGCGGGTTCGTGCTCGCGCACAACGTGCGCGACCGACGCCAGTTCGACACGACGACCGGGAAGGCCAACTTCACCGTCAACGAACTCACGGTCCTCCGGCCACCGCCCGGCCGGCTCATCCTGCAGACTCTGCGCTCGCACGACCAGTTCAACACCACGATCTACGGGCTCGACGACCGCTATCGCGGCATCGAGGGAGGCCGGCACGTGGTGTTCGTCTCGCCGCCGGACCTGACCGACCTCCGCCTCTCCGACGGCCAGTACGTCGATCTCGTCAGCGAGTGGGACGACAGTGTGACCCGACGGGCGACCGGCTTCCGGATCGTCTCCTACCCGACCGCGCGCGGTTGCGCGGCCGCGTACTACCCGGAGACGAATGTGCTCGTCCCGCTGGAAAGCACGGCCGACATGAGCAACCAACCGACGTCGAAGTCAATCATCGTCCGCCTCGAGCCGAGAACGGCGGCGTGACCGTCCACTGGCCGAGGATCGGATCTACTACTGGCTGGCCTGTTGCTTGAGCTTCTGATCGAGCTCCTGCTTGGACATCGAACTCGCACCGCTCAGTTCTACGTTCTCCGCCATCTGGAGCAGCTCGTCCTTGGTGGCCTCCCCTGGCATTTCGCCCAGGTGGTCGGCGCGACGGCGGGCGAAGGCCTCGGCGAGTTCTTCCCTGCGCCCGTCGGCCAGGCTGCTGCGCATGGCCGGCAGCACCGAGCTCTCTTCCTCCTCGACGTGGTGGCTGACCGCCTCGACCAGTTCGGCGAGCACCCGGTCGAACTCGGCGCTCGCGGGGTCGGCTGCCTGTAGGCGCTCGAGGATCTGTTCTGCCTCGACATGCTCCTCCTGGCTATGCGCCACCTCTTCGCTGGCTCCTGCCTCTTCCTTGGCGACCGGGTATACCTCCGCCTCTTCGGCCCGACTGTGCGCGATCAGCAGGGCTGCAAGGATCGGCAGGTTCCGGGCCCGCTGGTCCGGCTGGTTCTCCAGCAGGTCGAACAACCGCTCCACTTCGCGGTGATCGCCCATGATCATGTCGACGACGTCAGCGGGCACGGCGCTCCTCCTTCAGAGAATCTCAGGGCCTTGGCGCTGCCTCCCTACCCTTCTCCGATGGTGGGTGAAACCGCCGCGGTGCTGCGTCGGAGCAATCAGGACTTCGCCGACCGTCCTGGCAGGAACCGCCGCAACCCCTTGCGAGGTTCCCCTGCAGCCTCGTCCTCACCCTGTTCGGGGATGTCCCGCTCGTCGGCCGTCTTCATTGGGTCGGCAGGGTCGGGTATCGAGTCGGCCTTCACCGCGTCGCGCTGGCCGATCGGCTCGGGTTCACCAGTGGTGCTGTCCTTCATGGTCTGCTGTTCCATCTCCGCATTGACCTCTGCACCGAGCAGGGCCGCGTACGAGCTCAGCCACAGCCACAGCAGCAGGACGACGACACCCGCCAACGTGCCGTAGGTCTTGCCGTAGGAACCGAAGTTGTCGACGTAGAAGGAGAACCCGAGCGATCCGATGATCCACAGGACCGTCGCCACCACCGCACCGATCGAGATCCAGCGGAACTTCGGTGCGTCCCGGTCCGGCCCTAACCGATACAACACGGCCAGGGCGACTACTACCGCGACGATCAAGCCGAGCCAGCGCCCGACCTGGACCAGGGCCCTCAGCCACCCGGGCAGATCGAGCGCGTTCAGAATCACCGGAATGGCCGCGACCAACGCCACCGCCAGCACCATGAAGACGATGGCACCCAGAGTCAATCCGAGCGCCAGCAGCCGACTCTTGACGAATCCCCGCTCGTCCTCCTCGTCGTAGGCGATGTTCAGGGCCGTGATCAAGTTGCTGATACCCCCGGAGGCGCTCCAAAGAGCGATCACCAGGGCGATGACCAAACCGATCCCCAGGGCTCGGTTCGAGGTCTCGACAAGCGCCTCCATCTGCGTTTCCAGCAGGTCCTCGACTGTGCTGGGCAGCGCGGAACCGAACGACGCGACCTGGTCCGCGACATCGGCTGGCGAGCTGACTAGGCCGTACAGCAAGATCAGCGCGATCAGCGTCGGCACCAGGGCGAGGAAGGCGTAGAACGCGACGCCGGCCGCCAGGAGCGGGACGGCGTCCTTCTTGGCCTCCTTCCACGCGCGCTTGACGATCTGAAGCCAGCCGGGCTTCGGGATCTCGCTCGGACGGTCCGCCGCTAGCCCGGGGACTGTTTCTCGGGGGCTGCTCACGTGCCCCCATCTACCCACGGTCCGCATGGCTCATGCTCGCGACCCCCCGGGCCATTACGGTGTGCGCCATGGCCGAAACGGTGAGGAATCAACCTGAGCGGAGAATTCACCGCCGGAAGATTGCCGCCGGCTTGGTGCGCGCCAGCCTGACCGCCGTGGTGCTGGTCGCGCTGTACTACGTCCTCCCGTTGAACCAGCCGCTCGACACCTATGCAGTTGTTCGCCTCGCCCTGAGCCTGATCGTCTTTGCCGGCATCCTCACCTGGCAGATTCGGGCCATACTCAAGTCGAGATATCCCGGATTACGAGCCGCCGAGGCGTTGGCGCTTTCCGCGACGCTGTTTCTGCTGATCTTCGCGTCGACGTACTTCCTGATGTCAGCCGGCGGATCGGAGAACTTCAATCAGAGCATGACCCGAACCGATGCCCTCTACTTCACAGTGACAGTCTTTGCCACCGTCGGGTTCGGGGACTTCGTCGCGACGAGCCAGCCCGCGCGGTCAATCGTCACCCTTCAGATGATCCTGGACTTGCTGATCCTCGGGCTCGGACTCCGCGCCTTTCTCGACGTAGTGAGGATGGGTCGCGAGCGGCAGGCTGCCACGGATCACGATGCCGAGGCAGTCTCCTGACCAAGTCGTCCGGTCAGCTAGTCTTTCGGTCGAAATGCTGCAGGAGTTCATGGGCGGCCAACTCGACGTCCTTGTGCCGCCACTCCATCGCTCGGTAGATGCACGCGATCAAACCCATGCGGTGGATGCGGCGAAAGTCGCCGTAGACGAATGCGTACCTCGCCTTGGTCTCGTCCGTCGCGCCCTCGGTGAGTCCCAGGTGCCACTGTGCGTATTCGTCCCACGAATGCGACTTCAGGTACTTGTTCTCGTCGTCCGCCCGTGGCTGAACGTCGCCCCAGTCGCTGTTCAGGACATACTGGCGGCCGTCGATGAGTCGCCGCGCATAGGCCACCGCGGCGTCATTGACCGAGTACTTGGCCATCTCGACCTCAGGGTTCCTGATCGGGATCCACCTGGCCGTAGACCTGTCCCGGTGAACCGTCCGATCTGACCCATTCCACGACGAGCTCGTTGCGCGCGCCGAACCGGGCGAGATGCCGCCCGACGACATCCTCGATATGGGCCAGTTCGGAGGCAGCAGCCGCTCCGGCGATGGATGGGTCAAGCTCGATGGCCAGATCGAGCTGCGATGACGTGGCGATCAGCGTTGCGCGACCGTGGTCGAAAGTAACGTCGCCTGTCTGAGTCTCCGCGTGCCAACTCGTCGTTCGCTTGTGGCCAAGGTGAGTTGACAGTTGTTTGCCGTAGCGCTCGGCCCGCTCCGTGGTGACGCTCGCTCGGCTCCTGACCACGGCCCCGGCCGGGTTCTGCGCGTCTCTCGAACGGTCCACCGCGGCCCTCCTGGCGCTCGATCCTACGAACCAGCATGGCTGTCGGACGGTGTGCTGGGAAGAGGCGACGGGACCGCCGCACACCTCAGTGATCAGCCGCAGGACTCGATCAGGCAGTGCTGGTCGATTTCGGTTGCCGCCATCCCGTCCGGGCCGGCGTGGGCTGGTGGACTGGCGAGCAACCCGAAACCAGTCGCGCAGATAGCAGCGACCGACGCCGCGGCGAGCCGAGTCGCCACCCAGTGAAGGAACCGGTACACGCAACCTCCCTGCCGAACCTGCTGGAAAGGAGACTGTTGACCCAGGCGTGATACACACCGCGCGCGACTGTGCGCCGCGTCACATCTCAGTGGCCGGGTTCGCGAACAGATGCGCTCGCACGCGGTCGGCCGGGAATGGCCCGATATCTATGCGCCGGTACCTGCCTACGATCCGCTCTCGTACTTGAACGAGACCCGCAGCTTCGTGCGATAGATGATGCTGCCGTCATCGCCGATATGGATGTCCTGTGCCACCACCTCGGCAACCCTGAGGTCGCGGATTGTCTGGCGTGCCGTGTCGATGGCCTCCTTCGCGGCGGCCTCCCACGATTCCGTGCTGGTACCGATGACATCGGTCACCCGATAGACGCTCATTCCACCCTCCACGCCAGGCACATCTGTCTGGACAGTCCTACTGGAGATACCCACCCGCCCACAAGGGCGACCGGCACCGACACCCGATCGGCCTCCGCGTCTCCCACACGGTGCGACTGCGTGAAAACGCCACGTCATTCCAATGTGCCGCTGGTCAGGCCAGTGGGAATGCCGGTTGCCACCAGGGCGGCGTTGATTGCAGCTCGATCCGATCGACCCATTTCACCCACCAGAAACCTCTTCTACCTGGGGCGACGAGGCGTACTGGGAAGCCGTGTCCCGCACGTAACGGTTGTCCACCGACCCCGGTTGCGAGGAGTAGCCGGTCGACCTCGTCGACCGGGAAGCGGATCCAGTAGCCGGTGACAGAGTGCACGAACAGGCTCTGGGCATCACCGACGTCGCGGAGGAGGGCCGAGACTGGTGCACCGGTCCAGTCCTGCTCTGCATACCAGCCCGACGTGCAGTCCAAGACGGCCCGCAGCTGGGAGTGATGGGCCGACAGGTCAGCCAAGGTCATCTGGCGCTGGCCTTTGGCATCGATGACGGTGAGCCGCCAGCGGTCCGAATCGACCGATGGGATCGAGTCATTGAGCCAGATATACCTCGGCATCGACGCGGGGTCGAACGAGCCGACGTCGTAGGAGCCCGTAAAACGACGATCCAGACCCGGCAGCCCGGTGAGCCGAACGGCGGAGGACGTGGCGAGATAGAGACCCGCCGCCGCCGCCGTGAGCACGCCAGTGCGGAGAAGGACCCGGCGGGACAAGTCGACCCTGCGCGGGCGGATGTGTCGTGCGAGGACGTGCCAGCCCGCCAACGGGACAAGCGCAAGGGCCACGGCAACGTGGATCCACATCCCGCGGACTCCGCCGACGGAGCGCACGAGCCCGGTGGTGTAGCCGAGGCCGGCAAGAATGGTGGTGACCGCGAGTATTGCGAGCAGCAGCGACGCCCAGCGGCTGGGTCGAGCCCGCCGGAGGCCGCGGCGTACCACTGTGCTCTTCCACGGGATGAGCAGGACGACCATCATCGCTGCCACCCCGTGCCCGATGACGACCCATCGTCCGGATGTCGAACCGTTGGCAACGGCGCCGAGGCCGGTGGCGAACGCGATGAGGAGGGCGAGCAGCAGGGTCAGGTTGGTGATGCGGGGGGCAGGTACACGGATGATCTTGGCGCCGGGAGTCGGCCGAGTTCGGCTGTGCGACATCGGCCTGACCTCCGCACATGTAAGAACGCACGTTATTTCAATCGTTATATGCTACGTTATTGGCCATGGCAAGGCCCGTGAGCGATTCGTTAGACGACGTGGACGTCCGCGAACGGATCGTTGCGGCTGGGCTGCGGGCGCTCAGCGACGACAGCACCGCCGAGCTGACCGTGCGGCGCGTTGCAAAGCTCGCCGGCTCGTCCACCATGTGCATCTACACCAAGTTCGGCGGCCGGACCGGGATGGTGGAGGCCGTCTACCGCAGGGGCTTTGAGACCCTGCGAGCCGCCCTCAGCGCTGCGACCAGCGAGATGGCCGGCCCGACCGCGCAGGACCCCTCCGAACGCATTGTCGCGATCGCCATCGCGTACCGGCGTTTTGCACTCGACCGGCCGGCCCTCTACGCCCTTATGTTCGAGCGACCGCTGCCCGACTTCAACCCGGCGCCACAACTACGAACGGAGGCGCTGAGCACGGCGCTCACCCTCGTCACCGAGGAGGTCCGCCAGGCGCAACGGCACGGTCTGCTGGCGGACCAGGACCCAGTCCTCACGTCCTATCTGTTGTGGACGGCCATCCACGGCATGACCAGCATCGAACTCACCCATGCAGAGCGCAGCGCCGTGTCCGGATGGGCAGTCAACTCACCGGGATCTGGCGAGCAGGTACTCGTCAATGGCATTCGGGCGCTGCTTGCCGGCCTGAAGGTGACACAGCACCCAGTCGACCTGCATACACCGGCCTCGACATAGTTGGGGTCAGCAGAATCGGCCGAGCACGGTGCGCGCGGCCGGTGCAGTCGTGAGGGGGTCACAGATGCGTGCACTGGATCCATCGCAGGGTTGGGTGCGATTGCTGGTCCAGCTGCCCGCCGGGACGACCCGCAAGGCGGAGTCCGAGCGGTATCTGCGTCAGGCCGTGCATCGGCAACTGGGACCAGTAGACGCAGCGGGCGACGCGTGGGAGCTCGAGCGGCTGTTCGGCAACGCGCGCCCAGTCGAGCTCAGGCGCTGGTGGGTGGTGAGCGGCGCGATTCCCTCGGTGTCGGCATATGACCACAGCCGCGTGGCCTATGACCTGGCAACCGAGCTTGCGCGCGAATCGGATCTGGTGGTCGAGCCCGACGTTCCGTCGACCGCCTTCGGTCCGGAGTCCGGCACCGCCTCCCCGGGGCCACCGTTGCCAGAGGCTGCGACCGCTGATCTCCCGTGCTCCCGGACCAAGACCTGGGCGCTGGACGCCGTGCGGGCGCGCGAGGCGTGGGATCTGCCCGCCGAGCAGGGAGGGCGCAGCCGCGGCGAGGGCATCCGCATTGGGCACATCGACACGGGCTACAGCGACCATCCCGAGTTGGAACGCGCTGCGCTTGATCTGACCTCCGACTATGACCTCATCGATGGCGACGACAACGCGCGTGATCCGCTGCGGCGCGCGTTTTTTGCCGTGCTGGACTCGCCGGGCCACGGTACGTCGACGGGCAGCGTCATCGCCGGCCGTGAGCAGGGCGTGATCAGCGGCATCGCTCCCCTGGCGACGCTCGTCCCCTTCCGGGCGATCAAGAGTGTGGTTCAGGTGCTGGACAGCGATGTCGCACGAGCGGTCAACCTAGCCCGTGAACGCGACTGCCACATCATCTCGATGTCGCTTGGTGGGAGAGGGTTCATCGGGCTGCAAGAGGCGATCCGCGCTGCCGTGGCAGACGGCATGATCGTCATGGCGGCGGCCGGGAACAAGGTCTCGTTCGTCGTCGCGCCGGCGTCGTACCCGGAATGCCTCGCTGTTGCGGCCACCAACTGCGACAGCAAGCCCTGGCGTGACTCGTCGCGGGGCCAGGCAGTGGACATCTCCGCACCAGGCGAGAGTGTCTGGGCAGCGCGGGTCATCGTGCAGACCAACCCGCCTGATTTCGTGGTGTCGCGAAGCGACGGCACGTCGTACTCGGTCGCGACGCTGGCCGGTGTCGCCGCCCTGTGGCTGGCCCACCATGGTCCCGAACGCATCCGGGAGCGATACGGCAAGGCCAACGTCCAGGATGCGTTCCTGTCGTTGCTGCGCAGCCACGGTCGCCGGGTGCCGCCGGACTGGATCAGCAACGGCTGGCAGCGCCAATATGGCGTGGGTATCGTCGACGCGGTCGGTCTGCTCGACGCCGGACTGCCCGCTCTACCCGAGGCCGTGCTCCCCGAGGCCGTATCGGAGGCCGCGCAACAGCCCGTGTCCCGGCTGCGGGCGGCGCTTGGCGAACTTAGCGATGACCAGGTCCGCGCGGTGGTCGGTGACCTGCTCGGCATCGATGCAGGCTCGGTCGACGAGCTGTCACCGCTCGTGGTGAGTGAGTTGGTCTACCGGCTCGGCGAGGACGACCAACTCCGTGCGGCCGTATTGTCCCAAGCCGTCCCCGAGCTACCGGCAGCGGCACTCGACGCTCGCACGTTGCTGGATCGCACCTCGTCGTTGTCGTTGCACAACTCGATGTCCCCGTGAAACAGCGGTCCCCGCTCGGGATCAGCGCTTGTCAGCCAAGACGGATGCTCTGCCCATGCCGGAAGAAGTCAGTCGGGTCATAGCGCCGCTTGATTTCCTGCAAGCGCGGATAGTTGGCCCCGTAGTACGCGGTTGGCCAGTCCGCGAGGTCCTCGTCGGCGTAGTTCTGGTAGACCTCGCCCGAAAGGTAGGGCCGCAGCGAAGCCTTCAAGTCATCAGCCCACGCCACGTTGGCGTCCGTTTCCTCGTCACGTTCCCAGATCGAGATTATGGAGATGTAGAACAACGACGACCGATGCACGAAGGCTGTCGCGTCTGCGGGAACACGGCCGATGCCGCCGCCGCCGAGCAGGTCGAAACGCGCCATCGAGTAACCTGACGGGACGCGCTGGAAGCGGTCGACGATGCACGCGAAGGCGTCGTCGTCGAACCCGCCGTCGGCGAAGTATCCGCCGCGCCACTTCGATTGCACGCCGTACGGGATATCCTCGGCGAGCATCTGGTAGAGGTCGAAATACGAGGTCTCGCCGAACTCCTCGTACAGCGGCCCCGCTATGGAACTGAGCGGCTCGAGCGCAGCCGCCGCCTCAGCTGGGTCGCCGATGTAGAGCCCGTAAACCATGACCACCTTCTGTCCGGTGGGGTACGGATCGGTCGTCAACACCAGATAGAGCGACAGGCGGTCCTCGTTGCGGCCGACGTACGTATCGCGATAGGCGCGGAAAACCGACTCGGCGTGCTCCAGCGGCCACATCGCCACACCACCCACCACAGTCTTCGGCACGGCGTCAAGGCGGTATCGCAGCCGGGTGACCACGCCGAAGCCTGCTCCCCGGCCCCGCGCAGCGCCCAGAACAGGTCGGGGTGCTCCAGCTCAGAGACGTGCAGCACCCGGCCTTCGGCGTCCACTACCTCGGCCTCGATGATGTGATCGCAGGCGAGTCCGAAGCGGCGACCGAGCAGACCGTAGCCGCCGCTGAGGCTGTAGCCCGCGTTTGAGACTGTCGGGCAGTCGCCGCCCGGCACGGCGTAACCGGACGGCAGGCCGTCTTCGCCCGGGACGGTCACATCGACGTAGGTGGCGCGGTCGACATCGCGCCACCCGCTGCCGGCGCCGACGGTCGCCATAGCGGTGGCCGGGTCGAATGTGACGCCCTTCAGCATCGACAGGTCGATGACCAGCCCACGGTCGACGAGTGAGAAGCCGCATGCATGATGGCCGCCGCCGCGGACTGCTATTGGCAGGTCGGTCTCGCGGGCGAATCTCACGGCTTCGACGGCGTCGTCAGTGGACAGACACCGGCAAATGACTGCCGGTTGGGTCCGGATGCGCGTGTTGAACAGGACGCGGGCACTCTCATATCCGGGATCAGTCGGCGTAAGGATTTCCCCTTGGAACCTGTCCTGCAATGCAGTGAGATCAAGATTCACCGCGACATCGTAGGCGAGGGACACGCACGGCGGGCTCGCCCTCGCCGCGTACCCAGGAAGCGCTGTCAGCGACCAGCTGCCACCGCTCGGACCCGCCGGTGTGCTTCGGCTCCGACGTCATCGCGTGCTCCGACAACTGTCCTGACGGACGTTGAGATCTCGGCCCTATCCGGCCGTCGCATCAGGTTTGGGGCCGATCGCCGAAGCGATGGTGGGGTCGCGCCAGACGACGGCGGTCCCGTCCAGGACGACCACTCCGTCCTGGTTGCTGATGCTGGTTGCCAGGGTGGTGATCGGCTTGTCGTCGCGGATGCTGGTCACCTCGGCCCGCGCGGTGATCACGTCGCCCGGCCGCACGGGCGCCCGAAAGCTCCAATCGACGTGCAAGAACACGCTCCCGGGTCCCGGTAGGTCTTGGGCCACCAGCGCGTTCAGCAGACCGCTGGTGATACCTCCCTGCACGACAATCCCCCCGAACCTGCTCTGGGCGGCGAGTGCGGCGTCGTAGTGCAAGGGGTTGTGGTCTCCGGTGATCTCGGTGAAGTGCTCGATATCGGTGGTCTGCACCTGTCTGGTACGGGTCGCGACGTCGCCTACGCGCATGTCGGCAACCCTATGGGCGGCGCGACGTCTCCCGCTCAGTCCGTCGGCCGCTTGTAGCCGAGGACTGCGTAGTCCTGGGGTCCGTACAGCGTGTGCACCACAAGCTGCTCGACCTGCTGGCCGTCGGCGCGAGCAGGCTCGAAAGGGGACTGGTTGGGATTTAGTGGCCGCATCTCGACGTCGGCGAAGCCGACAGCGGACACCAGGTACTCGGTCAGGGCCGGCGGCAACGGCGAGCGGTGGGTGGGGTCGTTGTAGAAGTCGCAGGCAGCCATGCGCAGGTTGGTCGGGTTGGGTGTCTCGAGCAAGATGCAGCCTCCCGGACGGAGGGCGTGCCGCGCCGCGGCCAACAATGCCAGCAGTTCCTCCACGTCGAGGTGCTCGATGACATGGAATGCGGTGACTAGGTCGACAGAGTCCGGCGGCAGACCCTGCAGATGCGCCACGGCATCGCCCTGAACGACGTCGAGACCACGCGCTCGTGCGTCGCTGACGAAAGCGTGGTTGGAGTCGACGCCCGAGGCAGGTACGCCGGCGGAGCGCAGCAGCGCCAACCACTCCCCGCGCCCGCATCCCACGTCCACCACCCCGGCGGTATCCGCCGCCGGCCCGGCCGCGCGGACGAGCCTGCGGACGTCCGGCAGATACACCCTCAACTTGACCGTGACCTCGGCCGTCGACCCACGGAAGCGGTCGATGAAGCCACCATAGATGGCAGCGAAGCGTGGCCCGCTGCCGTCGACCTTCGTCCGCAAGACACGCAAGTCAACTTCGTGCGCCGCGAGCCGCTGCGAAGCGGCGGCGAGTTCTCCGACGAGGTCGCGGACTTGCGCCTCGAGCGCCTCGATGCGTTCGGCATCCGACAGTCGGTGCGCGTCGGTCGTTGCCGAGCTCATCCGGCTGCCACCGGTCCTGCGGCACCGGCGTCTGGACCCAGCTGCGAAGCGGCATGGTCTGGCCTGGGAATGGTCCGCAGCACCCGGGCAGGGTTGCCGGCGACCACCGTGTAGGGCTCGACATCGCGCAGCACCAGCGACCCCACACCGACCACCGCGTGTGCTCCGATACGGCACGGTGCGACGACGACGGCGTTGCTGGACACCCAAACGCCCTCCTCGATGACGACATCACGCCCCGACTTCGGCACGGCGACCTGGCGCTCCGCGCCGAATTTGGTCCAGTCGTGCGTGCCGGTGAGAACCGAGACGTTGTGGCCGAAGAAGGCGTAGTCGCCCACGGTGATCTCCCCGGACGAGAGGTTGAACAGCGCGTTGTTGACAACCGCGGTCGGGGAGACATGCAGACGCGCGGGATCGCCGTACACGAGCGGGCGGAACAGCGCGGGGTCCTCGGTATCCCTCGCTCCCGACGGCCGCTGCTCAGCCGACGTCCCGCGTCGGAGGGCGCCGGCCAGCCTCTCGGCGCCCTGCGCCATCAGTTCACGCAGTGACATCCGCATTCCCTTCAACCGATGTCGAGGGCACCACCCTGCTTGGTTCAGCTGCTCCTGTCCACGACTCGCTGACCCGGCGGGAAGCCACGGCCCGGGCATAGACCTCGGCGTGCGCCGCGGCAATAGCGTTCCAGCCATGGTTCGCGGCCCGCGCTCGACCCGCCGTCGTCAGCCGGTCGGCAAGGGCAGGGTCGCCGAGCACCTGCAACAGCGCATCGGCCAGTCCAGCCGGGTCGCCAGGCTGCACCAGGAACACGCCGTCGGACTCGCGGCTTTCCGGTCGCCCACCTGGAGCCGCGGTGGCGACGACAGGTAGACCGGCCGCAAGTGCGGCAAGTAACGAACTGGACTTGCGGGTGATGCCCATGCTGAACGGGAATGCCGCGATGTCGGCCGCCTGTAGCAGCCTGGAAACCTCGGCGTCAGGCAGGTAGCCGGTGAAGTGGACCTGTACACCCGTCGATGCGGCGATCTGTTCTAGCCCTCGGCGCAGCTGGTGTGCGACGCTACTGGGCACGGAGTGGCTTACCTCGCCACCGATCAGCAGCAGCTGTGTCCCCGCCAGCTGTTCTCGTACGGCGGCAACGGCGGCGATCAGCTGGTCGAGCTCCTTTTCGGGGTGCAGAAATCCGAAGAACACGACGAGCCGAGCGTCAGGCGGCGCGCCGAGTGCGCGCCGCACATCGGATCGAGCTCGCGCTTTGTCAACCGCCGTGATCTCGACGTTGAGGCCGATTGGCACCTCGAGTGTGGGCGGCGGCGCATGGCGTGGGAAACGGGCCTGCAACACCGTCAGGTGCTCTGCTGACGGAACCAACAGGCAGGTGGCGCGCGGGGCCAGCAGGAGCGTTTCACGCTCGGCGTACCCGCACCGTTCGACCGCCGACCACAATGCGGAGCGCACGCCACGGCCGTGGGGCCCGCTGGACCACACGCCGTACTCGTGCAATGTCACGATCAACGGGATCTGCCTCGGGAGAAACCGCGGCAGTAAACCAACGGCGCGGGAGAAACCGAAGACCGACGGCGCGAACTGCACGTGCACCAGGTCGAGGGCCATGCGGCGGATCGCCCGGAGCCGCCGCGACCACGCCGCTGACGTCCCACCGTTCCGTCACGCCGACGGCATCTTCTCCTGGCACCCGGGCCCAGCTCGTGCGTCGTCACAACCACCGGGTCGAGCCCGGCCGAGCGCAGGTGAACGGCGAGCCGGCGCGTGTAGTCGGCCACCCCGTCCCGCGTCGGGTCCAGATAGCCACAGACCAGCCCGACCCGCGCACCACTCATGAGTCGTATATCTCCTGTCGCTCGACACCACCGAGTACAGCAAATGAGCTCGCACCGGATTGAGACTGGCCGGATATGGTGGGCTTCGAGTGGTTCTTCTACCTCTGACCGTGATGTGCGGAGCGGTCACCCGTGACTGGTCCATCGGCATCCCGGTACACCGCGTGCCTGCGGTCGTCGAGCGCGTCCGGAAGCTACACGGTCACCCCTTGAGCACACCCCCAATGTGCCCATCTCTCATACGAGTTCGGCGATGAGGCTCGCGGCCCGGGCGGCACCGTCGGTCGCGACCGGCCGGTAGTCGACCGCGCGGCCGATCTCGGCGGCGATTGCGTCGGCAATGGCGTCGGCATCGGTGGTGGCGTAGTCCATCCGCCGGCCCGCGCCGTGGCGGTCGAGGCGGTGGGCCACGTGGAAGTTCTGCTCGAAGTGGTGGGCTAGAGGGAAGTACAGGAACGGCCTGCGGTTCGCCGTCAGCTCCATGCACGTCGTCAGTCCGCCCTGCACGACCGCAAGGTCACAGGCGGCGAGGTGCCGGTAGAGCTCATGGACGTAGGCGCGCAGCTCGAGCCCCTCGTGCTGCGGGAGCGCGCCCGGATCGATCCGCGGGCCGCTGACGACCACCATCCGCAATGCCGGCACTCGCCGCTTCGCCTCCGGAAACGCCTCGATCACCCGTCGCAGCAGGTGCTCGCCGACCCCAGAGCCGCCAACGGTGACGATGCATACCTGCTCGTCGTCTTGGTAGCCGAGCTCCTGCCGCAGCGCCGCACGGTCGGCGAATCCGACGGTTCGAACCCGGTGATGTAGTCAGCGAACGAGTAGTGCTCGCGCGTCCAGTCGCGGATCAGAGGCAGCTCCGGTCCGAACGCGTCGGGAACGATGTCGTCCTCGACGCCGACGAAGATCGCATGGTCGCGCACGCGCGGGAAGCGAGCGATGTGCTCGATCATCTCCGCGTTGTAGTCGGCGGTAACGAACGCTTCGCGCTCGCCTCCGTCCGGCATGGGCAGCCAGCCGACGAAGTCGGTCAGCCAGACGTAGGCCGCCTGCTTCTGCTCGGGGTTCTCGTGCAGGTAGTAGTCGAGCTCCCATGCCTCGTCCCCGATCCAGACGTCGTACTGCTCGTCGCGTACGACGTCGTGGAACACCATGAAGTTGGCGAGCAGGATCTCGTCCATACGGCGAATCGCCTGGAAGCAGTGCAGGTCGTGCTCTGCCGACTCGCTCTCGATGTGACGAGATTCGTTCGCCAGCTAGCGCTGCTGGCCGGGTGGATTCGTTCACCCCGCGCCTGAAGCACCGTCGTCACCGGGTGCTGGGCGAGCCAGTCGATCTCGAGGTCGGGATGGAGCTTGCGCAGCTCGTCGGCGATCGCGACGTCGCGCTGGGCATGCCCAAGGCCGATCGGCGAGGAGATGTAGAGCGCGCGCTTGCGGCGGGACTTCCCGCGCACCCACGCGCCGTGGCGGCGGCGCCGGCTTGACGAAGTCGCGCAGCAGCAGGTTGACCTTGACCGGGTCGCGGACGTGTGGTGCATGGCCCGAGCCCTCGAGCACAACCAGCCGACCGCCCGTGTGCTCGGCGAGGGCCATCCCGCGGGTGACGGAGCCGATCGCGTCGTTGCTCACCGTGAATGACCAGAACCGGGCAGCGGACGCGGCGAGCAAGCTCCCGCGCCTCTTCAGATTCCAGGCCCTGGTAGGTGAGAACCAGCGTCTCGCCCGTCGTCTCGAGGCCCCAGCCGACGCCGTCCTCGAACGGCTTGGTCGAGTGCGGCTCGGTGAACATCCGCGACAAGAAGAACTCGAGGAAGCCCTGGTAGTCGCGGAGCCAGTAGTGCTTGTTGTACTTCGCCCAGCCCTCGTCGGTGTCGAGCTCGTCCTCCCACGAGTGCACCGTTCGCTCGGGCAGTGGCTCGCCGCCGCCCGGAGTAGCTCGGGCCGATGAAGACGGCCGCCTCGACCCGCTCGGGGTGGTTCGCGGCGAGCAGCAGGCCGCGCTGTCCGCCCATCGAGAAGCCGACAATGACCGCGCGCTCGGTCTGCGTCGCGTCCATCACCGCGATGCGCGTCGGCCGCGAACTCGCTCTCGGCATACGCCTCGGGCTCCGTCGGGCCGGTCCGAGCGGCCGTTGCCGCGCCCGTCGAACGTGAGCACGCGGCAATGCCGGGCAAGGTAGGGGACCTGCATCTTCCAATGCCGCGAGTGGAATGATCGACCAAGTCGGCAGCAGCAGCACCGTCGGCTCCCCGGCGCCGAACACCTCGTAATGGATCTTGACCCCGTCGCGCTCGACGTATCCGTCACTGACCGGCTGGCACGCGCGCATCATCCGTCCTCCTTGGACTCGCTGACCCGTCTTCGAGTTGTCTGATCAGCACACCGATCCGCCGCAGCGCAGAGCGGATCGGCATGCATCTCGCGGTCGAAGCCGAGCAGCAGCAGCGCTTCCGAGCCCACGAAGCGGAGACGATCAGCGCGGCCGCCTCGTCGGCGGTGAACGGGCCGAGTGGGCCGTGGCGGTCGTTCGGCCTCGCGGGCCACCTCGGTCAGCAGCTGGCACCAGCCGCCCAGCAGCTGGCGGACCGCGTCCCCGATGTCCGAGTTCGACCAGCCGGCGGCGATCATCTCCTGCAGCACCCGCACGTAGCCGGAGTCGAGGTCGTCCTCCAGGTAGTCGCAGGCCCGCTCGTATCGCCGCCACAACGGTTCGTCCTGCGCATACATGCGGGTCTGGCGCTCCAGGCGGCGCTGGTTCTCCTCTTCGAGCAGCGCCAGGATGAGGCCCTGCTTGGAACCGAAGTGGTAGTGCAGCTGGCTCAGCGGCACCCGCGCCTCCTCGGCGACCTTGCGGGTGGACAGGCCGGCGTAGCCGTCGGCCAGCAGCCGGCGCCGGGCCGCCTCCAGGATCAGCGTGCGGGTGTCGGCGGCGACGACAGTCGTCACGGGATACGTCCCTTCCAGGAATCGGTCGATCGATCGACCTTGACAATAGCGCTCGCCGCTGTAAAACTCAAGCTTCTCGTATTCGGTCGATCGACCGAACTCAGGGAGGTCAACTGTGTGCCATGACGCAACGCGGAGCTGCACGCCGTACCGCAGCGCTCAACCCGCCGTCACTGTGTTGCAGATCTTCCGCTGGTATCACACGCCACGTCACACGCTCTCTATGTCTACAGCACCGGTTTCCGCAGAGTGACCGGCGCGACAACGAAGGCCGGAAGGTTCCGGGAAGGTCGCCTTCCTACATTGCCCGCAGTTCGCACCCAGAAAGGGGTCTGCAATGACCACCACCACCGAGCGCGCACCGCTCAACGGGGTCGACACCCCGACACTGTTCGCCACCCTCGACGCGGTCAAGGCGCAGCCAGACATCGCCGCGTTCCAGTTCCGGGCCAGTAACACGTGGGTGAAAGGCACCCACAACCGGTCGTCGATGCACGGCTTCTACGGCGCCGGCCAGGAGCTCGAGCACAAGCACGAGACCGTCATCGACGCCGATCACCCTGCAGTGTTGGTCGGCGCAGACAACGGGCCCGCACCGGTCGAGTACGTGCTCGCACGCGCTGGCGGCATGCCTGACCTCCGGGCTGGCGAACATCGCCGCTGCCCGGGGCATCGAGCTCACCGAGGTCGAGTCGACCGTCGAGGGCGACATCAACCTGCTCGGACTCCTCGGCATGTCCGACGAAGTCCGCAACGGCTACAACCAGATCCGGGTCAGCTTCAAGATCGCCGGCGACGCCCCGCCGGAGAAGCTGCGGGAGATCGTCGAGCGGTCCCGGGCACGGTCGGCGGTGTTCGACGTGCTGACGAACCCGGTTCCGATCGACATCGCCGTCACAGTGGCCTGAGCAGCCGGTACCAGCCGACAGCCAAAGCCACCCGACTCGCGACGTCAATGATCAAATCCGCGTTTCCAGAGCGCTCAGTCAGCGGTTTGCCGCGTTCTTGATCATTGAAGTCGCCTGCTAGGGACGAGACACCCATGCGACACATCGACACGGTCGTGATCGGCGCCGGGCACGCTGGCCTGGCGACCAGTCGGCTCCTGACCGAGGCCGGACGTGACCATGTCGTCCTCGATCGTGGCCGGCTGGCGGAAAGCTGGCGCAGCGCCAGATGGGACTCGCTTCGATTGCTGACGCCCAACTGGATGAGCCGCCTGCCGATGTGGAGCTATCAGGGATCGGATTCCGAGGGGTTCATGGCGGCGCCGGAGCTCGTGGAGCTACCTGGAGTCCTACGCGCAGTCCTTCGACCCGCCAGTACAGCAGTGGACGTCCGTTCTCTCCGTGCGGCGTGTCGATGGCGGCTACCGGATCACCACCACCGGAGACGTCTGGTCGGCCAGCAACGTCGTCGTGGCAGCCGGCCCGCGGCCACGGGTGCCCGCACTTGCCACGCGGTTGCATCCGGACGTCTGGCAGATCCATACGAACCGCTACCGCAACCCCGCAGCACTGCCAGATGGCGGCGTCCTCGTGGTGGGCGCATCAGCGTCAGGTGTGCAGATCGCGTCAGAACTGCGACAAGCGGGCCGGGACGTCGTACTCGCGGTCGGCGCGCACACGCGCCTGCCGAGGCGGTACCGCGGCATGGACATCATGTGGTGGCTCGAGCAAATCGGCGCCTTAGGTCGGACCATCGACGACGTCGGCGACGTGCGGCGAGCACGACGAGAGCCGTCTCTCCAATTGATCGGCGATCGAGGCCATCCGGATCTCGACCTGGGCTCGGCTGGCCGATCTCGGTGTCGTCGTGACCGGCCGGGTCGCCGGCCTGGACGGATACCGGGCGCGGTTCTGTGACGACCTGGCGCTTTCCACCGCCGCAGCGCAGGCCAGGATGCGCCGCACGCTCCGGGAGATCGATCAGTTCGTCACGGCAATCGGGCTCGAGCGGGAGGTGCTCCCGGCTGCCGACCGTCCGTTCGGTCGTCCTGAGCGGTGCCCCGCGCATCCTGGATCTCCGATCTGCCGGCATCTCCACGGTGGTGTGGGCCACCGGCTTCCACCATCGCTATCCCTGGCTGCGAGTTCCCGTCGTCGACGCGCAGGGAGAGATCGAGCAGTACCGAGGGGTGACGTCCGCTCCCGGCCTCTACGTCATCGGCTTGCGGTTCATGCACCGCCGCAACTCCCAGTTCATCGACGGAGTTCGCCACGACGCGCAAACGATCGTCGAGCATCTGGTCCGTTCAGGTCGATCGGGGTCGACCACGGCACCGGTGCTCCTGGCCGAAGGGCAATGAACCCATGACCATGACGTATGACGCCATCGTGGTTGGGGCGCGCTGCGCCGGATCGGCCACCGCCATGCTGCTGGCGCGGCAGGGTCTGCGCGTACTCGTGCTCGACCGGGCGCGCTATGGCAGCGACACGGTGTCCACGCACGCGCTGATGCGCGGCGGGGTTCTCCAGCTGCAGCGTTGGGGACTGCTCGACCGTATCGCCAAGGCCGGGACACCTCCGATCACCCGCGTGTTGTTCCACTATCCGGAGGAGACGGTGCCCATCGCGCTCAAACCGGCCGCCGGCGTGCACTCGCTGTACGCTCCGCGACGCACGGTGCTGGACCGGATCCTGGCCGACGCAGCGATGGAGGCCGGCGCCGACGTGCGGTTCCAGACGACTGTGACCGAGATCCTGCGGCATCCCTCCGGCCGGGTGACAGGGATCGCGGCCCGCGACCTTCACGGCCGAACCTTCTTCGCGTCGGCGCCAATCACCATCGGGGCCGACGGGATCCGCTCGTCGGTTGCGCGGTCCGTCGGCGCACCGGCCGTTCGGAGAGCGTCGAGAGGAGGTGCCGTCCTCTATGGCTACTGGGACGATCTTCCTGTCGAGGGCTACGAATGGTTCTACACGCCGGGCGCGGCCGCCGGCATGATCCCGACGAACGACGGGCAGACGGTTGTCTTCGTCGGCACGACGTCCGAGCGTATGCGCGCCGTGCGTTCCGCCGGAACGCGCGAAGGGTTTTCCAGCCTTCTGCAGACCGTGTCGCAGGACGCGTGGAGACGGGTGTCGAGCGCACGCCAGCCCAGTCGGCTCCGCGGATTCGCCGGAGAGTCGGGCTACCTTCGCCGGGCCGGGGGCGAGGGCTGGGCACTTGTGGGAGACGCGGGCGCCTTCGAGGATCCGCTGAGTACTCATGGGATCACCGACGCGTTTCGAGACGCCGAGTTGCTGACGGCTGCGGTGCGAGAACTCAGTGCGGGCTCGGCGAGTGAGGCCGTCGCGCTGGCCGGCTACCAGGTCAGACGGGACGAGATAGCGGGTCCGCTGTTCCGCGTTGTCGAATCGATCGCGTCCTACGGCTGGACGGATGCCGCTGTTCGCCAGCTTCTGCTGGAGGCCAGCTCGGCCATGACAGAGCAGGTCGAGGCTCTTCAACTCCTCGACGAGGGTGATCGGGACGAGAGGTCGAATGTGGCCTGATGCCGTGCCCGGTGTACAGCAGGATGCCGCCGACGCATGATGAGTTGGATCCCGACGATGGATCTGAGGGGACGTGACACGGACAGCTGAGATCAAGCTGTTGGGAACCTTCGAGGTCGTGCTCGACGGTAGGCCCGTCGCGTCTGACCAATGGCCGCGCCGGCAGGCCGCTTCCCTGGTCAAGGTGTTGGCTCTGTCGCCGGGTCGGCAGCGGCACCGCGAACAACTGATCGACCTGATGTGGCCCGATTTGAGTGTTGCCGAGGCGGCGCCGCGGCTGCACAAGCTCGCCCACTATGCACGGGTCGCCCTCGGAGGGGATCGCCGCGCCGTCGTGCTCCGCGGAGAGACGGTCGCGCTGCTGCCAGATGTCGAGGTGGTCGTCGACGTCGACGTGTTCGAGGCACTCGCCGATGCAGCACTGTCCGGCGGCATCCGAGCCGAGGCGGTTGCCGCCGCGACGGCATACGGAGGCACGCTCCTGCCCGGAGACCTCTACGAACCGTGGGCCGAACGGCGCCGAGAACAGCTGAAGCTGCGTTACATCGAGCTGCTTCGGCGGGCGGACCAGTGGGATCAACTGCTGGCCGAAGAACCCACTGACGAGGAGGCCAATCTGGCACTGATGAACTGGCACGTCGCGGACGGTGACCACCTCGCCGCGTTGCGCCAGTTCGAGCGTCTGGACGCAGCGCTGCGTCGCGAACTCGGGGTGGCGCCGAGCCGGCGGGTGCTCGCGGTACGGGATCGGGTTCTCGGCGCGTTGTCTGCTCAGCAACCCGACCCCCGCAGGCAGGCCCTCGTCGGTCGCAGCGCGGAGCAGAAGGTCATCACCGATCTGCTTACTGAAGCCGGTCATGGGGCTGGCCGGACGGTACTCGTATCCGGCTCACCTGGTATCGGGAAAACGGCGCTGCTCGATTGGGCACGCGAACAGGCCATGCGCAACGGATGGCGGATCGGGCACGGTGTCGCCGCGGCCATCGAGGGTGCCTGGCCGTACGCTCCCGTCCTCGGTGCCTTCTCCGACCTGTGCCGCCAACATCCGGCGCTGCTGGACGGGCTCAACGAGACCTTTCGCGTGGAAATCGATCGCGGACTTGCCGGACACGAGTTGACATGGAACGGGGAAGGCACGCACCAGCGGCTGTTCGTCGCCGTTGCCGAACTGCTGCGTCTAGCGGCTGCAGGGACCGGTCTGCTGCTCGCGATCGACGACATGCACGAATCCGACGAGGCCAGCCTTCGGTTGCTGCACTACCTCGCCCGATGCGTCACCAGCGAGCGGGCGCTCATTGTCGTCGGCTACCGCATCGGCGGGCCGCAGATGGAACAGATCAAGACCAGCCTGCTCCGCCGCAACATGGCGATCCACACGCCGCTACGGGAGCTGAATCGGGCCAGCGCAGATGCTCTCGTCCGAGCCGAGCTGGCCGATGCGCCTGCGAAGATGCTTGATCACATCTGGGAGGTCTCCGGTGGTCTGCCGTTCGCGGTCGTCGAGATGGCCAGGGCGTCCAGATCGGGGACGACACCGCGAGGGGCCGATGCGCTCGGGCTCGACCGGCTGGCGGTGAAGACCCGCGAAGCTCTACAGCGGGTCGCCGTGATCGGCATGCGTTTCGACACCGACGAGTTCGTCGCCCTGACCGATCTGCCCGAGCCAGAGGCGTACGCGGCGTTGGATGCAGCGTTGGCGGCCCTTGTAGTTCTGCACACCGGCTCCGGCTTCCGATTCAGGCACGCCCTGATCCGTGACGCACTGCTCGACGACATCGCGCCTGCGCAGCAGCGCGCCTTCCATCACCGGGCAGCAAGCGGACTGCAGGCCATCGGCGCTGCCCCCGGCCGGATCGCTCATCACTTGATCGCGGCTGGACGGCCGACCGACGCCGTGCGGTACGTCTTGCAAGCCGTAGAGACCGAAGCCGCGGTGGGCGCGTACCGAGACGCACTCTCGCTAGTTGAGGCGGTACGCGATCACGCGAGCCCTGCAGACCATGCCCGATTGCTGGCGCTGCGGGCCGACTTGCTGTCGGCCATCGGGGACCGCGCCACGATCGTCGCTTACCGCGAAGCGCTGGCTGTTGCAGCCGAACCCGACCGGCCCCTGCTGCGAGCCCGGATGGGAAATGCCGCCGCGAGGGAAGGCGACCTCGATACCGCCGCAGCGGTCCTTGATGGCCTGGAGCCTGACGGCGGGCCAGCGGACGCAGCCATCCTGCTGGCACAAGGAAACCTGGCGTACTTCAGTGGCGACATCGAAGGGGCGGGGAAGGTGGCCGAGCAGGTCGGCGGCCTGCTCGGCCCGGATGACACGTGGCAGCGGCTGGATCTGCTCACGTTGCAGGCGCTGGTTGCGCACCATCGAGGTGAACTGTTCTCTCGCCTGCGCCTGGAGTTACGGCGAGCGCACGACACCCCTGCCCTCGCGAGTGCGGTGTTCGACCCGTACCTCTGTGTCGTGGAGTTCCTGCTCTATGGGACGACCCCGTACTCCGAGGTCAGGTCGCTCGCCACATCGCTGCGTGACACCGCCCGGCGTACCGGGATCTTGCGGGCAGAGGCCTTCGCCTCGGCTCTGCTGGGGAAGGCGGCCCTGCTCACTGGCAACCTCGTCGAAGCCGAGCGTGAGTTGCAGGACGCAGCTGACCTGCATCGTGAGGCCGGCGCACCGGGTGGGGAGGCCAGCTCGCTGCAACGGCTCGCCGAGCTCAGGCTGCTGCAAGGCGACCGGGACGAGGCGACCCGGCTGCTGCGGCAGGCTCTGCTGCTCGCCCGATGGTCGATCATGGCTCCGCACCTCGTGCAGCGCATCTTCGGCACGATGATCCTGGCCGCTGCCGACCCGCACGCCGCCCGCATCGTCGTCGATCAGGCCGCCGAAACCATGAGCTTCGAGGACAGGTGCTCCTTCTGCGACATCATGCTCGCCGTACCCTCCGCAATCGCCTGCGCTGACGTGGGCGACGTCGAGGACGCCTACCGACACCTGGCGGTGGCCGAACGTTCCTCGCAGCTGTGGGAAGGCACGTCGTGGCAGGGTGCGATCCTCGAAGCCCGGGCCCATATCTCCCTTTCAGAGGGCGACCCGGAACGGGCGGCTGATCTGCTCGAAGAGGCGGCGAAGCGGTTCACGCAGGCGGGGCAGCCCCTCGACGCAGCCCGTTGCCAGGCTGGACTGGAGACCCCCGTGGGTGCCCACCGGACCGCCTGACCCGGGGGAGAATGACTGGGCAGGTGCCTCCGACGCTGGGCCGGCGCAGCCTTTACCGCGTGTTGCCATAGCCATCCTGCGCGAGGAGCGCGCCGACCACGGCCTGCGCAACGAGCTGCGGCGCCTCCGGGTACTGCCGCAACCTGGCGGATTGCTCGATCTGAATTCCACGCGCCCGGGCCAGTCGGTTCACCGCGTTGCGAGGCGACAGCCCCGAGAACGGATCGCTGCAGGACGTCGTCACGAAGACCTCGAATGCCGCCTTGGGCTGCAGTGCGTGCCGGATCCGATCCGCGAGGTCATATCGCGCGTCGAGGTCGAACTGCCCGCCGACGATCAGGTCCAACGCTGTCGTAGTGCCAGGCTTCGTCGCCCGGTTGAAGCCGTGAAATGAGACGACGCAGCGGTGTTCTCGCTCGAGCAGAGTGCGAAACCCGGGGAACGACTGCTCGCTGAGGTCATCGCTGGTGATGTGTAGACGGCGAAACTGATCCGTGCCTCGCCCGACGCAGGTCCACAGGTCGACGTCCAGGCGCGGGTCAGCTGCGACCATTGCGGCCTGTTGATCCGTGGGGCGTTCGATAGCGCCGCCATGCGGAGCAATCACGGCGAAGTCGCCTGCTGTCGCCACCGTCTCCATGAGCTGCTCCGCCGCGAGGACGTCAGTCGCTGCATGCACTGTTGCCGAGGGCAGTTCTCCAGCGAAGAGTCGATCAGGATCACCCATCGCGACGACGGCTTCGTCGGAAGCAAACCCCGGCAAGAGGGCAGCAACTGTGCAGAGGGCATGCGAATCCGCATTGGCGAGCAGCACCTGCGGCCGGGCTCCGGGACGAGCAAAGTCGTCGGGAACAGCGAGCTCCAATGCGGCGAAGCCGCCATCGGAAATACCCACCTGCTCCCGAGTCAACTCGATGGCACCGGGAACCTCCACGAGCTGCAGTTGCGCGTCGCCCATTGCCGTCACCTCTCGCTGGGGTGCTGCTGGCCGGGCCAAGTGTCCCTGATGTGGTGTGAATATCCGTCGATGGCGTGTTCGATGGAGCGCCTGAATGCAGTGATCGCCGGATGCGCGCTGGCGCCCCGGCGATGGGTGACCGCGACCCGTGCCGAAATGGGCAGAGCGCTGAGCACGACGCCAGCGGGTGTGTTCATTGTGCCCAGCCGCGGCATGAGGGCCTGGCCCTGGTCGGCGGCGACGAGCGCCAGCACGGTCGGAAAGTCGTCGCTTTGATGACGAATGCGAGGCTGGAATCCGGCGGCCTGACAGATGCGCTCGGCGGCCAGGCGGCACAGGTTGCCCGGCCGGCCCATGATCCACCAGGCATCGCGGAAGGACCCGACCGGATCATCGGGGTCAGGTGGGACATGGCGAGAAGCGACGTACATGGGCTCGACGAGCACGACCGTAGACTCCAGGGCCGGATCCTCGGGCACCGGGACCAGGTCGTAGTCGTGGGTCAACGCTGCGTCCAGCTCGCCCGTGCGAAGCGCCGCGGCGGCGAGCGCCGGATCGAACTCCTCGATCATGAGCTCGAGGTCGGGACAGTCGCGTCCCAGAGCGACGAGCGCATCGGGCAGGATTACCCGGGCTGCCGATGGGAAAGCGCCGATCCTCAGCGTCCCGGTCACCTTCCCTCGCGCTGCTGCCAACGCGGCCTCGGCGCCTTCCATCCGCGCCAGCATTTCCTCGGCATGAGTCACCAGGGTCCTGGCGGCCGGTGTGAGCCCGACCCGGCGCCCGGTTCGCTCCAGCAGCGGCACACCGGCCTCTCGCTCGAGAACGGACAGTTGTTGCGAGACAGCCGACGGTGTGTAGGCGAGCGCCTCGGCGACAGCGGCGATCTTCTGGCGATAGGCCAACTCTCGCAGCAACCTGAGCCGGTGAAGACTGAGCATAAGCTCAACTTACGCTAGAAGCTAGAAGTCTAGACTGGAACTGACGCTTGAGACCGCGCAGACTGGGTCGCATGAGGATCGTCTCTACCGAGGAAGAACTCGCCGCAGTGGTCACCGGCGGCGCCGAGCGGATCGTGGTGCGAGGCGAGATCGCTCTTGGCCGGTCGTTACACCTGCTGCCCGGGCAGCAGCTCGCCGGCGCTGGAGACGACGCGACACTGGTCTTTGCCGCTGACGTGGACGGCGTGCGGGTCGGCCGGGACAACGACGTCACCAGGCTGCGGATACAGGTGGATCCGGACCGTCGAGCGGTCTTCAACGACACCACTGTCGCCGACCTGGGCACGGTCCGGCTTGCGGGAATCACCACCCGGGGCCAGGTGCAGATTCTGGCCCGTGACGCGGTGCGTGGTGGTCATGTCCTGGTCGATGGTCTGGACATCGTGGCAGCCGACGTTCGCGACCGCGCCGAGCGCCCCGCCCTGCTCGGCGTTGGCGCGCTGCAAGGCGCGTTCACGCTCTGGAACCAGCAGCTCGACGACCAGATCGTGGTCACAGCCGAGCTGCGCGGCATTTCCGCCGGGCGGGCCGAAGCACCCGTGCGCGGCAGTGGGGTCTTTGTGGCCGGCGCGGAACCCAATAGCAGCCGCGGGCAGCTGGCAGTCAGCGTGCTGGGCACCGGGCCGATATTCACGGATGGAGGGATCGCCAACGGCTCGCACGACCGGATCAGCGGCGGTGTGTTCGTCGTCTACGGCGCCCACGTCCGTGAGGTGATCACCGACGGGCCAGTCACGACGTACGGCGTCAACGACATGGTGCTCGACAACTGGGGCGTCGTAGACGACTGGTCGGCATACGCCCCACTGACTTCCTACGGCCCCAGCGGCGTCGGGTTCGTCAACTTCGGCTCTATTACCACGTTGCGAATCCAGGCTCCGGTGGAGACCCACGGGGTCGGCGCTCGCGGTTTCAACGTCTACCGGCTCGACGACTTCGTCGGACCCACGGTCGACAGGGTCGAGTTCGACCGAATCACCACGCACGGGGATGCCGCGATCGGAATACAGATCGGCCAGCCGATCGGCCAGCTGATCATCCGCAACGGGATCCACACCGAAGGCGGCGCCGGTGACTCACTGGTACGAGGAGTGATCACCCGGTTGTCCGCCCACGCGTTGAGCATCCAGCCCGGCGGCCGGGTCGAAGCCGTGCAGGTCGATGGACCACTGGCCAGCAGCGGCGCCGGCGTCGCTGCAGTCGATGTCCGCGGAGAGATCGCCACGATGCAGGTCGCCGGTGGGATCTCCGCCAGCGGCGCGGATACGGACGCGCTGCTTCTCGAAGGCGGCACGTTGGGCCTGCGCGACACCGAGGTCACCGCTAGCGACGGTGTCGCGATCCGATTGACCGACGACGCCGCCATCCAGCTCAGCGGCGTCCAGGCGCACGGGACCCACGGCGACGTCGTGGTGGAGCGGTGAGCTTTGGGCCAGTCAGCCCGCGCAGCTGGGCTCGGTCCGTTGGTCGTGCCGCGGTTGGGGCGACGGCCTTTCAGCGAATCCGGGAGATATGGCCACGACTTGGCCGATGCGGAGATGCTTGAACCTCCGCTGCCTGCCCGACCCTGGCAGACCATGCTCACGCTGCGTACTGTTGGCTGGTAGCCGCTGCTCGTTCTCCTCATGGACGAAATCCCGGGAAACTTTCTTCCGTGATGGGGCGGCACTTGAAAGGACTCCTCCCATGACGCTGTCTCTGGTGAGCTGGCGCCGGACAATCTCAGAGCTTTACGCGGCTGTTCGGAGGACACCCGACGCAGAGGCGGCGTGGAATCAGTGGCGCGCAGTTCGCGATCGACTTTTTGCCGACCATCCGGACTCTCCGGTAGGACAATCAAATTTCAATGGTCTTCGCTATCGTCCCTATGATCCGACGCTGCGGTTCGCAGTCCGAATGCGCGATACCGAGCCAGCCAGGTGGGAAGTTCGCACAGCAACCGATGGCATCGTTCCGTTCAGCCGGGTTGGAAGAGTCGAGTTCCCCGACTTGGGGACGCTGGATGTTTGGTGGCTTGAATCATACGGCGGAGGGATCTTTTTACCGCTCAAAGACGCAACTTGTGGGAATACCTCGTATGGGGGCGGCAGGTACGTCCTGGACACAATAAAGGGCGCAGACCTGGGAGAGGACGACGGGAAGTTAATTGTCGATCTCAACTTCTCATACAATCCCTCGTGCGCGTACGACACGCGGTGGGCCTGTCCATTGCCGCCGGCCGGTAATGCATTGGCAGTTGCGATTGAGGCCGGGGAACTTTGGATTCAAGATTCATTCCAGGATACCGGTGGCGTTCGGTGGGGTTCGCCAAATGGCCGCTGACCTGGCGCGATGCCTCGCACTGCGTCCGGCAGCGTTCTCGCCCCGTCCGTAAACGCTGTTGGCCAGCCGTTGGCACGCCACCCCAAACAAGAGCGGCCCGACAGGTGCGTCAACACCTGCCGAGGCTGCGCCCGCACAGGGAGCGGAAGCGGCACCGTGACCCATCGCGGCAGGCGAACTGCTGCCGCCGGCACGAGACCCAGCCGACGGCTCAATGTCGCCGGGCGTAGGGTGCGCGGGTCGACTTGGAGATCAACCAATGACAACGCGCTCGTTTGCCGCGGTCATCGTGGCACTGACACTCGCCGGGTGCGGCGGCGGTGCTTCCGCGACCACCGATGCTGACGATCCGGCGGTCGATCAGTACGCCACCATCGTCGCCAGCCACGATGGCGACTGGCGCGCGACCGTCGCGGATTCCGACGTCGCCTGCGCTGACTCCGACGCGGTCGACGCCTGCGCGGCGGCCTACCAAACGGGCGGCGAGGCGGCAGCGGCACTTCACAAAGACCTATCGGCGGCGCAGGAGGCCGGCGAGGTCCCAGCTGAGATCGCCCCGCTCGTCGCCGGCACCGAGGCCGCAGCCGCCGACTACAGCGCCGCCTTCGAGACGTGGGAGGCGACCAACTGCGCCAACCCGCTTGACTCGCACTGCGGCCCCGACGAGGCATTGGCGATGTTCGAGGCACAAGGCGAACTCACCCGACAGCTCGACGCCTGGAAATCACACGGCGGCTGACCGCAGCAACGCATAGCGGCCCACACCGGAAGCACGTGCGGACCGCGGTCAGCGAATTCGTGTCAGCCGGTCATCCGTAAGCCGCGGGCGCGGGTCCTTCCAGCCTGTGGCGGTCCTCCCGTGCCACGATCGACGTCCATGGACGTTGCATCGATCACTGCGCTGGCCGAGGCCCAACTCGTGGCAGCCACGGCAGCCGAGAGCGGCCGCAGCTCGGTCACCGTGTACGGCAGGTCCGGTGCGCGTCTGCGCCAGACCATCGTGGCGCTTGCGGTGGGGCGGGTGATGGGCGAGCACAAGAGTCCCGGGGATGCATCGGTGTTTTGCTTACGGGGCCGGGTCCTGCTTCGCGCCGGCCAGTTGCATGCCGAGCTGGGATCGGGTGACCTGGTCGCGGTGCCGCCGCAGCGGCACGACCTGGAGGCCCTGGAGCCGTCTGTGCTGTTGCTGACGGTCGCGCTGCATTGACATGCTCAATCCGGTGATCAACGCGCTTCCGGTCGCGCCGCCCTGCTCGGTCGAAACGCCCGGCTAACCGACCGGGCGACACCGCACTCATTCAGAGGCAAGGATGATGCTGGTCGCCGCCGTCTCGCCGGGCACCGGGATGTATGACCCGTCGTCCAGCGGAGGCACCGGTGTCTCACCGAGGATGTTGCCTTCGGCGTCATAGGCGACAACGGTTGCCCGCTGAGAGTCGACAAGCTCCGCGGTTCCGGCGCCGGTCCGGTCGAGTTCCACCGGGACGCTAGTGCCGTCGGCGAGCCGCAACTCGACCTGGTCAGCCCCCGGCGGAGCGATCACCGCGACCCGCTCCGCTACGTTGTCGTAGCTCTCGGTCCGCAGCCGCCACGCGTAGGGCCGGGTGTATGCGCCATCGGCCGGGGCCAGCACCCGCAGGTCTGTCCACCAGCCCGTATCCGGCAGCGAACGTGCGGCGTACAGCAGGACGCCACCCCCCGGGGGTTGCGCCGCCATCAGGATCGCGTTGAGCCCGTCGATCCTTCCGGCCCACAGCGTGGTCACAGTGGTTGCGTCCACACCAAGACCCGCCATATAGAGCTCGTAGAAAAGGTGATCGAGTGCCAACTCGCGGTGCTCGATGTCCAGGTTCGCCACCGCAGCCTCCATGAGCTGGTGGAGCAGCGTTCCGCCCTCGGAACCCGCATCCCCGAATGAGTCCCAAAGGACGTCTTCGAAGTCACGACCGGGCAACGCGATGCGCAATGCCACCGCGGACTCCACGCGTGCGGAAAACTCACCCGCGAACTCACCCGACGGCGCGACAGGAAGCTCCGTCCAGCTCCGGTCTACAGTTCCGTCGGCGCGGTATGCGACCTCTCCCGACACCTCCACACGACTGCCCTTCGGAGCGATCACCAGAGCCTGGGCCACGCCATCGTCGGTCATGTCGAGCCGAGACAGCGCCGGAATGTCCAATGGGGCTCCGGTGGCGTCCTGCTGAAGTTGACTCGGTGCCGCGCCATCCGGGCCGCCGAACCAGGCGATCGCTGAATCCAGCGGACCCCCGGTTTGCAGCGGGACGTCGGCGATCACTCGCCGGTGGCCGAAGATGTCCCCCGCGAAGACCACATGCACCTTGGCAGGGTCTTCGACGTTCCAGTACATGTCAGCTTGCGGCCCGGTGTCGTCGAGCAGCTCGGGCACCGCTTCCTTGAAATCGGCAAGCCATTCGGTGTCATCAGCCAGCGAGCCCCTGGTCGGCTCGGCCAGCAACGGCGACGACGCCTCCTCGGTGGTCAGCGACGAGATCCAGGCCGGGATGACGGCGAAGCCAGCAAGCCCGAGCGCAGTTACTCCGACCACAGCAATTGTTGCTGTTCGCACACGTCTGTTCCGCCGGTGCCGTAGTTCGGCCGTGGCAAACCGCTGCCAAGGGTCGACGACGGCACTCGTCAGCACGTCGGCCCGGGAAGCAAGAGTGTCGCGAAGCAGGGTTTCGGTGTCGCTGCTCATTTCAACCTCCTCCCCGCGCCGGGAGGTGTGACGGATCATCAGTGCCGAGCCCAGCATTCGCGCGCAGCCAGGCCAGCCCGCGCGACGCTTGGCTCTTGATCGAGCCGACGCTGCAGTCGAGAACAGCGGCGCACTCGGGCTCGGAGAGGTCCTCGTAGAAGCGAAGCACGAGGATCGCTCGGGTACGCGGCGGCAAGCGCCTCAAAGCGCGCCAGACTCGGTCGCGCTCGTCGCGCTGGGCGATCTGATCGGGTCCGATAGCCTCGGGCGCCGCCTCGACCAGGGTCTCCGGTCGACGCGACCGTGACCGCCAGCGCGACGACGCTTCGTTGACCATGATCCGGCGGGCATATCGGTCGAGGTCGTCGACGTGCTGCAAATGGCGGTGCATCCGCTCGAGCGCCACCTGCACCAGGTCCTCAGCGTGGCCGGCATCTCCAGTGAGCACGTACGCGCTGCGGACGAGCGCCGACCAGCGATGCCGGACGAACGCACGGAACTCGTCCTCGTCGTGCACCCGAACCTCCGCCCGCCGGGGCCTCTACTAACACAGAGTGTGGACGGTGTCTGGAGGGTTGAGTCGCCCGGCCAGGTGAGGTGAGCCGGCGCCGGGACTCGAACCCGGAACCGCCCGATTACAAGTCGGGTGCGCTGCCAATTGCGCCACGCCGGCGGAGTGTTCTGAATCCTAATGATTGCCGCAGAACAGCCACCCTTTCGAGTTGTCATGGGTGCTGCTATCTATCGGCCCAGGCCAGCGACTCGTCCGGCTCGACAAACTCACCGCCAGCCGGCGGCATGGGTTCCGCGGGTCGGTCCGGGACGCCCCTATCGTCGACTCGTACGGTGATCGAATGAACGATTCAGCCCGGTACTGGTGGCGCGTGTCGGCAGCAGTCATTGCCGCCGCCGTCGGCATCGGTCTGGGCCTGCACGAGATGGGCACCTGGACCCTTCCCAGCTGGGCGGCGGCGGGCCTGCTCACAGCCGGTGTACTCGTCGCATTCATCACCGCCGCCGAAGCCGCAGTCGACCAGCGGCGCCACGGTCGCGTCGCTGAGCTGCGCGAGCAAAGCCGGGCAGTGCTCGCTCCCCTGCTGCTCGAGCTGGAGGAGGCGACGGGAATCAACGCCCGCCAGCTCGGTGTTGCGGCATACCGGATCCGTAAGCCCGCATGGCCGTTCGGCAAGGAGCGCCTGGAACGCCTCCTGCGACTCCAGCTCCTCATTCGGGTCACGTCCGGCATTGTGTGGCGGCCCGGGGTCGGCGTGATCGGTCAATGCGTCGTGCGTGGTGAGGACGTCGTCGAGAATCTCGCGACTCTCGACGAACAGCTGGTCGGCGTTTCGCCCGCCGACTGGGACAGCTTGGGCGACGACCTGACCTACGGGTTCACCTACGCCGAGTTCCAGCGGGTTCGCGGCAAGTACGGCGTGGTGCTCGCAAGTCCGATGATCAGGGAGACGCCGCTGGGCTCCCGCGTCGTCGGCTGTATTTCGGTCGATGGGCCGCCGGGATCGTTCGAGGCCCTGGCGTCAGAGGAAATCCGCGGTCTGGTCGCGGCCGCCGCGGTGACGCTGGCTGCCGTCGTCGCCGGGTAGGCGTAAAATTGCAGATTGGGAGGTAGGCCGTGGCACCTGGCAGAACGTTCCGCCGCGAGCGCCTCATTGCACCACGAGTGCGCTCGGAGCACGCCGCCACACGGTTGCTCGTACAAATGCGCGAGCTCGGCAGTGATCGGGTTCTTTCCAGTGCAGCATGGCGGACGGCTACCCAACTCCCAGTCGAGTTCGCGGCCGGCCGCTGATTCCTGTCCCCGTCTCCCGTTCTGGCCGCCCGAGCCTCAGGTCGCTGCGCTCGTGATGTAGCTCGTCAGCGAGTCGCGCTCGATTTCCAGCTCACCGACCCGGTTCTTGACAATGTCGCCAATGCTGACAATGGCGACGAGCCGGTCGTTCACGACCACCGGCACGTGCCGGAACCGACCGTGGGTCATCACGCTCATCAGCTCAACGACCGGTGTCTCGGGCGTGCAGGTCTGTACCTCGCTGGTCATGATCTCCGAGACCGGCTCGGAGATCACGGTTGCCCCACGTTCGGCCAGTGCGCGCACGATGTCGCGCTCGGAGACGATGCCGTCGACGGCACCGCCATCATTCGACACCACCACGGCGCCGATCTTGTGCTCGGCGAGCACCGCGAGCAGGGTGCGCACGTCCGTGTCGGGTTGCACCGTCACGACGGCATTTCCCTTGGCTCGGATCACGTCGGAGATTCGCATGGGCCCTCCCGAGTCAGCAGGGAATCGTCGCTTCCCCCAGAAAATACGGTTATTAGGGCCCGCCAGGGAAGTCATGGTCCGGATTGGAAGATCCGGTAGTGACATGACCACGCTGACTGCGACACAATCACGACACCTCCACTCGGATCGTCCGGCACGTACCTGCCGGTGGAAGGAACGGGATCGGCATGGCAACAGTCACCTACGACAAGGCCTCGCGGCTCTATCCGGGGAGCGAGAAACCCGCTGTCAATGAGCTCGACCTCAACATCGAAGACGGGGAGTTCCTCGTCCTGGTCGGCCCCTCTGGCTGCGGCAAGTCAACCGCTTTACGGATGCTCGCCGGCCTCGAAGAGGTCACGTCCGGATCCATCCGGATCAGTGACCGCGACGTCACACACGTGCCGCCGAAGGACCGCGACATCGCGATGGTGTTCCAGAACTACGCGCTGTACCCGCACATGACCGTCGCCGACAACATGGGGTTCGCCCTCAAGATCGCCGGGATCAAGAAGGACGAGATCCTCGTGCGGGTCAAGGAAGCGGCCAAGCTGCTCGACCTCGAGCAGTTCCTGGAGCGCAAGCCGAAGGCGCTCTCCGGTGGCCAGCGCCAGCGGGTGGCCATGGGCCGCGCGATCGTGCGCGAGCCCCAGGTCTTCCTGATGGACGAACCGCTGTCCAACCTCGACGCAAAGCTGCGGGTCTCGACCCGTACCCAAATTGCCTCCCTCCAGCGTCGGCTCGGTATCACCACGGTCTACGTCACGCACGACCAGGTCGAGGCCATGACGATGGGCGACCGGGTCTGCGTGCTCAAGGACGGCTTGCTGCAGCAAGTGGACACTCCCCTAGGTCTCTACGACAAACCGAGGAATGTCTTCGTTGCCGGGTTTATCGGGTCGCCTGCGATGAACATTGGGACCTTCAAGCTCAAGGACGGTCACGCCACGCTCGGCGACGACGACATCCAGCTTCCAACCTCCATCATCGAGAGGGTGTCGAAAGAGGGCTCTGACAGCGTCGTGCTCGGTTTCCGACCGGAGTCCCTCGAGGTCGTGTCCGAGGGCACCGAGAACTCCTTCGATGTGGTTGCTGACGTCGTCGAGGAGCTCGGCTCGGACGCGTTCTTGTACGGCGAGCTGGTCGGTCCGGCTTCGGACGACCCGACCGTCGAGATGGCGGACACCGAGATCATCGCCCGGGTCGAGCCACGAGGGGCGCCTCAGAAGGGCGACGTCGTTCACCTGAGGATCAGGCCCGGCGGGGAGCACGTCTTCTCGGCGAAGACCGGAGAGCGTCTGGCCGACTGAGTCTCGTTTGCAGCGCCCGCCGCCCCCTTCCCGGGTGGCGGGCGCTGTCTCCTTCTTGCTCGCGCCAAGCCTTCAGTCCTGGGTCGGGGGCGGTGGAAGGATGGCGCGCATGGAGTTGCGCATCCTCGCTGCGCCGGCCGAGCAGCAAGCAATGCTCGACCTGCCGTGGGACATGCCGCTCGAGGCTTGGCCGGAGTGGTACCTGATCACGCTGCCGCGGGGCATCTCCCGTCACGTCGTCCGCTTCACCCGGCTCAACGGCCGCGTGTACGCCCTCAAGGAGATCGTCGAGTCGTACGCGCAGCGGGAATACCAGCTCCTACGAGACCTGGAACGGCTCGATGTCCCTGCCGTCGACGCCGTCGGAATCGTCAGGGGGCGGCAGGCACCGGATGGTGAGCCGCTGGATCCGGTCCTGGTGACCCGACACCTGCACTACTCACTGCCCTACCGGGCGCTCTTTGCGCGGCTGATGCGCCGCGACACAGTCGATCGGCTGATCGACGCCCTCGTGGTCCTGCTGGTGCGACTGCACCTCGTGGGCTTCTTCTGGGGAGACTGCTCGCTGTCTAATACGTTGTTTAGACGTGACGCCGGCGCGTTCGCCGCGTATCTCGTGGACGCGGAGACGGGTGAACTGCAGCCGAAGCTCAGCGACGGGCAGCGCAGCCACGACCTCGCCAACGCGGAGATCAACATCGCAGGCGAACTGATGGACCTGCAGGCCGGGCGGTTGCTCGACGAGAGTGTCGACGCCGTGGCGACAGCCGAGAAGGTCGTGGAGCGGTACAACAGCCTCTGGACGGAGCTCACCAGTTGGGAGGCCTTCGACGTCAACGATCGCTGGCGGATCGCCCGCCGGGTGGAGCGGCTCAACGAACTGGGCTTCGACGTCGCCGAACTGGACATCGTCACTGACATCGGCGGGCGAACCGTTCGAGTGCAGCCGAAGGTCGTCGACCCGGGTCACCACTCCCGGCGCCTACTCCGGCTCACCGGCATCGACGCCCAGGAGAACCAGGCCCGCCGCATGCTCAACGACCTCGACGCCTATGCCGCTGCCACCGACCAGCAGGGGGAGGACGAGGAGATCGTCGCCTACCACTGGGTCACTGACGCCTATGAGCCGGTGCTGCGGGAGATCCCCCGGGAGTTGCGCGGCAAGCTGACCGGGCCGGAGATCTACCACGAGGTGCTGGAGAACCGCTGGTACCTGTCCGAGCAGTCTGGCGTCGAAGTCGGCACGATGGAAGCCGCCCAGTCGTACGTCGAGAACGTGCTTCGCCACAAGCCCGACGAGGAAGCCGTCCTGGAGGAGCCGGCCACCGTTGCCACGACTGGCTCCATCCCCGTCGTTACCGACGACTGACCGGCGCGCCGACTTACCGGGAACGGGCGAGCTGTCGAGCAATCACCAGTCGCTGGATCTGGTTGGTGCCCTCGAAGATCTGCATCACCTTGGCCTCGCGGAAGTACCGCTCGACGGGGTAGTCCCGGGTGTAACCGGCGCTACCAAGGATCTGGATCGCATCGGTCGTCACCTGCATGGCGTTATCGGTGGCGACTAGCTTGGCAACGCTTGCCGCCCGCGTGTAGTTCAGCCGAGCGTCCCGGAGGCGGGCAGCGGCGAGGTACGTCGCCCGAGCCGAATCGACGGCCGCCGTCATGTCTGCGAGCAGAAACCCGATACCTTGATGGTCGATGATCGGTTTGCCGAACTGCTCACGCTGTTGTGCATACGACGTCGCAGCGTCCAGCGCCGACTGAGCCAGCCCGGTCGCGCAGGCGGAAATCCCGAGCCGGCCAGAATCCAACGCGGCCAGCGCGATCGTGAAGCCTTCACCTTCGGCGCCGATCCGCCGGTCCGCCGACACCCGCACACTGTCGAGGTTGACCACGCGGGTAGGCGACGCCCACAGCCCCATCTTGCGTTCCAGCGCTCCGAACGACAGCCCAGGCGCATCCGCCGGCACCAGAAAGCAGGAGATCCCACGCGGCCCGTCATCCGACGTGCGCGCCATGACGGTGTAGAAGTCGGCGACGCCAGCGTGCGTGATCCAGGCCTTGGCGCCGGTGAGCACGTACTCGTCGCCCGCTCGCACCGCCCGAGTCGACAAGGCCGCAGCGTCGGAACCCGCATGCGCTTCGGACAGGCAGTACGCACCGAGCAGTTCGCCGCCGACCATGTCCGGCAGCCAGCGCTCCCGCTGGGCGGGAGTCCCGAATACCGCGAGCGGCCAGCAGGACAGGGTGTGCACGCTCATCGACAGCGCCACCGTGGTCCATCGGGCTGCGACTTCCTCGATCACTTGGAGGTAGACCTCGTACGGCTGGTTTCGTCCCTCCTCGTACGGGAGCCCGAGCAGTCCCGACCGCCCCAACAGCCGGACGAGATCGCGCGGGTACTCCCCCGCGGCCTCGGCCGCGTCAGCTCTGGGCGCGAGCTCGACGTCGGCGATCTCACGCGCCAGTGCGATCAGGTCATGCGCCTCACGCGATGGCAGTAGGCGGTCCACCGGCACGCTGACAGCCTCGCAGATCCGGTCGCGATCAAAGGTTGCGGAGGGCGCGCTCGGCCTGGTCCAACGCGCGGCGGGCTTCGTCGCGGGACTTGCGGGCACGATCGCGGCGTCGTTCCTCCATTCGAACACCGCGATCGGCGGCAACGAGCTCACCCTCGATCGCCCGCAACTGCTCTCGTAGCTGGTCGACCTGCGTGCCGAGGTCCTCGGCCCGACGGGCTGCCTCCTCAGCGGCGCTCTCCCGCTCGGCGAGATCCAACTCGGCCGCTTCGAGTTCCTCGCGGGCATCTGCGACATGCCGCTCGGCCTTCTCGCGACGCTGATCATCGGTATCGGCGACCGGCTGCCGCTTCGTGGTCGATCGGGGCTTCTTCGCAGCCGCGGGGGCTGGCACGCTGGTCAGCATCGTCCCGAAACCGGAATAGGACACCGGCTTGGTCAGCCGCCCGGCCAGCAACTCCGCTGCGACGTCCGGGCTGGCCAGCGCCGCAGCCAGGGTTTCTTCGGTTTCCCGGGCCATGTCCGCGGTCACGTCGATACCCGCCTGCGAACCGAGCGCCCTGGCCCGTCGGATCAATTCTGATTCCGCCTTGCGCCGCTCGGCGGAGATCTTCTGTAGCTCGGCGCCGTCGGCGCGCTGATGCGCTGCACGCAGGGCTTCCCCGAGCGAGAACAGTTCGTCGACGGCATCTCGCTGGTCCCGGGCAAGTTGGTTGATCAGCCACGCACTCAGATTCGGCCGGCGCAGCCCGGCAACCGCTTTGGCGAGCGGAGCTCGGCCGTCGGCACGGGCTCGCCGGACGTGCTCGTCGCGAGCTGCGATGAATTCGTCGGGCTTCACGGCATACAGTTCGGCCGCGATGTCATCAAGGTCGCGTTCGTCGTCAGTCGACGCGCTCACCGAGATTGTCCTCCCGAAACATCCGCCGCTAGCCCCGGGCGCGCGTGACGGCGTAGAGCGCGATGCCGGCTGCAACGCCCGCGTTGAGCGACTCCACCTCATGTGAGATCGGAATCCGAGCGAGGACATCGCACGCCTGAGCGGCAACTCGGGTCAGCCCGGCGCCCTCACCGCCCACGACCAAGCACAATGGCGAGCCATCGGTATCCACGTCGCCGATCTCAACGGCACCACCGGCCGCCAGACCAACAACGAACAGGCCAGCGTCGCGGTACGCCCGCAGTGCTCGAGCAAGGTTGGTCGCGCGGGCGACGGGGACCCTCGCCGCCGCGCCGGCCGACGCTTTCCACGCCCCTGCTGACATACCGGCACTCCGTCGTTCCGGGACCACAACCCCGTGCGCTCCGAACGCCGCCGCAGACCGGATCACGGCTCCGAGGTTTCGTGGGTCTGTAACGCCGTCAAGCGCGACCACAAGCGGCACCTCGTCGGGCTGGTGAGCCATGTTCAACAGATCGTCGGGGTGGACGTACTCATAGCGCGGAACGCTCAATGCAATGCCCTGGTGGACTGCTCCGGCGGTGATGCGGTCGAGTTCCGACCGCGGCGCTTCGAGCAGGGGTAATCCCTGGTCAGCTGCTATCCGCATGACCTCACGGACCCGGTCGTCGATGTCTATCCGCTCGGCGAGGTAGAGCGCCTTGACCGGCACATGAGCCCGCAATGCCTCGACGACGGCATTGCGGCCGGCCACGGTCTCCGGCCCGTCCACGCGTTTGCGATCCGTGCGCCCCTTCCGGCCGGCCGCACCAGCCGGCCGGCCGGCCTTCCTGGCCGAGGTGTCCGCTCGGCGGGCCTTGACGTGGCCAGGGCGCTCCTCGGCTCGCGGCGTCGGCCCCCTGCCTTCGAGGCTCTTGCGCCGCTGCCCGCCGGAGCCGACGACCATGCCCTTCTTGGAGCCCGACCTGCGGACGGCTCCGCGTCGGCCGGAGTTGCCGGCCATCAGCCGTCTCGGCTGTCGTCAGCAAGCTCCCACCGAGGACCGGACGGCGTGTCCTCGACCGCGATGCCGGCCGCCTTGAGCCGATCGCGGATCGCGTCGGCGGTGGCGAAGTCCTTGCGAGCCCGCGCCTCCTGGCGCTGCTCGATCAGGGCCTGCACCAGAGACGCGACCACGTCCCGCAGCCGTTCTCCGGCGCCCGCGACAGGCCCCATGCTGGACCATGGCTCGGCAAGCGGATCCAGGCCGAGAACACCGAGCATGGCGCGAACGCCGCCCAGGTTCTCGCGCAAGGCCGCCGACTCCCCGCCCGCGAGCAGGCCATGGCCCTCGTGCACGGCTTGGAACAACACGGCCAGGGCCTGCGGCACCGCAAGGTCGTCGTCCATCGCCTCGGCGAACGCGGCCGGCACGGACGATGGCTCGACGCCCGGCGCGGCGTCCTGCGCACGGAGGATGTATCCCTCCAATCGCCGGTATGCAGCTGCGTCGGAAGCCAACGACTCCTCGGAGAACTCGATCACGCTGCGGTAGTGCGCCGCGAGCAAGTAGTACCGCAGCTCCACCGGCCGTACGCGCTTGACGACCTCGGAGACGAGCAAGGTGTTGCCGATCGACTTGCTCATCTTCGTGCCGCCCAGGTTGACCATGGCGTTGTGCATCCATAACCGGGCGAAGCGTTGGCCTGCGGCCTTTGACTGCGCGAGCTCATTCTCGTGGTGCGGGAAGCGCAGGTCCAAGCCACCGCCGTGGATGTCGAATTCGTCCCCGAGGTATTTCGCCGCCATCGCAGAGCACTCCAGGTGCCAGCCGGGCCGGCCGCGTCCGTAAGGCGTCGGCCACGAAGCGGTTTCGGGTTCCTCCGGCTTGTGGGCCTTCCACAGCGCGAAGTCACGTGGGTCACGCTTCCCGCGAGGGTCAGCGTCCGTCGCGGGCTCCATGTCCTCGATCCGCTGGCCGGACAGCTCGCCGTAGGCCGGCCAGGACCGGACGTCGAAGTAGACGTCGCCCGAGTCGTCGGCGGCCGGGTAGGCATGGCCCCGTTCGACCAGCTCCGTCATCAGCTCGACCATCTCCGGAATGTGCCCGGTCGCCCTGGGCTGATAGCTCGGAAGCAGGCAACCCAGGACCGCGTAGGCATCGTCGAGGGCCCGTTCGTTCGCAAAAGCCAGCGCCCACCATGGGTGGCCGGCCACCTCGGACTTGGCCAAGATCTTGTCGTCGATGTCGGTGATGTTGGCGACCAGGGTGACCGCATACCCGGTGTGCTCGAGCCAGCGCCGGAGGACGTCGAAGACGACCTCCTTGCGGATGTGGCCGATATGTGGTGGTCCCTGCACCGTCAGGCCACAGTGGTAGATCCCAACGTGTCCCGGACGTAGCGGGACGAACTCGCGGATTTCCCGAGTGGCGGTGTCGTACAGGCGAAGACCCACCGCACCAGCGTAGCCACCGACGCACCTCGGCCCAGGTGCCGGACGCGTCCTCGCCGGGTGTCGATCAGCTGCCATGCTCGGGCGCGTGACTTCTGTGCGAACGCCTGCAGAGGCGTGGACCGAGCTCGAACGGGGCAACGCGCGTTTCGTCGCTGGTGAACCGACAGCCACGGTCGACGTCGCTCGGAGACGCGAGCTGGCGCGCAGCCAGTCGCCGTTCGCGCTGATCTTCGGCTGCTCGGACAGCCGGGTCGCGGCGGAGTTGATCTTCGACCGCGGCCTCGGCGAGTTGTTCGTCATCCGGACCGCTGGTCACGTGGTCGACAGCGGCGTGTTGGCCTCGGTGGAGTACGGCGTGGGCGTGTTGAAGGTCTCGCTGGTCGTCGTCATCGGGCACGACTCGTGCGGCGCGGTGTCCACTACCGTCGACGCCCTGGACAGTGGCCTTGTGCCAACGGGCTTCCTGCGGGATCTGGTGGAGCGGATGACGCCGTCGGTCCTCAGCGCTCGACGGCTCGGCCTGGCCGACGTGGACGGCGTCGAAGTCGAACACGTGCGGCAGACCGCCCGGCTACTGGTCGAGCGTTGCACCAGCCTGACCGACGCCGTCGAGACCGGCCGGTGCGCCGTCGTCGGATGCACTTACGCACTCGCCGAGGGCCGGGTTCACCGGGTCGGGTGATCCGCCGGACCGACCGGCACGATGACTGCGACGGCTATCGCTGCGAGGCCCGCACCCGTACCGATCACCCCCAGACCGTCGGTTGTCGTGGCGCTGACGGTGACCGGTGCTCCAGCGGCGGTCGAGAGCACCTGTTCGGCCTCGGCCCGCCGGGAGCCGATGCGCGGACGGGTCCCGATCACCTGGATGGTTACGTTCCCGATGTCGTGCGACGCAGCACGGATCCGCCGCGCAACCTCGGCGAGCATGTCGACGCCGGAGGCACCCGCCCATTCGGGCCGGTCGGTGCCGAACACCGCACCGAGATCGCCCAGTGCTGCAGCCGAGAGCAATGCGTCGCAGGCCGCGTGCGCGGCGACATCGCCGTCGGAGTGCCCGACGCAGCCAGCCGGCTCATCCGGCCAGTGCAACCCTGCGACCCAACAGGGCCGGCCCACCTCGAGGCGGTGGACGTCGGTCCCGATACCGACTCGCGGTGTCATCTCGAGCCGCTCCGACGGGCCAGCACAGCTTCGGCAAGGACGAGATCCACTGGCCGGGTGATCTTGAACGCGTCCTCGTGCCCGGACACTACCCGGACGAGACGCCCGAGTCGCTCGACCAAGCCAGCGTCGTCAGTGGCGTCGGCCGCTTCGGCGGCGTGTGCGCGGACCAGGACGTCGCGACGGAAGCCCTGCGGTGTTTGCACCGCCCGCAAGACCGACCGGTCCAGGGTGGCCACCACGACGTCGTCATCTACCTGCTTGACGGTATCGGGTATGGCCAGCGCAGGAACGACAGCATCGGCGCCCGCGGAGACTGCAGCGGCGACAGTCTTGAACAGCTCGGCAGGTGCCAGGCAGCGGGCTGCGTCGTGGACCAACACCACGTCGACCCCCGCTGGCAGCGTCGTCAATGCGGCTGCAACGGACTCGCGTCTGGTGGTACCGCCGGCGACGATCACCAACGGCCCGCCGAGCGGGCGCAGCTCAGACTCGACCTCGGTGACGAGATCGCCCGGAGCGGCCACGACGAGCACGTCGAGCACACCTGATTCAAGGGCTGCGCGTGCCGCGCGCACGACCAGCGGCTGACCGGCCAGCTGTCGTAACGCCTTGGGCGCACCAGGGCCGAGCCGCTCACCGCGGCCGGCCGCGACCAGGATGCACGCGGTCGTCACGGGCGCGGTTCGGTGCGGGACCGTCGGGTCCGTCAACTCAGCTGGCGAGGACCTCGTCCAGCAGCGTCTCGGCCTTGTCTTCGTTGGTGTGCTCAGCCAGGGCGAGCTCGGAGACCAGGATCTGCCGCGCCTTCGCCAGCATGCGCTTCTCGCCAGCGGACAGGCCACGGTCGCGCTCACGCCGCCACAGGTCGCGCACCACCTCCGCGACCTTGATCACATCACCGGAGGCGAGCTTCTCCAGATTGGCCTTGTACCGCCGAGACCAGTTGGTCGGCTCTTCGGTATGGGGGGCGCGCAGCACCTCGAACACCCGGTCCAGGCCCTCCTGGTTGACTACGTCACGCACACCGACGAGATCGACGTTGTCGGCCGGAACGCGGACGGTGAGATCACCTTGGGTGACCTTCAGGACGAGGTACTTGCGTTCCTGTCCCTTGATGACACGGGATTCGATTGCCTCGATGAGCGCGGCCCCATGGTGCGGGTAGACAACCGTCTCGCCGACCTTGAAAGTCATCTGGTTCTGTCCCCTTTCCCAAGACCAGGATAGCACGGCGGATCCGGACCCCTGGGACGTTTCCGCTGGTCAGACGGCAAACTCGGTCTTGACAAATGCCTATACGGCGTGCATCAGCGGAAGGGATACCCGGCACCCCGATACTGAGCCAGTGCGTGCATGTGGCAATCGCCGGGGGAACGTGCGGGCGTTGCTCATGGCGTGCCACCCGCTGCCCGCCGCGGCTGTCACGACCCTGACCACGGTGTTGGCTGTCGCGGCAGGGGTCAGCGGGCTACTGCTCTCACTGCTTGCTGCCGCAGTGCTGTCGGGCCAGCTCTGCGTGGGCTGGGCCAACGACTTCATCGACCGTGACCGGGATCGAGCCGTCGGGCGCCGCGACAAGCCGCTCGCCACCGACGCGCTGCTGCCCCAAACGGTCCGCCGCGCGGCGTCGGTCGCCGGCGTGGCGTGCGTTCCGTTGTCGCTGTCGCTCGGCGTTGCGGCCGGGTTGTGTCACCTGGTCGGCGTCGCAGCCGCCCTCGCCTACGACCTCGGCATCAAGCGCACAGTCTGGTCATGGCTCCCGTACGCGGTCGCGTTCGCGTTGCTGCCGGTCGTCGTGTGGTTGGTCTCGCCAGAGGACGGGTTGCCGCCGGCGTGGCTCGTGGCGGCCGGATCTCTCCTCGGTGTCGGCGCGCACGGTGCAAACGTGTTGCCCGATTATGACCGTGACCGAAGCACCGACGTGATGGGGCTGCCGCAGCGCCTCGACCTGCCCACGCTCAAGCTGGGCACCGCCGGCGCGTTGCTCGGGGCCCTCGCGCTGCTGACGTTCGGTCCGCCCGGGCCTCCGCCGCTCTGGGAGTGGATCGCACTCGGGGTCGGCTGTGTGCTCACGTTGGTCGCGGCCGCCGGCCCATGCGGGGCACGTACCTCGTTCCCTGCTGTGATCGGGATTGCGGCGCTGGTCGTCGCCGTGCTCGTCGTTCGCGGCGTCGTGGTCTGAGTCCACCCATCGGCACTCCAGCGTCGCTAGTCTTGGGCCGGTCGGTCGCCGCCAACGGCGTCCCTGTCCATGCTGAGGAGCATCCCGGTGAAGCTCGCCCGCCGCCGCCCCCTTGCTGCTCTCGTGACGATCGTCGGGTTGACGTTGGCAGCAACAGGCTGCGCCGGCGTTCGGGCCCAGACCCAGGAGTGGTACGAGCCCGCCGACGGGGTGAGCAGCGAGGCCGGCGACATCGGTGTGCGCAACGCACTCATCGTCGCCGATGAGGACGGCGCCGTCGCCACCGTGCTCGCGACGTTCGCCAACACCGGCGAAGATGATGAGTTGGTCGAGGTGCATGTCGGCGATCGGATCGCAACACCGACCACCGGTCCAGTCGAGATCCCCGCGGGCGGATACGCCCGGATCGGTCCCGACGACGCCCGCGTCGATGTTTTTGGGGCCGACGTACGGCCGGGCCAGTTCGTCGACGTCGAGTTCGTCTTCCTGGATGCTCCCCGGGCCCAGGTGCAGGCGTTGGTCCAACGAGCCGAGGGAGACTACGAGGCTGCGTTGGACGGCGCGGAGGAGCCGACACCGTCGCCGTTCTGAGCGACCTCACACCTCGAACTTGTAGCCAAGCCCGCGCACAGTCAGCAGGTAGGTCGGTTGAGCCGGGTCGGGCTCGATCTTCGCCCGCAGCCGCTTGACGTGGACGTCGAGGGTCTTGGTATCGCCGACGTAGTCCGCGCCCCAAATCCGGTCGATGAGCTGCCCTCGCGTGAGCACTCGGCCTGCGTTCCGCAGCAAGAACTCGAGCAGCTCGAATTCCTTCAGCGGCAGGCGCACCGGCTCACTGGCGACCGACACGACGTGGCGCTCGACATCCATCCGCACCGGCCCCGCCTCGAGGACGGCTGGGACCAGCTCCCCCGCGTCGGTCCCCCTCCTGAGCACGGCCCGGATGCGAGCGACGAGTTCTCGGGACGAGAACGGCTTGGTGACGTAGTCGTCGGCGCCGAGTTCGAGTCCCACCACCTTGTCGACCTCGGAGTCCTTGGCCGTGAGCATGATGACAGGAACGCTGGACCGCGACCGTAGCTGCCGGCACACCTCGGTGCCTGGCAGCCCGGGCAGCATGAGATCAAGCAGGACCAGGTCGGCCCCGTTTCGATCGAACTCGTCGAGAGCTTCGGTGCCGGTCGGGGTTACGGCGACCTCGAAGCCCTCCTTGCGGAGCATGTACGACAAGGCGTCGCTGAACGACTCTTCGTCCTCGACGACGAGCACTCGCGTCACGGTGCGGCCTCCCGGGTCGCGATGTCGGAGCTCGGGGCGTTGATGGGAAGCCGAAGCGTGAACGTCGAACCCGCGCCGCGCGCGCTCCACACATTCACCTCTCCGCCATGGCTCGCGGCGACGTGCTTGACGATGGACAGGCCGAGGCCGGTTCCCCCCGTCGCACGGGACCGGGCCGGGTCCACCCGGTAAAAGCGCTCGAAGATCCGGTCCAGGTCGTTTTCGTCGATGCCCACGCCCTGATCGCTGACGCTGATCTCTACCCGGTCCTGCGCGGCGCGCACCCCTACGGCGACCTGAGTATGCGGCTCGCTGTAGGCAACGGCGTTCTCGACCAGGTTGCCCAGCGCGATGACGAGCTGCGCCTCGTTGCCGAGCACCTGCAGGCCCGGCTGGCCCCCGGAAACCAGGCGGATGTTCCTGTTCTCGGCGTCCACCCGGCTACGGTCGATCGCAGTGGAGACGATCTCGTCGACCTTGACCGGCTCCGGTGACTCCACGGGATCGTCGTACTGCAGTCGGGACAGATCGATGATCTCTTGGACGAGCCTGGTCAGCCGCCCGCTCTCTTGCTGCATTCGGCCCGCGAAGCGGCGCACCGCCTCCGGGTCGTCGCTCGCGTCCTGCACCGCCTCGGCCAACAGGCTCAGCGCGCCGACAGGTGTCTTGAGCTCATGTGAGACGTTCGCGATGAAGTCCCGGCGGATCTCGTCGATGCGGATCGCTTGGGTCCGGTCCTCCACCAGGGCAAGCAGCAGCCCTGGCGACAATGGAGCAACTCGCGCCGCGACGTGCCGGGGCTGATTCTCATCCCGGGCCCGTGGTATCTGCAGCTCCGCTTCTCGGATTCGGCCATCCCGCTTCACTCTCGAGGCGAGTTCGGCCAGTTCTGGCAGCAGCTCACGGTCGGGTCGAACCAATCCAAACGCATAGGCCGACGGACTGGCTTTGACCACCCGCAGGCCATCGTCCAGCAACACAGCGCTGGCCCGCAGGACCGAGATCACCTCGTCGACGCCAGCCGGAACGACTGGCTCCGCCACCGCAGGCGCTGTCCGTTGCGCACGTTCGCTGGCCCGAAAGGCTAACCCGGCGGCCAGACCGACCGAGGCGCCGACCGCGGCGGTGAGTCCAGCGACGGTGACCACCTCCACGTCTACTCATGCTATGTGCCTGCCGCCCGCGTGCTGCCACGCGGCGACGCAGCTCCACCGCTTTGGGATGCGTTGTTCACCCAGACTTACCGGCCGGTTCACCTGAGCGAGCCGACTCGCCATCTCGGGTTACCTAGCCTGTGGGGCGCGTACCAGAATTGCAGCCCATCCCGCATAGAGCGAGGCGACCACCGGATGCGTCAGGCGTTTCAGGAACAGCTCGAGGAAGTCAATCATCGGCTCGTAGAGATGACCCGTCGGGCGGGTGACCAAATCCGTACCGCGACCACGGCGCTCTTGGATGCCGACATCCAGCTGGCGGACCAGACGGTGGCGGCCGACGTCGAGCTCAACCGGGACCAGTTGGAGGTCGAGGAGCGGATCCTCGAGCTGGTGGCTCGACACGCGCCAGTGGCGGGTGACCTGCGCACGGTCCTCGCCGCCCAGCGCAGTGGGCTGGACCTCGAGCGGATGGGTGACCTCGCAGTTCATGTCGCCAAGATCGCCCGGATGCGGTATCCGGAAGTCGCGGTGCCTGAGGAGTTCCGGACCACCTTCAAGGACATGGGGCATACCGCAGAGGCCATGGCGGCCAAGGCCGGCGCGGTGCTGCGCCTGCGCGACCTCGACGCCGCTGCCGAGCTCGCGATCGACGATGACGAGATGGACCGGCTGCACCGCTCGTTGTTTGTCGTGATGTTCGACGACGACTGGTCGCGTGGCGTGGAAGTCGCCGTCGATGTTGCCCTGCTCGGCCGTTACTACGAGCGATTCGCCGACCACGCCGTCAATGTCGCCGGCAACGTCCGGTATCTCGTCACCGGCGAGGTCGAATGGACCTCCGGCGGCCCAGCCCGCTAGTGCCTAGCGGCCCTGGTTGCGGACGGCTTCGATGGCGGCAGCGGCGGCGTCGGGGTCGAGGTATTCGCCGCCAACTGCGACCGGCCGCATGTCGTCGTCGAGCTCGTAGAGCAACGGGATCCCGGTTGGGATGTTCAGCGCGACGACCGTCCTCGTCGGACATCCCGTCGAGGTGTTTGACCAGCGCCCGCAGCGAGTTGCCGTGCGCCACGACTGCAACGGTCTGACCGCGGCGCAGGTCGGGAACGATCCCGTCGTACCAGTACGGCAGCATGCGGTGCGACGACGTCGGCGAGACACTCGGTCCGTGGCATGAGCTCTGGGGGGAGGTCCGCATAACGCGGGTCGCCCACCTGCGAGAACTCGTCGTCGTCGGCGATCGGTGGCGGCGGCGTGTCGTATGAACGCCGCCACAGCATGAACTGCTCCTCGCCGAACTCCGCCAGCGTCTGCTTCTTGTCCTTGCCCTGCAGCGCGCCGTAGTGCCGTTCGTTGAGCCGCCAGGACCGGCGCACCGGGATCCACGAGCCGGTCGACGGCATGCATAGCGATCTCAGCGGTGCTGATAGCCCGCACCAGCACGCTGGTGTGCAGCACGTCCGGCAGCAACGACCGCGCCGACGATCAGCTCGCCGCCACGCATTGCCTCGGCCCGGCCCTTCTCGGAGAGGTCGACGTCGACCCACCCGGTGAACAGGTTCTTGGCGTTCCAATCGCTCTCGCCGTGGCGGAGCAGGACCAAGCGGTACACCATGTCGGGAGCCTAGTGAGTCGATTCGGACTCGGGAGGCCGCAGATGCTCGAACGCCGCGAGATTGCGCGTGGACTCGCCCCGAGCCAACCGCCACTGCCATTCGCGCCGGATCGAATCGGCGAACCCGAGGTCGAGGATCGTGTTGAAGGAGGAGTCGGCCGCATCCAGCACGACCCCGAGCAAACGGTCAAGCTCGTCTGCAGTGACGGCGTGCAGCGGAAGCCGGCCGACCAGGTAGATGTCCCCGTTGCTGTCGACGGCGAATGCCACGCCGGACAAGCGGGCGTTGCGTTCGAGCAACCACCGGTGGACACCTTCCGCGTTCTCATCCGGGTGACGCGCGACAAAGGCATTGACGACCAGGCTGTGCTCGCGGACCGCGATGCTGCACGAGGTCTTCAGCTTGCGCTCACCGGGCAACTCCACGGAGAAACGTCCCGGCGAGCTCTCCTCCCACGATGTCCCCGTACCGGAGAGATGATCACGTACGACGTCGGCAGCAGCCTCAACGGCGGACACTGAGTCACCTCCCGGCTTCAGCCTGCCCTATACGCATCGTGTGGAGGGTTGTCGACGTAATTCCACCGTTCGATACGTTGAAAGGCCTCCACAAGATCGAGTCCGGAGGATTCATGGCACCTCGAATCACGTTGGTCGAAGGCGATATCACCGCACAGCGTGCCGATGCGATCGTCAACGCTGCGAACTCCCGGATGCGCGGCGGTGGCGGAGTGGACGGCGCGATCCACCGCGCCGGTGGTCCGGAGATCCTGGCCGACTGCGTGCGCCGGTTCCCCCACGGGCTCGCTGTGGGGCAAGCCGGCTGGACGGTCGCGGGAGATCTGCCAGCGCAATGGGTGATCCACGTCGTAGGGCCGAATTGGAACGCCGGCCAGCGCGACCCCGGCCTGCTCGAGTCGTGCTACCGCGAAGCGCTCAGGGTGGCCGACGAGCTCGAGGCGCGCACCGTGGCGTTCCCTGCGGTGTCCGCTGGCATCTACGGCTGGCCGCTGGAGGACGCTGCCCGGATCGCCGTTCAGACCGTCGCCACGGCGTCGACGTCCGTACAAGAGGCCATCTTCGTCCTCTTCGGCAGCGTGACTTACGACGCGTTCGCCAGCGAAGCAAGCCCCTACCAGGCCGACACGTGACGCGTGTCACCCTTCGGCCGAGGCAACCGAGTAGGCACCATAGGCGTCATTCCGGTTGAATCGCCCGTCGATGGCGACCTCCTGGGGGGTGGTCTGCGTGTTACGAGGTGGGAGCGCGCCAGCCGTTGTCGCTGCGACGGTGCTGTCGGTGATCCTCGTAGCCTGCTCGACCGGCGCCGACCGCACGGCCACCGACGACCCGTCGTCCCCGACTCCGACGCCCACACCGACGCAAGCAACCACCACCCCGACGCCCACGCCGACTCCCACCCCCACGCGTACGGCGCTTTACCTGGCCGGCGACGAGAGCGGCGGCGTGCGCGACCTCCAGGCCCGACTCAAGCAGCTGCGGTGGTACGAACCCAAGATCACCGGCGTCTTCGACGATGTCACCGTCGCCGCCGTCACCGGCTTCCAGGACAAACGGGGGTTCGCGGCAACTGGCGCCGTCGACCAGGCGACCTGGGACAAGCTCGTGAGCATGACTCACGAGCCCACCGACGACGAGAAGCACAACCGGCTCGTTCCGGGGCCGACGATCATCGGTGGCGGCACCTCCGGCGACCGAGTGCGGGAGCTGCAGGCGCGACTGAAGCAAATCGGCTGGTTCAACGCGGACGTAACCGGGAATTACGGATCGACGACGACAACGTCAGTGGCGGGGTTTCAGACCAAACGCGGGATCCCGTCGACTGGTGACGTTGACCAGCGCACCTGGGATCGGCTGGTCGCGATGACCAGGGCACCGACTGACGACGAGCTGCACAACCGGGTCACCGGCAACGGTGGCAGCAGCACTGCCGGGCTGGATTCACGCTGCACCACCGGCCGGGTCTTGTGCATCGACAAGTCGACGCGCTCGTTGCGGTGGGTCGTCAACGGGTCGGTGCAGATGACATTCGACGTTCGATTCGGCTCGGAGCTGACCCCGACGCGGGAAGGCGCGTTCAACGTCAACTTCAAATCTCGCGACCACTACTCGAAGCTCTACGACAGCCCAATGCCCTTTGCCATGTTCTTCAGCGGCGGGCAGGCCGTGCACTACTCACCTGACTTCGCTGCACACGGCTACAACGGTTCCTCGCACGGCTGCGTCAACGTCCGCAACCGGTCGGCGATCGAGTCGCTGTTCGACCAGGTACGCATCGGGGACAAGGTCATCGTCTACTGGTCGTAGCGCGAGTCCCGTCGCGCCGTTGGTGGACGCGATCAGTCACGCAGCCGAATGCGGACGCGACGAAACCCGCGGCCCTTGTTCTCCACTTTGACCACTTCGATTCGGCCGATCTGGCGGGTCGAAGCGACGTGCGTACCGCCGTCGGCCTGTAGGTCCAATCCGACGACATCCACCAGCCGCACCACCTCCAGATCGGGAGGCAACAGGTCGGTGGCCGTTCGGATTATCGGGCCGAGCTCATACGCCTGCTCCCGCGGCAACACTCGCACTTGGACGGCACGATCGGCGGCCACTTCGGCGTTGAGCGCCGCGGTGAGGGTCTCCTTGAATCCAGGAGGTACCGACGGCAGGTCGAAGTCCAGCCGTGCCTGGCCTGGTTCCATGTTGCCGCCGGTCACCGGGACTCCGTAGTCGCGGAAGACCACGCCACACAGCACATGCAGTCCTGAGTGGGTCCGCATGAGCAGTGTGCGCCGCTCATCGTCCACAGCACCACGGACGGCGACGCCCACGGGCGGCAACGGGTCCGCGGGATCGGGCACGAGCCACAGGTCGTCGCGGGGGCGAGCACCGACGACCCGGGTCTGTACCCCGTTCCACAGCAGGACGCCGTGGTCAGGCGGCTGTCCGCCGCCCCCCGGGTAAAACGCAGATCGGTCGAGGACGATCCCGGCGTCCGGATCGCTGGCCAGGACGACGCACTCCCATTCCCGAAGCGACTGGTCGTCCAGCTCGAGCCGGTGGGTCCGGCCGTGATGGTCGTGTCGCACAGTTCGCGCGCGTCACCAGGGGCCGTAGGGGCCCATATGCGTACCGCGCGATCCTCCGCCGCCGGTTGCCTTCACTGCTGGCCGGACGTCAACCAAGTAGACAGCCGCTCCGACAACACCGATCAGGTTCAGGAACGACAGCGGATCCAGAATGACCACGTTGACGGCGAGGCACAGACCGAGGATCACCAGCCAGATGGTCTTCGTCAGCTTGCCGGCAAGCGAGAACGCTTCCTCCTTGACCCGCAACGCATCGAACAGAGCGAATCCCTTCAGCGCCAGCGAGCCGATAGCAAGCACCCAGAAGACGATGCTCTGGAACGAGCCGAAGACCTCCAACACGCTTCGAGCGTACGCGACCACAACCAGGCTCGGATACGACGAGGCCCCCGGGACACCCCGGGGGCCTGGTCTCGGCCGTTGTCAGCGACTCGACGGACGGCGCTTGCGCTGGGCGACCGGTGCATCGCCGATCTCGTCGGCCACCTTGTCGGCCACATCAGCGGCCTTTTCCGCGGCGTCGGCGACCTTGTCGGTCGCGGTGTTGACCGCGTCGGAGCCATCGCGGCGGAACCTGGCTACCGCGACCTCGCCGCGATCGGCCAGCTCCGCATACCGATCGGTAAGGCCGCTGGCCAGCCCGGCTGCGTATTGCAGGACCCTGGCCGAGATGTCTTGTACCAATGTCGGCAGCTGGGCGCGCAGCTTCTGAAAGTCGGCCGGCAGCTCCGAACGCAGCCGCTGCACGTCGCTGGGCAGCTCGGCGCGCAGCTTCTGCACGTCGGCCGGAAGATCGGCGCGCAGCTTCTGCATGTCGGCGGGCAACCCCGAGAGCCGGTCGCGCACCTGGGTGCTGAACGTCTCCGCCCGCTGGGCAATCTCGGGAGCGCGCGCCGACAGTTCCCGCAGAGCCGCGGCCACGGCGTCTGCCGCACCTGCGGCGGCATAGAGGGGAGTGGGGCTCTTCTCTGGCATGGAAATCACCTTTCGTCGTCGTTCTCTTTGCGGAACGTCTCGTATACGTCGAGAAGCACCCGCTTCTGGCGTTCCGACAGCGCCGGGTCGGCCAGGACCGCGTCTTGGACCGAGTGGTCTGATGTCGGGTGGTCGAGCAGGCCGGCCCGCACATACATCGCCTCAGCCGAGATCCGCAGTGCCTTGGCGATCTGCTGGAGCACATCGGCCGACGGTTTGCGAATGCCTCGCTCGATCTGGCTCAGGTAGGGGTTGCTCACTCCCGCCTGATCGGCCAGCTGGCGCAACGAGAGCTGGGCGTGCCGGCGTTGCTCCTGCAGGAACTCGCCCAGTGAGCCGACTCTGGCCATGGGTCCATCTTGCTAACTTTTGCAAGCGATTGCAAGCTCACGGCTTCGCAGGCCGCGCGCCTTGCCTGGTTCCCGTTGGCTGTGAAGACCGTCGTGATGGCAGGCGGCCCGCCCTGCGCCGGGGAGGTCATCACGACGATCTTCACGACCTCGGTTGGCGGGATGGTCACGGGGTTGGCGGGATGGGCAGGTCGCGCTCGAGCTCGACGAGAGCGAGCAACACCAGCGAGCAGGTCCACCCCAGGGGCGCGACCGACGCCGGTGCGCCGACTTCGTTGACCTTCTCCGGCAGTGCGCCCAGTGCGGTCCGATGATCGTCGAGCCAGCCTAGGTAGTGCTCGGCAGTGGCGTTGTCACCGTAGCCCGCCGCCGCAAGCGCGAACAGCGCCGTCGACGGCGTCCAAGCGACGTCCTGGTCGCTCTCCCAGTCCTCGCCTGGGCGCAGACCACCGTTGGGCACTCGAAGGGCGGGCTCGGTTCGACGGAATGCGCCGCCGATCCGCTCCTCGGCAGGCGCGAACGGTGGTGACAGAAAAGCAAGCGCGGCGTCGTGCCCGGCATCCTCGAACGGCAACGGGTAGCCGTGGTCGGCGAATTTGTCTCGGTTGGTGTCGGCGACCGTTCGGGGGTACCCGCGATCGCCGAACTCTCGTCGAATTCCGGCGTCGATCTCGACGGCTGCTTGCCGCCAGGCCGCGGCATCGGCGCCGATCAGCGGCGCCAGGTCGACTGCCGCGCGAAGGCCCAGCCGCGCCGGCGCTGCAATCCCCAGCGTCAGCCGCTGACCGCCCTGCTCCCAGTAGTCGGGCGTAGCTCGGGGTAGGTCGTCGTTGCCGAAGGACCGCACGATCGCGTTCGCCGAGGTGATGACCATCGGAGCGACCTCGGTGACCAACGCCTCGGCGTACTCGCGATCGGGATGGATCTGCAGCCAGAACCAGAGTGCCCACGGCACCCAGCCGGAGCCGTCGAGTTGGCGGCGCCGGTCGTCCGGCGGCTCGCCCGATCCGTCCGGCCGATACCGGGCATGCCATATCCCCCGGTCCGGCGCCACTCGGAACAAGAACCGCAGGATCGCCTCCGCGTCGGCATGCCGGCCGGTGGCCGACAGCGCCACGGCTGCAAACGACGCGTCGCGTGGCCAGACATAGCGCCAGTGGTACCGATTGGCCGCGAGTTGCGCGCCGTTGGCCTGCTGCAGCAGATGCAGATCCAGCAGCGCCCGATCGGCCATGTCCGCGAACGGCGTCTCACGACCCGGGCGGTCCGCACTGCCCAGCCACACCCCGTCGGCCGCGATCCGCGTCGTCTGCTTCGCCGTCGGCGGTTCGGCCGTCGCCAATACCGCCGTACCAGGCAGGTAGTCGGCTCCACTGCCGACGGGCACATTCGTCAGCTCGCCGTCCGGGCCCACCGTGATGCCGTCGGCCCGCAGCGGCTGTGCCGTCGAGTCCGCCTGGGTCGATCCCGACGCGACGACGACGACGGCCGCGACGCCGATAGCGACGACCCATCGCCATCGTGAGCGAGCCGACCGACCCATGCCTCAGCGTACGTATCGGCAGGCTGTCGCAGCAGTAGCACGGATAATCCGCTCTCGTGCTCATCCGTCGGGCGGGCCCCGAAGACGAATCCGCCCTCTATGACCTATCCCTACGAACCGGCGACGAGGGCCAGGACGCTACCGATATCTATACGGATCCGCGGCTCCATCGGCCACGTCTACGTCGGGCCGTATCTCGCCCTCTGAGCCGGATCTGGCGTTCGTCCTCGACGACGGCCAGCCGGCCGGTTACGTCCTCGGCGCACGGGACACCGTTGACTTCGACCGGCGTTGCGAGCGTCGGTGGTGGCCACCGCTTCGGGAGCGATACCTCGACCCGCCGGCCGGCCGGCCGTGGACAGCCGACGAGCGCCTTCAGCACATGATCCATCACCCACCGCGGCTCGACCGTGTGCTGCTCGCCGAGTACCCAGCACACCTGCACATCAACCTGCTGCCCCGGGCACAAGGTGCGGGTCACGGTCGCCGGCTGATCACCCGTCCTGTTGGCCGAACTTCGGGCGACTGACGTCGCGGGTGTGCACCTGGTGACGGGGGCGAGGAACCGGCGCGCGGTCGGTTTTTACAACCGCATCGGCTTCCGCACGCTGCAGACGAACCTCGGCGCTGTCGTCATGGCCATGCGCCTGAGCACGAGGTTTCACTCTGATATCGCTCTCGGTCCTGGCGCGTAGAACCCGACCGGACGGATCTCCCCGACCGGCTGCCCGCCGCCGAACACCGCCGGTCTGTCGAGGTCGGCGACGGCCTGGTGTTCTCGACGCCGATCTGACGCAGGGCCGCAGCCATCACCACCGGCCGGCGCGGGTCGATCCGTCGGCGATCTTGAGCGCCACTGCCCGGCCGTCGTCGAGGGCAGCCGCATAGACGCCTTCGGCGCCGGCTTTCGCGAACAAGTCGGGCACGGAGCGGATCAGCAGCGCTTCATCGCGGAATGTCCCGCTGGTCCAGTGCGGATTGCCCTGAATCGCGTCGACCACACGCCGCTCGGCCGATTCCGGTACTGCGAGCGCAGCGCTCGAAACGTGCGGGCCAGTCCGGTGAGCGTCATCGCAAACAGCGGCGCGCCGCAGCCGTCAATACCAGGGGGATCGATTCGCTCGCCGGCCAGCTCCTCGATCGTGTCGTGGATCGCGAGCTGCAGCGGATGCTCCGGCGCCAGGTAGTCCTCGACACTCCATCCGTTCACCGCGCAGGTGACGAGCATCGCCGCGTGTTTGCCGGAGCAGTCGGCCGCGATCGATGACCGGTCCATCCCCTGCCGGGCATACGCGACCATCGCGATGTTGTCCAGCGGCCAGCCCGGAGTGTTCTGCAACAGCGCCTCGTCCAGGTCGGCCGCGGCGAGGATGCGCCGGGCACCCCTGATGTGGAAGGCCTCACCCGAGTGACTCGACGCAGCCAGCGCCAACAGCTCGCCGTCGAGCGGAAGGCCGCAGCGCAGCATGGCCGCGGTTTGGGCCGGCTTGTTTGCCGAGCGCGGATACATCGTCGCGTTGGTCTCGCCCACCGCGAGCACGACTGCGCCATCATGTCCCAGCGCAACCACCGAGCCGTGATGCCTGCTCTCGACCGTGCCCGAGCGGACAACCTCCGCGACCACCTCGTGCGGCACGGTCGCAACCTATCCCGCGTGGCAGGATCGCCGCCGTGCGTGCGGTCGTGCAGCGGGTCACCTCGGCGTCGGTCAGCGTGAACGGCCAGCTCGTCGGCGCAATCGAACCCGGACCCGGTAGCCAAGGTCTGCTCGTGTTGCTGGGAGTCACCCACGATGACGACGCCGACGCCGCCGGCCGGCTGGCTCGAAAGATCTGGGAACTGCGGATCCTCGACGATGGCCGGTCTGCATCTGACGTCGGCGCTCCGCTGCTCGTCGTGAGCCAGTTCACGCTCTATGCCGACACCCGCAAGGGCCGCCGGCCATCGTGGTCCGCGGCGGCTCCTGCCGAGAAGGCCGCGCCGCTGGTGGACGCCTTCTGCGATGCACTGCGCTCGGCGGGCGCCCACGTCGAGACCGGCGTTTTCGGCGCCACGATGCAGGTGACCTCGACCAACGACGGGCCGGTGACACTGCTTCTGAACAGCTGAATGGACGGTGGCGGCCGGGTACCGTTGGCCTGCGAAGGTGAACGGGCGGCGAACGGATGGCAAACGTCAGGCAACAGTCGAGCTGGACGACTCGCTGGCGGGACCACGTGCCCGCACTGCGCTGGTTGCGTGCCTACGACCGGCACTGGCTGCGCAGTGACATCGCTGCCGGAGTAACCATCGCTGCATTGGCGATACCCCAGGCTCTCGGCTACGCCACCATCGCAGGCGTTCCGGTCGAGGTCGGCCTCTACGCCATTCCGCCGGCAATGCTCGCGTATGCGTTGATGGGGTCGTCGCCGCAGTTGGTGGTCGGCCCGGTGTCAACGGTGTCAGTGTTGTCTGGCTCGATGGTGGCCAGCCTCCGACCCGTTGACGAGACTCAGGCAGTTGCCTATACAGTCGCGTTGGCGCTTGGCGCCGGTCTGGTGCTGGTCGCTGCGGGCCTGCTGAGGATCGGATGGGTTGCCGAATTCCTCTCCAAGCCGATCGTCACCGGATTCGTCATCGGGCTCACGCTGCTGGTGATCGTCGGTGAAGTGCCCAAGCTGTTGGGCATTCCGGCGCCACAGGGCGATGTGCTCGACCGGGTGCAGGTGCTGCTCGGAAACCTCGGCGCCAGTGACGCGCTCACTGCCGCCATCGGAATCGGCACGCTGGCAATCCTGTTCGGCGGGGCTCGGCTCGTGCCCCACGTGCCATGGGCGCTGGTCGTCGTGGTGGGGTCGATCGTGGCCTCGTCCGTGCTGAACTGGTCCGAGCACGGAGTCGCTGTCGTCGGTGCCGTACAGGCCGGGCTCCCGCAACCCGGACTACCGGAGGTTCCGTTTTCCGCGTTCGGCACGCTGCTCGTCTCCGGAGCGGCACTGGCGCTGGTCGGCATCGCCGAAGGGCTCAGCGCCGCACGATTGTTCGCGACGAAAGGCGGATACGAGGTCGACGCCGACCAGGAGTTGGTCGCCACGGGCGCCGCGAACCTCGCCTCTGGGCTGTTCGGCGGCATCGCGGTCGCCGGCAGCTTGTCCAAGACCGCGACCGCGGTGCGGGCCGAGGGCCGGACCCAGGTGGCCGGTATCGCGACAGCGGCATTGACGCTGCTGGCAATCCTCGCCGTCACGCCGCTGCTGGCCGCCCTGCCGCTCGCGGTGCTCAGTGCCGTGGTCGTTCATGCGGTCTGGGGTCTGATCGACCGCGCAGCGCTCGAGCGGTATCGCAGCGTTCGAAAGTTGGATTTCCTGTCCGCGATCGTCGCCGTGATCGGAGTCTTGGTGTTCGGGCCGTTGATCGGGCTGCTCCTCGCCGTCGCGCAGTCGGTGCTCGGCCTGGTGTACCGCTCGACCCGCGTGGACGTCGAGAGGCTCGGCCGCATCCCCGGGGAGAAGGCGGGCTTCGGCACAGTCCATGAGCACGGAGAGCGGCTGGTCATCGAGGGCCTTCTGGTGGCGCGCGTCGGCGCCCCGCTGTTCTGGGTCAACGCAGCCACCGTCCGCGACCAGCTCGTCGAGCTGGTCGAGCGCACACCGGGGACGAAAGCCCTCATCATCGACCTTGGGGGAACCAGCCAGCTGGACACGACCAGCGCCGACACCGTGGCAGAACTGGTGACGACGGTGCGGTCTCGCGGTGTGGACGTCTACTTCGTTCGGGTGATGTTCGCCGTCCGCGACCTACTACGGCGCTCGGGGACGATGGCCGTCATCGGCGAAGACCACGTCTGGCACAGCATCTCTTATGCGTTGAAACGAGCGCGGGAAGCCCACGGCATCGACGCGCGACCGGTGCCGCTCGAGCCGGACTCCGACAAGCTGCCACCCGGCGTGCATCCGTACGGCTACCGGCGCAGCTCACGTGAGGACGAGCACGGCCACCTCGAGGTGCGAGGCCAGGACTCCTGATCAGGCGTTCGGCGGAGCGGGGTCAGTCGGAAGTACCAGTCCGGGCCCGAACGTGCAGGCCAACGTCGGGATCGACGACCACCTCCTGGGCTGCGGCCACGCCGCCAACAACGAGGTCGACGTCCACCGGCACACTTCGCTTGATCAGCGCCAACCCAATCGGGCCCAGCTCATGGTGGCGGGCCGCCGAGCCGACGAAGCCGACCTCCTGGCCATCCAGCTCGACCGGGTCGCAGTGCGCTGGAAGGCGTTCGGCCGAACCGTCGAGGTGGAGCAGCACGAGCCGCCGCGGTGGCCGGCCCAGGTTGTGGACGCGGGCGACCGTCTCTTGTCCCCGGTAGCACCCCTTGTCGAGATGTACTGCCGAACCGATCCAGCCGACCTCATGCGGGATGGTCTTGTGGTCGGTGTCGACGCCCAACCGGGGTTGGTGAGCAGCGATCCGACGTGCCTCGTGTGCCCACACCCCTGACGCCGCGTCGGCGAACTGACGCACCAGTTCCGACCGGGGCACGAATATCTCCCGACCCTGGTCGGTGATACGGGTCAAGTAGTTGCCATGCCGCTCGGTGTCCGGCTCCCAGACGACGGCATAATCATCGGTCACGTCGGTGACCTCGACCTGGAGCATGAAGCGCATGGAGTCGAGGAACGCGACCAGCGCGGGTGCTGCGCCCGGCTCCACGTGCGCCCAGAAGGCCGTGCCGTCATCGGCTGCGTACAGCGCGTGCTCGACATGGCCGTGTGGCGAGAGCACGAGAGCCGCTGTCGAGCTGCCAGGGCCGAGATGCTCGACGTGCTGCGTCGTCAGAGAGTGCAGCCAGCCCAGACGGTCGGGACCACTCACCTTCACTACGCCACGGTGCGACAGGTCTACCGGTCCTGGCTCACGCTGCTCGCGCATCGGGTCGCCGTAGTGCGCTGCCACGCCGGCGTCGAAGCCGGTCGCCGCGACAGCGCCAGGACGACCCAGGAGCGGGCTGCGGTAGGTGCTCACGCCAACCTCAACGCCTGTGCCGCCCCGCTCACTCCCGCCGAGACCATCTCCTGCGGGTGGAGGGTCTCCCACTTCTCCGGGCGCAGATGACGTGGAAAGGCCTCTAGTCGGCGGATGATCACGAGCAGTCCCTACACGTGCCGAAGACGGTCAGATGGCGGACATCGGTTTGGAAGCCGAACTGCGCATCGAGGTCGTCGACCAAGCCCGCCGCGATCGACGGCTCGACCTGCATCACGCGTTCGCAGTTCCGGCAAACCAGGTGGACGTGGTCGGGTTCCGTCGTCGCGTGGTAAGCCGGCGCACCGTGTCCCAGATGCGTATGGCTCACCAAACCGAGCTTCTCGAGCAGCTCCAGCGTGCGGTAGACGGTGGAGATGTTGACGCCTTGGGCGGACAGCCGGACCCGGGTGAGGATCTCCTCCGGCGAACCGTGATCGAGTTGGCGCACGGCTTCGAGGACGAGTTCACGTTGCGGCGTGAGCCGGTAGCCCTGCGCTCGCAGGTCCTTGCGCCAATCGCCCACGCTTGAAGTCTAGGAGCGCGCCTGGTCGGCTCCGGCCACCCGGATCAGCTCGGCCGACAGGTGCGGCTGCAATTCGTGTCCCATCGCAGCCATTTCATAGACCCACGCCAGCCGTCCGTTCACCAGCCCATAGAGCCGGTGGCCAGCTCGGTAGTCCTTCGCGGTCTCGGTCTTCAATACGCCGCGGGTCGCGAGTTCGACCTTGGCCGGTTCGACGCTGCCGAGGTAGATCTCCACGAACCCGGTGGGGTGGGTGAGCAGCACCTCGACTTCGCCGTCAGGTCTGCGGCCGCCAATATCCGGTCTCGCTGGCGGCCGGCCGGAGCAGTGCGCCGTCGTCGTCGAGAATCCAGCTCCGACTGGTGTACGCGAGGAACGTCTTTCCCGGCAGGTAACTGAAGGCCACCTCCTGGCCGAACCGGAAGGCTTCGATCGTCGGGTAGTCGCCGACACCCGCGCCTTCCCAACGGCCGAGCAACCACGCGAGAGGGACGCAGTCAGGATGGAGGTCGGCCGGAATCTCGATCACGGAACGGGTCAGGCCTGACCCTTGAACAGCCGGTAGATGACGTAGACCGCGAACCAGCCGGCGGCCAGGGTCGTCAGGACCAGCACGCCGGTGAAGAACACCTCGACCACGCGCGAGGAGTCTCAGTCGTGCTCGGCATGGGAACCAGGCTCGTCGTGAAGGTCACAGCCGGGCTCGATGCGCCGGAGCGCTGCTCGCAGGCGTTCACTGTGGCGGCCACGGCGGTCGCCGTCCGGGGCCGACGTGTCGCTGTGGCTCACCGGCGAGTCGGCCTGGTTCGCCCTGCCCGGGCGGGCCGCCGAGTTCGAGCTGCCGCACGCCGCGCCGCTGCCCGACCTGCTGGCGGCGGTGCTCGCCGGCGGCCGGGTGACGCTGTGCACCCAGTGTGCCGCGCGTCGGGACATCGGCCCCGACGACGTCCTGCCCGGCATCCGCATCGCCGGCGCGGCGACGTTCGTCGAGGAAGCGCTCGCCGAAGGCGCGCAGGCGCTCGTCTACTGACGGATTGCGGAGGGGCCGGCCAATCAGGCGGCGGCCGAGATCTGCAGTTCGCTGATGGCGACGGTGTTCCGGTCGGCGTCAGAACTGCTGACGATCTCCATCGCGACCCGCTGGCTGGTCGCCACCGGGATTCGAATCGTCTGCAGGTCGCGCAGTTCCGGGTCGGGATCCAACTCCTGCTCGATCGTCGTACCGTCGTCGAATCGCCAGCGGACGGCGGTGAGCCGGCGGTTCTCGGCGTACCGGTCGGTGCCGTCGCTGGCATCGGTCTTGGCATAGCCAGGAACCAAGCCGAGCTCGGCGACGCGCACGGATCCGCCCAGGTCGATCACCAGCGTCTCGCCGATGCCGTCGCCCGGGCACCGCCACGCCGAGTCGACCTGGCCGTCGATCGCGAGCTCGGGATCGTACGTGACCCGTGGCACCGGACGCGTCGCGGCTCGGGTCGGATTGGCACGACGCTTCCACGACTGCCACGGTCACCGGCGCCACCGGCCCGTCCCAGGCGGCCGCCGCTGGCGCACCGCGGCCACCGTCGGCTCCCGTCCTCGCCACCACCGGATCCCGCGCCCAGCACGCTGCCCACGAGGAAGCCGACGACCGCGCAGCCGACCAACACCGACCCGACGACGGCGCCTGCGGGCCGGCCGGAGAACGGCAGGCGCGGCATGCGACACGCGCGACACCCTACTCCCGAGGCTGCGACGCGTCCGAGCGGTCAGGACGCGATACTGACCTCGACCTCGGCAACGGCGCCGCGCTGGGCGATGACGGCACAGTCGACGGGCGTCGCCCGGGGCGCCAGCGTGCGCGAGCGTCCACTGGCCCGGTGCGGCGAAGAACCGGAACTCGCCGTCATCGTTCGTCGGCACCTCGGCGGTGAACTCGCCCGCGGCGTCGAGCAGCCGCACGTACGCGCCGGCGACCGGTCCGTCGGCAGCCGCGGGTCACCACGCCCTGGATCACCGCCTCCTTGGTCAGGTCGACGCCGTCCAGCGAGACGCCGCCTGCCGGTGCCTGGCAGCCGCCCGTCATGCGGCACCGGGCTCGTCGCCCACCACGATCGGCACGCCGACCAGCGACCCGTACTCGGTCCACGAACCGTCGTAGTTCTTGACGTTGGATACCCCGAGCAGCTCGTGCAGGACGAACCAGGTGTGCGCCGACCGCTCGCCGATGCGGCAGTAGGCGATCGTGTCGGTGTCGAGGTCGACCCCCGCCTCGCCGTAGAGCGTGCGCAGCTCGGCGTCGGAGCTGAACGTGCCGTCGTCGTTGGCCGCCTTGCTCCACGGGATGTTCAGCGCGGTCGGGATGTGACCGCCGCGCTGGGCCTGCTCCTGCGGCAGGTGCGCCGGCGCGAGCAGTCGGCCGGCGTACTCGTCGGGCGAGCGGACGTCGACCAGGTTCTTCGTGCCGATGGCGGCGACGACCTCGTCGCGGAACGCCCGGATCGCCAGGTCCGGCGTCGCTGGCCCGGTACTGGGTCGGCTCCGCGCTGCGCGGCGTCGTCGACGAGCTCGCGGCTCTCCAGCTCCCAGATCTTGCGGCCGCCGTCGAGCAGCCGGACGTCGTCGTGCCCGTAGAGCTTGAAGTACCAGTACGCGTAAGCGGCGAACCAGTTGTTGTTGCCGCCGTAGAGCACGACAGTGTCGTCGTTGCCGATGCCTTTGGCGGACAGCAGCGCCTCGAATTGCTCCTTGTTCACGAAGTCTCGGCGGACCGGGTCTTGCAGGTCCGACTTCCAGTCCAGGCGTGACGGCGCTCTTGATGTGGTTCTTGTCATACGCGGTCGTGTCCTCGTCGACTTCGACGAGGACGACTCCAGGATCGTCGAGATGTTGTTCGACCCAATCGGCCGAGACGAGAACGGTTTCGCGACTCATCGGGTGACCTCCGTCAGTCTAGGAATGGCGCGGCGGAATACCAGGTAGATCTCGCAGCCCAGGCAGAGCCCGAAGACGGCGTTGAGGAATGCTGCGGCCAGCGCTGCGCCGACCGCGCCGTAGGCGAGCAATGACCAGCCGCCGGCCAGGCCGACGAGGCCGGCGGTCGCGAACAGCAATCCGATGGCTTGAGCGAACCGCGGCGGCCGCGCGTCCTCGTACTCAGCCGGTGGGCCAAGCCGCGGCCGCACAACGCGCGCGAACAGCCGAGCGTACGGCGACGCGGCGACCCCGGCGAGCGCGCCGATGGCGAACACGCCGGCCTGAGCGGCCAGCACCCAGCCGCTGCCGGTCAGCAGGACGAGCGCGAGGACCACAGTGGTGAGGGCTGCGGTGAAGCGTTGGCCGCGGGGGTCGACCATCGGGCTGCTCCCTGACGTGGGCTGGACAGGACATCAGCTGTGGACAGCCCGGGGATCGTCGACACCCAGGGGCTACCCGGTCAGGGCAGGCGACAGAGCATCGTCGCCACGCGACCGAGGTCGATCGCGCGCCGCTTGGTCAGCTCTGTCCGGAACACGCAGCCGAGGCTACGGGGCAGGGCCGGAGATGTCATCGCGACGCTCGAATGATGAGACGCTGCGTCTCAGTTAGTGGCCATGTGCTGGAGGGCGGTTGCAGCGGGGCGAGTCTCGGTACACCTGTCGAACGCTGCACGACGTGCCCGCCGATCGACGAGGAGGCGTCGTCGGTGTCCGGGTGATACCAATTCGGCGGACCAGGTCCAGATGCGACTCGGCGTCGATCTCGATGTGGCGGACGCCGTCGACCGAGTCGGCGGCATGGGCCAATACCTGACGGGTCGCCCGGCACGGGGCGCAGAACGCGGTCGAGAACTGCACCAGCTGTCGCGCGCGCTCGCCCAACTCCTGGCCGAGATCGTCGCGGGTCAGCTGCGGCCGCGCTGGACGTCGCAGGCCGCGCCCTCAGCCGGCCTGCCGTCCTCGCCCGCCACAGGCCGAAGCGCCGTCGCCGCCAGCAGTACGGCGACAAGCACGACGAGACCCGGTCACGCCGGTGCTCAACGTCGCCTGTGGGCCGCCCTGTTCCCCGGCCCTCTTCGCCGGGTTGACCTCGCGCAGAACGAATGTCAGGCGGGGGCGACGAGGAGGACGTCGCCGGCTGGCGTGACGATCTCGTAGCTGGCTGGTCTCTGCGGTTGGATGCCGACGCCGCCGTCGAACCAGAGCTTCGCCGGATCGTAGCCATCGGTAGGAACCGTCCAGGTTGCCGCCACCTCGCGGCTGCCGTCGACACCGACCGCGACCAGGCTGCACGTCGCGCCGGGCGGGACGCCGGCGATCGCGCCGTGCACCGCGGTCCCCCACCCCCTGGCGAACAGTTCCACGTCGAGGACGACCGGGCCTTCGCGACCCGTGCATTTCGGCCGTGGGAGTCGGGTAGCCGTCAACTGCCGCAGACGGCGGCGGGACTCGTCGTCCGCGACGAGCACGACCGGCTTCCCGGCCAGCACTGCACCGACGGCGGCAGCGGCCAAGCGTCAGCGCATACCGGCGTCGGCGGCCCGTCGGCGTTCTTCACCGACCGCCCCGAGCAGCCCTCGAGCACCCGGGCGATCCGGCTGGACGGCCGCTGGCAGACCCAGTGGCTTCGCTGCCGCCAGCAGGTCAACAGTCTGCCGACAACTCGGCCAGCTCCGGCCGCACACGTTCGACAGTCGGCGACGTGCTCGCGCACGCGCTCGTTCCTCGTCGGGGTCCAGCGCCCCACGGCCAGCGCACCCAGCGAGATCCGGATCTCGTCGCAGGAGGTCATGTCGCCACCTCCGCACCGGTGATCCCGCGTTCCTCCAGCGCCAATCGCAGGGCTCGCAGCGCGTAGTAGGTCCGCGACTTCACGGTTCCCGCCGGAACTCCCAGAACCCCGGCAGCATCGGCAACGGAACGGCCGCGGAAATACGTCTCGACGACAGCCGCGCGGTGCTCTGGGCTGAGCGTTTCGATCGCCTCGGCCACGAGCTGCGCGACCAAGGCCTGGTCCACGCCATCGTCCACCGGGACGACTCCCAGCGCCGACTCGGCGACTTCGGCCGGCCGCGCCCGGCGGGCCCGTTCGCCGTCGACAACCAGATGCCGCGCCACCGTCCACAGCCAAGGTCGGGCCGAGCCCCGATCTGGAGCCAGCGAGTCCGGATGCCGCCACGCTCGCAGCAGCGTCTCCTGCACCACGTCTTCAGCCCGTTGGCGATCCCCACCCACGAGCCGCAGGACGTATCCCATGAGCGGAGCGGCGTGCTCGTCGTAGAGCGCGCGGACGAGAGCCTCGTCGGCCACCGATGCCCTCACACCTGGGGCACGCCTTCCGAACGGGCCTGGTTCAGCTGGCCGATGAATCATCCGACCAGAATCCGTCCGAGCACGTAAGACACTGGCGCCGCAACGACGATGGGCAAGGTCACCCGCAGCGGCGTCAGCATGCCTGCCGAGCCTTCGTCCACGTCGGCAGCGACGCGGTCGGCGGCGGCGATAGCGGTCACCGCGCTCAGAGCGGCGAACGCCGCGACGACCACTCCGCCTACCGCCGGCACGGCTGCCGCCATGCCACCGGCGACGAGCATCAGGCCTGCGGCGATGGCACCTGCCAGCAGGATCCCAACCGAGCGCCGGGCCACCGCTGGCACCGGCAGCAGTTCAGCAAGCCCGACCACACCCACGCCGAGCAGTCCCAGCCACACCGCATGGACCCCGCCCTCAGCCGCGCGTAGCGCCAGCCATGCCACAGGTAGGACGGCCAACGCACAGGCTGCGACGGTCACCGACAACGACGCGGTCATCTCGTGCCGGCCGTCCTGTCGGGCCAGTTGGATCATGATCGCGACGACGAACGCCGGGGCGAGCAGCGCAGCAACCGGCCACAGGCCGTTCTGGTCGCCGAGGACCATCCACAATGAGGTGCCGACCGATACGGCCAGCGCAAGCCATGCGCCTGGTCGCACCGCGGGCACCGCAGCCGGGCGCACACCACCGAGGGTAAAAACCACCTGCACCGTGGCGACCCCCGCCCCGAGGAGAGGTCGGCCTACGGCAGCCGCGAGGGCGAGCACTGCGGCAAGGGCCGCCAACAGCAGCGAGGGCACGACAAGATCTTCCCAGAGCACGACGCCTATCCCCCTGCGAAGGGTGGCAACAACTCGACAACGGATCCGTTCTCAAGTGTGATTCCTGCATGGTCGCGACGCCCGACCGGGTTGCCGTCTACCACCACCGAGCACACGTCGAGCACGGCCGAAAACTGGGGTCGAGCGTGGTTCAGGCGTCGAGCTGACGCCAACGCGTCGGCCAGCGTCGGCGCGTCGAGGACCTCCTCGGCCCTTCCGGCGGCGGCCCGTAGCGATGCCCAGTACCGCAACGTCACCCGCGGCATTGGGCCACCAACCAGTCGGCGATCCGCCGGGCGAGCGGTTCGTCGACCGCGCCCTCCGCGTGCCCGAAGTCGGGCAGCACCCACAACGTCGCAGTGTCGCCGGCCGCGGCGGACACCCGCCGGCCGTGATCGGCAGGAAACAAATCGTCCCGTTCTCCGTGCACCACGAGCAGCGGAACATCGATCGCTGCGGCGGCGGCAACGGGATCGATGGGATACGGCTCGATCCAGTCGCCGCGCATGATTCGGGTGCGCCGCGCGAGCCTGATCGCGGCGCGACCCGGCGGGTTGAGCACCAGCCGGTGCAACGTGCGCATTCTCGGCGTGCCGCGGTAATACCACTGCCCTGGCCCGCTGACGGCTGCGACAGCGTCCACCCCGCCATACAGGGCGGCGTGCCTGAGCACCACCGCCGAGCCGAGCGAGAAGCCCAACGTCGCCACCTGCGGGTAACCGAGTGACCGAGCCCACCCGACCGCGGCCTCGACGTCGTGCACCTCGTGCCAGCCGAGCGTGCTGACGCCGGTGGAACCGCCGTGCCCGCGCAGATCGAGCAGGACCAGACCCGCGGCGGGACGCATCCACGCGGCAACTCGTCGAATCCGTGGATGCCGGGAGTGCAGTGTGAACCCGTGGACAACGACCACCGCGACATTGCGAGGTCTGTCGACCGGCGGCAGATGTTCAGCGGCAACGACCACACCGTCGTCGGTCTGCAGACGACGCCGAAACCCGAATCCGTCCCGATCCGCGGGCAAACGGGACTGGGTTGCCCTCATGTGCCCTATCCTGTCAACACGTGGGCCCGGGCAGCGTCGCCCTCCGGGTCCTCGTTTGCATTCCCGGCCAGAGGAGGCCGCATGGGGTCCACGATCCTCCTACTGACCAATGCGCTGCGCCCGTCGGCAGACGTTCTTCCTGCACTGGGGTTGCTGCTGCACGACGTCCGGGTGGCGCCGGCCGAGGCTGCCGCGTTGCTCGAGGCTCCGGTGTGCGACGCGGTGCTCGTCGACGCGCGCAGAGACCTGGGCCACGCCCGCGGGCTGACCCGGCTGATCCGCACGACCGGTGTAGACGTGCCACTAATGGCGGTCGTCACCGAGGGTGGCCTTGCCGCGGTGACCGCCGACTGGGGTGTAGACGACGTGCTGCTCGACACTGCCGGGCCGGCGGAAGTCGAAGCCAGGTTGCGGCTTGCGCAGGGTCGGCTGGCCGCGGCGCAGGCCGGTGACGACGTGCCTGACGAGATCCGCTCCGGCGACCTGGTCGTCGACGAGGCCACCTACACCGCCCGGGTTTCCGGGCGCACGCTCGACCTCACGTACAAGGAGTTCGAGCTGCTCAAGTTCATCGCTCAGCATCCGGGCCGCGTGTTCACCCGGGCACAGCTGCTGCAAGAGGTGTGGGGATACGACTACTTCGGCGGTACCCGTACGGTCGACGTCCACGTGCGGAGGCTGCGGGCGAAGCTCGGCCCGGACCACGAGGCGCTGATCGGAACCGTGCGCAATGTCGGCTACCGGTTCGTCGCCCCAGCCCCTCCTCGCCGTAGCCAGGTGCCTGAACGCGTCGGTCGGTGATCGAGAGTCGGCACCGACTCGCCGACGCCGACGTCGGTGCCGTCACCGCTCTCGCCGAAACTGCGACAAAGGCCGACGGCGTCGCTCCACTGTCCGAACAGGGCGTGCTCGGACTGCGTGCCGGCGCGCCGGCCACGCACCTGCTGGTCCGCGATGACAGCCGCCCGGTCGGGTATGCCCAACTCGACGAGGCCAGTGGGGACGCCGAACTCGTCGTTCACCCCGATCATCGGCGCCGGGGCATCGGCCGGGCCTTGGTCGACGGGCTCATGGCCGCCGCCCACGCGTCCCGACCTGCAGATCTGGGCGCACGGAGACCTGCCGGCGCAGCCAAGTCTCTGGCAGCGGCGGCCGGCCTCGAGCGGGTGCGGTCCCTGTGGCAGATGGGGAGGTCGCTGACCGACGACCTTCCGGAGCCGGATATTCCCGACGGCATCGTCGTCGAGACGTTCGTTCCCGGTGTCGACGACGAGGCATGGGTCGCACTCAACGCGAGAGCATTCGCCGACCATCCGGAGCAAGGCCGCTGGACGCTGACCGACCTGCACGACCGGATCAGCAGAACCGTGGTTCGATCCGGCGGGCTTTTTCGTCGCCAGGCGTGGATCGTCGATGGTCGGCTTCCACTGGACGAAGGTCCACGACGAGTCCACCGGTGAGGTCTACGTCGTCGGGCATCGACCCGACGGAGCAGCGGCCACGGGCTGGGCAAGGCGCTCACCCTCGTCGGTCTGCATCATCTCGACGACAGCGGTCTGGACTCGGGTCATCCTCTACGTCGACGAGTCCAACCTGAGCGCGGTTCGGCTCTATCGCGGTCTGGGCTTCGAGCGCATCGGGCTCGACGTCATGTACGCCCGCCCGCCGACCACCACCGCTGGAGGGTTTCCCGCGTCTCCTGAAAGCTAAGAGGTGGGAAACCCTCCAGTCGCCGGGTTGTCGACGCTTCCGTTCACCTCGCGTGTCAACATTGTGGGCATGGCGGCGGCGGCGGAGGCGGTGCGGACGGAGGAGCGATACCTCGACCGCGAGTTCTCCTGGCTGGCCTTCAACACGCGGGTGCTCGAGCTGGCCGAGGATCCCGACGTGCCCCTGCTGGAGCGGGCCAGGTTCCTGGCGATCTTCTCCAGCAACCTGGACGAGTTCTTCATGGTCCGGGTCGCCGGTCTCAAACGGCGCATCGCGGCCGGCGTCGCCGTCCGCGCCGCCAGCGGCCTGCTCCCCCGGGAGGTGCACGAGGGACGCTCAGCCTGACCCGCGAGCTGATGGCCACGACAGGCGAACTGTTTCCACGACGACGTGCTGCCGGCCCTGGTGAAGGAGGGCATCGAGATCGCCCGTGGGACGATCTCGACGACGCCGAGCACGGCCGGCTGCGGGAGCTGTTCGGCGAGCGGATCTTCCCGGTGCTGACCCCGCTGGCGGTCGACCCGGCGCATCCGTTCCCGTACATCTCCGGGCTCTCGCTCAACCTCGCCGTCGTCGTCCGAAACCCGCGAACGGCGCACCGAGCACTTCGCCCGGGTCAAGGTGCCGCCGAACTTCCCGCGGTTCCTGCCGGTCGCCGAGCAGCGGTTCGTCCCGCTCGAGGACGTCATCGCCGCGCACCTGTCCCAGCTCTTCCCCGGCATGGAGGTGCTCCAGCACCACACCTTCCGGGTGACCCGCAACGAGGACGTCGAGGTCGAAGAGGACGACGCCGAGAACCTGCTCACCGCCATGGAGCGCGAGCTGATGCGCAGGCGGTTCGGCCCGGCGGTCCGGCTCGAGGTCGAGGAGACCGTCGACCCGCACGTGCTCGACCTGCTTGCAGCGCGAGCTCGGCGTGTCGAGCAACGAGGTGCTGCACCTGCCCGGGCCCGCTTGACCTGACCGGCCTGTTCCGGATCGCCGACCTCGACCGCGCAGAGCACAAGTACCGTCCGTTCCTCCCCGCCACACACCGCGACCTGCCAGACGTCGAGTCGGCGGCGCCGGCCGACATGTTCGCCGCGATCCGCGCGGGCGACATCCTGGTGCACCACCCGTACGACTCCTTCTCCACGAGCGTCCAGCGGTTCATCGAGCAGGCGGCGGCAGACCCGCGGGTGCTGGCGATCAAGCAGACCCTGTACCGGACCAGCGGTGACTCCCCCATCGTCGACGCGCTGATCGACGCCGCCGAGGCCGGCAAGCAGGTCCTGGCGCTGGTCGAGATCAAGGCCCGCTTCGACGAGCAGGCCAACATCACCTGGGCACGCAAGCTGGAGCAGGCGGGCGTGCACGTCGTCTACGGCATGGTCGGCCTGAAGACCCACTGCAAGCTCTGCCTGGTCGTGCGCGACGAAGCCGACCACGGCGGAGGTATCCGTCGATACAGCCACTTCGGCACCGGCAACTACCACCCCAAGACCGCGCGGCTCTACGAGGACCTCGGCCTGCTCACAGCCGACCCAGTGGTCGCCGAGGACGCCAACCACCTGTTCAACTCGCTGTCGGGCTATTCCATCGACTCCGACTACGAGCGGCTGCTGGTCGCGCCACATGCGCTCCGCAGCGGCATCGTCGAGCGCATCCAGGGCGAGATCGAGAACCATCGGGCCGGAAGGCCGGCCGGGATCCGGTTCAAGATGAACAGCCTGGTCGACGAGGGCATCATCGACGCGCTGTACGACGCATCCGCCGCCGGAGTCCCGGTCGACCTGTGGATTCGCGGCATCTGCTGCCTCCGCCCGGGGGTCCCGGAGCTGTCGGAGAACATCCGGGTGCGGAGCACCCTCGGTCGTTTTCTCGAGCACTCGCGCATCCTGGCCTTTCAGAACGTCGACGATCCCGAGTACTGGATCGGGTCGGCCGACCTCATGCACCGCAACCTCGACCGACGGGTCGAGACCATGGTCCGGCTCGGTAGCGAGGCGCACGAAACGCAACTGCGCGCGCTCTTCGACCTGGCGTTCGATGATCGGGTGGCCTCGTGGCACCTGCTTCCCGACAGCACCTGGATCCGGGTCCACAAGGACGAGCAGGGCGAACCCTTGGCCGACCTGCAGCAGATCCTGATCGAGCAGAAGAGCCGGCGGAAGGTCGCGGCGTGAGCCTCGCGGAACCGGTGCCAACGGTCCGCGAGGTCGAGCACAAGTTCCGCGTTCACGGCCTCTACCGGGTTCCGGACCTCGTCAGCGCCGGTCTGGTATCGAAAGTCGACGATCGCGGCGTCATCGAGCTCGAGACGGCGTACTACGACACGCCGGATCTGCGGCTCCTCCGAGAGGGCATGGCGCTTCGCCGCCGAACCGGCGGGCCCGACGAGGGCTGGCATCTGAAGATCACGGTGCCTGAAGCCGCCGACGAGGTGCGCGACGAGCTGAGACTCCCGCTCTCGGCGGGAGATCCGCAGACCCCTCCGCCAGCGCTGCTCGAGCTGGTCCGTTCCGTGATCCGGCACAGCCCGGTTCACCCGGTGGCGACACTGCGCACGACCCGGCACGTGCGCCATGTCCTGGACACGTCGGGGCAACCGGCAGCCGAGCTGGTCGACGACACGGTTCAGGTAGTCGACGGCTCAGGTCAGGCGTCCGCGCAGTTCCGTGAGCTCGAGCTCGAGCTGGCCGACGACGCACCGCCGGAGGTGGTCGAGCACGTCGTCACGCGACTTGACCAGTCCGGCGCTGTCACTGGCGAGTTCGTCTCCAAGGCGGTTCGAGCACTGGGGCCACAGGCTTCGGCTCCGCCTGAGGTGCCGGAGCCCCAGGGTGTTGGGCCGGACGATCCGGCCAGCGCTGCGGTCCAGGCGTTCATTGCCGTGCACACGCGGGCGTTTCGGGCCGCCGACCTCGCCTTCCGGCGCGACCCGGAGGGACCCTTTGACGCGGTGCACAAGATGCGCGTGGCCACCCGCCGTCTGCGCAGCGGCCTGCGGGTGTTTCGGCCGCTGCTTGACCGAGCGTGGGCCGACGAGCTGCGCGATGAACTCCGATGGGCCGGGAAAGGCCTGGGCGAGCTGCGTGAACTCGACGTGCTGATCGTCCGGCTGGACGATCGAATGGCCGCTCTTCCCGACGATGCCGTGCCCGAGGATCCGGCCACCACCATGCTCGGACGTATTCGGGAGCAGCGGAACGACGCCCAGGCCAGGGTCCACGTGTTGCTGTCGTCGGACCGATATATCGACCTGCACGAGCGACTGGTCGCTGCCGCCGCCAAGCCGCCGACCACTGAGGTTGCCGAGTCGCCAGCGAGCGAGGTGCTACCTCCGTTGGTGCGCAAAGCCTGGAAGCGGCTGGCCAAGCGAGCGAAGGCCGTACTCGACGACGAGTCGGTGCTGCCCGCCGGCGCGCCGGACGAAGAGTGGCACCAGGCGCGCATCGCGGCGAAGCGAGCCCGATACGCCGGCGAAGCCGTCGCGCCAGTCCTCGGGGCGGAGGCCAAGGCGTTCGCCGAGCAGATGGAGCGAGTCACGGAGATCCTCGGCGAGCACCAGGATGCCGCCGACGCAGGTGGGACGATCCTGGCGATGGCCGCGAACGCCGATGCGCCAGCCAGTTTCACCCTTGGTGTGCTGTTCGCAGCCGAGCGCGAGCGGCTCATGGCGACCCGCCGTGAGTTTTCCAAGCTGTGGCCCAAGGTCAGCCGTCGCAAGTGGCGACGATGGCTCGCGACATGAGCCGTTCCAACATCGACGGCACCGTCGTCGCCGCTGGCGCTGTGGTCTGGAGACCGGACCTCGCCCACGACGGCGGCGTAGAGATCTGTCTCGTGCACCGCCCACGTTATGACGACTGGTCGCTCCCCAAAGGAAAGCTGGACAACGGTGAACACCTGCTGGCATGTGCCGTCCGCGAAGTAGAGGAGGAGACCGGACAACGGATCGTTCTCGACCGGCCGCTGCCTACCCAGCACTACGAGGCCAACGGCCAGCCCAAGCGAGTGCACTACTGGGCCGCCCGGGCGGACGACGATGCGCCTGCCTGGGATGGCACCAAGGAGATCGACGAAATCACGTTCTTGCCGAGCTCCGAAGCGATGCGTCAGTTGACACATCCCCGGGACGCCGACGTGGTCACCGCGCTTCTGGACGGTGAGAACCGGACGGTGCCGTTCGTCGTGCTGCGACACACGAAGGCCCGCGAACGCTCGTCGTGGGATGGCCCGGACGCCCTACGTCCGTTGGACGACCGCGGGACCCGGGATGCCCGCGCGCTGGTTGCACCGTTCATGGCACTTGGGCTCCCGCGCGTTGTCACCAGCGACGCGGTCCGATGTGTCGAGAGCGTGCGGCCCTATGCCGACGCGATCGGCGTGTCGTTGGAGTTTGAGCCGGTGCTGTCAGAAGACAGGTACACAGTGCAGCCGCTGGGCGCAGAGAAGCTGACGCGCGCACTGCTCGCCGACGGCGCGCGGACCCTGGTCTGTTCGCACCGTCCGCTGCTACCCGAGATCATCTCGGCGGCCGCTGAGCAAGCACCTGACCTCGCTCCGTCCGAGCCACTTCATTCTGGCGACTTCCTGGTCTTCCACCACCGCGGCGGCGTCTCGGTCGCCGTCGAGCGCTACGACATCTAGCGCCAGGTTCGGCCGATGGAAGGAGGACTACTGGGGTCGTAGGCCCAGTAATCCTCCTTTCATCATGCTCCAGACGTGAATACAGCACAGTGGTATCGGGAATTCGCAAGCGAAGCCCGCGCGGAGTCTCCCGCCTACGAATGCCTCGCCCGCCCTCGCTGTGGCGAAGGACGAAAAGTTATTGCGGCAGCTGGATCAGCTGCCGGAGCCCAAGCGGCAGCCAAACCTGCTCTTTGGCGCGACCCGATACCTGGCCGGGCCGGTCGAGCCGCCGGCTGCCTTTCGGGCCTGGGCTCTGCAGAACTGGCCCGACCTCGCGGCAACGATGCGTGCGCACAGCACTCAAACCAACGAGCCCGCCCGCTGCGCGACCTTGTTGCCGGTGTTGGCCGCGCTGCCGCAACCGTTGGCGTTGCTGGAGGCCGGGGCATCCGCCGGTCTGTGCCTGTACCCCGACGCGTACCAGTATCGATTTGACGGCGAGGCTGTGGGCCGGTCCGACAGTCCCGTACGGTTCGACTGCTCCATAACGGGCGACGTTCCTGTCCCAACACACGTACCCGAAGTGGTCTGGCGGGCAGGCGTGGATCTCAACCCACGCGACGTTGCCGACGTCGACGACATGCGCTGGCTCGAGTCGCTGATCTGGCCTGGCCAGCACGACCGACGTGATCGGCTCCATGCCGCCGCCGGCATCGTCCGTGCCGACCCGCCGGTGATCCGACGCGGCGACCTGCTGGCCGAGCTTCCTTCGCTTGCCGATGCAGCCCCTCCGGACGTCACGCTCGTCGTCTTTCACAGCGCGGTGCTTGGCTACCTTCCCCGGGAGGCCCGAACCGCGTTCGTCGGGCTGGCCGAGTCCCTGCCTGGGCACTGGATCTCCAACGAGGCTCCCGACGTGTTGCCGGAACTGCTCACGTCGATTCAGTTGCCGCCCGTTGGTCCCTCCAGATTTCTGCTCGGATTTGGACGGCAGACCAGTCGCCCTCGCCGGGTCATATGGACAGACGCTGCAATGGCTGACAGTAGGTAGCTGACCCGAGTCGATGCTGCCAGTTCACGGTACGGCAACTCCGACGACCGGTAGCCGACGAGTACTCGGCAGCTTGCGTTCATCGTTCGTTCACTCGCTGCGGGCCACTCGGTCACCTGTGCTGCCTAGCTTTCGCCGTGTCATCGCATTGCCGACAAGCACGTCCACGGAAGGAAACATCAGGTGAGCATGAGTCCCCTGAGCCGGCGCTGGTCGCCCCTGGCGGTTGCGGGCGCCGCCGCCCTGGTGCTGGCTGCATGCGGCAGCGGCAACGACCCGGCGAACACCTCGGCCGAAGGTAGTGAGAGTACCGAGGCCGCGCTGTCCGGCGAGGTTGTCATCGACGGCTCGAGCACCGTGTTCCCGCTGACCAGCGCGGCCGCAGAGTTGTTCCAGGAGGAGAACCCAGGCGTGCAGGTACCGGTCGGGCAGTCGGGTACCGGAGGCGGGTTCGAGAAGTTCTGCGCGGGCGAGACTGACATCTCCGACGCGTCCCGGCCGATCGAGGAAGACGAGATCGCCGTCTGCGAGGAGAACGGCGTCACCCAGGACGAGTTCCCAATTGCCAACGACGGCCTCACCGTGATCGCCAACATTGACAACGACTGGGCGACCTGTCTGACCGTCGAGCAGCTCAAGGCGATCTGGGCACCGGACTCCAAGGTGGCCAACTGGAACCAGGTCGATCCGTCGTTCCCAGACGAGCCGCTCGTCCTTGCCGGGCCGGGTACCGACTCGGGCACGTTCGATTACTTCACAGACGTGATCAACGGTGAGGAGGGTGCCTCCCGGACCGACTACCAGGCCTCCGAGGACGACAACGTGATCGTCCAGGCCGTCTCCGGCTCGCCCGGCGGCTTGGGATACCTGGGCTACACCTACTACGAGCAGAACGCCGACACGCTCAAGGCACTCGAGGTGGACAACGGCAGCGGTTGCGTCGCACCGAGCCCGGAGACGGTTCAGGACGGTTCGTACGCGCCGTTGGGTCGGCAACTGTTCATCTATCCGTCCGCGGAGGCATTGGAGCGGCCCGAGGTCGAGGCTTTCGTGCGCTTCTACATCGAGAACGTCGACGAGATCGTGGAGGCGGCGGGCTTCATCGGGCTCAACGACGAGCAGAAGACGTCGTTGCAAGAGCAGTTCGACACGCTGGTGGGCGGCTGATCCGTTGAGCCCGACCACCGAGCAGACCGGCGCAGGGATCTCCCTGCGCCGGTCGCAGCCACGCCTCGGCGAGCGCGTGATCGAGGCCGTGCTCTTCCTGGCCGCCGTGGTCTCGGTTCTCACCACGATCGGGATCGTCATCGCGATCATCGGACCGACGATCGACTTCTTCCGTGAGCCAGCGGTGTCGTTGTGGGGCTTCCTGACCGGCACCGAGTGGACAGTGCTGTTCTCCGAGGCCCAGCGGGAGTTCGGCGTCTTGCCGCTGGTTGCTGCGACGTTCACCACCACCGCCATCGCGCTGCTCGTGGCCATCCCGCTCGGTCTGGGCGCCGCTATTTACCTCGCCGAGTACGCATCGCCGAGGGCGCGCCAAGTGCTCAAGCCGGTTCTCGAGGTGCTCGCTGGCATACCCACGGTGGTCTATGGCTTCTTCGCCCTTGCATTCGTGACCCCGAACCTGCTGCAGAAGTTCATCGACGTCGGCACGTTCAGCATGCTCAGCGCTGGCCTGGTCATGGGCGTCATGATCATCCCAACCGTGGCGTCGCTCTCCGAGGACGCGATGACCGCGGTACCCCAATCCCTTCGCGACGGTGCCTACGGGCTCGGCAGCACGAAGATGCAGGTTGCCACGAAGGTCGTGGTGCCGGCTGCGATCTCCGGGATCGTGGCGGCGTTCGTCCTAGGCATCAGCCGAGCGGTCGGCGAGACGATGATCGTGGTGCTCGCTGCTGGCAGCACCCCGAATTTCACGTTCAACCCGCTCGAAGCCGGTGAGACGATGACCGCATTCATCGCTCAGGCTGCGTCCGGTGACCAGCCCACCGGTTCGATCGGTTATGAGTCGCTGTTTGCCGTCGCCGCCCTGTTGTTCGTGATCACCGTCGTCATGAACTTCGTCAGCATCCGCCTGGTCCGCAGATACCGGGAGGAGTACGAGTGACGGCCACCGACCTCATCTCCTTCGACCCGGCTGCTCCGGATCAAAAGCCCGTTCTCACCGGACGTGGTCATGACCGATCACCCAAGGAAGTCGGATTCCGCTGGATTCTGCTGGCCTGCCTGGCGGTCGGTGTGATCTTTCTGGTCGTGCTGCTGGCCTACGTCCTGATCGAGGGCTGGCCCCGGCTCGATGCGGACTTGTTCCGGAACCAGGCCTCCCAGCTGCGCCCGGCGACCGCAGGCGCCCAGGCGGCGATCCTCGGCACGCTGTGGCTGATGGCCGGGACCGCTCTGATTGCGCTGCCGATCGGCGTCCTGGCCGCCGTCTATCTCGAGGAATACGCCAACCGGGAGCGCTGGTACAACCGGCTGATCGAGCTCAACATCCAAAACCTCGCCGCCGTGCCGAGCGTTGTCTATGGCATTCTCGGGCTGGGTTTGATCGTGCGGGGACCGCTTTCCCTCGGCCCGGTCGTCATCGCCGGCGCAATCATCCTGGCCCTGTTGATCCTCCCGGTGATCATCATCTCCAGTCGGGAGGCGATCCGGGCGGTGCCGGATTCGCTGCGCGACGGTTCGCTCGCATTAGGGGCCACTCGGTGGCAGACCGTTTGGCGGACGATCCTGCCGAACAGCATCCCGGGTATCGCGACCGGCTCCATCCTGGCGCTATCGCGGGCAATCGGTGAGGCCGCGCCGTTGATCATCATCGGTGTCGCGGGCTTTCTCACGTTCAACCCGGCAAGCGTGTTCGACCGGTTCACTGCGCTGCCGATCCAGATCTACAGCTATGCGAGCCGGCCGCAGGAGGAGTTCATCGTCCTGTCCAGCGCACTGATCGTGGTGCTGCTCGTGATCCTGCTGGTGATGAACTCCGTCGCGATCCTCATCCGGAACAAGTACCAGCGGCGCTGGTGACCATGGTGACCGACGAAAAGGCGAGAGACGACATGACAGAACCCAGCACGCTGCCGGTGCAGACGGCGGACGACTCCGTTGCCGAAGCTACCGTGGCTCCGCCACGTCCCGAACACACCGAGCACGGCTCCCGGGAGCACAAGCCGCTCGATCCGCTGATCGCCGTCGAGAACCTCGACATCTACTACGGCGACTTCCATGCGGTCCGCGGAGTCGACATGCTGATCGGCCGCAACGAGATCACCGCGCTGATCGGGCCGTCCGGATGCGGGAAATCGACGGTGATCCGCTGCTTCGACCGGATGAACGACCTCATCCCGACGGCACGGGTCGAGGGCCGGGTGCTCTTCCACGGGCAGGATCTCTACGCCAAGGACGTCGACCCGATCGAGGTGCGCCGCCGCGTCGGCATGGTCTTCCAGAAGCCCAACCCTTTTCCGAAGTCGATCTTCGACAACGTCGCCTACGGCCCCAAGGTCGTCGGCGAGAAGCTGTCCAAGAAGGCCATGGCCGCGCGGGTGGAGCAGGCGCTGACCGACGCAGCCCTGTGGGACGAGGTCAAGGACAAGCTGGACCAGAACGGGCTGTCGCTTTCCGGCGGCCAGCAGCAGCGGCTGTGCATCGCGCGCGCGATCGCGACCAAACCGGAGGTGATCCTGATGGACGAGCCGTGCTCCGCGCTCGACCCGATCGCCACCGCCAAGATCGAGGACCTCATGCAGGACCTGGTTCAAGGACTTCACGATCATCATCGTCACCCACAACATGCAGCAGGCCGGCTCGAGTCTCGGACCGGACGGCGTTCTTCACCGCGAACATCGACGAGAAGGGCCACCGCTACGGCCAGCTGGTGGAGTACGACCGCACCAGCAAGATCTTCACCAACCCGGACGACCCCCGCACCGAGGACTACATCTCCGGCCGCTTTGGCTGATGCTCGGTCGTTGGCAGTCTCGGCATGGGGGTGACCCGTGCAGCTTGCTCTCAGGCTTTGCACTCGCCGGCGTAGGAGGTCCGGACCCGGACGGGTCGCCCTAGTGCGGCACGTCGTGAGCCATGTCGTAGCCGTAGTCACCGATCTGGTCGATCGGCCCTGTGGTGATGTGAGCCTCAGCCGGTGTCGTGGATCCCGCTTCGATGTACGCGGAGTGAGCCGCGTCCACGGTGTCGTGCGCCTCGTCGTACTCGTAGTCGCCGGGAGCCTCACGCTCCGGCTCATGGTCCTCCTGCACGGCGGCCTCCCCGAGTAGATGGCGTCGCCGGGTGCTGATGCCAAGCCTGCCTGTGAAAGGCGTGCCCGCCAAGGCCGCCGATTCCCACGCCTGAGGGAGGCGAGCCTCCGCGGCGCCAGTCACCCGGGTCGGGTCAGGGTTGGCCCAGTACCCCCCAGGGGGGATACTTGGGACTCGATGGAGGAGTGCGACATGGCTGGTTACATCGACAACAAGGACGCCGTGCTGAGACGGCTGGCTCGCGTGGAGGGCCAGGTCCGTGGGCTGCAGCGGATGGTCGACTCAGACACGTATTGCATTGACGTGCTGACCCAGATCTCCGCGGCGACGAAGGCTTTGCAGGCCGTCGCGCTGGAGTTGCTCGAGGACCACCTCTCGCACTGCGTCGCCGATGCCACCCGCCAAGGCGGTGCAGATGCCGAGGCCAAGGTCAAGGAAGCCTCGGATGCGATCGCCCGACTGGTTCGCAGCTGACCCGAGAGCCACCAGCTCCTGGCCGCTCAGACACCGGGTCTGATCGCGGCGTCGGTCCCACCCACGGCTCCCGTTGCGGCGGTCTTGCCATAGACCTGGCCAGCCGCCTCCTGGGCCTCCACCCCGGCCAAGAACTCGGGCGGGCAGTCGGCCACGTCCGCACCCAGCACGTGAGCCCGGTAGGTCGCTATGGCCGCTGCCTCGAGGCTGGCCGCACGGCTGAATCCGACATCGAAGGAGTTGGCCACAATCAGGCAGCCGTGGTGGGCCAACAAGACGATGTCGGAGTTGGCTAGCTCGGTCGCCGCGGCCCGGGCCAGCCGGTCAGAGCCGGGCTGGATGAACGGCACCTCTCCGAGCCGCCGCAGGTAGTAGGCGTGGTCAGTGGTGATACGCCGGATCGGTCGACCCAAGGCGTGCAGCAGGGTCGCCATCGGCGGGTGCAAGTGAAGGCAGACCGCGGCGTCGGATCGGACGCCGAGCGCGGCCCGATGCAGCGACAGCTCGGTCGTCGGTGCGTAGCGCCCGGAGATGTGGCGCCCATCGAGCCCGACCGTCGCCAATGCCGTCACGGCAAGGTCGTCCAGAGCCCACCCTCGCGGCGTGACCAGGATGCGATCCGACTCGGGGAGGCGGACGGCCAGGTTTCCCCCCGACGCCACCACCAGCCCGGCAGCTACCACCCGCCGGCCCAGGGCGACCAAACCCTCCGCGGCCGCGTCAGCCATGGCCGAGCTCCCCTGGCCGGATGACTCGATCCTCGGTCACGATCGCCGTCACCAGATCGGCCGGCGTCACATCGAAGGCGAGATTGAGGGCCCTGGCCCCGGCCGGAGCCACTCGCACGCCGGACCACTCGACCACTTCGGCGTCGGCCCTGGTCTCGATCTCGACGTCCAAACCGGTTGGAGTTGCCTCGTCGACGGTCGATTCGGGAGCGGCGACGACAAAGGGGACGTCGGCCCGTGCGCAGGCCAGCGCCAACGGATACGTGCCCACCTTGTTGACCACGTCGCTGTTGGCCGCTACCCGGTCGGCACCGACGACAACGGCATCGACCAGACCGCGGGCGATCACCGTTGGCCCAGCACCATCGACCACTACCCGGTAGTCGATCCCGAGCCGATCGAGCTCCCATGCCGTGAGCCGGCTCCCCTGGAGCAGCGGGCGAGTCTCGTCGACGTAGACACGGCCCAGCCGCCTGCGTCGGTGCAACGCCCGGACCACACCGAGCGCCGTGCCCCACTCGACCGTGGCGAGACTTCCGGCGTTGCAGTGGGTGTGAACCCGGATGGCTTGAGTCGCCGTCGAGGATCTGGCGAGCAGCTCGTCTAGCAGGTCAGCTCCCCGCTCACCGATCGATCGGTTGGCGGCCACATCCTCCTCCAGGACCGCGAGAGCCTCCCGCAACACAGCCTCCCGCCCTTGGGGCAGTCGGCTCGCTGCCCGATCGATCCCCCACCTCAAGTTGACCGCCGTGGGTCGGGTCGCTCGCATCCGGGCCACAGCGGCCGCCAGCTGCGCGTCGTCCCAACCCTCCCGGTCGGCCTGGTCGACGGCCAGGACCACGCCGAGGGCGCCGGCAGCGCCCAGCGCCGGTGCTCCCCGTACGGCCAGCCGAGCGATGGCATCGACCAGCTCGTCGACCGTCATCAGTTCGAGCATTCGCAGCTCAGCGGGCAGCAGTGTCTGGTCGACGACCACCATCCGCCCGTCGCGCCAGTCGACGGTCCGCACATCTTTGAACCTAACCGCGATACCTGTCGACCGGCCTATTCGGCGTGGTTGCATCGGGCGTGAAAGCGAAAACACGACGATCCGGGGAAGCGCCCACCATCATGACCAACCCGCGCTCATGGCGACCGCGATGACGCCACACCCTGGCAGCGCCGTCGAGGCGTTGACGGCCTACTACTCCATGGCCGCGGAGGCGTACGAGCAGCAGTGGGCGGCTGCGTTGAACCCGGCCGCCGTCGAACTGATCGACCGCCTGCCCCTCGCATCCGCACACCGGGTGCTAGATCTCGGGGCTGGCGTTGGAACCCTGCTTCCCGCCCTGCGGCATGCCGCACCATCGGCGCTGGTCGTCGCGGCCGACCGAGCCGAGGGCATGCTCCGCCGTGCACCGGCGGGATACGCCGCGCATCGTCGCCGATGCGGCGCAGCTGCCCTTCGCCGCAGCCTCGTACGACGTGGTCGTGATGGCTTTCATGCTGTTCCACGTGCCCCAACCCAAGGCGGCGTTGCGCGACGTCCGACGCGTGCTCCGCCGTGGCGGCGCGGTCGGCCTGACCACCTGGGGCCAGGACGCGGGCGTCCCAGCGTTGGACATCTGGAACGACGAGCTCGACCGGCATGGCGCCCCGCCGGCAGGCCCCTTCATCGCCCGGCACGAGCTCATGGATTCCCCAGACAAGCTGCGAGCCCTGCTGGGCGACGCTGGTTACGTCGAGATCCGCGCCGAGGTCGTGCCCTGGTCGCACCGGCCGAGTCCGGATGAGTTCATCGCACGGCACACCGTCCTTGGCGTTGCGGGCCGGCGCCTCACCGGCATGGACTCTGCCGCCCGAACTGACTTCCTGCGCCGGGTGCGGTCCCGACTCGAGAACCTGGCCGCCGAGGACTTCGTCGACCAGAGTGAGGTCATCGCCGCGACGGCGATCGCGGCATGACGTCACCGCCCCGCCGATGGGAGCGGGTCACACACTTTCCGCTCGTGATTGCGAGTTCTGAGCACCGCGGGCAAACGGGACTGCCACGACCGCGAGCCCGAGCAGCGTGACACCGAACCAGAAGATCGAAGGAGCGATTTCCCAGTAAGCCAGGATGCCATTCGCAACGAAGACGGACGTCGCAGCGACGATCCAACCCGCGAGCAGGGCAACGCCGAACCGGCGTGGTATCGCTATCGCTGCGCTTACCGGCACAACCAGCGCCATGATCGTCAATAGGGCGGGCGGCAGCCAATACTCCACCCCGTCGTAATCGCGCACGATCATTGCATCAAAGAGAAAAAGACTCACTGCGCCGCCCACGCCGAGAATGGCCACCAGCCATGCTGACGCGCCACGGGGAGCTCGAGACATCAGGCGGACTTCCATCCTTCGCCGGAGGGCAAGCACGCAGAGAATGGCGGCCAGCACGAGGAACAGGTGTCCGACAAGCTCGAACCAGAACCCCACGCCAAATCCGTCGTACTTCAGTTGCCCGACTGGGACGGCGAGTCCCCACAGAGATGCAGCGACAGTTCCCAGCAGGATTCCGGCGCTGGTCGACGACCACGCACCGGCCGTCAGTGCGCGGACACTTGCGCTGATGACCAGGGCGGCCACAACAAGCGCGTACGCGTACCACCACGCAGATCCGTAGTACACGGCGATCCGGTCGCCCCATACGTAGGGCAGGAATGACCCGGCGATGATCATGACGGCGCCCGCGATCGCCAAGCCAGCACCGAGCCGCATCTGCCGTTGCTCTCCCTGCTGAGCTGGCTCCCTTCCAACGCTGTCCGGCGCCTGAACCGCATCCGACTCCGGCGGTTCGGCCGACGGGCGTGAATCGGCAACTGGGGGCTGCTCCGTCGCCGCCTCTGCAGGCGGGCTGGAGGTCGTGGCGGCAGGGTGCATCGGTGCGGCGGCCGATTGAGCTGGACGTTCACTGGCGCGGGCGAGCAGGGCGGCGGTTTCGCGGTAGCCAGGACGTTCTGCCTGGATAGCGGTGAACGTGTCGGCCGCGGCAGCGAGGTCACCTCGATCCATCTGCCGCAGCCCCGTGCTGTAGCGGTCGGCAAGGGCAGCCTCGGCGAGCCCTGCCTGGGCAGCGGTGACCAGCCCGTCGAGATCGGCCAACGACGGATCAAGCTCGCCGAGTTGTTCACCGATGGCGATGACGGCCGTCCACTCTTCCGCCGCGTGCATCCTGCGAAGGTCAGCCTGCAACTCGGTGATCTTCTGCTGGGTACGCGCGTGTTCTAGCCGCTGCGCGGTATCCGGACGGTCCGGCTCGGTGGCCGCGATGTGTTCTAGGGCTTCGACCGCCGCGGCCCAACGGCCCTGCTCGGCGGCCCCGCGGGCGGCGGTGTCCCAGCGTGCCAGCTGCTGTTGTCGCCGGGCCCCTGCGAGCCGCTCCGTGACCTGTGGATGGTCGGGATACCGAGCCAGCACTCGCGTCAGCAGGTCAACCGCCGTGTCCCAGCGTTCGGTGAAGTACGCAGCCAGCGCCGCGGTGTACTCCGGGTCGTCGTACAGCTCGACGACCACGTCGGGCTGGGCGGTCGGGGTGGTGTCGGTTTCGGACGCCGGCGCGGGAGGCCGTCCCGTTGGACTCGCGTCCGATGCCTTCGCCACCGGACCAGATGCCGCGGCCGCAACTTCCTGCTCGGACCGCACCTCGGCAAGGGTCTGGTCCAGAACCCTGAGCAGCCGGCTGGTGTCGAAGTCGAACCGGGCCGGGCTGAGTTCGAGAGCATGCCGGCGCACCAGCCCGGCCAGGCTGGGCGGCAGGTCGTCGGCACGAGGCATGGTGGCCCCGTCAACCAGGATCGGGATGACACGGACGTTACGCGTCAGCGCGGCCTCGATTTCCAGCCGGACGAAGTCGTCGGGGTCGTCAAGGCGGCGCTGCTGCTGGTGCGCGTCGGTGATCGTCAGCCATTCGCCGCCAATGAGCGCGAGCAGCACGTCGCAGGATGCGACGGCTCTGGTGATCACCTCGACGAAATCGTCGCCCAGCTGGATCGAGTCGACGTCCTTGAAGACCTGGCCGCCGTAGCGCTCGGCCAGCCGGTCATACAGCCAGCCCGCTGGGTAAGCCGTTTCCTCTCGCCGGTAGCTGATGAAGACCCGGCCCAGAGATGGCGTTGCCGAGTCAACCATTGGCAGCATCACCTCCACACGGCAGACGTCGACGCCGCTGGGCGGCGTGACTGTCTAAGTAGAGCACCCCGCAGCACCCGCTGATACCGACAATTCGAAGCCAGGCGAGGCATCGTCAGGCTTCGCCATGCCCAAGGGTGGTGAACATGATCGACGGACTCATCGCGCATGGTCGTGGCCGGCGGCCCATCGGGCGAGGTAAGCCCGTACACCCGACAGGTCTGCGCCGCCGCGTAAACCGATATATCCGTCGGGTCGCACCAGATAGTGGGCGACGTCGTCGCCGGTCACCCCGAGCCTGCCCATGGCCAGCCCGGTGGGATCGATCAGGTCCTGCGTGCTTCCCGGACCACTGGTGAGTCGATGCGCCGTGACCAGTTGGCCGGCCACGGGCATGAACGCTGCTGCGGGCCAGGCGTCCGACGGTCCGCACAGCAAGAGATGGAATCCAGGCGCAACAAGGGCCCGTTGCAGCGTGGTGACCTGACCGTCGTAGGTGATCGGCGCGTCCGGAAGGCGGTCGCCGGCATGTGGGCCGCTGCGCGGCGCATGCAGTACTTCGACCGACAACGGGCTGTCCCGGTAATGGATGGCGAGCTGAGACACCGTCCGGAAGCCATATGACCGTCCGGCCCGGACGCGAAGCACCAAAGGTGCGAGCAGCGGCGCGAGTTGAGCGCGAGCGAAGCGGAGCACCGGATGCGGCGACGTCGCGATCGTGAAGGCACGGTCGGTGAAGCGCAGTACCCGGCGGCCAATCGGAGCCCGCTCAGGCTCATAGCTGTCCAGCAACGCAGGGTCAGCGTGACCCGCGCACAACCAGTCCCAGCTTCCAGCCAAGATTGACCGCATCCTGGATGCCGGTGTTCATACCTTGAGCGCCGGCGGGGCTGTGGATATGTGCGGCGTCGCCAGCGAGGAACACCCGCCCGGCCCGATAATGTGCCGCGCCGCGATTGTGCAGCCGGAAGTTGGTCATCCACACCGGGTCGCGCACGTGCACGGGGGTCGCCGTATAGGCGTCGACCAGGGCCTGCACCTCAGCGAGAGTGACGCTTTGGTCTGCCTCCGGCTCGTCCGAACGGGGCCGCATCGCCAGGATCCGCCAGGTCGCCGGCTCGCCAAGTGGAAAGAAGAACAGGAAGCCGCGCGCAGAGACGAACGCATGGGCGAAACCGGGGTCGATGCCGTCGGCCTCCAGGTCGGCCAGGACGAACGTCTGCGGGTAGGCGCGTCCCTCGAACGCGATGCCGGCCTGCTGACGCACCGTGCTGTGTGCACCGTCACAACCGACGACGTAGCGAGCGCTGACAACCTCGTCGCGCCCTGCGCGGTCTCGTAGCCGACACGAGACTGAATCGCTGGTCTGAACGAACTCGATGAGCTCGACGCCTCGTTCGAGCTTCACTCCAGTGCTGGCGACGTGCTCGCCGAGGATCCGTTCGGTCTCCGCCTGCGACACGAACAACACATACGGATATGCCGTGTCGTCGACGCCGATGTCGAACAGGCGCACCGGAACTGCTCGACGTCGCGTATGGATCTGCACCCGAAGGGCACGGTTGCCAACCTGGACCAACTCATCCGTCACGCCCAGATTGGCAAGGACCTCGAGCGTGCGCGGCTGCACTGCGAGCGCGCGTGACTCGTGGACCCGGTCGAGCTGACGATCAACGAGCGTCACCCGAGTTCCGTAGGCCGCGAGTTGCGCGGCCATGGTCAGGCCGGTCGGACCGGCCCCGACGACAAGAACGTCGACGTCGGGCCGTGCCGGACTGGAGTGGTCACCAGCCACGTCAGAAAACTACCGCTCCGGCTACAAGCCGATGAGCAAGTGCAAGATCCAATAGCAGACGGCGGCCACCAGCCCTGCCATCGGAATCGTCAGGACCCACGCAACCCCGATGTCGCTGGCGACCCCCCAGCGAACCGCGGAGAATCGACGGGTCGCACCAACGCCCATGACAGCCGAGGTGATCGTCTGGGTCGTCGAGATCGGGGCGGCGAAGACGAACGCGGTGGTGTACAGGACGCTCGACGCCGTCGTCTCCGCGGCGAAACCACGCGGAGGGTCGAGATGGACGATCCGGCGGCCTAGGGTGCGCATGATCCGCCACCCGCCGGCGTAGGTCCCCAATGCCAACGCTGTTGCCGCAAGTACGATCACCCACCATTGCACGTAGAAGGTGGCCTGGAAGCCACCGACGACCAGCGCCAACGTAATCACGCCCATCGTCTTCTGTGCGTCCTGCAGCCCGTGCCCAAGCGCCATCGCTGCAGCGCTGAACGTCTGCGCGATCCGGAAGCCGCGGTTGACCCTCCCCGGAAGCGCCCGGCGGAAAATCCACATGATCGCCGTCATCAGCAAGAAGGCGAGGGTGAACCCGACGAGCGGTGAGACGACCATGGGAATCACGACCTTCTCGAAGATGCCGACCCACTGCACAGTCCCTACGGCCGCCAGGGTCGCGCCGACCAGGCCTCCGATCAGGGCATGCGACGACGATGACGGCAGTCCGAGCCACCAGGTGATCAAGTTCCAGGTGATGGCGCCGAGCAGGGCCGCGAGCACGACAACCAGACTGGCCTCCGTCTCGGGCAGCTCGACAATCCCCGACCCGATGGTTTCCGCGACGCCAGTGCCGAGGAACGCGCCGACCAGGTTCATGACCGCGGCCATCACCAGGGCAGCGCGTGGGGTCAGGGCCCGGGTCGATACCGAGGTGGCGATGGCGTTGGCGGCGTCGTGGAATCCATTCGTGTAGTCAAACCCCAGCGCGACGATGATCACCGCGACGATGAGCGCGGACTCCAAGGGGTCAGGACTCCTTGAGCGCGATCTGCTCGACAATGTTCGCCACGCGCTCGAAGCCGTCGACGGCGGACTCCAACGTGTCGACAACGTCCTTGAGCTTGTGCACTGTCAGCGCGTCGAACTCTCCGGAGAAGATCCGGGCGAGCAGGCGGCGGTAGTCCTGGTCGGCCTGGTTCTCCAGCCGGTTGATCTCGATCCAGTAGTCCTTCAGGTGGTTCATCGTGCGCAGCCGCGGCATGGCATCGGCGGTCAGCTCGGCGGCGCGGTCGAGCACGTCGACCATGTCGGCAACTCCCGACGGGAGCTCACCGAGGCCGTACAACACGATCAGGTCAGCGACCGCCTCCACGTCGTCGAGGACGTCGTCAAGTCCAGACGCCAGCCGGTAGATGTCCTCGCGATCGAACGGCGTGACGAAGGTCGAGTTGACCCGCAAGACGATCTCGTGCGTGTGCTCGTCGCCGATGTGCTCGATCTCTTTGAGCCTGGCGGCGACGGCCGTACGGTCGGTGCCGTCGGACAGTGCCTCGGCGAGCACTTTGACTCCGTCCCGCACGTTCTGCGCGGAGGCGGCGAACAGGTCGTAAAACGCGGTGTCTCGAGGTGATAGGCGCAGGCGCAATGGGCACTCCGTCTAGGCGGCAGGTCGGCTCGACCGCATGCTAGGCGGTGGCATCGGTGCCCGCACCGCACGGTCCGCGGTGCCGCGTCGATCAGGGACCGAACAGGTTCGGCGGGCCGGATCCGGGCGCCCAGGAGGTGCCATAGCTCTCCCACACGATCAGCAGCGCCCAGGTCAACGCGAGGAAAACGCCGGCGACGGTCCACGCCCAGCGGCGGTTGCGGTCGAGCGGTGCTGACAGCACGTGGACGCCGTAACGGAACCGCGCCGTTCCGGGTCCGAACCACAGCAGCAGCAACGTCACAGCCCCGCCGACCAGATAGGGGCCGCGGACGTTGTTCGGATCGCCTGCCGCGATGGCCGCCCCGGCGGCGTAGCCGGCCAGGCAGACCCAGGCACACTGCGCTACCGCCGGCAACGTGACGATGACCAGATCCCACGGCGTGCCGATGGCGTTGAGCCACTGGTCGTTGCGCTGAAACCCGCGGCTGGCGCGGCGCTCATAGAGTCGCCATCTCGTTCGCCACGTTGCCCGTGCGGCCAGGATGACGACGAACAGCACGAACGCGCCGAGGTACGGTGCCAGGCCGATCGTCATGAGGATGGCCAATCCCATGACAATCACGGCTACTCGAGCAGGCCAGGTCCGTACCACCCGCGTGCGGCCGGGTGGAATCGGTTCCTCGAACCGGGCGGCCGGCGCATACGAGGGCCCTGCGGAGGCGACCGGCGCCGCCTCCCGGCGCACTGGGACCGCAGGTGCAGGGCCAACGATGGCCGGGACCGCCGCACCTGAAGCCGCGCCATCGGCAACGGCGGCGGCTGCGGTCGGAGGCACGATCATCGGCGCCCACGGCTGCTGCGACGACGGCTCCACGGCAACCGGCGGCAGGTCCACCCGGGTTGCCGGAGCCGATCGGGAAACGCCCGCAGTCGGGGTTGGTGGCAGGACGACAGCGGTCACGTCGCCTCCTGTGCCGACTAACCGAGTGCGCAGTTCCTCGACCGTTGGTCGTCGCTCGGGTTCGACCGCGAGCGCTCGATGCAGGATCGCGGCGAGCTCTGGTGGCACGCCACCGAGGTCGTGGTCGCCACGGCGGATCCGGTCGAGCACTGCCGCGTCCGGACCCGTCCCAAACGGCGGCCGGCCAGTGGCGGCGAAGGCAACCGTGGCGGCCCAGCCGTGCACATCGGTCGCCGGCGACGCCTGCCCTCCGTCGATCGTCTCAGGGGCGAGATAGCCCGGAGTCCCGATGACCAGACCGGTCGCTGTGAGCCTGGTCTCATCGACAGCGCGCGCCAGGCCGAAGTCGATGAGCACCGGCCCGCCGTCGGCCAGGACGACGTTGCCCGGCTTGACGTCGCGGTGGACGACGCCCGCCGCATGCACGCTGGCAAGGGCGTCGGCGAGGCCCGTCGAGAGCCGGCCGAGCGCCGGAAACCGAAGCGGTCCATGGTCCGCGACGGCTCGATCCAGTGCCGGGCCGCGAACGTACCGCGTCACGACATAGGGCGGGTCGTTTTCGACGTCGGCGTCGATGACCTCCGCAATCCGTGGCCCATGGACTCGGCGTAACGCCGCGACCTCCCGCGCGAACCGGGACCGGCCATCATGTCCGCCCAAGAGCCATGGACGGAGGGCCTTGACGGCGACCAGTGCTCCGCTCGGGGACACCGCGAGGTGGACGACACCCATACCTCCCTCGCCGATTCGCTCCACGAGCCGGTAAGGACCGAGCCGTTGCGGCTCGGTCGTCGGTGCGCTCACCGGATGACGGTAACCCGCCGGGGGCTGCCACACACCAGGGACCGCCTGCGTTGGTTGCTGGGCCTCACCGCATACCGACGACCATGGGCGTTTGCATGGTGATAGAGCGGGAAGTGAACCGGCATGTCGACCACGCCAGAACCGCCGTTGCCGCCGTTGCCACCCGAAGAACCGCGACCACCTTCGCCTGATCCCAGCCCGCAGCCCGGACCACCCGAGCCACTGCCTCCGGGGCCATCACCGGATCAGCCGGTACCGCCCGCCCCGACCCCCGAGCCAGGCCCACTGCCACCCACGCCTGGACCCGGACCAGGTCCGGTCATCCCGCCCACGCCAGACCTTTGACCTGTCCTGCGGGCTGAGCTTCAGGGTTCGCCGGCGGCCCGCTCGATCGCCGCCAGCGCTCGTCGCAGGCATGCCGTCACGTCGTCTCGGTGGTAGACCTGCTCGTCCGGCTCGATGTTGCGGCAGAACCAGGCATAGACGACCGTCCCGGTGACCTCCATCAGCAGCGGTAGTTCAGTCATGGCGGCCGACAAGTCGTCGACGCCGAACGCCGCGGCAATGAACTCTGCCATCGAATGGCTCACCGCCGCCGTCTCCGCCGGGGGCACCCTGGCGAGCAGCGTCCCAACGTCGGCCAGTGGACTCGCCACAGCGGTGTCGCCCCAGTCCAACAGCACGCGCGCACCGCCAGGGCCGGCTCGCCAATTCCCTGGATGCGGGTCGCCGTGAACCACGACGTCGGGGAGCACGCCGAGCGCCGCGAGCCGAGCTGGCAGGTCGTCGCGCAGTCGCTCCACTCGTGCTCGCAGCGGGGGTTCGATCGGCCCCTCCGGGAGTCCCCCGTCCAGAAGACCGGAGAGCCCGGCGCCGAGCGCGGCGACGCTCCGATCGGCCACTCGCCCCGCGACCAGCTCAGGCAGCCCGTGTGCGTGACCGTCGCGCTGGAGTTCGACCAGGCGTTCGCCGAGCGCGACGACGTCAGCAGCCGAGGCGTCCCACAGGTCGAAACCGGGGATGTCGGCGAGCAATACCAAGCTCCGCGATGGATCATGAGCCAGCACAGTCGGCAGCATGCCGGCAGCGGCATCGAGGGTCCCCAACCGCGCCAACACGAAGCCTTCGTCCGCAAGAAACGTCGGAACCGCCTTGAGCCACACCAATCCCTCGGTGGTCGCCAGTTGCATGAGCATCGACAGGTTCCACGTGCGCTCCTGACGAGCATCGAGGACCTCGACCCCGGTCTCGGCGAGTACCGCAGTCGCCCACGTCACAGCTTCGGCCAAAGCGCCGGGTTCGGCCCACCAGACCCGATTGCGATGTGGCGCGAGTGGATCCGGCCCGGTCCATGTGGGCAGCCGGAGTTTCGGTGGTCGGTCGATCGCCGCCAGATAGGTCACCGGCCCGCCCATTGTCGACGAGGAGGTGGACGCGTTCAGCAACCGGAGGATCGACACCCGGCGCCCGGTCAGTTGCTCGGCCGCCTCGACCACGACGGCGACATCGGCCCACCACGGAGTTGGCACCCGGAACGGAGGCAGCGCCCCGATGACATCAGCGCCATCGGTGAGGACCAGAGTGACATCGCGGGGCACGTCAATTCCTTCGATCACCGGGGCCTACTTAAGACTTCTCCCAGGATCGGTGTCTGGCCAGACTCGGTCCAGGTGCCCGGCGGGACGCTCTCATTCCGCGGCTGCCCACCGGTGTCATTGGTGTGGCTCTCACATGGCTTGCGATCTCGCCGGGCGCCGCGCGAGGAGAGGCTGGAAAGGGGTCTGTTCTGCTCGAAGTAGCGGTGCCCTCCTTGCTGACAACACATCGGTTCGGCAGAGGAGGCGCGCCGCATGGGCGTGATCATCGGGATGGACCCACACAAGCGATCGGCCACGATCGAGGTCATCGACGACCGCGGTCAGGTGCTCGGGGTGGGAAGGTACGGCACCGACAAGGCCGGCTACGCCGAGATGCTGAAGGCCGGCCGCAGGTTCGACGACAGGATGTGGGCGGTGGAGGGCTGCAACGGGATCGGCAAGCACGTCGCGCACCGGCTGGTGCACGACGGGGAGGTCGTGGTGGATGTGCCGGCGAAGCTGTCCGCGCAGGTGCGGGTGTTCGCCACCGGCAACGGCCGCAAAACCGACCCGGTGGATGCGCATTCGGTCGCCCAGGTCGCGCTGCGGACTCCGAACCTGGTCCGGGTCGAGGTCGACGACGACCTGGTGGTGCTGGGCATGCTGGTCGACCGACGCGACGAGCTTGGCCGGGCGCGGACGCAGACGATCAACCGGCTGCACCGGCTGCTGTTGGAGCTGTTCCCTGGTGGGGCAAAGCAGTTCCTCTCCTCGCATCAGGCGCGGGCGTTGATCGCGACCATCAAGCCCCGCGATCTCGTCGGGAAGACCCGGCGCCGCCTCGCGGTCGAACTGATCATCGAGCTCGAGGGAATCGACAAGAAGATCAAGGCCATCAAGAAGGAGCTCACCAAGCTGGTCGAGGCCCGCGGTTCCGAGTTGATGACCCTGCACGGCATCGGACCTTCCGGCGCCGCCCGGCTGCTCGCCGACGTCGGCGACATCCACCGGTTCGCCGACCGCGACAAGTTCGCCTCCTGGAACGGCACCGCCCCGCTAGATGCCTCCTCCGGTGACCAGACTCGGCATCGGCTCTCTCGGGCCGGTAACCGGCGGATCAACCGAGCCCTGCACATCATGGCCGTCGTCCAACTCCGCAACCCCACCGAAGGTCGCGCCTACTTCGACGCCAAGAAAGCAGCCGGCAAGACCTCGATGGAAGCCATGCGAGCCCTCAAACGACGGCTCTCCAACGTCGTCTACGCCCAGATGGTGGCCGACCAGAAACGACGAGAGGCGACGGGCCCGGGAGGGCACTCGGGGACGACTCTGCAATCCAGCGTGACCGACCTGACCCCGGACATCGGCTCTTCGGATAAGCCACTTCCCGGACCCGCCACCAGCCAGCCTAAGACCGTGCTCCCCAACATGTCTTGACACAAAGGGGAGCCATGTGCGGTGGCTGGCACGCCGTCAGTCGCGATCCTGCGTCATTTCGCAGTGCCGCATTACCGCGACGACGCTACCGCCGGGATGAGCTGCCGAGGTCATGACGGCAGCAGCGGAAATCCGGTCGACCGAGCCCGACGGTGGCCGCGGACGTAGGTGCGTCTCTCACCCTCCGGCCGCAAGGCCTGAGGCTCCTTGCCGCCGAGGCGTTCCGGCGAGCGAAAACGGCCCGCTCCCGGCCTGCGGCGTCAACGGCTCGATGCGGTTGACCAGGGCCCGGCGCTCCCCCGCCTGCGGCGTCAACAGCTGGGTGCGGTTGACCAGGGCCCGGCGCTTCCCGGCTCCTGGCAAAGGCGATGAGGCGTCGTCCGGGTCAGCTCGTCGGTGGGTCGCCGGGTGGGTCGGGCAGGGTGGTTTGGGCTGCGGTGGCGGCGCGCCGTCGGGTCCGGCGTCGGGTTGTCGGGCCGGGTCGGGTTGGCGGGTCCGCGCCGGGGGCCGTGTCGCGCATGGTCGGTCGTGCTCGGGTCGGCCCGGGTGGTCCGCTGGTTCCGGTCGGCCGGTCCCGGCTGTCGGGCTGGTGTCGGGGGTGTCGGGGGTCGTCGGGGGCGACGAAGGCGCGTTTGCCTTTGCCGGGGACCAGGGTGTAGCCGAGGCGGGTTTTCAGGTCGTGGTGGAAGCCGCACAGCGGGTCCAACTCGTCTAGCCGGGTATGGCGGGTTTGGGCCCAGGGGATCTGGTGGTCGTACTCGATCCGCCGCCGGTCACAGCCCTCCACCGCGCAGGTCGGGTTGGTCCACAACAGCGCGGCCCGCTGGGCGGCGGTCGGCCCCCGGCCCAGGTGGGTCACGTTGGCCACGTCCACCCCGGGGTGATGACTAGCTTGAGCACGGCGTCGCCGAGCAGGTCGCGGGCTACCGAAACCGGCACCGGCCCGACGCCGGCGATCTCACATAGCTCTGCCCCTTGGACCCGGCCGCGGCGCAGCGCTTCGGCGTCCACCCGCAGCAACGCCAAATACCGCGGACTCACCGACACCGGCCGCACCGCACACCCCGACGACGCCGACCCGGCCGCGGCCGCGGCGAAGATCCCCGGATCGCCGGCAGGTTGGGCGGCGAGTCCGGAGCTGGCCTCGCCCGGCCGGCCCGCGGATGCGTCCCCTGCCCGGGCCGGGCCGGGGTGGTCTGCGGTGCCGCCGCGGTCCTCTTCGTCGCCTGCTGCTGCCGGCGCACCGCCCGGTTGGCCAGCACCGCCAGCAACCGGCTGATCCACCCCGCCGGCAGCGCCGGCCGGGACATCCGCGGCGGTCGCCTCGACATCCCCGTTGCTGGACCGGGCGGTGGCCGGCTGCGGGTGGCCGTCGCAGCGGCCGGCGGCGTGTTCAGCCAGGTGCATCAGGGCGTCGAAGGCGTAGGCCTCGGGCGGTTCGCACCGGCCCTGGCGGCGGGCCTGCCGGAAGATCGCATCGGTCAACACGTTGAGCACGGTCAAAAACGCCGCCCCGGCCTGGGCGGTGCCCCGGGCCGTCAGGTTCCAGCCGCCCTCCGGGTCGGTGTAATGCCGCAACCGACGCGCGGCGTGGATCCGCCGATGAGTGGCGTCCGGGTCCGGATCCGCCGCGGCGCGGACCCGGGCGCACTCCTCCCGCAACTCGCCCAGCGACACCCGCCCAGCGAGTTCGGTCAACCGCGCCGCCTCGGCCGGGTTGGCCACCGCCGCGGCGGAGATCGCGGCGGCCTGCGGCAAAGACAGCTGCCCGCGGCGCAACGCCGCCTCCACCGGCTGCTGGTCGGGCAGCCGCTGCGAGGTGGTCACCGACTCCGCCGCCTGCCCGGTCGAGGTGCCGCCCCGGCGGGCCAACTCCTCCGCCGCAGTGCGGGTGCCGCCGCTGCGCTGATGGGTCTGAGCGACCCGGCGGGCCAACAACATCTTGCCGGCCGCGCACAACCGTTCGGATCTGTCCAGCACCCCCCACAGCTCGCGGGCGGCCGAACCGGACACCGCATCCGGATCCAACCGGTCGACCAACACGGCCAACCGGTCCCGGATCTCCACCGCCTCAGCGAACATGTGTTCGAGTCTAAGAGTGCGGTCTGACAAACCGCGAAGCATCACATCTGCTCGGCGACGCCCTGTGTGTAACTACTGGCGAGCACGCACGGCATATCGGCGACGATCTTGCGCGGGATCCAGTCGCATAGCAGCAGTTCGATGTTTCGCCGGGCTCTATCGCACCGGATCGCCAGGCGCCCGTACCGGGTCCCCGAACCACAGCAGTGAATCCAGCAGGGTCGATGATCATCATCGTCGACCCCCCCGGCACGCCTTGGCGGTCATTGCCGGTGTTACGAGATCCGGGCGCAAATCATGACCGCATTGCCGTCCGGGTCGGCAACGTAGGCCATCCGCTCGTTCCACGGCTGATCCATCGGCTCGTACAAGACGGCGTGACCGGCGGCACGCAGCACGGCGACCGCCTCGTCGACGTCGTCTGTGTATACGCACATCTCGAACGATTTGGCGCCTGGTCGCACCGGCAGCCCGTGGTACGGAGGCGTTGCGCTTGGGCCGGCAAGTGCCAACCCTGAGTGGTCCGCCAAGGTAAGCGATACGAACGTCGGTTCTCCGTCGAGCGGAAACCGGAATGTCTGAGTCATGCCGAGTGCGTCCCGGTAGAACGCCAACGCCTTCGACAGGTCCGCCGTGTAGATGATCGGAAACGCCTCGTGGTAGGCCATGCTGCGAGCCTGTCCCGTTCCGCCGCCCGCGGTCCAGGGTGCGTGGCCGATTCAGGAGAATGACCACTAGGGTGTGACGCCATGCCGGGGCGGCCGCTGCACAAGCTCGTCGACCCAGGGTGGGCCGATGTTCTGGAACCAGTGGCGAACGGGGTCGCCGCCATGGGGGACTTCCTCCGCTCAGAGCTCGCGGCAGGCCGGTCGTACTTGCCAGCCGGACCGAATGTGTTGCGAGCGTTCACGCAACCCTTCGACGACGTGCGGGTGCTCATCGTCGGACAGGACCCGTATCCTACACCCGGACACGCAGTCGGCCTCAGCTTCT
>CAWCED010000034.1:0-16226 GCA_963794465.1 uncultured Actinomycetota bacterium | reverse complement strand
CTGTTCTGTGCATCTACTGACTAGATTACGTATTGCTGGATGCGTGCGCTCGACCATTGAGCCTCGCGCTACCTCAGTGCACGCCGGATGAGATCGACAGTCTTGGCCGCAACCTACGGCGTACGTTCTACTCCGCGCTCATCGATCGCGCTGTGACTCCGGAGGAGATGCGCCTCGAGATGCTCTCGCTGGTCCACGGCTGGCCGCTCACCCCAGCGGAGATCGAAGCCCGTGGCGAGCGACGAGATCCGGCACCTCGCCGAAGTCGAACGAAAGTCCGAAGCGTTCTGCGATCGGCGCGATGACGGATGGATCCGGCCGGCCGCCGACGGCTGCCGTCGCCTCGGCCAGCTCGACAAGGTATCCCTCGAATCCTGCCGGGCTGACGATCTCGATCATTCGCGCCGGCACAGCGGCGGCATTCCACATCGAGTGGAGTTCCCCGCGCGGCTTGACGATGTAGCCGCCGGCTCCGAGCGATACCTCCCGGCCGTCGGAACGGAAGCCGATTTCGCCCTCGATCACACATGAGATCTCGTCTTCGCGGCTGTGCCGGTGCGGCGGGACAAGGACTCCCGGTGCGAACGTGTGCTCGACGATCGAGATCCCGCCGGTCTCCGATCCGGCGAGTTTGACCGTCGCCGTGAAGCCCGGCACGAGGGTGACCTCTTGGCTGTCGGGCTGAACGACGGCGAGATGAGCGGTCGGAGCCGAGAGCACTGCAGCCTCCAGAACTTTCACAAGTCAGTACTGTATCGTCATCTGTGATGATGAAGCCACAGAGTCGGTTCTGTCAATGACTGAACGCAACCGTATTGTGAAAAAGCGTCGGCCCTACCGATTGCGAGCGCGCGCCGATTCGATGGAGCAGACCCGGGCTCGGATCACCAGGGCCGCGATCGAGCTGCACGGGAGCGTTGGTCCGGCGGCAACCACGATGAGCGCTGTCGCCGAGCGTGCGGGTGTCACCCGCGCCACGCTCTACCGCCATTTCCCGAACGAGAACGCGCTGCTTGCCGCCTGTAGCGGGGAGTGGCGAAGCGCGAACCCGTCGCCCGATCCCGCCGAGTGGGCCGCCATCCGGAACCCACGGGAGCGCCTGGCGGCCGCGTTGCCCGTGCTGTACGGGTGGTACCGGTCCTCCGAGGCAATGCGAGCCAACCTGCTCCGAGATCTGGCGGTGTTGCCCCCCGCCATTCGGGCCGGTATCGCGTCGTATCCCAGAGCAATTGCCGATGTCCTCGACGCCGGCTGGGCGGAACCGTCTCGATTGCGGCGGGCCGCGATCGGGCACGCCGTCGCGTTCGAGACCTGGCGGTCGCTGGCACATGAGGGGCTGACCGACACCGAGGCGGCCCTGCTGATGACCCGGCTCGTCTTCGTAGCCGCGGATGTTGCGCAGCGTCGCCCATGACCGAGTGGGGTCCATGGGACGCTGACCGTGACCGAGGTCCTGGCGTCCATCACCAGGCGAATGCGTGCGCCACCAGGCGTGCACGCCTCGTGGCGCAAATTCAGGCATGGTGGACGTGGTCATTCTGAGGGAGGCGGAAGCGCGGAGGATGCGGGATTCGAACCCGCGAGGGGTTGCCCCCAACACGCTTTCCAAGCGTGCGCCCTAGGCCACTAGGCGAATCCTCCGCCACCGAGGGTAACGGACCCCTCGGGTCCGATATCGGGCGCACCCACGGCGTTGATCATGGCGGAATGGCTGCCTGCGGTCCGTTTTGTCCGGCCACTTCGCCATGATCAACAGCGAGGGGACGGGCGTCCGGAATTACCGGCGCCAGCGCGCCGTACACTTGGAGCCGACCCCTCGTGCGGCGGCATCCCCACTCAACTCCCCCAGGGCCGGAAGGCAGCAAGGGTAGGTGGGCTCTACCGGGTGCGCGGGGGGTCCTCGTGTGGAGCAACGACAGTCCGAGCATGACCGCCTGTCGTCAGACGATCTCAACGGTCGCACTCGGACCCTCGCTCGTACCGAGCTCGGGCTCCTCGTCGCTCCACGAGGCTAGGGTTCCAAGCGTGTCCGGGCTCGCGCTGTACCGCACCTACCGCCCCGGCCGGTTCGCCGACGTGGTGGGCCAGGACCATGTCACTGGGCCGTTGACCCGGGCGCTGGCGAACGATCGAGTCCACCACGCCTATCTGTTCTCCGGCCCGCGAGGCTGCGGCAAGACGTCTAGCGCGCGCATCCTCGCTCGATCCCTCAACTGTGAGCAGGGGCCGACGCCGGAGCCATGCGGGGTATGCGACTCCTGTCGCGAACTGGCTCCCAACGGTCCGGGCAGCATCGATGTCGTCGAGCTCGATGCCGCCACGCACGGCCTGGTTGATGACGCTCGGGATCTACGGGAGAAGGCGCACTTCACGCCGATTTCGTCGCGATTCAAGATCTACATCATCGACGAGGCACACCAGCTCGGCCCGGGCGCGGCCAACGCGCTGCTGAAGCTGATCGAGGAGCCGCCGCCGCATCTGAAGTTCATCTTCGCGACGACGGCACCGGACAAGATCCTCGGGACGATCCGCTCCCGGACCCATCATTATCCGTTCCGGCTGATCCCTGGCCGGATCCTGCAGCAGAACCTGGCCTACATCTGCCGGCAGGAGAAGGTGGCGATCGAACCGGCGGCCCTGGCATTGGTCGCTCGAGCGGGTGCAGGGTCGGCCCGCGACGCCCAATCCGTGCTCGGTCAACTCATTGCCGGCGCGGGGGAGGAGGGTGTGACCTACGACCTCGCGGTCGCTCTGCTCGGGTTCACCGACGCCGCGCTGCTCGACGAGGTGGTGGACGCGATCGCGGCGAATGACGGAGCAGGCGTCTTCGCCGCGCTCGACAAGGTCATGGATTCCGGTCATGATCCGCGCCGGTTTCTCACCGACCTGTTGGAGCGGTTTCGCGACCTGGTCATCGTGCGGGCGGTTCCGAACGCCGCCTCGAGCGGGCTGATCGAGGCACCGGACGACCTGGCCGCACGAATGGCCGCCCAGGCGGGGCAGTTCGGGCCGGCCGACTTGGTCCGGTTGGCCGACGTCGTCGACGAAGGCATCACCGCGATGAAAGGTGCGACGCCGACGCGCCTGCAACTCGAGTTGGTCTGCGCACGCTTACTGCTCCCCGGGGCCGATGGCTCGGCTGCGGCTGTTCAAGCCCGGCTGGACCGCCTCGAACGGCGGATGTCCCGAGACACCGGGGCCGAAGCGTCGACAGCCGTGGCACAACCGGTGGCCAGAGCCGAAAGTGAGCCGATTGCTGTCAAACCCCAACCGGCGGCCGCCGACGAAGCAGATGCCGGGCCCGAGGCCGTACCCGAAGCTGTCGCTGAAGCCGAGCCGGCATCGCCCGCTGCGGCCGACGAAGACAACCCACCTGATGAGCCAGCCTCGACCAGCCCTGCCGGCGGCACTGCCGACGTGCGTCGGCTGTGGCCAGAGATCTTGGTGCGGCTCCGGGAAATCAAGCGGACGCCGTGGAGCCTGATCTCCCAGCAGGCGGCGGTCATCGATGTCTCCGGCGATGTGCTGACCCTGGCGTTTCGCCAGCCGTCGCTGCGGGACACGTTCATCCGGCGCGATGACTTCCAGGCCAACGTGCGCCAGGCCATCACCGATGTTCTGGGCGTCGACCTACGCATCGAAGCCATCGTCGATCCCTCCGCCGAGTCACCGTCCAAGGGGCCCGGGGATGACCACCGTGGTCAGCAGCCGGCTGCAGTGCCACCGCAGGGCGCCCAGGACGTCCCGCCGCGGAATACCGCTGGCACCACCGACGCGGGAGCAGCGGAACAGGCCGGGGACGACGACGTAAGCCTCGACGATCGCCCCCACGATGACGACGACCTGACCGAACGTGAACTCCTGGAGCGAACGCTTGGCGCCCAGGTGATCGAGGAGATCGAGCACGGCTGAAGCCCCGTGGGCGGAGCACGTTAGGCTCGTCTCAGGAGCGAACTGACCAGCATGGAGGCCCGAGTGTTCCCACCCAACTCGGAAGGCATCGACGTTCAGCAGTTGCTCCAGCAGGCACAGCGGATGCAGGAACAGCTGATGTCGGCGCAGCAGAACCTGGCCGACGCCGAGGTGACCGGGACGTCCGGAGGCGGGCTGGTGACAGCCACCGTCACCGGTGCGGGCGAGTTGGTTTCACTGGACATCGACCCGTCGGTGGTGGATCCAGAGGACGTCGAGACGCTGTCCGATCTGGTTGTGGCGGCAGTGCGCGATGCCAACGCGCAGGCGCAGAAGATGGCTGTGGAACAGATGGGCCCGCTCGGGCAGGGAATCGGCAGCATGCTCGGTGGTCCAGCCGAGGAAAGCCCGCCCGCAGTCCCCGGTGCCTGAGCCCGCGGATCAGGGGCAGGGTCATGTACGAGGGCGTTGTCCAGGACCTCATCGACGAGCTCGGCCGGTTGCCTGGTGTCGGTCCGAAGGGTGCTCAACGGATCGCCTTTCACGTGCTCGCCGCTGATCCAGTCGACGTGCGCAGGCTGGCCGCCGCGCTGGTGGAGGTCAAAGACAAGGTCCAGTTCTGCTCCATCTGTGGAAACGTGGCGGAGGAAGACCAGTGCCGCGTCTGCCGTGATCCACGTCGCGACGACACCCTGATATGCGTGGTCGAGGAACCCAAGGACGTCGTCGCGATCGAGCGGACCCGCGAGTTCCGCGGCCGGTACCACGTCCTCGGCGGCGCCATCAGTCCGATCGAGGGGATCGGGCCTGATGATCTGCGGATCCGCGAGCTGATGAAACGACTCGCCGACGACACCGTCACCGAGGTCATCCTGGCTACCGACCCCAACCTGGAGGGAGAGGCGACCGCAACCTATTTGGCCAGACTGATCAAGCCAATGGGGTTGCGCGTGACCCGCCTGGCCAGTGGACTTCCAGTAGGAGGCGACCTCGAGTACGCCGACGAGGTCACGCTGGGCCGTGCGTTCGAAGGGCGGAGGTTGCTCGATGTCTGAGCCAGATGCCGCCGAAGAGTACGCCGAGTTCACGGCCGAGATCGCCGACCAGATCGAAAGCTTCCTGGTCGCACTGCGGGAGATCGCGCGCGCAGAGGACACCGGCAGCACGCTGTCCCTGCTGCTCTTGGAGGTAAGCCAACTCGCGCTGGCGGGTGGGCGACTTGGCGCTATCAGCGACGTCGTTCCGGACGAGCGGTTCGAACCCGATGCAGGGCCAGATCCTGATGTCGAAGAACTGCGTGAGCGGTTGGCGCGCCTGCTCGACCCTGTGGACGACTACGTCGAGATCGTCGACCCAATGGACCCGGAGCGCGGCGCCGCCGGTTTCCTGATCTCCGACGACCTCGCCAGCATTGCCTCGGACCTCTTGCACGGGCTGGCCCACTACCGCGATGGCCGCACACTGGAGGCCTTGTGGTGGTGGCAGTTCTCCTATTTGTCCTCGTGGGGAGCAACCTGTGGGGCCATCCTGCGGGCGCTGCACTCGCTGATCGCCCACACCAGGCTCGACCACCAAACCGACTCGATGAGCCAGGCCGAGCAAGACCTACTGGCCGACGTCGTCGCGGAGGCAGCCGAGCGCTGATCGCTGATCAGGCCACGCGAACGCCACGAGGCAGCCGTGCGTACGGCGCGCGCAGGCGCCGAATGGTGAGAGTGAGTGCACCGGCGCCGAGCAACAGGTGGAACGCCAGCCCGAACGGCCAGACTGGCTTCTGGGTGCTCGCGATACCACTCCAGCCCGAGTCGGGGTCTCGAGCGGACCGAACCCCTTCACGAATGGTCTGCAGCGGATCGAAGGCCGTGCGTTCCGCTTCGATTGTCCCGCGGGTCGAGTCGGCGAGGACGGCGAACGGGTTCGGCGCCAGCAGCCACCACAGCCGGTCCGTCCGCGCGACCGACGCCTCGTACTCGGCGGTCTGCCAGCGGTCGACGTTGATCGGCTCTCCAGTCTCGGCGTTGAATTCGGGTTGACCGTCGTCCCACACCGGGATTCGCTCGGTCACCGTCCTGTTCTCGGTCGTCAGCGCCACTCCAATGCCAAATGTGATCAGCGTGCCGACACTCAGAGCGAATACGACCAGGTAGGACAGCACCGCTGATGTCGTACTGCGGGCGAATAGCGCGGACAGGCATTGCGAGACCGCCGTTAGCACTCCCAGGAGTAAGGCCATGACGACCATGGTGACGATCGCCCGGCCAATCGAGACTCCGCCTTCGAGCAGGCACCATGCAACCAACGGAACTGAGACCAGCAGGAACACCAGCGCCGTCGTCCACGCGGCCAACAGCTTCCCGACCGCGATCTCAGCCGGGGTCAGCAGCGTCGTCTGGAGCGTGGCCAGAACACCGCGTTCACGGTCGCCGTTGATGGACTGCGCGGTCAGCGCGGGTACAACCAGCATTGCGAGCGCGAGCATGAACAGCATCAGCCCGCCGAACATGTCGACGCCCGGTTCGTGAACCCCGCCCGCGGCCAAGGCCGCCCGCAGCCCCCAGGTGAGCAGCAGTAAGGTGACGAACCAGGCCGCGAGCAGCCAGCGCCAGCGACCCGCCCGAAGCCGCAGTCGGAATTCATGCGCGGCCATGGTGCGGACGCCGTGCCAGCTGAGTGCAGCAGCCTTCGACGGATTGCGGGCACCGTCGGCCGCGACAGGCGCACGAGACTCGACTGTCATCGACGGTCCTCCGTCATCGCCAGATAGGCGTTCTCCAGGCCGCTGCCGACCGGAGCGCAGGTTGTCACCGGAACGCCATCCCGGATCAGCCGGGCCAGCAGCCGCGCCGCCGCTTCGTCGCCGGAGAGCAGGACCTCCACTCCGCTCGCGTCGGGTTCGGCGTGCTCGATGGCGTACCGGTCAATCGCGGCCAGGAGCGAATCCTCGTCCAACGACTGGAGGCGCCACGGCCGTTGTTCCGACCGGGGCAGGTCGGCCAGATCCTGCTCGGACACGGTTCGGCCGCGGTCGACGAAGACGACTCGGTCGGCCATGGTTTCCAACTCGGCAAGGACATGGCTGGACACCAGCAGGGCCCGCCCATCTGCTGCCAGCCCACGCAGGATCCCGCGCAGTTCGATCCGGCTTCGGGGGTCCAGGCCGGCCGCCGGCTCGTCGAGAAGGAGGACGGCCGGGTCATGCACGAGGGCGCGGGCCAGGCCCAACCGCTGCTTCTGTCCACGCGAGAGGACGTGCACGGGCAGATCCGAATAGTCGGCGAGATGAATGAGTTCGAGCAGGTCACGGGCCCGCTGCGCACCCCCGTCCCGAGGAAGTCGGTACGCGTTCGCGGCGAATTCGAGTACCTCGCGGGCGGTCAAGGTGTCGTACGTACCGAACGAGTCGGGCATCCAGCCGGTCAGCGCTCGGACCGCGTGCGGGTCGGTCACCGGGTCGTGATCCGCGACCCACACTGCTCCCGCATCTGGCCGAAGCAACGTGGCGAGGATCAAGAGCAGCGTCGTCTTTCCCGCGCCGTTGGGTCCCACCAGGGCGGTGACGGAGCCTCGCGGCACCGTCAGGTCGACATGGTCGACGGCCACCACCTCGCCGAATGTGCGCCGCACGCCGACGGCCTCAATGCCACCGCTGTGCCCATCCATCGCCATGCCGCCTTCGCGAACATCCCGGACCTGCAGCGTAGTGCTCCCGCGTCGCGCCACACGAGAGCACCCAGGCGGCATGTCCCGCGATTTGAAACAGCTCAGGGGCACATGTCGGTGTCGCCTAGACTCGCGGCGCACGACGGGACCGGTCATACGCGGGAAGGAGGAGCACCGGGGTGGGCTTGATCGTCCAGAAGTACGGGGGTTCCTCGGTCTCCGACGCCGCAGCAATCAAGCGGGTCGCCCAACGGATCGTCGGCACCAGCAAAGACGGCCACGAAGTCGTTGTCGTGGTTTCGGCAATGGGAGACACCACCGACGAGCTGCTCGATCTCGCTGGCCAGGTGTCGCCGTTGCCGGCCGGGCGCGAATTGGACATGTTGCTCACGGCGGGCGAGCGCATCTCGATGGCGCTGCTGGCGATGGCGATCGGGGATCTCGGCCACCAAGCCCGTTCGTTCACCGGTAGCCAGGCCGGCGTCATCACGACGTCAGCGCACGGCAGTGCGCGGATCATCGACGTCACACCGGGGCGAATCAGACAGGCGCTCGACGATGGCGCGGTCGCGATCGTTGCGGGGTTCCAGGGCGTCAGCCAGGGCAGCAAGGACGTGACAACGCTTGGCCGTGGCGGCTCGGACACTACCGCGACAGCGCTGGCGGCCGCTCTCGGTGCTGACGTCTGCGAGATCTATACCGACGTCGATGGCGTGTTCACCGCCGACCCGCGAATCGTCCCGACAGCTCGCCGCATCCCGCGCATCACCTACGAGGAGATGCTCGAGATGGCGGCCTGCGGGGCGAAGATCCTGCACCTGCGATGCGTAGAGTACGCCCGGCGTTATGGCCTGCCGATCCACGTTCGGTCGAGCTTCTCGACGCTCGACGGCACGTGGGTGACCGACCAGCCGGAAGGGAGTGACGAGGCCGACATGGAGCAGCCGATCATCTCCGGCGTGGCCCACGACCGCAGTGAGGCAAAGATCACCATCGTTGGAGTACCCGACAAGGTGGGGGTCGCCGCGACGGTCTTCCAGGCCGTGGCGGACGCCGAGATCAACCTCGACATGATCGTGCAAAACGTGTCGGCGGCAGCAACAAACCGCACGGACATCTCGTTCACGTTGTCCAAGATCGACGGCCGCCGGGCCATGGAGGCCCTCACCGGCATTCAAGAGCAAGTCGGCTTCGAGTCGCTTCGATACGACGACAGCATCGGCAAGGTTTCGCTGATCGGTGCCGGCATGCGCAGCCACCCGGGCGTGAGCGCACGGTTCTTCGGCGCGCTCGCCGACGCGGGCGTGAACATCGAGATGATCTCTACATCGGAGATCAGGATCTCCGTGGTCGTCCGCGGCGACGACGTCGACCTCGCGGTTGCGGCCGTCCACCGAGCATTTGACCTGGACACTGCCGAGGTCGAAGCCGTGGTCTACGGCGGGAGTGGCCGATGAGCGAGCGCATGCCGAGCCTGGCCATTGTTGGCGCCACCGGAGCCGTCGGAACGGTGATGCGCGACCTGCTGTCGATCCGCAAAGACGTTTGGGGCGAGATCCGGCTGGTCGCGTCCCCACGGTCGGCAGGTCGTCGGGTGCCGGTTCGCGGTGCCGATACGGAGGTCGTGGCCCTGAGTGCCGAGGTCTTCGACGGCGTTGACGTCGCAATGTTCGACGTGCCCGATGAGGTGTCGGCGCAGTGGGCACCGGTGGCCGCCGCGCGGGGTGCTGTTGTCGTCGACAACTCCGGCGCGTTCCGGATGGACCCGGACGTGCCCCTGGTCGTCCCCGAAGTCAACGCCCGAGCAGTCCGTACCCGACCGAAGGGCATCATCGCCAACCCCAACTGCACGACGCTGTCGATGATCGTCGCTATCGGTTCGCTGCACGCGGAGCTTGGCCTGACTGAGCTCGTCGTCGCGTCGTACCAGGCAGCATCGGGAGCCGGCCAGGCCGGCATCGACACGCTGCACGACCAGATCCAGAAAGTCGCCGGAAACCGAGAGCTGGGCACCCACCCCGGCGACGTCCGGCGCGTGGTCGGCGACGAGTTGGGGCCGTTCCCCGCGCCGCTGGCATTCAACGTCGTTCCATGGGCCGGATCCCTGAAGGAGGACGGCTGGACCTCGGAGGAGCTCAAGATCCGCAACGAATCGCGGAAGATCTTGGATCTTCCGGAACTGCGGGTCGCTGCGACGTGCGTACGGGTTCCGGTTGTCACGACTCACTCGGTGGCCGTGCATGCCGTGTTCCAGCGCGAAGTGACCGCCGACGCGGCCTGGGAAATCCTGCGTAACGCTCCCGGTGTGGTCCTCTACGATGATCCGTCCCGCGGCGAATTCCCTACGCCCGCCGACGTGGTTGGCACCGACCCGACCTGGGTGGGCCGGGTGCGGCGCTCGCTGGACGACGCGATGGCCCTGGACCTGTTCGTCTGCGGCGACAACCTGCGCAAAGGCGCCGCACTCAACACCGCCCAGATCGCCGAACTGGTAGCCGCCGAGCTGACTGCCTCGTGAATTGAGCCGGCCCTGTAGATCCAAGTCTGTCTGCTGGGGTTGCAACCCCACCAAACAGACTTCGATCACCTCGTGAGCCCGGCGCAGTAGGCGGCAACCACTTCGCACAGCACCGCAGAGCGTTCTGTTCTCAGCCGGTACGGGGAGATTGGGAGAACTGTCCAGCCGAGCGACGCGTAGAGCGCGTGCCGGCGCTCCGTTTCCTCGGGTGCGTTGCCATACCCATGCCACTCCCAGGAGTTCACCTCCACGACGAGGCGCGCTTCTGGCCAGCATGCATCCGGGTGGAGGAACCCGCACCCGGGCAATGGCTGGTTCCAGAGTGGTTCGGGCAGCAGGCGGCTGGATCTGACCAGGTCGCGAAACTCGCATTCCGGTGCCGACCGGCAACCTACCTCGATGTCTCCTATCGCGACCCGCGCAGGCGCGGTGCCGGCTCGGGCCGCAGCCTCCAGTTCTGTGCGCAGGTCCGCAACCGTGCAGCGGCGTCGTTGGACGACCTCGCACAGTAACGCTCGTACGTCTCGGAGTACTCGACGATGTTCCTGGCGGTTCTCCGCACTCGCCTGGCTGAGGCCTCGCGCCGCGTCGATCGCTGATCGTTGGATCGGTGCGATCGGGAGTATCCAGCGCCGCGCTGATGGCGCCAGCTCGTCACCGGAAAGCCACCAGGGCCGAGCCCTCTCCTGGTCCTCAACGGCACCTGGGGAGCAGGTGTCCATCCACGACACGGCGTCCGGAAGTCGCGCCGTCCGGTGTACCCGGATGAAGCCGACGTCGAGCGGATGACGCCGACGGTGCACCAGAACGTCGACATCGACCGGATCATGCGGAACATACCTCAGGCCAGTCATTCGGCACGCCGCCACGCCAGTGATCACGGCGCCGTCGCCAGCGTGGAGCACCGCAGCGCGCAGCCGATGGATCTCCGCAAGCGGACCGGTGAACGTCGCGTAAATCCCTGGCACGACCACCTGCCAACGACGTCCGGCGCCGAGCTGGTGGCGAATCGCGTCGGCGCTGGCGCCGGCGGCGAGGGCCTGTCGACGCGTGATGAGTCCATCCTGGTCGTGGGCCAGAGCGTCGAGGCGTGGGTTGTGCATGCACCGAGCGTGGGTGCGCTTCCGGCGCCGGCGGAAGCCAGCATCGGCGACTTGTGGATGAGCGAGGCTGCCCCGCGTTGGCTGTGGATGCCGGGGCATGCTGATCGAAGTCCGTTTGCTGGGGAGGCGACGCCAGCAAACAGACTTCGATCACCCTGAAGCTCAGATCATGGTCCTGCGAGCCGAGATTTGACGGCGTCAGCGACTGCCCGGCCGTCAGCACGGCCGGTGATCTGGGGCGCGAGGTGCTTCATCACCGCGCCCATGTCGCGCATCGAAGTAGCGCCGACCTTGGCCACGGCGGCGTCGACCAGCACACGCATCTCGTCGTCGGTCAGCGGCGTGGGCAGGTAATCAGCGATGACCTCGGCCTCGGCCTCCTCACGCTCGGCCCGGTCGGCACGGCCTGCACCGCGATAGGCGTCGGCCGCCTCGCGCCGCTTCTTCGCCTCTTTGGTGAGCACCGTGAGGACCTCATCGTCGGAAAGCTCGCGCGCCTCGGCGCCGGCGACCTCCGCATTGCTAACAGCGGTGAGCACCATGCGGATCGTCGCGGTCCGCAGCTCGTCTTGGCCGCGAATGGACGCGGTCAGGTCGTTACGAAGACGCTGCTTCAGCTCGGCCATCGCGCCAGTTTGACAGCCGTCAACGCTCGATGGGCCGCAACGAACGTGTCGCGGGCCCTTCGAGAACGCTGCCGTCGGGTCCGAACCGGGAGCCATGGAGCGGACAGTCCCAAGACAGCTCGGCGTCGTTCCAGTCGACGATTCCACCGATGTGGGTGCATCTGGCGCTGACGGTGCACGTCGTGCCATCCACGCGGCTGCGAGCAACCTTGCTGATGCCGCGGCGTTCGACTACTCCCTGCCCCTCCTCGGGCGGTCCGACGGCAACGTCCGGCCGCAGCCAGCCAGCCGCGAGATGCGCTGCGACGTCGACGTTCGCCGCCGCGATCGAGCCGACCGACGCCAGGATGTCCAACCGATTCGAGTTGAATGTCGCGGCCCATGCCGGTTGGTCGCCGATAATCGCTCCCGCCAGTGCGAGCCCGGCCGCGGTTCCATTCGTCATCCCCCACTTGTCGAAGCCCGTCGCGGTCAGCACCCGGTCAGTTCCAGGCCAGGCCGGGCCGATGTACGGCAGCAGATCAGCAGGCCGGTAGTCCTGGGCAGACCAGCGATGCGTCACCTCCCGGACTGGAAAGTGCTCGAGTGCCCACTCCGCGAGCGCCACAACGCGGGGAGTAGTCGGCGAGCCTTGACCGACCTTGTGGCCCTCACCACCAACGACGAGATGGCGCCTACCGTCCGGGCCCACCGCGGTCCGGACCGAGCGGGTCTCGCGGTCGGCGGACAGGTACATACCGTCTGGCGCCGGGCCATCCAAGGGCAGCGCAATGCCGTAGGACCGCATCGGTTCCAGCCGCACGAAGAACAGACCGCGATCGGCGAACGGCATTCCAGTCGCGAGCACGACGTAGTCGGACCGGACCGACCGCCCGGCTGTTGTCGTCACACGGCATGGCTGGCCTGCTCGGACGGAGACGACTGCGGTATGTCCGTGGACAGCCCCACCCGTGGCGATGACCTCCTGGGCCAGTCGATCGACGTGCGGAATAGGGTCCAGCTGCGCCTGTTCGTCCACACGCACTGAAGCGTGGACTGGGAAAGGCAGTCCGGTATTGGTTGTCAGTTCCGCATTCACGCCGGCCGACCTCAGCGCTGCGACCTCGTCATTCACCGCCTGCGCCAATCGGGAATCGGTGACGTACGTGTATGCCGGCGCCGTCTCGACCTGGGCATCGGCTTGCCGCGCCTCGTCGACGAGCCATTGCAGGCCGGCTTGATTTGCTGCGGCGTACGCGCGCGCAGCCGACACATCGTGCCTACGGATGATCCGCGCGTACCGAAGGCCGTGCAGGACCGTGGCCTTGGCTGTGGTCTGCCCTGTGGTCACGGCACCGACGTCGCGTCTGTCCAGGACGATCACGCGGCGGCCCGCCCGGCTGAGCAACACGGCCGTCGTCAAGCCGACGTTGCCGGCGCCGACCACGACGACGTCAGCTTGGTCATCCACGTCGAGTGCCGGGTGGGGTCGTCGACCGCTCTTGTCAAGCCACAACGACAAGGAACGTTCGGGAAGGACGGCGGTCATATGGGCCTCCTACCCCGATCCAACGGTCCGAAGATTGATCGGGTTCGGAACTCCCGAGGCCGTTATGACAGCCTTGCCCGGTGCCGAGTCTGCCGAGATCGACCGCTGCCCGCGTGGTGGTCGGCCTGTCTGCCGCTGCCCTGGGCTGCTTGGCCTATGCGGCGGGCTACGAGGTGCAGGCCTACCGGCTCCGGCGGATCGACGTACCCGTCCTGCCCGCCGGCCACCGTCCACTCCGGGTCCTGCATGTCTCCGACCTGCATCTGACGCCGGGGCAGGATCGGAAACGGGCCTGGGTGCGGTCGCTGGCAGCGCTCCAACCTGACGTCGTCGTCAACACCGGCGACAACCTGGCGCACGAGCAGGCCGTGCCTGATGTGCTCGACGCGTTGGACCCCTTACTGGAATTTCCGGGCGCGTTCGTCATGGGCTCCAACGACTACTACGCGCCCGTGCCCAAGAACCCAGCGCGCTACCTGATGCGGTCGTATCGGCCCAACCGGACGACTGGGCCGGACCTGCCGTGGAAGGAGTTGCGAGACGGGCTGCGCGACACCGGCTGGCTCGACCTTACGAATGCTCGCGGGTCCCTTACGGTCGACGGGCGGCAGCTAGCCTTCGCCGGGGTCGACGATCCGCACATGAACATGGACCGTTACGCGGAGGTCGCCGGCCCAGCCGAACCGGCGGATCTCACCGTGGGCGTCACCCACGCGCCATATCGGCGAGTTCTCGATGCAATGACAGCCGACGGCTATCGGCTGCTGCTCGCGGGGCATACGCACGGTGGCCAACTGTGCGTACCGGGGTGGGGTGCGCTGGTGACGAACTGCGACCTCGAACCGCGTCGCGCGAAGGGGCTGTCCCGTCATCCGGCTGGCGGCGGCGTGGGTGCGTCGTGGCTGCACGTCTCGGCTGGCATCGGCACTTCGCCGTATGCGCCAGTACGGTTTGCTTGCCCGCCAGAGGCCTCGCTGCTCACCCTTACTGCGCCGTAACAGTTTCGGCGGACGTCGAGCGCCCAGCTATGCTTCCCCGGTACTTCGGGGTGTGGCGCAGCTTGGTAGCGTGCTTCGTTCGGGACGAAGAGGCCGCGGGTTCAAATCCCGCCACCCCGACAACGCGAACCTTCCGAATCCGCCTGGTCAGGACACGAACCGGAACCGGGTGCAGTCCTTCGGAAAGGAAAACCAGGCCAGTGCCCGACGCGGGGTGAACACACACAACCCGCCGCCGTGCTCACCTGACCAGGAGTCGGCGCCGGGGGAGTAGCCCAGGTCGTGGTACTTCTCGAACGCCTCCGCCAGCCGGGAGCCCAGACCGTCAGCGTCGGCACGCGTGGGCACAGCAGAGCCCTCGACGATCACCGCCTCGTTGCCGCTTTCCAGGTTCAGCGAGCACGCCGGGTTGACGGCGAGGTTCCGGGCGTGCCGAGTCGTCGGAGCGCCGTCGTACCAGAACCGGCTGTCCAACCACACCCCCCATCGGGGCACGACATGCGGCGTTCCGTCGGGCCGGATCGTGGCCAACCAGTAGTGCAGCGCGGCAACCAGCCGCTGCTCGACGTCAGACCAGGCCAACAGTCCGTGGGTGGTAGTGGGTACTCCGTAGCCGCCAGGGAGCACCGGGCGGTCGGCGGCAGGGGTCGTGGGCGATTCAGCCATGACCACAAGCTAGCCCCCGGCACTGACAGCCTCGCCGTGCTGCTCTGGCCTGGCCCACAACGGGCCGGGTGGCGGGGACTGCGGGCACACTGCAGGAATGTCATCGGGACACTGGGTCCTGCACATCGACCTCGACCAGTTCATCGCGGCGGTGGAAGTCCTGCGGCACCCTGAGCTCGCCGGGCGGCCGGTGGTAGTCGGCGGCGCGGGTGACCCGACGCAGCGCGCAGTGGTCGCGACTGCGTCATATGAGGCCCGTGAGTTCGGCGTCCACTCCGGGATGCCGCTGCGCACGGCGGCGAAGCGATGTCCGGACGCCGTCTTCCTGCCGAGCGACTTCGCGGCCTACGAAGAGGCGTCAGCTCAGGTGATGGCCACGCTGCGCGAGTTCGACGTCGTCGTCGAGGTGCTGGGCTGGGACGAAGCGTTCCTCGGTGCACAGACTGACGACCCCGAGGCCCTGGCTCGGGACGTGCAGAGCGCGGTGCTGAGAGCAACCCGGTTGCATTCGTCCGTCGGCATCGGCGACAACAAACTACGGGCCAAGCTCGCCACCGGGTTCGCCAAGCCCGCTGGGGTGTATCGGCTCACGGCGGACAACTGGTATCAGGTCATGGCCGACCGGCCGACTGAGGCCTTGTGGGGAATCGGCCGCAAGACCGCCCGGAAGCTCGCCGAACTGGGTCTGTCCACGGTGGGGCAGCTGGCGGCGGCGGACTTCCAGCAGTTGGCGGAGCGACTCGGCCCGACCATGGGGCCGTGGTACATCCGGCTGGCCCGAGGCGGGGACAGCTCCCGGGTCGTCGGCACGCCATATGTTGCGCGGTCGCGAAGCAGGGAGACCACCTTCCAGCGCGACCTGTCCGATTGGGGCCAGGTGCGCGCTGAAGTCGACCAGTTGGCGCGCCGGGTCGCCGTCGATGTGGTGGCCGAGAAGCGACCGGCGGTCCGGGTCGCCGTCAAGGTTCGGTTCGTGCCGTTCTTCACCTACACCCGCAGCATGACTCTTGATGAGCCGACGAGCGACGCTGCCGCTCTCGCGGATGCTGCCGTGCGGGTACTCGAGCGCTTCGACGACCGTCGGCCAGTGCGGCTACTCGGCGTTCGCGCGGAGTTCTTGCGCTCATGACGGGCTCGACGCCGCGCAGCTGGCGCAAAGTGCGGTGTGTCTATACCGCCCGCTTTCCGCTCGTGATCTTAGCTGGGACCTCGATC
>CAWCED010000033.1:0-70310 GCA_963794465.1 uncultured Actinomycetota bacterium | reverse complement strand
CCGTCGTGCGGCGGGCGCTGGCCGAGCGCGCCGGGGACGTGCTGTGTTTCCTGCCCGGCGTCGGGGAGATCGCGCGGGTGGCGGGGCAGCTGGGCGGGTGTGGACGCGGAGGTGCTCCAGGTGCACGGGCGGGCGCCGGCGGCCGTGCAGGACGCGGTGCTGGCGGGCGCGGACGGCCGCGGCGGGTGGTGCTGGCGACGTCGGTGGCCGAGTCGTCCCTGACGGTGCCGGGCGTGCGGGTGGTCGTGGACTCCGGGCTGGCGCGGGAGCCGCGGACGGATCACGCGCGGGGGCTGAGCGCGCTGACGACGGTACGGGCCTCGCAGGCGGCGGCCGCGGCAGCGGGCGGGGCGGGCCGGGCGTGAGGCGCCGGGCGCGGTGTACCGCTGCTGGGCGGAGGCGGAGGACGCGCGGCTGCCGCGCTTCCCGTCGCCGGAGATCAAGGTCGCCGACCTGACGGCGTTCGCGCTGCAGGCGGCCTGCTGGGGCGATCCGGACGCGTCCGGGCTGGCGCTGCTGGACCCGCCGCCGGGCGGCGCGATGGCCGCGGCGCGGAGGTGCTGACGGCGATCGGCGCGGTGGACGCCGACGGGCCGGGCCACGGAGCGGGGCGTGCGGATGGCCCGGCTGGGGCTGCATCCCCGGCTGGCGCGGGCCCTGCTGGACGGCGCGCGCCGAGGTGGGCGCGCGCCGGGCGGCCGAGGTGGTCGCGCTGCTGAGCGAGGAGCCGCCGCGGGAGTACGGCGACGACCTGGCGGCGGCGCTGGCGGACGGCCCGGCGGGGCGGCGACGCGTACGCGGCGCGCTGGCGCGCGGAGGTCGCGCCGACGGCTGGAGGGCGTGCGGCGCGGGCTCGCGGCGGGACGGTCGCGGAGCGGCCGGCGCGACCGGGCGCCGCGGCACGCCGCCGCCGGGGCCGGACGGACGGGCGGCCGCGTGGAACCGTCCGGGCCGCGCCGGGCGCTGGCTTCCCGGAGCGCGGTCGGCCGCGGCGTCCGCTGGGCAGCGACGATGCCGTCGCCGGCTCGGCGCCGCGGCGTTTCCGAGCGGGTGGCCGGGCCCGGGTGCAGGGGCGTTCGTGGCGTCCGGGACCGGGGCGAGCTCGCGCGAGTCGGGCTGCGCGCGCCGTGGCTGGCCGTCGCCGTGGCGGACCGGCCGGCGGAGGCCGCCTCCGCGCGGGTGCGGCTCGCCGCCGTCATCGACGAGGAGACCGCGCGTGCGGCCGCCGCGCCTCTGCGCGTCGCCGGCGAGGAGGTCCGCTGGCGGACGGGGATGTCGTCGGCGCGGCGCGTGGAGCGGCTGGGGGCCGTCGAGCTGTCCGCACGGCCGCTGCGGCAGCCCGGACCCGGCGCTCGTACGGGCGGCGCTGCTGGACGGGCTGCGGCGCGAGGGGCTCGGACTGCTGCGCTGGTCGCGCGAGGCGCGGGGCTGCGGCAGCGCCTCGCCTTTCTGCACCGGGAGTTGGGCGCGCCCTGGCCCGATGTGTCGGACGAGGCGCTGCTGGAGCGTACCGAGGAGTGGCTGGAGCCGGAGCTCGCCCGGGCGCGGCGGCGGGCCGATCTGGCCGGGGGCCGCGGGACGGGGGCGCCGGCTGTGCGGCCTGCAGCGCCGCGACAAGGACCAGAATCATGCTCCACCTCCTGCCGGCATCCGCGCCGGCCGGCCGATGCCGTGCCAGGCAGGCCCGCCTCCTCGACCTCCTCGGGCGGATAGATGTTGCGCAGGTCGACCAGCACCGGCTGGCGCATCGAGGCGGCCAGCCGCTCGAGGTCGAGCGCGCGCAGCGCGTCCCATTCGGTGACCAGCACCACCGCGTCGGCGCCCTCGGCCGCCTCGTAGGGGCCGGCGCAGAGCTCGACTTCGGGCATGAGCGGCCGCGCCTGCTCCATGCTCTTCGGGATCGTAGCCGCGCACCGTCGACGCCGGCATCCTCGAGCGCCTGGACGATCGCGAGCGAGGGCGCGTCGCGCATGTCGTCGGTGTTGGGCTTGAAGGCGAGGCCGAGCAAGGCGACGGTCTTGCCGCGCGGCTCGTCGCCCAGCGCCTTGATCACCTTGCGGCCCATCGCGCGCTTGCGCGCGTCGTTGACCTTGACCACCGCCTCGACGATCCGCAGCGGCGCGTGATGCGTCCTCGGCCGTCTTCAGCAGCGCGAGCGTGTCCTTGGGGAAGCAGGAGCCGCCATAGCCGGGCCCGGCATGGAGGAACTTGGCGCCGATCCGGCCGTCGAGGCCGATGCCGCGCGCGACGTCCTGGACGTCGGCGCCGACCGCCTCGCACAGGTCGGCGATCTCGTTGATGAAGGTGATCTTGGTCGCGAGGAAGGCGTTGGCGGCATATTTGATCAGCTCGGCGGTCCGCCGCGAGGTGAACAGCAGCGGCGCCTTGTTGAGATAGAGCGGCCGGTAGATTTCGCGCATCACCTCGGCCGCGCTGCTCGTCCTCGGCGCCGATCACGATCCGGTCGGGATGCTTGAAATCCTCGATCGCCGCGCCCTCGCGCAGGAATTCGGGGTTGGAGACGACCGCAGACGTGCGGCGTCCGGCGCGACCTCGCGGAGGATCCGCTCGACCTCGTCGCCGGTGCCGACCGGCACGGTCGACTTGGTGACGACCACCGCCGGCCCGCTCGAGCACCGCGCCGATCTCGCGCGCCGCGCCGTAGACATAGGAGAGGTCGGCATGGCCGTCGCCGCGGCGCGAGGGCGTGCCGACCGCGATGAAGATCGCCTCGGCGTCGCGCGACCGCGGCCGCGAGCTCGGTGGTGAAGGCGAGCCGCCCGGCGGCGACGTTGCGCGCGACCAGCTGGTCGAGGCCGGGCTCGAAGATCGGCATGATCGCCCCGTTCGAGCGCCGCGATCTTGGCCGCGTCCTTGTCGACGCAGATCACGTCATGGCCGAAATCCGAAAAGCAGGCGCCGGAGACCAGGCCGACATAGCCGGTGCCGATGATCGCGATGCGCATTGCGGATCCTTGAGGCCTGAATCCGGCCGCGTTATCAAAGCGCGCCGGCGGCGAACAGGGTTTCGAACACCGCCGCCGGCGCTGGCGGGCCGCGGCGGCAAAAAAAAGGAGCCGGCCCGAAGGCCGGCTCCCAATCTTGCTGGCGTCCCGCCGCCGAAGCGGCGGAGCCCCTTCTTACCAGCCGGAGCCGGGGCCGAAGGTGATTTCCACGCGCCGGTTCTGCGGCTCGCGGACGCCGTCGGCGGTGTCGACCAGCGGCCGGCTCTCGCCGAACGCTTCGGTCGTGATCGACGCCGTCGGGAACGCCGCGGCCGGCCAGGTAGCGACGGACGTTGTTGGCGCGACGCTGCGACAGGCCGACGTTGTAGTCCGCCGGAGCCCGACCGGTCGGCGTGACCGGCGAGAACGACCTGCGGCCTGACCGCACGTGCTGATAGGCTGCGGCCGCATTGTCGAGGATCGCCGCCGCCTGCGGCGTGATCTCGTCCTTGTCCCAATCGAAGAACACGATGTACGGACCCGGCGCGCACGGCGGAGGCGGCGGCGGCGGCGGCGGAGGCGGAGGAGGCGGCGGAGGCGGAGGCGGCGGCGGCGGCGGCGGCGGCGGCGGCGGCGGCGCCCCGAAGTTGAAGGTGATGCCGCCGAGCAAGCTGTGCGACCGGAACCGCGATTCCGACTCGAAGCCGCGGAAGTCCACGGTCCGGATGTTGTCGACGTTGAAGAAGCGGTAGCGGACCGTGATGTCGATATTGTCGGTGATCGCCTGGCGGACGCCGGCGACGACCTGCCACGCGAAGCGCGTGTCGGAATCGTCGAGGACGGCGCCCTGGTTCGAGAAGGCGCGGACGTTGTTGTAGTCGACGCGGGCGATGCCCACGCCGCCGCCGACGAAGCCGCTGACGCCGTCATCGTCGCCGAAGTCGAGCATGCCGTTGATCATGAAGCTGAGCGCGCTCGTGCGCCCGCCGCCGGCCGGGAAGATGTCGGGCGTGATGCGCGGCGCCGAGGACCGGCACGCCCGGATTGCCCGGGAGGCGGATCGACGGTCTCGATGTCGTCGACGCCGGCCCGCTTGTAGGCGACCTCGGCCTCGATGCGGAACGCGCCGAGATCGTAGCCGACGAACAGCGCGCCGTCGAAGCCGTAATCGTGATTGAGCGCGATCTGCGAGCTGCCGCCGCTCGGGATGGTCGGCGTGAGACCGAAGTCGAAATCGATGTCCTCGACGATCATCCCACCGAAATCGCCGCCGACATACCAGGCGCCATCGCGCGCAAGTGCCGGAGTTGCGAGCACGGTTGACGACAGCGCCACAACAATGGCGAGCTTCCGCATAATCTTCCCCTTTCTTCTGCGTCCCGATCGGGAACGACGTGAACTCCTTACGGTAAGCGGAGTTTCCGTGCAAGCGCGCTTAGCCCCTTACCTGTTGCCGAAAAGCCGCAGCCCACCGAGAAGATGAACCGCGGATGACCAGCCAGCACCGAAACGATGCCTAACGGCCTGCGGTTGCACCGGAAAATGGCGGAGTCGTCAATCGATCAGGCCGTGTGACTTTAATGTCGCAATGAGCGCGTCGATCGCGGCCCGCGCTTCCGCGTCGATTATCGTTCCGCCAGAAGGACTTGGCACGTCCGGCGAGGCGCGGTCCGACGACCTGCTGGCCGCCGATGACGAGCGCCGCCGCGGGCAGGCTCCCGTCGCTCCAGCGCGCTGCCGGTCCAGTGCAGCCAGCAACCCGCATCCATGTTCCAGGCCGAGCATGCCGGGAACCGGCGCGACGAACCGCCAGCCGCCGCCGGTCCAGCAGGCGAGCGCGTCGTCCCTGCCGGCCCAGGCGCCGGTCGCGCCGGCGGCGACGATCCAGCTCTGCCCGGCGCTCGGGCGTCGGCCGGCGGATCGGCGAGCGGCCCCTCCTCGACCGCGGCGTGCAGCGCGGCGTCGACCAGCGCCAGCGCCTCGTTGTGAAAGACCTCCTTCTGCGCCTGCCCGGGCAGGATGAAGGGCAAGCGCGAAGCGCGCGCTGGCGTCGGTCATGTCGTGTCTCCGTGTCAGTCGATGGATGAGGATGGCCGGCCGCGAGGCGCGCGAAGGTGCCGGTCTGGACTGACCGCGATCGTGCAGCGGCCCGCCGCCCCGTCCGCGGCGCGCTCGCCGCGCGTGTAGAGATAGACGGGCGCCGTCGCGTCTCGACGATCCGCTCGAAGCCCGCGCCCGGCAATGCTCGAGCCGGTAGCGCTCCGCGCTCCTCGCCGAGCGGCGTGTCGCCGCCGCTCGGCCAGGTCCAGCCCTGCCGGCTCCGCCGCACCCAGCGGATCGCGAGGTCGCCGTCCGCCGGTCTCGCGCGCGCGAGGTGGACCGGGCCGGCGGGCGAAGCGCCGCGCCCGCCGATCGCGCGCCGAGGCGACGCCGCCTCGGGTCGTCGCCGACGCCGTTGCGCGAGCAGCCGCGCCTCGCCGCCGAGCGATCCGGCCGGCGCCTCGATCGCGACCAGGCTCTCGGCGTCGATCAGCACGAAGCCCTCGCCCGCTTCGTGAGCCCCGGCCGCCCATTCGGTCCCGCGCCGCCCGCGCAGCAGCCGCGACAGCCGGAAATCGCCCGTCGCCGAGCGGCTCGGCGGCGCCGAACTGGATCAGCTCGTCGCCGAGCACGGCGAGGTTGGCGCCGCCGACGAGCGCGTCGTCGTCGCGGCCCTCCAGCCACATCGCGTCGCCGGCGAGCTCGACCTCGACCGCCGATTCGCGTGTCGAACAGCGCCGAGCCGGCCGGCGCCAGCGCGTCGAGCGCCGCGCCGATCGCCGCCGGCGCCGCCGTCGCCGCCGGCCGCCTGCCAGCTCGCGCCGACGATCGTAGCTCGCGCTCAGCGCCGCCCGCCGCCAGCCCGCCTCGCGCCCCGGCCGCCGCCGCGAACAGCAGCGGCTTGCCGCCGGCGCCGTCGCCGAGCGGAAGGTCGAGCAGCCGGACGATGGTCGGCCCGTGCGGCAGGTCGGGCTCGCCGGCCGCCCGGCCCGGGCTCGCCGCCAGCGCCGGGAGCGGCGCCGCCGGCGTCCGCGGACGAGCTCGAGCGTCGACCGTCATCGGCCCCAGCGTCCAGCGCGTCACCCGCCAGCGCCCGGCCTCGCCTTCGAGTCGCGACCCGGCCGCCGGGCCGCAGCGCGGCGCGCGCGCCACGCCAGCCGCGACCGTGGCCGTCACCCGCCCGGCCCAGAGCGCGGCGAGCCGGTACTCGGCCAGCGCCTTGGCCGCGCCCGCCGACAGCGCCGCCGGCAGCGCCTGCCGGTCGGCGCCGCGCCCGCCGGCGCCGCGACCGCGCGCTGCAGCCCGGCCTGATAGTCGCGCGCGGGCGTCGTGATAGGCGATGCTCGCCTCGCCGGGCAGGCTGGCCAGGCCGCGGCGGACGATCTCGCCGCCGGCCGCTCTCGTCGGCCGCGGCCGAGCAGCAGCGCCTCGCCGCCGATCGGCCGCTCAGCACGCAAGGCCGCGCCGTCGTCGGCCAGCGACAGCGGCACGACGTCGGCCAGCGCCTCGATCGCGCGCGCGGACGCTGTCGCCGCTCGCGGCATAGCCGGCCAGCGCCGGCGTCTCGCCCGGCCGCGACCGCGCCGCCGCTCAGCGCCTCGGCGATCGCGCCGATCGCGACCGGCCCCGGGTCGGCCGTCGACCTCGAAGGTCAGCGACGGGATCCGGTTGCCGATAATCCTCGAGCTGGAAATCCTCGAACACCGCATAAGCGAGGCCGCGAAAGGCGGGCGCCAGCGCCGCCCCTTCCGCCGCCGCGATCAGCGGGTCGACCGCCTGGTCCTCGCCGCCCGTGATGGAGCCGGAAGCCGGTGCAGGCGCTCTTGAAGTCGCCGGCGGCGCCGCGCAGCAGCTTGCCGTCCGCCCAGATCCGCCCGACCGCCAGGATCGGCCGCGCCGACAGCGCCACCGCGAAGCTCGCCGAATAGGAATAATTGACCGTCTTCGGCCGCCCCTTGCCGCCGCCGCGTCGAGCGCGATGCTCGATGAGGTCGGTCGACCAGATCACCGTCCCGGCGACCCGCATCGTCCCGAACATCTTCGGGATCGCGCGTGCCGTAGGACGAGGTCTGCACGGCGAGGTCGCCGAGCCGCGGCCCGTGCCGCGCCTTGGGCGCGAACAGCAGCGCTCGGTCGATCTTCTGGCCGATGATCGATCCGATCGCGCCGCCGATCGGCCCGCCGACCACGGTGCCGACCGCGGTCAGGACCAGCGTCGCCATCAGCCGTCCGTCCGCCAGCGGCGACAGCGTCCTCGCCGGGAGAGCGCCAGGCCGAGAGCACCGGCCAGGGCACCGGCCCCGGCACCTCGACGACGCGCGCAGCCGGCGTCGGCATGAAGATAGCCGCGCCCGGCGTCAGGACCACGACGTGGAGCTGCGCCGGCGCCGGCCCGGCGAGCAGCAGGTCGCCGGCTCCGCCGCGCGCGGGCGCGACCCGAGAAGCCGCAGGCGCAGTCGAACTGCCTCGTTCGACCTGCTCCGCGTCCGATGTCCGCACGCCGTAGTCGCTGGCGCACCGCGCTGCCGACGCCGATGCCAGTCGCCATGATCGCCACTCCGATGCAGTCCAGCCATGTTCGCCGACCGCCCCTGCGGCCGGAAGCGCGCGCCGAGCAAGAGCGCGCGCCCGCGCCACCACCGCCGACATCAGGCGCCCGGATAGCGGGTCAGCAGGTCGATGCCGGGCAGATGCGGCTCGCCGCGGAAGTTCGCCGCATTGCCGAACCGGCCGGCGCAGGTCGCGAGGCTCTTGTCGCAGCCCTCGCCTGATCTCGACGAGATCGCCGGCCGCCGGCGCGAAGGGCGGCGGCTCGCGCAGCGTCAGCCGGCCGTCCGTCCGAGCGCCAGCACCGCGCTCTCCAGCCCGCTGTTCGCGCCGCCGAGCCAGCGCAGCCGGCCGCAGCCATAGGCGTCGCCCGGCGCCGCCTCCTCGACCTCGACCATCGTCCTCGTCCGACGACCGCCGCGATCCGCGTCAGCCGCGTCCGCGCCGCCATGTCGACCCGGCACCTCTTGTCGCCGAGCGCGGCGCGGCATTCGGGCGAGGTCTGCTCGACCACCGGCGCGTCGAGCAAGGCGGCGGGCCCGCGCAGCTCGGCCTCGAACGCGTCGCCGCTGGATCGAGACCTCGCCGAGCTCGCCGCGCGCGACCGCGAACGTCTCGCCGTCCGGCGCCTCCCAATCGACCATGAACACGCGTCACCGCCGCCCCGTCCCAGCGCCCGGCGCGCGAGATCCTCGGCGCGTGATCGCCTCGCTGGTCAGCGCGCCCTTGATGTCGAGCGATCTCGGCGTCGAACCCGTCCGACGAGGCTGATCGCCGAGGGCAGCATCCCCGGCGCCGCGCGATAGACGAGCCCGCCGATCGCGAGGTCGCGGTCGTGCGTGGTGAAGCCCAGCGCCACCCCGTCCCGCCGCTCCAGCCGCCAGCACAAGGCGATGGTGGTCACCGGCTTCTCGAGAAATTGACTCATGTTCCGACCCTATTATGGCTTCGAGCTCCAACGCTTTTCCGGAGCCGTCCCATGTCGCTGCTCGTTGCCGCGCTCGCCCTGGTCGCCCAGGCCGGGGGCTCGCCCGCGCCCCCGCCGGCCCAGCCCCGTTTCATGCGGATGAGCGTCGGTCCTCCGCCGGCCCCGGCAACCGGGAGCTCGACGTCGGCGGCTGCTGCCGCGCGACTTGGGGCGCCGGACTATTGGTTCCGCCGCTCGTCGCCGCCCGACCCGGGCGCCGGCGGCATCTATACGACGACCCGCGACTGCCCGGGGGCTCGCGCCGCGCTCGAATCGCTCGAGCAGCTCGCTTTGCCCGCGCTCGACCTTCCCGGCACCGGCCGCGAGGCCACCACCCTCGTTCTCCACGGCAGGGGCCTACAGTCTGGAGGCGCGCGCCATCCATGCCGACGGCCAGTTCGGCACGGTGCGGCTGACCGGCAATTCGGCTCGCCGCTGGCGCGCTGGATCGACGCGCTGGAGCGCGCGCTGGCGCCGTGCTGGTCAGGTCCAAGGCGGCGTCGGTTAGGTCAAAGCTCCCTGATCTCGATCATTGGCACCGAGGGGACGTCCCCCGCAAGGAAGGTCGCCCGGGCGAGACTGAGCTTGTCCTCGGCGAAGCGCACCGGTGCCGGCGCGGGAGTCGACGTCGGCTCAGGATCTGCTGCCGGCTGATCCTGAGCGCAGGCGGGAGCGAGGATCAGGATGGCCACGAGCGCAGGCACTGCGCCACGGCTCACACGTCCTCCTGATCGGGCGTCGCACGCATCCCGCCGGCCACGGCTCCCTCGTATGCCTGGCGCGATCCGCATACGCTCGCCTTTGGACAGGCGACCCGTCGGCCGGTCTCCCGGTCGCGCACGTAGACCGTCTGCGCAGGCACGTTGTATCCGACGACCGTGCCCTCTACGCCGTCGTCGGTGCTCACTCCGCAACCCAGGGCGGGAACACTCACCTTGAAGTCCTGGTAGAGCGGATGCTCGTACTTCAGGCAGCACATGAGCCGCCCGCACGCTCCGGAGATCTTCAACGGATTCAGCGGAAGGTCCTGGTCCTTGGCCATCCGGATGCTCACCGGCTCGAAGTCAACGAGGAACGTCGAGCAGCAGGTGTCCCGGCCACACGGCCCGATACTCGCTTGCACCCTGGCCTCGTCGCGAGCGCCTACCTGGCGCAGGTCGATCCGGGCGCGCAGCGTACGGGCGAGGTCCCTGACCAGGTCGCGGAAGTCCACCCGGTTCGGCGCGCTGAAGTAGATCGTGATCAGCTGGTCGACGTCGGGGCGAGTGTCGACGAAATCGACGGCGACCACCTTCATCGGCAGCTTGTGCTGGCGAACGAGCCGGCGCGCCACGACTCGCGCCTCGGCTCGGCGCCGTCGGTTGCGCTCGTCGCGGTCGAGGTGCTCCTCGGTGGCGATTCCTGCGCATTCTGGCAGGCCACCGATGTCGTCGGTGACCCACTGCGGAGACCACACACACTCCGCGACCTCGGGGCCGTCATCGGTGGGGACGAGGACCTTGTCCCCCACCCGAGGAGTGTGCTCACCCGGGTCGAGGTAGTACAGGCGCCCGTACCGGGTGAAGGCGACGGCCATGACCATGCCCACGTTGCCACCTTACGCGGAACGGCCAGCAGGGCAGGATGTCCCGGTGACCTACACCGCATGGCTGCGGTCGCTCGGCCCGGACGGCCTCGCGGAGCTGCTGCGCCTGCGACCAGATGCGGCCGCCCGACCAGCGCCAACGCATCTGGACGAGCTCTCGGCGCGACTGACCACTGCACATTCGGCGAGCACGGCGTTGGCCGATGTCGATGCCGTGGCTCTGCAACTTGCCGAGATCGTGGTTGCGTACAACGGTATGCCCGCTGACCGACTGCGCGAGCTCTTCGGGTCGACGGCATTGGACGACGCGCTGTCGGAGTTGATGCGCAGGGGCCTGGTGTGGGAGTCCGGATCGAAGGCCGATGCGCGGATCGAGCCGGCCGGTGGCGTTCGAGCGTCCTGGCCACAGCCGCTGGACCTCGGCCGCGGCCTTCGCAGCCTCCTCGGCCAGCTACCAGCGAACCAGTTGGATCTGGTTTCCCAGACGCTTCGAGTGGGACAGCAGTCCAGCCGCAAGAAGACGCACGAGGTCATTGCCGCACGGCTGACAACCGACCGGATCGTTGCCCTCGCCGCAGCGGCACCCGCGGCAGTTGCCAAGCTGCTTGACCTCGCGACTTGGGACGGGCCGAACGTATTCGTTGATCCCGAGACCGCGAGTGCGCTGTGGTGGGCCGGTAGAAACCTGGGGCGGTCCGACGTCGGTTGGGCCGTCGGCCATGCGCTGCTGCTTCCGGTCGCATGGGATGTTCTGCAGATGCCGCGCGAGGTCGGTTTGGCGTTACGGGGCCCGGACTGGCGACCGGTACCGAACACCAACCGACCGACGGTGGTGACAACGCCAGTCAACAGCGGCTCTATCGAACGTGAGAGTGCGGCGGCTGCCGCTGCGACACTCGACGTGGCGTCGTCCGTCATGGACACGCTCGGGACCTCTCCGGCAGCGATGCTGCGGACCGGTGGTGTCGGAGTACGCGAGGTCCGGAGGCTGGCGAAGGTGGCCAAGGTTGACGAACGCGCCGTGGTGCTGGCGCTGGAGACCTCTCGAGCCGGTGGGCTGATCGCCCCGTCAGACGACGGCGTCGTCCCGACGCACCGTTATGACGACTGGCGGGAATTGCCTCCCGGCGCTCGGTACGGCGAGCTGATCGAGGCGTGGTGGAGCATCGAGCAGCCTGTGAGCGGACGCTCGAATGCCGGCGGCGGCAAGCCCGAACCCGCCCTGGCCCGGATGTTCCCAAGACCTGATGTGAAGCGGCTGCGGCACGCCCTCCTGGAGCAGGCATCGAGATGCCCGGCCGGCATCGGCGTCGGCACACTCGAGAGCCTGCTCGCCGATGTGTGCTGGGAGCGCCCGCTCGCCTACCCAGTGGCGGACCTCGACGTCCAGGCAGCCGCTTGCTGGTGGGAAGCCGAAGCGTTCGGCCTGGTCGCTCATGGCGCCGTGACGGCTCTTGGTCGAGCACTGCTCGGCGGCGATCACAACGCTGTGCTCAGTGCCGCGAGCACATTGCTGCCCGCCGCCACTGCTCATGCCACGTTTCAGGCCGACCTGACGGCATTGGTGGCTGGCGCGCCGGCCCCGTCTCTTGGCGACCTGCTCGATTCAGCGGCCGATCGCGAAGCCCGGGGCAGTGCCCATGTCTGGCGGTTCACCCGCGAGAGCGTCCGGCGGTACCTCGACGCCGGTGGGCGCGCCGAGGACCTGCTGGCGGACCTCACGGCCGTCGCTCTCCAGGCCCTTCCCCAACCGCTGGACTACCTGGTGAGGGACGTTGCGCGCCGCCACGGTGAAGTAGCCGTCCGTCCGGTCGCGTGCTGCATCGTTTCGGCATCCGAAGCACTGCTCGCCGAGATCGCCGCTCATCGTAGGCTGCGCGGCCTCGGTCTTCGAACGCTCGCACCAACGGTCCTGGCGAGCAGCAAGTCGGTCATGGCGACCGTCGATGCCCTGCGCTCAATGGGATATGCGCCGGTGCGGCTCACCACGGCCGGTGACGTTGTCGTCGAACCATATGCACGGCGGAGGCAGCCGCAGCCAACCGCGCCGGGAACTGCCGATACCGCCGATCTGGTGAGCCGCCGAACGTCTGCGCAACCACGGCAAGACGACGCGAAACCAGCGCGGGACGATCCTGTGGCGCTCGCGCAAGCCTTGCTCGATAAGCCCGACTCGGCGGCACCACCGCGCAGCCAGTCGTTGACGATGAAACGCTTGGTCGACGCTCCCACCCGGCTCGCGTCACACGAGCTGCGCGTGCTGAGCCACGCTATCGACCACCGAGCAGCGGTGCACATCGACTACGTCGACCAGAACGGCAGCCGAACCTCGCGCGTCATCAGCGACCTCTCGTTGCTGGGCGGTGTCATCGAGGCGTGGTGCCATCTGCGTCAGGCCGAACGCATGTTCAGCCTCAGCGGGATCGAATCAGTATCGCCAGCTGATTGACGGCTACCCCTCCCGCAGCGACAGCGCCATAGCCTCCAAGGTGAGCAGCGGTGCGGCATTGGCCTCGAGCGCCTCACGAGCGGCGACGACGGCCTCCATCCGCCGCAGTGTCGACTCCGGCGTCGACGCTGCGGCCAGCCGGTCAATGGACGGTCGAACCTCCTCGTTGACCAGCTCGACACCAGCGTCGAGTTGGCAGACCAGCACGTCTCGATAGAGTGTAAGCACGTCGACCAGAGCCCGGTCCATCGAGTCGCGCTGCACTCGGGTACGGCGCAGCTTCTGCTCCCGCTCGAGCTCCTTGACTGCGGCATCCAGCGCCCGTGGTCGGCGACCGGTCACTCCAGCGCCGAGCGCCTGTTTGAGCTCGTCGGCCTCTCGGGTGTCCATCTCGTCACAGTGTCGTTCGGCGTCCGCTTTGGCAGCCTCGACCAACGCCGCGGCAGCGTCGAGGCAGGTCGTGAGGTCAGCGAGCGCGAACGGGAGTCGGAGCACCTCACGATGCCTGGCCCGGGCCTCCTCGTCGGTCGCAAGCGCCTTGGCGCGGCCGATGTGGCCCTGCGCGGCCCTGGCGGCGAACTCGGCGAGCTGCGGGTCGGCCCCGACGGTCCGGACGAGGTGGGCAGCGACCTCGTCATACGGCGGGGTCCGCAACGTCACAACCCGGCACCTGGACCGAATCGTCGGGACGATGTCCTCGGGAGTCGGGGCGCAGAGCATCCAGACCGTACGCGGTGGTGGTTCCTCCAGTGAAAGCAAGATCGCGTCGGCGGCGTCCTCGCCAAGCCGGTCGGCATCCTCGACGACGACGACCTGCCAGCGTCCGCGCGACGGCCGCAAGGCTGCCCGCGGAACCAGGTCGCGGATCTGCTTGATCTTGATCGACAGGCCGTCGGTGACGACGTCGGCGACGTCGGGATGGGTTCGGTTGCGGACGTCACGACACTCGGCGCACACTCCGCAGCCGCCGTCGGGACATTCGAGGGCAGCGGCAAATGCCCGGGCGACGACGGACCGACCGGACCCCGGCGGGCCCGTGAACAGCCAAGCATGCGTCATCGCCGATCCCGCGCCCATGTCGTCAGCGAGGACGGCGTTGGCGTCGGCGACGGTTCGCCGCAACTCCGGCACGACGTTCTGCCCGACCACGGCGTCCCAGACGCTCACAGCAACCCCAGCGTCTTGACAGCGTCGAGGATCGTGGCGTCGACCTGCACTTCGGGAAGCGTTGCGTCGACGACCAGGTACCGCTCCGGCGACGCGCCGGCTAGGTCGATGTACGCCCGGCGCACTCTGGCGTGGAACTCGTGCGGCTCGGCCTCGAGCCGGTCGGCCGGACTGGCCAACCGGCTACTACCAACGGTGGGCGGCAGGTCGAGCACCACGGTGAGGTCGGGCAACAGGCCGCCGGTCGCGAACCGCGACAAGTCGGCGATGGTTTCGGCTCCCAGCCCGCGTGCGACGCCCTGGTAGGCGATCGATGAATCGATGTACCGGTCGGTGACGACCACGGCCCCGCGGTCGAGTGCCGGGCGGACAACCGATGCGACGTGCTCGGCCCGGTCGGCGGCGTAGAGCAATGCCTCGGCGCGGGCATCGAGGCCAGCGTTGGCTGGGTCGAGAAGAATCGCACGGATCAGCGGCCCGATCCGTGAGTCGCCCGGCTCATGGGTCAGCACGACATCGTGCCCGACCGCGCGGAGTCGGCCCGCGAGCGCGAGCGCGCGGGTGGACTTGCCGGCCCCCTCGCCGCCCTCGAACGCGATGAACACGCCGGTGCCGCTGGACATCTCGCCAGCGTAGTGAGCGCTGTCTGACAATCTCGCCAGTCGGCCGCTCAGCCTCGAGCAGACGGCTCGGAATGAGTCAGGAGCGAGATCGACCGCGCTTCTTCGGAGCCGGACCCTTCGCCCGCTTCTCCGCCATGAGTTCCACCGCCCGGTCGAGGGTCAGCTGGTCGACGCCGATCCCGCGGGGAACGGTCACGTTCGTCTCGCCGTCCGTGACGTACGGGCCAAAGCGGCCGTCCCTGACCACCAACGGCCGACCGTTCGCCGGGTCGGTCCCGAGCTCCCGCAGAGGCGTAGCAGCGACGGTTCGGCCGCGCCGCCCCTTGGGTTCCGCGAACAGCTTCTCCGCTTCGTCCACGGTGATTGTGAAGATCGACTCCTCGTCCGGGAGCGACCGAAAATCCGCGCCTTTCTTCACATACGGCCCGTATCGGCCGTTGGACGCGACGATCTCCGCACCGGCGGGGTCGGTACCGACGACCCGCGGTAGGGCTAGCAGCCGCAGTGCGTCGTCGAGGGTCAGCGTGTCCAGCGACATCGACGCCAGCAGCGAGGCGGTCGGAGCCTTCTCACCCGCAGCCGTATCTTCCGGCAGCACCTCGGTGACGTAGGCCCCGTACCGCCCGGCCTTGGTCACGACCATCCGCCCGGTCGCCGGGTTCACGCCCAGTTCTCGGTCGCCGTTGCCCGCGGCGAGCGGCTCCCGGGCCCGCTCGACGGTGAGCTCGTCAGGAGGCAGATCGGCTGGGACGCTGCCGCGGTTGCCGTCGCCATCCTCGACGTACGGCCCGTAGCGCCCGACGCGCAGGACGATCCCGTCGCCGAGGGGGAATGAGGAGATCTCACGAGCATCGATCTCGCCGAGGTTGTCGACGAGGTGTTTGAGCCCCTCGAGCCCGTCGCCACCGCTCCAGAACCGTGCCAGCTCGGCAGCCCGCTTCGCTCGTCCGGCAGCGATCTCGTCGAGCCGGTCCTCCATGCGAGCGGTGAACTCGTAGTCGACCAGCCAGCTGAAGTGCTGTTCGAGCAGCCGGACGACGGCGAAGGCGAGCCAGGACGGCACCAACGCCGTGCCCTTCTTGAACACATAGCCGCGGTCCAGGATCGTCCGGATGATCGACGCGTATGTCGAGGGCCGGCCGATGTCACGTTCCTCGAGTTCCTTGACCAGCGTGGCCTCGGTGTACCGGGCCGGCGGCTTGGTCGAATGGCCTTCGGCAGCGACGGCGGTTGCGCGTCAGTACCTGGCCCTCGCGCAGCGGCGGCAGCCGCCGCTCTCGGTCGTCCAGCTCTGCTTCTGGGTCGTCGGCGCCCTCGACGTAGGCCTTCATGAAGCCGAAGAACGTGATCGTCTTGCCCGAGGCACTGAACTCGACCGCTTCGCCTGACGATGCCGTCGCGCCGATTCGCACGGCAAGCGTCTGACCAACGGCGTCGCGCATCTGCGAGGCGACCGTGCGCATCCAGATCAGCTCGTACAGGCGGAAATCATCGCCCGACAGCCCCGTTTCGGCCGGGCGTCCGGAACGTCTCCCCCGCCGGCCGGATTGCCTCGTGTGCCTCCTGCGCACTCTTGACCTTGCTGGTGTATCGGCGCGGCGTCTCGGGCAGGTATTCCGCGCCGTAGAGCTCGGCGACCTGAGCGCGAGCGGCCGCCACAGCCGCGTCGGACAACGTGATCGAGTCGGTCCGCATGTAGGTGATGTAGCCGCCCTCGTACAGCCGCTGGGCCACCTGCATCGTCCGCGCAGCGCCGAACGCCAGCTTGCGAGCAGCCTCCTGCTGCATCGTGGTCGTGCGGAACGGCGCATAGGGACTGCGGCGGTACGGCTTGGCCTCGACCGAGAGCACGCGGAACGGCACGTCGCGCAGCGACCCGGCAAGTGCTCGGGCACGCTCGCCGGCCAGCACGATGACCGACGACGACCGCGCCTTCAGCCGGCCCAGCGAATCGAAGTCCCGGCCCGTCGCTACCCGAGCGCCTTCGAGCGAACTCAGCCGTGCGTCGAAAGCGCTGGGCTCGTCGGACGTGCCGGTGTCGAGCGTCGCGGTCAGGTCCCAGTACTCGGCAGACCGGAACGCCATCCGCTCCCGCTCGCGGTCGACGACCAGCCGGGTCGCCACGCTCTGCACGCGGCCGGCCGACAGGCCCTGCATGACCTTGCGCCACAGCACGGGCGAGACCTCGTACCCATAGAGGCGGTCGACGATGCGGCGAGTTTCCTGCGCGTCTACGAGGTCCTCGTCGATGTCCCGCGGATTGCTCGACGGCCTCGTGGATCGCGTCGGAGGTGATCTCGTGGAACACCATGCGGTGAACCGGGACCTTCGGGCGCAGCTCCTCGCGCAGGTGCCAGGCGATCGCCTCGCCCTCGCGGTCCTCGTCGGTTGCGAGCAGTAGCTCGTCGACGTCCTTCAGCGCGGCTTTCAGCTTGCGGACCTGGTCCTTGGCGCGTCCGGGCGGGACGACGTACAGCGGCTCGAAGCCACCCTCGACGTCCACACCGACGGGGTCGCCGAACCGGTCGCGCTGGGCGGGAGGGACGTCGGTCTTCTTCGACGGCAGGTCACGGATGTGCCCGAACGACGACTCGACGACATACCCACGGCCGAGGAACCCGGCGATCGTCTTCGCCTTGGCAGGCGACTCGACGATGACCAGGCGGCGCGGGGCGTCGGTGGTTCGGGTCAACAGGGAAGCTCCTTGTGTGGATCGCGGGGCAAGCTCCCCGCAGGTACGTCGAGGGTGAGTGTGCGGCCTGACCGGCCGGTTGTGTCAACTCGGCAGGCAGCTGCGCCTGTTCCCGGAGCGCAGCTGATGGCTCATGCGATCGTCGCGACGACTCCTGCGACGGATAGCAGATCGACCATGCCGAAGTCGTCACCCGAACCGTACGTTGGCGTCCAATCAGGGTCCTGGCGGAGGTATGAGCTTCGGTCGCCCTTGATCAACCCGACGATCACCTCCGCGACGATCCGGCCACCGACCGGACCGAGGTGCTCACCGTCGGCCATCACCGCGGCCTCCCGCAGGATGTAGAACCACAGCGGAGTGCGCTGGTGCAGGCTGAGGTCCTTGAGGTCGGTCAGATCGCCGGGTCCGAGTTCGGGCAGTTTCATCGCCCGGGCCACGCGTTGGCCCGATGGCACCTTCATGGTGAGGTTGCGCAGCAGGTTCCGGGTCGCGAGGGAGGTCGCGGTCGCGGGGGGTTGGCCCAACAGTTCGAACAAGACCGTCGAGAGCGTGGTGTCGATCTTCTTGTTGGGTCGCGACCGCCCGTCACCGAAGTCGAAGAACGTCTGCCAGTCGATGAACCGACGCGCGGCCCGCCGCCCGCCGCGCAGATCCGCCGGGTCTGCCGGGCTAGTCGCTGCGGGGTCGAAGAGCAAAGCGAAGAACTGCAGGGCGGGGTCGACGGCGCTGGTGCCGAAGTTGGCCCGGTAGCTGGGCCGCACCTGCGAATGGCCGAACCGATATGCCGCTACCGAGAACTCGACCGGGATGAAAGGGTCGTTGCGCCAGTTGTAGTGCTCGAGCCCGTTCTCCAGCACGTCATCGACGATGTCCTGGCCTACCGTCGCGGGCAGGAACTCGTGCACGATCAGCCACTGGTAGTGCCAACGGACCGTCCGCTGCGCCTCGGCGAAGATCTCGTCGACGGTGAAGCCCGGCCCGAGCTCGTCCTTGACGTCCTCGACGACGGCGTTGTGGAAGCGCAGCAGGGCCAGATGCATCTGGGAGACGATGATGTTCTCGTCATTCCGGGGGTCACCGGCCAGCGCGACGAGTTGACTGTTGCGCGGCAGATCGTGGCGAACGCTGCCGTCGATGGAAACGAGTTCCGAACCGGGGATCTCCTCAGTGAGGAACGTCGTGCGGCCGCCGTCGACAGTCTGGTCGTAGAGCTGCGGCGATGCGTTGGGGCCGCCGCCGTAGATGCTGTCAAGGTCGAGCGCGGGGATCCGGAAGTTCCGGATCGACTCCGGGTCCTGCCGGCGAGCCAGGCTCGACGTGGGGTCGAACGTCATGTCATGGTCGATGAACTGGCCGAGGAAGGTGAAGCCTGCCGTCATCGTGGGGTTGTTCGGGTTGTTGACGCTTTTGGCCGGGTCCGTGATGAGCGTGACCGGGTCGGATAGGTCGTCCCCCGCGTCCATCGCTCCTGCGGGCGCACCGAGCTCCAGCAACGCGTCGCGGATCAGCGGCGTATCCGCAGCGAAGGGCGGCAGCGTCGGGAAGAGGCGGCCGAAGCGCCCCTCGTCATAGAACCTCGATCGTGGCGTCAACTGGCCGGCATCGGCCTCACCGTGGCTCATCTGAAGCAGCTCCTTTCCAGGTCTACGTAGAGAGCCCGCAACGACCCGTTCTGATACGTCCAGCACATTAGATTGCAAAGAACCCTTTGCAAAATATTCTTTGTGGTCTAGCCTGAAGGCATGGCTGCTCTGTCCCGCAAGCGCGTCGAGAACCTCGCGACGCTGCGCGCCCTGACTCATCCGTTGCGTACCCGGCTGCTCGGGGCACTCCGTGTTGACGGCCCCGCGACGGCCTCCGAGCTCGCCCGGCGGTTCGACGAGTCCAGCGGTGCGACGTCCTACCACCTGCGCCAGCTCGCCCGGTACGGGTTTGTGGTCGAGGACGAGGAGCAACAGACCCGGCGAGAGAAGCGTTGGCGGGCGGCGCACGAGCTCTCTTCCTGGGACGTCGCGGACTTCATGGGCGATGGTGCGAGCCGGTCTGCGCTGCGGGTGCTGGACCGGGAGCGGATCCGATGGATGGTCGACCAGTTGCAGGAGTGGTACGCGGGGCGCCCGAACTGGTCGCGCGAGTGGGTCCAGGCGGCCCAGGACTCCGATGTCATCCTGCGCCTGGGTCCGGAGGATCTTCAGCAGTTGTCCCACCAGCTGTGGGAGGTCGTCGCGCGGTTTGCCGAGCATCAGCGCCCAGCCGAGGACCCCGAGGCCGAGCGCGTTGCCGTCTACCTGCACGCGTTTCCCACTAAGGATGTTGTCAGGTGAGCGCCGCCGAACTCGTCACGGTGCGCCGCCACTATCTGGTGCTAGCGGCGCTGCGGTGGTTCCCGGTGGGGCTGGTCATTCCGGTGATGGTGCTGCTGTTCCGGGCCCGGGGTCTCGACCTTGCCGAGATCTCGATTCTGGTGTCTTGCTACGGGCTCACCACCGCGCTGTGCGAGCTGCCGACCGGCGGTCTGGCCGACGTGATCGGCCGGCGCCCAGTGTTGATGGCAGCGGCGGTGCTTTTTGCCGCCAGCGCCGTCCTGCACGGGCTGGGCCAGACTCTGCCGGTGCTCGCGCTTGGCTCGATCATCGGAGGGCTGGCTCGGGCGCTCGACTCCGGGCCATTGCAGGCCTGGTACGTGGACGCCGTACACGCGGTTGACCCGGAAGCTGATCTCAAACCCGGTTTGGCCCGGGGAAGTGCCGTCGAGGCCGCGGCGTTAGGACTCGGGGCGCTGGCCGGTGGGGCCATCGTGTCCCTGGTGCCGCTGCCGGCCGCCGATGCGGCTGTAGTAAGCCTGTCTGTGCCGTTCCTGGTCAGTGCCGCGATCTCGGTCTTCTCCGCTGCGGCCATCACGCGCTGGGTACGCGGGCACCCCCGCGACCCGCATCCCCGATTCAGTACCGTTCTCGTACGAGTTCCGGCCACCATCCGCCTCGGTGTCACGCTTGCTGTTCGACCTGGTGCCCTCCGCCGGATGACCCTGCTCACTGCTTGCCTCGGGGTGACGCTCGCCGGCGTCGAGCTGCTCTCCCCCGTGTCATTTGCTCAGCTGCTCGGTGGTGAGGACGCAGCAGCCGGCCCCTACTCGATCCTGGTCACGCTGGCCTTCTTCGGGACCTCGGCCGGCTCGACCATCGCCCCCGCGATGGCCAGGCTGCTGCGTTCGCCGGGACGCACCATCGGGCTTGCGACACTGCTCGCCGCGGTCGCAGCGCTAGGCATCGCTGCGCCGGGCTTCGTGCTCGCAGCGACCGCCTACGTGGCCCTCTACGTCCTGCTCGGAATCAGTGAGCCGCTCGTCAGTGACATCACCCACGGGTCAACTGGTTCCGAACAGCGGGCAACGGTGCTTTCGGTGCAGTCGCTCATGTTGCAGCTGTCCGGTGTCGTTGCAGCACTGGTGCTCGGACGGCTGGCCGAGAACTACTCGTTCGTCGCCGCGTTCGGCGTCGTTGCCGGCGTGCTGGTGCTTGGCGCCGCTGGCTGCGTCGGCTTGCGAGAGTCCCGGAGACCGCCCTCGCACCTCAGTCCATCGCGGCGACCGAGCGCGCCGGTGTTCGAGTAGCGGGCTCGAGTTGCTCAAACGCCGCGATGGCAGCGTGACGTCGGCCGCTGACGGCCCAGCGGAGCTGGCGGACGAGTGCGCGGAGGGTGGGCGGGGCATAGCCGAGTTGCTGCAGAAGACCGAAGTCGTCACGGACAGCTCGGTGTTCGACGAGCTTGCCGTCGGCAACCCGGCCAACGTGCACTTGCTGGTGTGCGAACCGCCGTCCCGACGGCGGCAGCACGACGTGGCGATCACCGTTGCGTATGACGAGCGGACCAGTGTGGGTTCCGTGCATCGTCACGACAGATACGTACCGATCCCCGTCCTGCATGAACTCGTGCTCAGTGAAATCGAGCCCGCTGTAAGCCATGCGAAGCCACGCCACGGTGGTTGCAAAGCCTCGCGGACCGCCGGCTGCAGCGGCAGGTGGTTCATTGACGGCTTCGTCGTTGACGAAATCCTCGTGAACGTAGTCCGCGACGTCGTCGACGAGACCGGTTTCAAAAGCGCGATAGCCGCGCCGAACCAAGGTGTGCACGGTTCCTCCGGTATGCTTTGAGTTTAGTCACTCCTACTTGGATTTAGTGAGTATAAAGTCAATGGGTACTTCCGCGCAACGGCCCTATCGAAGTCCGCTGCGTGAGGAGCAGGCCCGCGACACCCAGCGGCGCGTCCTGGCTGCAGCCGAAGAGCTGTTCCTCGACCGCGGCTACGGCCGGTCCAGCGTCGCCGACATTGCGCGGCGCGCAGGAGTATCGGCCCAAACGGTCTACAACGCGTTCGGTACCAAGGCCGCGCTCGCCAAGCAGTTGTACGACGTTCGCCTGGCCGGCGACGACGAACCGGTTCCGATGGCCAAGCGGCCGGCATTTCAGGAGCTTGCGCGCGAGACCGACCCACGGCGGGCCCTGGCGATGTACGCACGAATCGGTCGACAGATCGCCGAGCGCGTTGGCGCTGTCCACGCCGTGCTGATTGCCGGTGCCGCCGCCGGCGATCCCGACCTTGCGGTTTTGGTTGCCACGACTGACACGGAACGGACCATCGGCACCGGCCACATGGCGCGACGGCTCGAGGAGCTGCGGGCTTTGAAGCCAGGACTCGACGAACAGCGGGCGGGTGCCCTGCTATGGGCGTTGACAGCGCCCGAACTGTTCCACCGGCTCACCGTCGATCGCAATTGGTCGCTGGACGAGTACGAACGCTGGCTCGGCGACACCATGTGCGCAAGCGTGTTGGACGACCCTGAAGTCAGAACGTCTGCAGCCAGGTCCACATGATCGTGCCGACGCGGTTCAGCTGACGAGAATCGACGACAGGCGGTAGGTCGTCTGCCGAGTGGTAGGCCGCATACGGCACGCTGCCGAGACGGGCAGCCGGGATGTCGGCCTTCTCGAACGACCAGTGGTCGCTTGCCCGGTTCTGGTCGTCCTCTCGGGCCGGAACGCCGGCGCGGTCGGCGGCCGCAAGCAACGCTTCCATGACCGCAGTGGTCCCAGTTCCGCCCATGCTGACCGGCACCGCGTTCGCGGGCACGCCGACCCGGTCGAGGGCGACCATTGCCTCGACGGCCCGTCGTCCCCCGGCGGACAATGCGGCCACGTAGTCCTGCGAACCGAAGTGATGCAGGTCGTCGCCACGTCCGCGAGGCTCCTCGGCACCGAACGCGATGAACCGGACTGGCACCGGCGTGGGCTCCTCAGCCGCCATGCGGGCAAGCTCGAGGACGACTGCGACCCCGGAGGCGTTGTCCTCGGCACCTGGCGCGACGGCAACCGTGTCCAGGTGTGCGCCGATCACCACGTGTGGTTGGGCAGGGTCGAAGCCGGGCGGATCGGCGATGACGTTCTCTGATGTGCCAGCCCCCACCGGCACGCCCCAGGAGTCGCCTGCCGGCACCGGCACCGGCATGGTGGTCACCCGGTATCCGAGCGACTCGAACCGGGACTGGACGTACTTCACCGCCTCGTCGAAAGCCGCAGATGCGGCTTCCCGAGGGCCGATCTCCGTCGCGAGATGCTCGACCGTTGCAAATGCGGCGGCCGGGTCGAACACGGCCGGCGTCGGCGTTGGTGTTGGTGTTGGAATCGGCGTCTCGGCAGGCATTCGCGTCTGCGGCGGTTGTGAGGTTGTCGGCGGTGAGGTGGGCGCCGCCGCCGGCTCGGTTGACGTGCAGCCCACGAGCACGAGTACGAGCGCCGCCAACCCACTTGTCAGGCCCGCACGACCGCTGGCCCGGGCCGCAGCTCCCCCACACCCTGACAACTCGCTAGCTGCCTTCAGGTTGTTCGAGACTTGCGGGGCTCGACGTCGCGCGCCGGCTGGTCGACCGTCGGTGCCGGCTCGATGGCCGCGGGGGGCGGGCTGGTCGCACCCGGGTCGTACGTGTCGAGCGCGACCGTCCGCCGCTTGGAGAACCACACCGCCACGATGATCACCAGGACGGCGCCGCCAGCGATCGAGTACCTCAGCCGGTCGTTGGCTCCGGCGCCAACCGACATCGCGACGATCGCGGGTGCTACCAGCACCGAGACCAGGTTCATGACCTTGATCAGCGGGTTGATCGCCGGGCCGGCGGTGTCCTTGAACGGGTCGCCGACCGTGTCGCCGATGACTGTCGCCTCGTGCGCCGGCGAGCCCTTGCCGCCGTGCGTGGCCGTCCTCGACCAGCTTCTTGGCGTTGTCCCAGGCGCCGCCGGAGTTGGCGAGAAAGACCGCCATCAGCGTGCCGGTCGCGATCGCACCGCCGAGATATCCGGCCAGCGGCCCGACCCCGAGGCCGAAGCCGACGGCGATCGGCGCCAGCGACGGCCAGCAGCCCCGGCGTCGCCAGCTCGCGCAGCGAGTCGCGGGTGACGATGTCGACGACCTTGCCGTACTCCGGCCTAGTCGTGCCCTCCATGATCCCCGGGATCTCACGGAACTGGCGGCGCACCTCGAACACGACCGCACCCGCCGCCCGGCCGACCGCGTTGATCGCCAGGCCGGCGAAAAGGAACACGACCGCGGACCCGATCAACATGCCGACCAGGATGTTGGGCGCGTCCACCGTCCGCAGGAAGGCAGTACCGGCGTCTGCCGCCGCGACGCCGGCCTCGGCCAGAGTCGCTCGTACGGCGTCGTTGTACGAGCCGAACAGCGCCGTGGCGGCCAAGACAGCCGTCGCGATCGCGATTCCCTTGGTGATCGCCTTGGTGGTGTTGCCGACCGCGTCGAGCTCGGTGAGGATCTGGGCACCCTCGCCGGTCACGTCGCCGGACATCTCCGCGATGCCCTGAGCGTTGTCGCTGATCGGCCCGAATGTATCCATGGCGACGATCACGCCGACTGTCGTCAGCAGACCGGTACCGGCAAGCGCGATGAGGAACAGCGACAGAACCACCGAGCCGCCGCCGAGTAGGAAGGCCCCGTAGACGGCTGCGCTGATAATCAACGCGGTGTAGACCGCCGACTCCAACCCTAGCGCTACGCCGGACAGGATGACCGTCGCCGGCCCGGTCAGCGAGGTTCGGCCGACATCTCGCACCGGTCGCCGGTTCGTGCCGGTGAAGTACCCGGTGAGCCAGAGGATGATCCCGGCCAGCACGATCCCGATGATCACGGCGAGGGCGGCGAGTGACCGCGGGTCCCCGTCATGCTCGACGCCGCCGTCGAGCTCGAGGAAGGAGCCGGGCAGATACGCGTATGCGGCCAGGGAGCAGAGAATCGCTGAAACCACAGCGGATGCATAGAAACTGCGGTTGATCGTCCGCAGGCCGTTCTCGCCGGCGCGTGGCCGGGTGAGGTAGATGCCCAACACCGCCGTCAACGCGCCGATAGCCGGGACAACCAGCGGGAACACCAGGCCCTCCGCCCCGAAGGCGGCCTTGCCCAGGATGAGCGCCGCGACCAGCATCACCGCGTAGGACTCGAAGAGGTCTGCGGCCATGCCAGCGCAGTCGCCGACGTTGTCGCCAACGTTGTCAGCGATCACAGCCGCGTTCCGTGGGTCGTCCTCCGGGATGCCGGCTTCGACCTTGCCGACCAGATCGGCACCGACGTCGGCCGCCTTGGTGAAAATGCCGCCACCGACCCGCATGAACATCGCGAGCAGGGCCGCACCGAAGCCGAAGCCCTCCAGCACTGTGGGCGCGTCGCTCTTGTAGATCAGTACGACGGTTGCCGCGCCGAGCAGTCCAAGACCGACGGTGGCCATACCGACGACGCCGCCGGTTCGGAACGCGATCCGCATGGCGGGATCACGCCCCTCGTCGCGCGCTGCGGCCGCGACCCGCACGTTGGCGCGGACCGCTAGTGACATGCCGAAGTAACCGATGGTGGCCGAGAACATCGCCCCCAACACGAAGAACAGCGACCGCCCGAACCGGACGTCGCCGTCTCCTGGGAGTAGGAACAGCAGGCCGAAGACCAACACCACGAATGGGGCCAGCGTTCTGAACTGCCGGTAGAGGTATGCGGCCGCGCCTTCCTGGATGGCCAGCGCTACCGCCTTCATCCGCTCGGTGCCCTCGCCCGCCGTGAGCACCTCGCGACGGAACAGTCCCGCCATCACCAACGCCGCGATCGCCACCAGCGCCACCACGACGACATAGCTGATGTTGCTGCCCGACAGCGAGATCGCCGAACCGGCTTCTTGAGCCCGGGTCAGCCCCGTCATTCGTCCTCCTCGACGTGCCAGGTCTGGGTCGGCGACAAATGCCCGGTACCCGCGCGCGAAGTTTCGCAAGCGGGAGCCGGCTGGTGGTTGACGACCCAGGACCGGACGATCGCCCGGCCCAACTGGTCCCGGATTCTACGCAGTCCGGCTCACCGGCCCCAAAATTGGCACCGTCGGCCAGCTGAACGAAAGCCGCAAACCCTGCGCCGATGTCGTCGCATCGAGGACCGGTGCGAGTTCGGCCAGCACAGCCAGCGCGACGTTCGCCGAAAGCTCGGCAGCGTCGTCGAAACGGACGTTTGCGGCCTCGGCTACGACCTGCAGGGCAGCTGCGCCCGTCGCGGCAGGCAGCTGCACATCGGCGCGAACCTCGACGCTGTACCCGTCGCTGTCATCGAAGTCGATGGCGACTGGCCCGTCCCGCGAGTTGTTGTGCAGCACCGACAGCACCAGCCCGCAGGCCTCTGCAACAGCGAGCCGAATCTCGTCCAGGACTTCCTCGGCCAGCTCGGCCCGCCGGGCCAACGTGACCGCGACCTGTCGTGCGGTCCGGACGTGTACCGGCCGTGCGGGAAAGCTGAGCTCGACCAGGGCCACGGATCGGCGGGCGTCAGTCGTCCGCCGCGACTGCCGCGGCAACGTCGTCGTATATCGCGAAGACCTTGGTCAGCCCAGTGATTCGGAAGATCTTCAGGATTCGCTCCTGGCTGCACACGAGGCGTAACGAGCCGTCATGTTGGCGGACCCGTTTGAGCCCGCCCACGAGAACGCCGAGCCCGGTGGAGTCGAGGAACTCAACCTTCTGCATGTCGACGACGATGTCGTGCCGGCCCGTGTCGACGAGCTCGGTGAGCTGTTCGCGCAGCTTGGGTGCGGTGTAGACATCGATCTCGCCCGCGGCCTCGACGACCGTTCGCCCACCATCGGGACGGGTCGACAACGACAGGTCCACTCGACCTCCTGGCATATCCGTCAACTGGTCGCATTCAACCACGGTGCAAGACTTCCCAGGTGCCCACGGCTGCCGAGTTGGCATGCCACCGCGTGAGGGCACGGCAAGAATGGTGCGGCGGCCCGGATGTCGATGGATACCCGTCGTGCGTACAGTCGCCCAAGTGCGGGAACGGTAACGAACGACTCGACAAGACCGGGGCGGTACGGCTCCTTGACGCGGTGCTCGCGCAGGCGCTCATCGAACCGGTCCCATGCCCACCACAGCGAAAGGCGAGGGAACCGTCATGATCATTATCGCCCTGCTCCTCCTGGCGGCCGCCGTCGCCTTGATCGTGGCGGCCATCGTCGGCCAGAGCGCCGACGTGACCGTGGAGTTCTTCGACGTGAGCATCGCCACGGATACCGCCACGGTCTTTCTGACCGGTGTCCTCACCGGTGTGGTCGCGCTGCTCGCGCTCGTGCTGCTCCGTACGGCACTACGCCGCTCGCGGCAACGCCGCGAGGAGGTTCGTGAGCTGCGCCGTCGCGCCAAAGCGGTGCCGGACTCGACCGATGACGCCGCCGCCGCGCAGCGATACTCAGATGACGAGGTCGACGACGTCACGATGACGCAGCCGCGCGACTTCCCGACCGAGGAACGCAGCACCTGACCGCACCCCGACACCGGCACGCGTGGCGGGCCATGCGGCCGTGGTAACCCGGCCGGGTGCGGTGCCAGCGCCGGTGCTGGTCGTGCTTGGCATCGTCTCGGTACAACTGGGCGCGGGGTTCGCGAAGAAGCTGTTCGAGGAGCTTCCGCCAAGTGCAGTCGTCACGCTGCGACTTGCCACCTCCACGATCGTGCTGGTCCTCATCGCCCGGCCGCTGTTGCTCGTCGGCGCCAAGGCGTGGCGGCGTACCGATCTCGTCGTGGCGGCTGCTTTCGGCCTGTCGCTCGCGACGATGAACTTCGCGATCTATGAGTCCTTCTCGCGAATACCGTTGGGAATCGCCGTGACGATCGAGTTCCTCGGGCCGCTCGGGGTCGCAATTGCCTTCTCGCGTCGGTGGCTCGACCTGGTGTGGGTAGCGCTCGCGGCCGCTGGCGTCGTGCTGCTCATGCGCGGCGACTCTGGGAGCGTCACCGCTGCCGGTGTTGGCTTCGCGTTGCTCGCAGCCGCTGCCTGGGCTGGCTACATCCTGTTGAGCGCCCAGACCGGCCGCCGGTTCCCCGGATCGTCAGGCCTAGCCATCGCAAGTGTCGTGGCAACGTTGCTCGTGCTGCCCGTGGGCGTCAGCACCGGCGGCGGTGACCTGCTCCGGCCAGAGGTGCTGATGATCGGCGCCGCAATTGGCCTGTTGTCTTCGGTCATTCCTTACTCGTTCGAGCTCGAGGCGCTGCGCCGGATGCCGGCCAAGGTCTTCGGGATATTCATGAGTCTCGAGCCGGTGGCGGCCGCCCTGGTTGGGCTGGTCGTGCTAGGCGAGGTGCTCGACGCCCGCGAATGGACCGCGATCGGCTGTGTCGTCGTCGCCTGCCTGGGCGCCACTCGCTCGCAAGATGCCCCGCTGGAGGCGCCGGAGGCGTAGCCGTGGCAGTCCGTCAACGCCACCATGACAGGTAAGCGGCGGGATCCCGGGCCGTGCCCGCCACCCGCACCTCGAAGTGCAGGTGCGGTCCGGTGGCGTTACCGCTCGATCCCACGGCGCCGAGCTGCTGCCCGACGGCGAGGATGTCGCCCTCCGTCACCATGACCGCGGACAGGTGCGCCGAGTACGAAACGACGCCGCCACCGTGATCAATCACGACCAGGTTCCCGTAGCGGCCAGCGGGTCCGGCTGCGACGACTCGTCCGCCGGCTGCCGCGAGCACCGGTGTGCCGGGTTCGGCCGCGAAGTCGAGCCCAGTGTGTCGTCCGGACGCCCAGTGCGGGCCACGGTCGCCGAACCGTGCGGTGATGCGATACGAGCCACCCACCGGCACGTCGAGTCCGGCGGCCCGCCCTCCAGCCGCGACCTGTCCGACTGAGGTCGGGCCGGCCCGGGCCCGGCGTACCGGGTCGGGTAGCCACGCTGCCAGACCGGTGATCTGCGATGCGACTGTCACGATGACCTGCCAGCCCTCGATGTCGCACGAACGGAGTACGCCGCCGTTGGCCTCGGCGACCGACTGGGCAAGTGCGCAAGCTTCCGGATCGCCCGATCGAATCCGCCCGGCTGCGGCCAGCGCAGCAAGGTCGGCCGCGGCCGCCGCACGATGCCGGGCGTAGTAGCCCGCGGCGAGCGTGGTGACGGCGAGCACGGCAGTCAGCACGACGGCCGCCGCACAGAGCACCAGGATCGAGCCCGCGCCCCGCTCCGAGTGCCTCTGCGGGCTGCTCACGGCGCCTCGAGCACCGCTGCCGCCTTGGCGCGCACGGTCGGAGCAGGAAGATCGTCACCGAAGGGCAGCGGGAACGGCACCAGGGCCGACACGTCGACGGTCACCAGGCTGCCGTCGATCCGAATCTGCACATCCGCACCGTCGGGCCCGACCGTCTCCGCCAGCCGAGAAGCCGCCATGGTGTCCTCGCCCCTGGCGGCGGCACGCGCGGCTTCACGCGCGGCGTCGGCACAGCGAAGCTGAGCCAGCGCAACAACCACCAGCCACACCGCGGCCATGATGATGACCACCAACGCCGGCAGCGCAGCGGCGATCTCGGCAGTGACCGCGCCGCGGGTCGGATCACCGTGCGGTCGGCGCCGGCGGGGAGCACCCCGCCGGCGCGACACAACGGTTGTCATCCGAGGATGTCGAAAGCGCGGCGAACGACGTTGGTGAGCAACTCGACGACGGTGTCGCTGGTGAGCAGCTTGTAGAGGACGCCGCCGAAGCCGCAGGCCGCGACGGTGCCAACCGCGTACTCGGCGGTGGTCATGCCCTGCTCGCTCCGACGCAGGGCTGTGACGATGCGGGACATGTGACCTCCCAGGCCCGGCTGCCGGCCGGTGCGGGCCCCAACAGCGGTGGGGCTGCCGTCAGACTCGTGCTGACCGGGGCAAGGGCCTAGGGCCGAAATCAGGTCTGGGGATGACGACACCGCCAGGGCCCTCCCTGTGGATGAGCCAGCGCCGACCGGCTGGCCTACCCGTTGGTCAGGGGAGTAGACGACCCGCCGTGGCGACCACAGGAACGATCCCGACCAGCACGAACGCCGGCAGGAAGCACAACCCGAGCGGCGCCGCGGCCCGGGCACCCAGGGATCGGGCCCGCGCCTCGGCAGCCCAGCGGGCGGTATCCCGAGCGTCGTGCGCCAGGCGATCCAGAACGCTGACCGGTGACGTGCCGCGGGTCATCGACCGCGCGAGGGCGCGGGCTAGCGAACGCACGTCGGGATCTGGCGGCAGCAGCAGCAACCCGCCGGCCGGATCCGTACCGAGTCGCGCCGACGCTGCAGCAGAACGCAGCAGCTCACCCATCGGGCCGCCGAGGGCGTCAGCAACCACCTCTGTGGCACTGACGGGCGGGCTGCCCGCCGCCACGGCCGTCGCCAACAACTGCGCCACCAGCGGAACCGCCTGCGCGCGGGCCTGCGACAGGCGAACAGTGGCCCTCGACTGGAGGCGAACCAGTACACGCCAGACGGCGGACCCGAGGACGATCCCTAGTGCCAGGCCACCGAAGCCGCCCACGAGCCAGCACCCCGCGAGCCCGACGAGAACAGCGGATGCAGTTCTGGCCTGCGCGGAAGCGAGGAACGGTCCGTTCCGGGTCCGCAGGTCGATCGGCGCCGGAACGTCCCGTGCCCGCTGCGATGGCAACGCCAGCCCCAGCAGCCGGGTGCGGCCCGGCGGCGGCCCCAGCAGGAGCGCCGCGGCGGCAGCCGCAAGCACCATCGCGAGTCCGGCCACGAGCTCACGACCACGAGGACGTATTCGCGGAGCGGACCAGCTGGTCGATCCACCACAGCCCGGAAGCCACCAGGAACGTGGCTCCACCGAGACAGGCCAAGCCGTACGGCGCACTGAGCAAGAACTGAATCGCTGCGCCATCGCCCCCAGAAAGCAACAACAAGGTCCCGACCGGGAGGACAGCCAGCAGCCTGGCCGTCACCCGAACCGACGACAGCTGAGCGGCCGCTTCGCGGCGCGCTGCCGAATCCGCTCGAAGCGCGTCGGCCACGGCAGTCACAACGTCCGCCAGAGCCGCTCCGGTTTGCTCGCTCACCTCCCATCCCGCGGCCACCGCGGACAGCGCGGCCATCCCCGGACCCTTCGCCGTGTCTCGAAGTGCCGATGCGACCTCGCCCCCAACCTGGGCCCGGCGTGCAGCCGCGCCGAACAGATCCGGCCATTCGGCCGCGACGGCAGACAATGCCTGGCGGGGATGCGCACCCGATCGAAGCTCTGCAGCGAGCGCGAGACACGCTTCGGACACCGTGGACTCGGTGTTGTGTCGTCGCCGTGTGGTGATCGCGCGAAGTCTGGTTGCGACGACGAGTCCGGCAGTCGCCCCTCCCAACAAGGCCAACCCCGGCCCGCTGATGGCCAAGCCGGTGACCACTCCGGCAGCGACCGATACGGCAGCCCGACTCCTCGGCGAGAGACCCGCCAACCCGAGGCGTACTCCGCGGCGGGCTCGGCGCCCGGTCGATGCGGATGGTCGACCATTCGAAGCCGTGGGACATCCGAGCCGGGCCCGGAGCAGGTTCTGGCCGCCACCAACGACGAGTGCAGCTGCCAGACCAGCCATGGCTACGGCAACGGTCTTCATGGCACGCCGCCCACCTCGGTCACCAGCGTGTCGAGTGCCGACGCCCCAGGGCCGCGACGGATCTCCGCGTCAGCTCCGACCGCCAAACCGGGCACGGTGACCATCTCATCTCGGTCCGAACGTGACAGTAGGTCGACGCTGGCAACGCGCCTGCGGCCGGACCGCTCCCGGATGAGATGGATGACCACGTCCAGAGCGGCAACCGCCTGTGCATGAACGGCAGCGCGCCCCAGGCCAGCTGCCACGCCGAGTGCCTCGAGGCGCGCAGGGACGTCCGCGGCGGAGTTCGCGTGCAGGGTGCCGCAACCGCCGTCGTGACCAGTGTTCAGTGCGGCCAACAGATCGACCACTTCTGCTCCGCGGACCTCGCCCACGACCAACCGGTCCGGTCGCATCCGCAATGCTTGGCGCACCAGGTCGGCAAGGCCAACCTGCCCTGCGCCCTCGACGTTCGGTGGACGGGCTTCGAGCCGCACTACGTGTGGCAGCGCCGGACGCAATTCGCCAGAGTCCTCGACCAGGACAATCCGTTCGTGCGGATCGGCCGTGCCGAGCATGGCGCCGAGAACTGTGGTCTTGCCGCTGCCAGTGCCACCGGTGACCAGGAAGGCTGCCTTGCAGCGCACCAGCGCGACCAACACTGACACCAATGCTTCTGGCACGCTGCCGGCGAGCACCAGGTCGTCCATGCCGAAGCTGGCGGCGGCAGTCACCCGGAGCGAGATCACGGTGCCCTCAGGGGAGATCGGAGGCAGCACCGCGTGCAGTCGGACACCGCTCGGCAGACGAGCATCGACGAACGGGACGGCATCGTCGAGGCGGCGACCGGCGCTGGCGGCCAACCGCTGTGCCAGCCGGCGAACAGCGGTCTCGTCGCCGAGCCGGACAGATGAGCGTACGAGCCCTGCGCCGTGATCCACCCATACGTCGTCCGGTCCGTTGACCAGAACGTCGGTGATACCGGGCTGGCGGAGCAGCACCTCCAACGGTCCGGCGCCCGTCATCTCCGAACGCATCAGTTCGGTGACCTCGAGAACGGCGGTGTCACCGAGCACAGCGCCCGCACTCCGCAATGCCGCAGCCACTCGAGCGGGTGTGGGTACGCCCACCTCGGCCGCCAGCGAGGAGCGCACCCGTTCGATGAGCCCCGGGTCGGCTGTCGCGGTCACGCCGCCCATCGATGGACCGGTGTGAGCAGGTCGTCGATCAACTCCTCGCAGGCGTCCGCGAGAGGACCGCGAGCATTCCCGCCGGGTGGCTCGCCCCGCTCCAGCTTCTCGTGCAGGCGGGTCTCGCTGTCCATCTCGACCGCAATGGGAAGGCCGAGCGCGTCGGATACCTCAGCGCTGCCGAGGCCGGACGGTGACGGACCGCGCAGCACGACCCGAACGTCCGGTGTCAACGTCGTCAGCTGCAGAGCTACGCGGGCGCCGGCCGCTACCGCTCGCACCTCGGCGGGCACCACGAGTAGGGCACAGGCGCACAGGGCGAGCGCCTCCTCGGTGGACTCGTCCACCCGGCGCGGCAGGTCGAGCACCACGACCTCGCAGGCGCGCGCAGCCGCCGAGACGACGGCGTGGACGGCCGCTGCCGGCACCGCGGACAGGCTGCCCCGGTCCCAGGACAACACCATGAGGCCGTGCCGTTCGGGCAGGGCGGATTGCAACGCCGCCGCGGCAAGCCGGCCACGAGTCTCGGCAAGATCCGGCCAGCGTAGGCCGGAACAGTCCTCGGCGCCGAGCAGCAGGTCGATGCCGCCACCGAGTGGGTCAAGGTCAACCAGCATGGTGGACAGACCTCGACGGGCACTGGTCAGGGCCAGGCCCACCGAGAGTACGGAGGCGCCCGCGCCGCCACGGCCGCCCGTGACGGCGATCACCAGGCCCTCGCGTCCCGCGCCTTCGGCAGCGTCTGCGAACCGTTCGACCAGCCAGCGCTCGCCGTCGGGGAGGAAGACCACCTGCTCAGCACCGAGGCCCACACCGCGGCGCCACACGTCTGGGTCGTTCATCGCCACCAGAACGACATGGGGCCTACGGCCCAGCTGTGCCGAGGCTTGCTCGGCCTGATCGTCGCCGACAACGACCAACGACGCCGTGTGCCACTGCGGCCGGGCGGTCGCCAGATCGTGCGCTACGTCGACTTCGACGCCAGCTGCTGCAGCAAGCCGCAGTAGGTCGTCGAGCAGACCTTCGTCGGCAGTCAGGACGAGACTGCGCGCCGTCGACGCCGGTACGGATTTGTCCACGAGGCACCTCCACTGCTGGGGAGGTCCACGGTCGCCGGTACTCGCGCAGGCCGCAGTTGGCCGGCACCGGATTGTGGACGAGAGCAGCAAGAACGAGCGCGCTGTGGACAACGACACCCGGCCCGCCGGGCAAAAACACGGCCCCCGCCGGGGGGCGACGGGAGCCGTGATGGGGACCCGACCAGGGGGGCGGGTCGGGTCCGAGCGGCGGGGGGTGCCGCCACTTCCCAGTGTGCCCCAGGTTGACCTTCGGAAACCAACCGTACGGCGGTTAAATCTCGATCGCTGACTGCGAATCGCGGCATATCCTCTGTTCTGGTGGACGTCGCTGTCGATCTCGTGGCCACCGGGGCGCCCATTCGGAGCGATGCGCCGGTGCGCCGGAACGCCGCGTTCTTCGACTTGGACAAGACAGTCATAGCGAAATCGAGCACGCTGGCGTTCTCCCGCAGCTTCTATCAGGGCGGGTTGATCAACCGCCGGGCGGTGCTACGCAGTGCCTATGCCCAGTTCGTCTATCTGGTCGGCGGGGCAGACCACGATCAGATGGAGCGGATGCGCGAATACCTGTCCGGTCTGGTCGCCGGCTGGGACGTGCAGACTGTCAAGGACATCGTCGCGGAGACCCTGCACACGATCGTCGACCCGATCGTCTACGACGAGGCGGTGACGCTGATCGAGGAACACCGCCTTGCCGGTCGGGATGTGGTGATCGTGTCATCGAGTGGCGCCGAGGTCGTGGAGCCGATCGGGGAAATGTTGGGCGCTGACAAGGTGGTCGCGACCAGGATGGTCGTCGGCGACGATGGACGGTTCGACGGCACCATCGAGTTCTATGCCTACGGCGAGGCAAAGGCGGGCGCCATCGGCGAGCTCGCCGAGTCGGAGGGATATGACCTCACCCGGTCCTACGCATACTCGGACTCGGCGACCGATCTGCCGATGCTCGAGGCGGTAGGCCATCCGTATGCCGTCAACCCGGACCGTTCGCTGAGACGGATTGCCGCCGAGCGGGGATGGCCGGTCCTGGTGTTCTCCAAGCCCGTCGCGCTTCGCCAACGCGCCTCGTCGATCCGGGAGGCACCCAGGCCGGCGATTGCCGCGGCCGCTATCGGCGCTGGCGCAGCAGCCGCCGGGCTGGCGTGGTACGCGTCGCGTCGCCGTACCAGGACGTCGTGAGCAGATACGACGACCCACCCGACGAGATCCTCGATCTCGGCCAACCGGGGCGTCGCGAACAAGGCGATTCACCCACGCTCCCGCCGATGCACATCGGCGAACAGCCACCTGCTGATGACGACGATCTCGACCGGCCACGGTGGTGGCAATGGGCGGTGCTCGTCCTGGCAGTCGTCGCCGGATTGATCGCGGGGGTGCTTGGCGCAAACGCGCGCCGGGATGCCGCCGATCTCGCTGCCGCCGAGTCCGAGGTCGACCTCGTCGTGGGAGAGCCGTTCCTCGTCAACGCACCGGAAACCCCATTTCAGGTGCCGCTGTACAACGCCGGCCCTCGGGAGGTCGAGCTGCTCTGGATCCGTCCGAGAGGATGGACCATCGCGGAGTCCGCCATCGAGCATCCGATCACCATTCCCTCGGACCAATGGGTCCCGGTTCGGGTCCGAGCGGTTCCCGATTGCACTGACTACGTCAACCCGGACGTTCTCGAGATCCAGGTGCGCACCGCGGCCCGTGAGCGCGTCATATCCCTGAGATTGCCGGTCGCCGGCGTCATGCGAGACGTCCACACGGCGGCCTGCCGGTCGTTCGCCCAAATCGGAGCCTTCGTCGACGAGGTCGAAGTCGTGGCATCCAGTCGGCCGGACACATTGACCATGCGGCTGCAGATTCATGCTGACGACCCGAACGTTCAGTTCACGCTCACCGACCTGACCGCTACCGCGCCCGGATTCCGGATGATCCACGCTTCGCTCCCGGTGCGGTTCGAGCCAGGCCAAGGAGTCCACCCCGTGGACGTCACCTGGGAGATCGTCGATTGCGAGGCGACCCAAACCCTGAGCGACGTCTACCTTGGGCTGGGATTCGAGAATGACGACGGCGACCGACAGTCCGATGGCGCCCCCCTCCCCGGCCGTGCCCTCGCCGCGCTGGCCCGCTTCGACACCGAGCAGTGCGACCGCGCGCGCAGGACTCCAACGTAAAGATCTTGGCGAAACCCTTCCGACACGCCGAGACGGTCAACTAGAAAGACAGTACGGCCCGCAAGGACCGCGCACGGCAGATGGGCACCCACGCGGCGATCAGCCCATGTACGGGCAGTTGTCCCGGGTCAGCCGGGGCAACAGACGAGCTGCACGCCTGGTAACCCGTCTCGACGTGCCAGCGGCGGCGCCCCTACTCGGATAATCCTGGGGCGCCGCTCGCATGTGCCAAGCCGACATCAGCGCCATGGGCGTACGCGCCGCAGCAGTGCCGGACCCACGCCCCCACGGCGTCCGGCAGACCCGACGCGTACGCCTGGATCAACGGCTGGTACGCGCGAGCGGCTGCCAGATGGCCTGCTTCGGGGACGCTGAGACCCAGCTGATCGACCCCGCGTGCGATTAGCACGATCCGCTCGGCTGCGCGAGCGACGAGGCCGCCACCGGGATCGAACACGTTCATCGCCATCAATTCGCCGTGCACGATTGCTGCGACGACCATCCCGGGCGCTGCGGTGTTGCCAGAACCGAGCCGGAGGAGCTGGTCCAAGCGCTTCCGGTCGGCGTCTGGGCGGGGCCGGCCCAGATCTGCGGGCCCAGCGAGGTCCCGCGCCGCCAGCAGATGAAGCCGAGCGAGCACTTGGCCCGGCGACTGCGGCCAGGTCGCTGCCAGCCGAAGCGCCTCCCCCGTCGTGCGCAACGCGCCCTGCGTGACGGGGTCACCAACGATGTCTGGACTTCCGCCGTCCATCAGCGACGACGCCTTCGCCCCGGCCGCTGCGGATGCAGCCGCCAGCCGCGGCGCCTGGTGGCGCGCAGTCGGATGTCGCAGCAGGGCGTCGATGGCGTCCCGCGCGTGTGCTGCGGCAACCGCGACCCCGGTCAGCGCCGCGACGTCCGCGAACGGATCGGCCGATGGGCTCACGCCTCGGCACTGTACGTCTGGCGGCCCTGACCGATCGCGTCACGATTAGGGTGCCTCCGTGGCTGCTGGATCCGGCCGGCCAGCCGAGCAGGCGATGGTGTTCGGCCGGGTGGCCGACGACTACGACCGTACGCGTCCTGGATATCCGGCTGCCGCGGTTGAGTGGCTAGTGGGCGCCACGCCGCATCAGGTGCTCGATCTGGGGGCGGGAACAGGGAAGCTGACGGCCGCATTGGTCGCTGCGGGCCATGCCGTCGTCGCCGTCGATCCGTCGCCGCAGATGCTCGCGATTCTCCGGCGAAACATCCCAGCCGCGGACGCGCGGGAAGGGAGCGCCGAGTCGGTCCCGTTGCCGGACGCCGCCGCAGACATCGTGGCCGTCGCCCAGGCGTTTCACTGGTTCGACCACGCTTCGGCAGTGCGGGAAATTGCCCGAGTGCTCAAACCGTGTGGACGGCTTGCGCTGGTTTGGAATCTCCGCGACGAGTCCACACCGTGGGTCGCCGAACTGTCCCGGGCTATCGGCAGTACGGACGCTTTGCCTGACGAGGTCGCCCCGGCTCTGCGCTATGCGCGCACCTACTTCGACGAGTTCGAGAGCGCACAGTTCCGGCACGTCCAACGGCTCGACCGGGACACATTGCTCGGCCTGGTGATGTCCCGGTCATACGTCGCCATTCGCCCGGCTGGTGAACGGGACACCATCTGCGCCGCAGTCGGCGAGTTGTTCGACCGCTTCGCTGAACCGGATGGGCTGACCCTGCCCTATGTCACGCACTGCTTCCGCGCAACCCGCTCGCTCCGTAACCGGAATTGACCACGTCCACCATGCCGTTTCGCGCGGCCGTCTGCGGGTAGCGGAGACCAAGAACCCACCCACTGCACCGGCCACAAGGAGGCGCACACGATGGCAACGTCGCTATCCGGGCGGACGATCGCGTTCCTCGCCACCGACGGCGTCGAGCAGGTCGAGCTCACCGAGCCTTGGCGCGCGGTCGAGGAGGCGGGGGGACGGCCCGAGCTGGTCGCGCTGAAGCCCGGCGAGATCCAGGGATTCAAGCATGACGAAAAGGGTGACTCGTTCCCCGTCGACAAGACCGTCGGAGAAGCGGACGCCGGGACCTACGACGGGCTGGTGCTGCCCGGTGGCACCAAGAATCCCGACCGCCTGCGCACTGACAAGGAAGCCGTCGAGTTCGTCCGGTCCTTCTTCGACGCCGGCAAGCCAGTCGCCGTGATCTGCCACGGCCCGTGGACTCTCGTCGAGGCTGACGTGGTGCGTGGCCGCACCATCACGTCCTGGCCGTCCCTTCAGACCGATCTGCGCAACGCCGGCGCCAACTGGGTGGACGAGGAGGTCGTCGTCGACGGAAACCTGGTGTCCAGCCGCAAGCCAGATGACCTCCCGGCTTTTACTCAGCAGCTCGTCGACATCATGGCCGCGAGCGCACACGCCGAGCAGAGCGGCCGGTAGCCTCGACCGCCAAGCTTGTTCGCCAGGCCACGCGGACGCGTGCACCAGACCGCCGGCCGGGCGCGCTGACCCGCGCCGCGGGTTGTTGGCGAGGGTGGCGCAGTGGTGAGGTAGGCGGGAAAGCCGCTTGTCAGAAGGAGCGACGACGTGACCAGCGAAGCCTTGTCCAACCTCCTGCACGAAGAGCGACGGTTCCCGCCGTCCGACGACTTCGCCGCGCAGGCAAACGCCGGCCGAGGGCTCTACGACGAAGCGGCCGGCGACGCCGTCGCGTTCTGGGAGCGGGAAGCGCGCAACCTGGTCAGCTGGGACTCCGAATGGACCCAAGTGCTGGACTGGTCGGACCGCCCGTTCGCGAAGTGGTTTGTCGGCGGGTCGCTCAACATCAGCTACAACTGCGTCGACCGGCATGTTGCGGCCGGCCATGGAGATCAGGTTGCCTACCACTGGGAAGGCGAGCCCGGCGACACCCGCACGATCACCTACGCCGACCTCCAGCGCGAGGTGTGTCAGACCGCCAACGCACTGACGGAGTTGGGCGTCCGCAAAGGCGACCGGGTGGCCATCTACATGCCGATGATCCCGGAGACGGCGATCGCCATGCTGGCGTGTGCGCGAATCGGCGCCCCCCATTCGGTGGTATTCGGCGGGTTCTCGGCCGACGCGCTGAAGGGGCGGATCCAGGACGCCGACGCGCGCGTGGTCATCACCGCCGACGGTGGATACCGGCGCGGGTCGGCGAGCCCGCTCAAGCCGGCCGTCGACCAGGCGCTGACGGAATGCCCGAACGTTCGAAGTGTCTTGGTGGTGCGACGCACCGGACAGGACGTCGAGTGGACCGACGGCCGCGATGTGTGGTGGCACGACATCGTCGATCGGCAGAGCAATGAACATGACCCGGAGCCGCACGACGCAGAGCATCCGCTGTACATCCTCTACACCAGCGGTACGACGGCGAAACCAAAGGGAATCCTGCATACCACCGGCGGCTATTTGACCCAGGTGGCATTCACTCACCGGAACGTGTTCGACCTCAAGCCCGACACCGACGTCTACTGGTGCGCTGCCGACATCGGCTGGGTCACGGGCCACAGCTACATCGTGTACGGGCCGTTGGCGAACCGGGCGACGTCGGTCATGTACGAAGGGACGCCGGACACTCCTCACCAGGGCCGATGGTGGGAGATCATCGCGAAATACGGCATCACCACGCTCTATTGCGCGCCAACCGCGATCCGCACGTTCATGAAGTGGGGAGACGACATTCCTGCCCAGCACGACCTGTCGTCGCTTCGGCTGCTCGGGACCGTCGGTGAGCCGATCAATCCCGAAGCTTGGATCTGGTACCGCAAGAACATCGGCGGTGACCGCACCCCGGTTGTCGACACCTGGTGGCAGACCGAGACAGGCGCCATCATGATCAGCCCGCTTCCCGGCGTGACGGCGGCCAAGCCGGGCTCTGCCATGACGCCATTGCCCGGGATCGCCGCCGACGTCGTCGACGACACCGGTGCGTCCGTTCCGAACGGGGGCGGAGGCTACCTGGTGCTCACCCAACCGTGGCCGGCGATGCTGCGCACGATCTGGGGCGACGACGATCGCTACCGCGATACCTATTGGTCCCGCTTCGGCGACCAGGGTTACTACTTCGCCGGCGACGGCGCGAAGAAGGACGAGGACGGCGACATCTGGCTGCTCGGCCGGGTCGACGACGTCATGAACGTGTCCGGGCACCGGATCTCGACCACGGAGGTCGAGTCGGCCCTGGTCTCACACCCGAAGGTGGCCGAGGCAGCGGTCGTGGGCGCGACAGACCCGATGACCGGTCAGGGGATCGTCGCATTCGTCATCCTCCGGGCCGACGCCGGCGACGGCGGCGACCAGATCGCCGGTGAACTGCGCGACCACGTCACCAAGGAGATCGGTCCGATCGCCAAACCCCGGCAGATCATGGTCGTGCCCGAACTGCCCAAGACCAGATCGGGCAAGATCATGCGGCGCTTGCTGCGTGATGTCGCCGAGAAGCGTGACCTGGGTGACGTCACCACCCTCGCCGATCCCACCGTCATGAACCTGATCAGCGAAGGGCTGGCCAAGGGCAGGCCGGAGGGCTAGGCGCCACTCGCTGGGATGTCGCCGCCGTTGTGAAGATCGTCGTGTGGAATCAGCCCGCTCAGCGGGGTGCCCTCGCCATCACAACGATCTTCACGACAGCGTGGGGTGCCTCACGTCGAGTCGGCGGCGGCAACCGCGTCGCCAAATCGCTGGAGCAGGCCCACCCAGCCTGCGTCGGAGGCGAACGTTGCCCGCATCTCGTCGGCATGATCACCGAACCGGTCGAGCAACCGGTGCTTGAGGTCGACCCGTGTGCGCCCGGCACTCTCGGCCACGAAGCGCACCTCGATCTCGGTCTGTTGCGCTGGGTCCGGATTGTGCTTCCATTCGGCGTCGAGCCGCCAGGCCAGCACCAGCCGCGCAGGCGGCTCCCACGCCAGCACGACACCCCAGTCGGCCTCGGTGCCGTCCGCTGCGCGCTCGTACCACCGGCCACCGACCCGCGGCTCGATCACGACGGTCGCAGGGTCCTGGTCACCGGTGTGATAGTCCATCGGCCACCAGGTGCCGAACCGGTCGGTGAAGACCGCAAAGGCTTGCTCCACCGGCGCGTTCACGGTGATTTCACGCCGGACCGCGGTCGCCGCGGCCTGATCGTGTTCCGTCGTCATTGCTCCTCCTCCAGTTCGTGCACGGCCGCCGCGAATGCGGCGAGTGCGTCAGCCCAGAGCCGGTCAAGGGAGGCCCGCATTGACTCGATGCCACTCGGGTCCAACCGATAGATCCGTCGGGTCCCCTCTGGAAACGACGTCACCAGGCCGGCGTCGCCGAGCACCTTGAGGTGCTGGGACACGGCCGGCCGGCTCACCGGCAACTCGTCGGCCAGTTGACGGACCGAGAGCGGCCCGCGAGCCAGCCGCTCGACGATCGCCCAACGGGTGCGGTCACCAAGCGCCTCGAATCGCCCTTGGTAAGTTTCCACTTACGGTAAGTTACAACTTACCGATAGCCGAGTCAACCGTCCTGGACGTGGGCCCGGTTACGCCCGCCCGCAGGAGCCCGTCAGTCCAGCGCGCGGCCGATAGAAACGGCGCGGGTATCCGGCGCGACCAGCCGAATGGCGTCGGCCGCGAGATCGTCGGCCTGCTCCTGCGATAGGCGTTCCGCCTCGACTCGCGCGCGGTAGACCTCGACTTCGGCGGCCACGCGGTCGGGCGCCCAGCCGAGCACGTCGGCGACCAGCTCGGCCGCTACCGGCGCTGAGTCGACGCCTCGATGTGGGAACTCGATCGACACCCTGGTCCGGCGGGTGAGCAGGTCGTCGAGGTGCAGTGCTCCCTCGTGGGTGGCTCCGTAGCGCACTTCGGCACGGAGATACTCGTCAGCGCCGGACAGCGGTTCGAGCAGCGTCGCGTCGTCGGCGGCAGCGTCGAGTACTTCGGGCAGTAGGGAGCCGTACCGACCGAGCAGTCCGCGGATCCGCCAAGTCGGCAACCGGTACGTTTCGGCCAGCTCCGCGACCTGGTTGACCAGCGCCGCATACCCATCGGCGCCCACGAGCGGGAGCCGGTCGGTGACTGACGCCGGTACCGCACGGTCGAGGTCCTGCGCCGCAACGTTCACGGCGTCGATCGCCATCACCCGGTACGTCGTGTACTTGCCACCCGCAACGGTCACCAGGCCGGGCAGCGGTCGGCCGACCGCGTGCTCGCGCGACAGCCGGGACGTCGCCTCCGATTCGCCGGCAAGCAGCGGCCGGAGGCCTGCGTAGACACCCTCGATGTCCCGGCGGGTCAGCGGTCTGACCAACACCCGATTGACGTGGGCGAGGAGGTAGTCGATATCGGCGGTGCTGGCTGCCGGGTGAGCGAGATCCAGGTTCCAGTCGGAGTCTGTGGTGCCGACGATCCAGTGGTTTCCCCACGGGATGACGAACAGCACCGACACCTCCGTGCGCAGGATCAACCCCACCTCGGAGGCGATCCGGTCGCGCGGGACGACCAGATGAACGCCTTTGGATGCGCGCACGTCGAAACGGCCCTCGGTTCCCGCCAGTGCCTCGACTTCATCGGTCCACACACCGGCGCACACGATCACCACCGCCGTACGGATCACCGTTGTATGACCGTTCTCGACGTCGCGTACCTCGGCGCCCACGACCCGGCCGGCGTCCCGGATCAGGCGGACTACTTCGGTCGACGTCCGCACCGTAGCGCCGAATTGAGCAGCGGTCCGCGCGACTGCGAGAGTGTGCCGCGCGTCGTCGGTCTGTGCGTCGTAGTACCGGACGGCACCCACCAATGAGTCACCCCGCAGAGCCGGGCACAGCCGCAGCGCCGCTCCCCGGCTGAGGTGGCGGTGCCGAGGCAGGGAGCGAGCGCCACCGAGCGTGTCGTAAAGCGTCATGCCCGCGCCGACATATGGCCGTTCCCATGCCCGGCGAGTCAACGGATAGAGGAACGGAACGGGATGAACCAGATGGGGTGCCAGCCGGGTGAGCATCAGCTCACGTTCGCGCAACGCCTCCCGTACCAATCCGAAGTCGAGCTGCTCGAGATAGCGCAGACCGCCGTGGATGAGCTTGCTCGACCGTGACGACGTTCCGCTGGCGATGTCCCGCGCCTCTACCAGAGCAGTCGAGAGGCCACGGCTGGCGGCGTCGAGCGCAACGCCCGAGCCGGTGATCCCTCCGCCGACCACCAGCAGGTCGAAGCGATCTCGGGCCAGCCGCCGCCACGTCTCTGCGCGCGCCCCGGGATCGAGTCGCGCAGTAGGTCTCACGCATCGTCCTCCACCCAGTCCAGCGTCCGCTGGACGGCCTTGCCCCATCGGCGCATCTCTCGGTCCCGCCAGGCGTCGTCGCGGGACGGCAGCCATCGCTGGTCTTCGGCCCAGTGCTGCCCGAGGTCGTCCAGCCCCGACCAGAACCCGACAGCCAGCCCCGCTGCATAGGCTGCCCCCAAGGCCGTTGTCTCGATCACGACCGGGCGGACGACGGGCACGCCGAGCAGGTCAGCCTGAATCTGCATGAGGGTTTCGTCCACGACCATCCCTCCGTCGACGCGCAACTCGCGCAGCTCCACTCCGGAGTCGCCTCGCATGGCGTCGACCACCTCTCGGGTCTGGAACGCTGTGGCCTCGAGAGCGGCCCGCGCGAGGTGGCCGCGGTTGACGTACCGGGTCAGCCCGACGATCACGCCGCGCGCATCCGGTCGCCAGTGTGGGGCGAACAGCCCGGAGAACGCCGGGACGATGTACGCGCCGCCGTTGTCGGCCACGGTCTTGGCAAGGAACTCGACCTCGTCGGCGCTCTGGATCAGGCCTAGGTTGTCCCGCAGCCACTGGACCAATGACCCGGTGACCGCGATGGAGCCCTCGAGAGCGTAGACGGCCGGCTGGTCGCCGAGCCGGTAGGCGACGGTGGTCAGCAGGCCGTGCTTGCTCGGCACCAGTTCCGACCCGGTGTTGAGCAGCAGGAAATTGCCCGTCCCATAGGTGTTCTTGGCGTCGCCCGGTTCGAAGCAAGCCTGTCCGAACGTCGCCGCATGCTGGTCGCCCAGAACGCCGGCAACTGGTGTGCCAGCGAGAAACGCAGACTCGCTCGCCCGGCCATACACCTCGGCCGACGACCGGATCCCGGGCAGCATCGCCATCGGAACGCCGATCTCGGCACAGATGTCCGGGTCCCATTCCAGGGTGCGCAGGTCCATGAGCATCGTTCGCGCAGCGTTCGTGACGTCGGTTACGTGCACGCCGCCATCGACGCCGCCCGTCATTTGCCACAGCAGGTAGGTGTCGATCGTGCCGAAGAGCAGGTCCCCGCGATCAGCAGCAGCGCGGGCACCATCGACGGCGTCCAGGATCCACGCGGCCTTGGGACCGGCGAAGTAGGTAGCGAGCGGGAGGCCGGTGGTGGATCGAAACCGGTCGATGCCGCCGTCTCCGGCCAGCCGGTCGCAGATCTGCCGCGTTCTGGTGTCCTGCCACACGATCGCGCGATGGACCGGCTTTCCCGTTGCCCGCTCCCAGACCAGAGTCGTCTCCCGCTGGTTGGTGATGCCGATCGCGACGACGTCGTGTGGCTCGGCGGTAGCGGCGGCCAAGGCGCCGGACACGACCGTTTGCGTGTTGGCCCAGATCTCGTCCGGGTCGTGCTCGACCCACCCTGGTTGCGGCAGGTGCTGGGTGTGCTCCAGTTGATGGGCCGCCACGGGTCGACCCTCGTGGTCGATCAACAGGCAGCGAGTGCTCGTCGTCCCCTGGTCGATGGCGGCGACGTAACTCGGCATCCCAACCTCCACCGGCGATACAGCGTGGGTGATCAAGCGTAGGTCCCTAGAGTGCCGGTGTGCGCGCCCATGAATTGGCCGAACCGTTTCCAGTCGTCCATCTGGACACCGACGCGTTGGAGGCCACCCGCCTGCTCGTCGACCGGGCGCTTCCCGGTCTGGTCGTCGTCGACCGCGACGGTCTGCCGCTGTTCATCCTGCCCGGCTCACAGGTTCTGCGTTTCGCATTGCCGGACTTCGTCGAGGAGGACCGGACCCTCGCCTCGGTATACAGCGAAAGTGATGCGGACGCACTGTGCGAGAGCCTGCGCGGACGGACCGTGCAGGAGCTCATGCCGTCGAAGAAATTCCTGCCGCGTGGGCACGTGCGCCGGCCGATCGTCGCTCCGGACGCCACGCTGATGGAGGTCGCGGCAGTGATGGCCGAGCAGCACTCGCCGGTCGTCGCGGTCGTCGACGAGGGGCATGTCATCGGCGTCATCACCGTGCACCGCCTGCTCGGCGCGGCACTGCCCGCATGACGGGCCTGCTCGCCTTTTCGTTACCAGCCTCGGAGACTGCCCAGACTGTGGACACGTCGGCGAGCACGGTGGTCGTCGTCCTCGCGGTCGTGATCTTCGTCGGCACCTACGTGCTGATCGCGACCGAGTGGGTCCATCGCGTCGCCGCCGCGCTCGTCGGTGCAGCGCTCATGGTGGTCATCGGCGCGACCGACGCCGAGTCGGCGTTCTTCTCCGAGGAGACCGCGGTCGACTGGAACGTCGTGTTCCTGCTGCTCGGCATGATGATCATCATTGGCATCCTCAAGCAGACCGGCCTGTTCGAGTATCTGGCCATCTGGGCTGCCAAACGGGCCCGCGGAAAACCCTTCGCGATCATGGCGATGCTGTGCACGATCACGGCAGTCGCCTCTGCCCTGCTGCCGAATGTCACGACCGTGATGCTTGTCGCGCCGGTCACCCTGCTCGTATGTGACCGGCTCCGGGTCCGGCCGGAAGGATTCCTGATCGCCCTGGTGATGGCGAGCAACATCGGCGGCACGGCGACGCTCATCGGCGACCCGCCGAACCTCATCATTGCCAGCAGGGGAGACCTGTCGTTCAACGACTTCCTCATCCATCTCACGCCGTTCATCGCCGTTGCATTCGTGGCGTTCGTATTACTTTCCCGCTGGCTGTTTCGCGAGTCGTTCAGTTATGACCCCGAACGAGTCAAGGCGATCATGCGAATCGACGAGCGGCGGGCGATCCGCGATCCAGCCCTACTTCGGCGTAGCCTCGCCGTGCTCGCTCTGGTCATTCTGGGATTCGTGTTCGGCACGACCATCGATGTCGCGCCGAGCCTGGTGGCCCTGCTCGGCGCCGGCCTGCTCGTCGTGGTGTCCAGGACGGCCACCGCCGACTACTTGGCCGAGGTGGAGTGGCCGACCCTGGTCTTCTTCATGGGGCTGTTCGTGATCGTGGGCGCCCTGGTCGACGTCGGAGTCATCGATGCGGTCGGTGAGGCCGCCATCGAAGCGGTCGGTGACGACTACCTCCTCGCCGCGACCGGACTGCTGTTCGGGTCGGCCGCGCTGTCAGCCATCATCGACAACATCCCCTACGTCGCGACGGTCGCGCCGCTGGTGGCCGATCTTGTCGACGCCAGCGGCGGTGCGCCCGAAGCGAACGCTTTGTGGTGGGCGCTTGCGCTCGGTGCTGACCTCGGCGGCAACGCCACCGCCGTGGGTGCCAGCGCCAACGTCGTGGCGCTGGGCATTGCCGAACGCAACGGATTCCCGATCTCGTTCTGGCGGTTCACGCGCTACGGCGTGGTCGTGACCGTTGTGACCGTCGCGCTGGCGTGGCCTTACCTCTACCTTCGGTACTACGCGTTCAACTGAGCCCGGCCGAGGAGACCGATGCCGATCGAGCGGGTCCGGCGAGCCTTCCTCGAGCGGCTGCCCCGGGCGGAACGCACCGAGATCCTCTCCGTTCTGCGGGACGAGACAACGGGCGGTTTCGCACTGCTCGTCGCGACTGCTACGGCGTTGCTGTGGGCCAATCTGGGCACCGACTCTTACCTCTCGGTCAGCGAGACCGTCATCGGACCCGCGGCCCTGCACCTCGACCTGAGCGTGGCGACGTGGACGGCCGACGGCCTGCTGGTCGTCTTCTTCCTGGTGGCCGGACTTGAGCTCAAGCGCGAGATCGTCATCGGCGAGCTCTCCGACCGGGCCACCGCGATCCTGCCGGCCGTCGCTGCCGTTTGCGGGATGGCGGCGCCGGCGCTCGTCTACGTCGTGGTCAACCTCGCCATGAATGGCGAGCTCACCGGCTGGGCGGTGCCGACGGCAACCGACATCGCGTTCGCGCTCGCGGTTCTTGCGGTGATCGGCTCCCGGTTGCCGACGGCGTTGCGGGCATTCCTGCTGACGCTCGCGGTCGTCGACGACCTCCTGGCAATAACGATCATCGCCCTCTTCTTCACACCGGACGTGGCGTTTCTTCCGCTGGCGGGCGCCGTCGGTCTGCTGTGTTTCTATGCCGTACTACAGCGCTTACGGGTCCGTGGATGGTGGATCTACCTGCCCACGTTCCTGGCCGCCTGGCTGCTGATCCATGAAAGCGGCGTGCACGCGACCGTGATCGGCGTTGCTTTCGGCCTGGCCACCCGGGTTCACCATGATGAGGGCGAGCACGAGTCTCCCGCCGAACGGCTGGAGCACCGCCTGCGACCGTTCTCAGCAGCCGTGTGCGTGCCACTGTTCGCATTGTTCGCCGCGGGTGTCGTCATCTCCGCTGACAGCCTGGAGGCGATGCTGACCGACCCGGTCGCCCTCGGCATCGTGCTCGGCCTCCTCGTTGGGAAAGGTGTCGGGATCGCAGGCGGTGCGTACCTGGCAGCCCGCTTCACGCGCGCCCAGCTGGCCGAGGACTTGTCGTGGGCCGACGTGGTGGGTGTCGCGGTGCTGGCCGGCATCGGCTTCACGGTGTCGCTGCTGGTCTCGGAGCTCGCGTTCGAGTCCGACCCCGCGACGCTTGCGCTGGCGAAGTCCGCGGTGCTGACCGGGTCAGTGCTGTCCGCGCTCGTCGCATCGGGGATCCTCGCCCGGCGAAACGCGATCTACCGTCGGATCGAGGAGCATGACCACGACATGGACGCCAATGGAATCCCCGACGTCTACGCGGGCGAACCACCGGAACGCGATGGCTGACGACCCGGTCCGGTGATAGCGCTGGCGGCGCGCTGCAGGCACTAGAGTCCGACCCGACAAGTGGCCCCGACAAGTGGCCATGACGAGGGGAGATCGAGCATGGCAGCCCAGCCGACTGGCTCCGCCGACTCCGAGGCATCGATCGGCGAGCTCGTCGCCAGCATCCAGCAGGACATCAGCGACACTGGTCCGTGGCGAGGTCGAGCTCGCCAAAGCGGAGCTGCGCGAGAGCGCGAATCGCGTCGGGGTGGGTGCTGGAATGTTCGGCGCCGCCGCCTTTCTGGTCTTACTTGCGGTCGTCCTGATCTCCATCGCGCTCGGTTACGGCCTGGTCGCGCTCGGCCTCCATCCCGGACTGGCATTTCTGAGCGTGGCCGTGTTCTACCTGATCGTGGCCGGGATCCTGGGTCTGTTGGGTCGCCGGCGGCTGGAACGGATCAAGGGTCCAGAGCGTGCCCGGCAGGCAGCCACCCGCATCGGGGAGGCGCTCCGGCACCATTCCGAGACGTGAACGGCAACGGCTCTCTGCGCGACACCGTCGACGTTCCCGGCCAGTGGGAGCACCGGTACATCGCCGCGAACGGCGCCCGGTTCCACGTCGCCGCGATGGGAGAAGGCCCGCTGCTGGTCCTCCTGCACGGATTCCCCGAGTTCTGGTGGGCCTGGCGGCACCAGCTGCCAGCGCTCGCCGCCGCCGGCTGGCGGGCCGTAGCCATGGATCTGCGCGGATACGGCGGCAGCGACAAGACGCCGCGAGGCTATGACCCAGCCACCTTGACCGCCGATGTCACCGGAGTGGTGCGTTCACTCGGAGAACAGCAGGCGGTGCTGGTGGGGCACGGTTGGGGCGGTTACGTCGCCTGGGCCACTGCAGTGCTTCGTCCTACGCACGTTGCGGCACTCGCCGTCCTGTCCATGCCGCACCCGCTCGAGCTTCGCCACTACCTTCTCCGCGGTCGCCGCCAGGCGGGGCACCTGCTCGGGGTCCAGACACCCGCCATTCCCGAGCGGCGGCTGGTCGCCAATGACGCCGCCCACGTAGAGACGCTGCTGCGACGGTGGGTTGGTCCGGATTCGGCGTTCCCGGACGGCGATGCCGCTGCTCGGTACCGCGCCGCCATGCGCCTGTGGCCTGCCCCCCACTGCGCCTTGGAGTATCACCGATGGGCGGTGCGCTCGATGGCCCGTGCGGACGGGCGTCGGTTCGCGGTACGGATGGAGGAGCCGATCACGGTACCGGTCCTGCAGATCCACGGCGGGGCGGATCGCACCGTCGTTCCGCAGGCGGCCGCTCAATCGCACCGCCATGTGGTCGGCCCGCACCGCTGGGTTCAGTTTGACGGGGTTGGCCACTTCCCCCACGAGGAGGCACCCGACCGCCTCACCGACGAGGTCCTCGACTGGCTCCGCTCCGTCCCGCCGCCCATCCCAAAATGACCACGTCATTCCTGCTGACTGGGCGACCGGCGGACGGGCCGGTCAGACGCAGACGCCGGTCGGGACTGGTTCGGTTGCTGCGGCGGCATCAAGTGCCGGGCCCACCTCGCTCGGTGTCAGCGCATAGCCGGTGTCCGGGTCGGTCAGCGACGCCGCGAAGACCAAGCCATAGACCATCCCGTCATCGGCAACCAGCGGTCCGCCGGAGTTGCCCGGCCGGACCTCCCCTCGGATGGAGAGCACATCGCGGTTGACTGCGCTTTCGTCGTAGATGTCGCGCCCGAGCAAGGCGTGCTCACCACGGACCCGGACCGGCTCGCTCCGCAACGGCCCGTTGTTCGGGTACCCGACAACAGCGGCATTGGCGCCGGAGACCGCGTCGTCGCGGAATTCGAGCGCGTCGCCTTCCAAGCCTGGAACGGCGAGTATCGCTACGTCGGACTGAGGGTCGAAATGCACAACTCTCGATTCCAACGGCTCAGCGTCCGGAGCGGTGACGATCGGGGCGGCCACGCCGGCGACGACGTGTGCGTTGGTCATCACTCGCTCGGCAGCAACCATGAAACCGGTGCCTTCGATCACCCGGTCGCACTCGGCCCGCCCAATCACCTTGACCACGCTGCGAGCAGCGACCCGGACGTCCGGGTCACGACCAAGCGTCGGTGTCGGCGCGTCGACGTCGCGGATCGGCTCCGGAACCCACGGTGCGACTACCTCCGGAAACCGGCCCGCAGCGACAACGGATTCGAAGGCGTCGCGCAACCCGTCCGGCGAGATCGGAACTGCGCCGTCGACCAACTTGAGGATCTTGGACTCGCGCACCGCGGCAGACGCGTACGGAATCGCTGACGACGAGATGGCCAGGCCGACCGCCCAAGCGCCGATCAAGAGACCGATGACTGCGAGCAGGGCGCCGCCCAGCGCGTCGGCTCGGTGTGCCGGCTCTGACGAAACCCTCGACCGCACCCACCCGCCCGTCCACGCGAGCAGTCCTTGTCCGAGCGAGGCGATGGCGAGCACGACCAGCGCAGCGAGGACCGAAACGCCCAGGCTTGGCTCCAGGCCACCGAGAAGTACCGGAACGAGCAGCAACCCGGCGATCGCTCCGCCCACGAACCCGATGAACGACAACAGTCCCACCACAAAGCCGTGAACCCAGCCCGTGTATGCCACGACCAGTGCCAGCGCGATCAGCAGCCAGTCGACCAGGTTGAGCCCGAGGATCACCGGCCGCTAACCCCTTCCGGGAGTGGCAAGGGCTCCACTCGGCTGGTGTCCCATGGTCGGGACAATCCACCGACCTCGAGCAGCCAGTTCAGGATGCCGGCCGTGAACCCCCACACCAACAGGCCGCCGACGCGGAATGCCGGTCCGGCATAGCCACCGGGGTGGTGCACCCGTAGGCGATTGGCCGGCTCCACCAAGTTGGCGATGGGCACCCGATGAACCGACGCGACCTCACCAGCATCGACAACCGCTACCGGCGACGGAGCCCGCCACCACGCCAGAACCGGGGTGACGACGTATCCGCCTGCTGCGAGCCACAGGTCCGGCAGTATCGCGAGAACGTCGACGCCCGCCGGGTCGAGGCCGGTTTCCTCTTGGGCTTCGCGTAGCGCCGCGCCCACCGGCCCGTCGTCGCTCGGGTCGACCACGCCGCCGGGAAACGCCGGTGTTCCGGCGTGGCTGCGCAATCCGAATGCGCGCTCGATCAGTAATACGTCCGGTGTCAGTTGGCCGTCCGCGACCGACTCACCGAACAGTGCCAACACCGCCGAGGCACGTCCGGCGCCGGGCTCAGGAGGAGCATGCCGCGACAATTGTTCGACCCCGACATCGCCGACCGCGTCGACGATCGTCCGTAGCCAGCCGGGCGGCGACCCGGCGACGCTCATGCAGGCCCTTTCAACAACGTTGTGGCAACGGCCGGGTCGGTGGGCCCCTCACCGTAGGACGGGCAGAGCTGGGCGAGCGCACACGCCCCGCAGGCGGGACGCCGGGCGTGGCAGCACCGGCGACCGTGCCAGATCAGCCGGTGCGACAGCATCGTCCACTCCGACTTCGGGATCAGCACAGCCACGTCGGCTTCGACCTTCACCGCGTCGGTGTTGGTGGTCCAGCCGAATCGGCGGGCCAGCCGATTGAAGTGAGTGTCGACGGTGATGCCAGGAACACCGAACGCGTTTCCCAGCACGACGTTCGCTGTCTTGCGGCCCACGCCCGGCAGCGTCACCAGGTCGTCGAGCCGTCCTGGAACCTCTCCGCCGAACCGCGCGACGATTGCCTGCGACAGCCCCATGATCGACTGGGTCTTGGCTCGAAAGAAACCCGGTGGACTGGATGATCGCCTCGACGTCCGCGCGGTCCGCACCAGCCAGATCGGTCGGTGTCGGATACTTCGCGAACAGCGTCGGCGTGACCATGTTGACTCGAACATCAGTGGTCTGCGCCGACAAGACGGTGGCGATGAGCAGCTCGAACGGAGAGGTGAAGTCGAGTTCGCAATGTGCGTCCGGGTAGACCAGAGCAAGTTCACGGTTGATCCGCCGGGCTCGGCGGACCAGCGCGAGCCTCGACTCCGGAGCTGCGGCGGGCATCGCACCAGCCTAGGAGGTGGCTGCGAGCGCCGACTGCGCATCGGACCCAGAGGCCGCGTTCGGCCCCGAGGCTGCGCCCGATCCGCCATGATGTGACCGAGAAACCCGGTAGCCGCGGGTCCGGGACAAGGAGGTCTCGTGGACGACGTGCTGCGCACTGCGCCGCTGTTCCGCGAGCTCGACGACGAGGCGGCCGCGGCCTTGCGGTCGTCGATGGACGAGGTCCGTCTGGTCCGCGGCGAGGTCCTGTTCCGCGAGGGCGACGAGGGCGATCGGGTATACGTCGTTATCAGCGGCAAGATCAAGCTCGGCAAGACGTCCCCGGACGGGCGGGAGAACCTGTTGGCCCTGCTGGGGCCGGGGCAGATGTTCGGTGAGTTGTCGCTGTTCGATCCCGGGCCGCGCAGCGCCACCGTCACGGCCGTCACGGACACCACGCTGCTTGGGTTGGGGCATACCGACCTTCTCCCCTGGCTCACCGGCCGGCCCGAAGTGGCGCGTGGTCTGCTGCTCCAGTTCGCCCAGCGGCTACGCCGATCCAACGACACCCTTGCCGACCTGGTGTTCTCCGACGTCCCCGGCCGCGTGGCCAAGCAGCTGCTGGATCTGTCGACGCGTTTTGGCGTCGTCTCCGACGAGGGCGTCCGGGTCGTACACGATCTCACCCAGGAAGAGCTGGCACAGCTGGTCGGCGCCTCGCGCGAAACCGTCAACAAGGCACTTGCCGACTTCGCCGGACGCGGGTGGTTGCGGCTCGAGCAGCGGTCGGTCGTGCTGCTCGACATCGAGCGGCTTCGCCGCCGGGCACGCTGAGCCAGCGCGAGCTTTATCGGCCGGCCTCATCACGCTTCTGCTGGCGCCGCCCGCCCCAGGTCCAGCAGCACGATCAACCGCTGCCCTCGGTGGTGAGGTATTCGAGTTGGGCGTGGACGGATTGCTCGGCGGCCGGCCACAGGGCTCGGTCCACGTCGGCGTACACGATCTCGACGACCTCGCCGGGCGACCGGGCTCCGGCTGCGACCGCGGCACGCACCTGGTCGAGGCGTTCATGCCGGTGGGCAAGGTATTCCGCTGCCACCGTCGATACGTCTGGCTGGACCGGTCCGTGGCCGGGGAGTAACACCACTCCGTGCAGCTCGCAGAGGCGGGCAACTGACTTCAGGTACGGGCCGAGCCGACCGTCTGGATGAGCAACGACGGTGGTGCCCCGGCCGAGGATGGTGTCGCCGGTGAGGACGCCAGCCTGTTCACTAGCGCGAACAACGAACGACATCGAGTCGGCCGTGTGACCGGGCGTATGCAACACCTCGATGTCCAGGCCGGCGATCTCCAGGGTTGCTTCGTCGACCAGCGGTGTGCCGTCGATACAGAGCATCGGGTCCATGGCCTGCACCGGTGCGCCGGTCATCTCGTGGAAACGGCCGGCTGCCTCGGAGTGATCAAGATGGCCGTGGGTGAGCAAGGTGGCGGACACCGGACCGAGGGCGGCTACCGCTTGAAGATGCTCATCCAGCAACGGCCCCGGGTCGACGACGACGTTGCTGGACCCGGCGGTCAGCACATAGGTGTTGGTGCCTTCGAGAGTCATCGGGCCCGGGTTGTCGGCGCGGACGAGACGGCACCACGTCGGCAGCATCACGTCTGATCACCCAGATCGTCGCCAGGGAACGCGTCATCGCCGGGGAGCACCAACGTGATCTCTCCGTTCTGGTCGACCCAGCCCGGTGTGATTGCTTCGATCGAGCGGCCGTCAGCGGCAGCCATAGCCTCGGTGACCGTTCCGTAGGAAGCGAGCTGGTCGAGTACGGACCAGGTCGGCGGCAGCATGACGACGTGACCGCTCTCCGCGGCGGCGAGGACGTCGCGCGGTCGGGCCCAGGCTGCCCGGTCGGCCTCCCCTGACACGTCCCGCGCTTGTTGGCCGTCGGGCAGTGCCGCGAGAAAGAACCAGGCGTCGTATCGGCGCGGCTCGAATCGTGGCGTGACCCAATGTGCCCATGGCCGCAACAGGTCCGTCCGGATGGCAAGGCCATTTCGTTCGAGCAGGTCGGACAGCGCCAACCTCCGAGCGACCAAGGCTTGCCGGGTGCCCTCCCACACGGGGCCGATGGGCGTGACGGACGACCGGTCCAGCGATGAGGCCAGCAGGACCCCTGACTCCTCGAACGTCTCCCGGATGGCGGCACACACGAATCCACGGGCCGCTGGTTCCGTCGTACCAAGGCGGGTGGCCCATTCAGCCGGAGATGGCCCGAGCCAGCCAACCGCGTCGTCGACGCTGTCCCGAGGATCGACAGCACCGCCTGGGAACGCCTGCATACCGCCGGCGAACGCCATGCTCGGCAAGCGACGCAATAGGTAGACCTCGAGCCCATCGGTGGCATCGCGGAGCAGCACGACCGTGGCCGCCGGTCGCGCCGCGACTGGCGTCAATCTCCCGGCGGCGAATTCGCGGGCCCGGGCGGCGAAGACGCGGTGGCAAGGAACGTGACGAAGGCACCGTCTAGCCAACTTCAACGACGAGCTCCACCTCGACCGGCGCGTCCAGCGGCAGGACCAGTACGCCCACTGCGCTGCGGGCGTGCTGCCCGATATCGCCGAAGACTTGGCCGAGCAGCTCACTTGCTCCGTTGACGACCTGTGGCTGGGCGGTGAAGCCGGGAGCCGAGGACACGAACCCGACGAGCTTGACGACACGCGTGATCGCCGACAGGTCGCCCACCTGAGAGCGGACGGCCGCCAACGCGTTGAGAGCGCATTGCCGCGCGCATTCGTATGCGTCCTCGGGACTGACCTCGGCACCGACCTTTCCGGCGTGCATCAGCTCACCGTCGCGCAGTGGCAGCTGACCGGACGTATAGACGTACGACCCGGTCCGCACCGCCGGTACGTACGCCGCCACCGGCGTGGCGACCGGCGGAATCGTCAGCCCGAGTTCAGCCAGCCGCTCCTCAGGGGTCACTCGGCTTCTCCCGCTTGAGGTAGGCAACGACGTTCTCCGGGTTGGGGCCAGGCACGACCTGCACGAGCTCCCAGCCGTCCATGCCCCAGTTGTCCAGTATCTGCTTCGTCGCATGCACCAGCAGCGGCACAGTTGCGTACTCCCACTTCGGCATGCCGGCGAGCCTACTGGGCAAGCGCTGGCTGATCATGGGCGTCGTGGACGATTCACGGGAGGTGCTGACCCGGCCGGCGAAGCCCCCCGACGTGATCTTCCGGTATGGCCCACGTGACGACCAGGTCGTCGACGTGAGACTGCCCCGGCAGCCGAACGCTCCGCTCGTCGTCCTGCTGCACGGCGGGTTCTGGCGGGTCGCGTGGGATCGCCTCCATCTCCGGCCGATGGCCGATGCGCTGGCGACAGCCGGCTTCGCGGTCGCGGTGCCCGAATACGCGAGGACGGGCGACGGCGGCGGTTGGCCCGCAACCTTCGACGACGTCGCCCTCGCAGTCAACGTCCTGCCGGAACTGGTCGCCCACGCAATCGGTACCGCCATCGATCCGACCCGAATCGTGCTCGCCGGCCACTCCGCTGGGGGGCAGCTGGCACTGTGGTGTGCGAGCCACGGGCTGCCCCTCGAATATGCGGGCGTTGTCGCGCTTGCGCCCGTCGCCGACCTGGCTGAGGCATTCCGGCTCGATCTCGACGGTGGCGCTGTGCGAGAGCTGCTCGGCGCCGGGCCAGACGAGGTACCGGATCGATACGCGCGCACCGATCCGACCTGCCTGCCGCCGCCGGACGTGCCCGTCATCGTCATTCACGGAAGCGACGACAGCGCCGTTCCGCCCCAATTGTCCGAGCGGTACGCCATGCACACTGCGGCGGAGCGGCGTCTCCTCGACGGGGTCGGACACTTCGAGCTCATCGATCCGCGGTCAGCAGCCTGGCGGGTGGTGCACGACGCCATCAGGGGCATCGCTCGCCGTCCGCGGTGAGGCAGTCCCGGCTCAGCTCCAGCCGACGCCACGGCCCTCGTGCTCGTCGAAAATCAGCCAGGTACGGGTTCCGCGGACGCCGGGGATGTCCTGGATCCGTTCGAGGACGACGTGCCGCAGGGCCGCATTGTTGGGCGCCCGCACCAGCGCCAGCACGTCGAAGTCCCCGCCGACCAGCGCGAAATGCTCGACGTAGGGCAGCGCCCCGAGCTCCGCGGCCACCTCACGCCAGGTGTTCTGCTGGATCGTCAGCAGGACGTACGCGCTGGTCCCGAGGCCCGCCCGCTCGGGGTCGATCTGCGCGGCATATCTGGTGATCACACCTTCGGCTAGCAGCCGGTCGACGCGAGCGTATGCGTTTGCCCGGGAAACGTGCACGCGCTCGGCCAACGTCCGAATCGAGATTCGCCCGTCATGGGTCAGCTCACCGAGGATCCGTCGATCCACGTCGTCGAGGGTGCGAGCCGAACGTCCGGTGCGCCAGGTGTGACCACGCTCGAGTGGAGACGTATGGTCGCTCACGAGCGGGCTCCATGGCCATCTGTCACAGTTTTTCGCCAACTGTGGAGATGTCCATCTCACTGGGCGCAGGATCAGTAGTCAAACTGGGGGTTGCACCGATTCGAGGGCTCGGTGACGTCATGACCACGCAAGCCAGAGCACCGGACCGGGTCCGGGCCCGTCAGCTCCGCGCCGGCCGGCGGCGGACCAGCGCACTCGCAACCGGCCTGCTCCCGGCGGGCACACCGATCCGGTTCCTCGACCACAACGGCCGGCCGGCGCAAGAAAACCAGGGCGCCGGGTACGAGCCGCCGTCCACCGAGCCTGCTCGTCGAAGGATACCGGCGCATGGTCGTCGGACGGCGCTTCGACGCTCAGGCCACGGCATTGACGAAGCAGGGTCGGCTGGCCGTCTACCCCTCCAGTCACGGGCAAGAGGCCTGCCAAATCGGCGGTGTGCTCGCCTTGCGGGACACCGATTGGATGTTCCCGACCTACCGCGAGTCCATGGCGCTGGTCGCGCGGGGCATCGACCCGGTGCAAGCCCTTACCCTGCTTCGCGGCGACTGGCACTGCGGCTACGACCCGATGGCGACCCATACCGCTCCGCAGTGCACGCCACTGGCGACCCACAGCCTGCACGCGGCCGGCCTTGCCTACGCCGCTCGCCGCCGCGGCGAGGACACCGTGGCCCTGGCGTTCGTCGGCGACGGCGGCACCAGCGAGGGCGATTTCCACGAGGCGCTGAACTTCGCCGCCGTGTTTCAGGCGCCGGTGGTGTTCCTCGTGCAGAACAACCGGTACGCGATCTCGGTGCCGCTGGCGAAACAGACCGCGGCGCCGTCGCTGGCGCACAAGGGTGTCGGGTACGGCGTTCGCAGCGAGCAGGTCGACGGCAACGACCTGGTCGCCGTGCTCGCTGTGCTCGAGCCACGCCGTCGAGTCCGCCCGCGCCCACGGACGGCCGTTCCTGGTCGAGGCGCACACGTATCGCATCGAGGCCCACACCAACGCCGACGACGCGACGCGCTACCGGGACGCCGCCGAGGTCGCTGCCTGGGAAGCCCGGGACCCGATCCGCCGGTTGGAGACATACCTCTACGACTCCGGCGCGTTGTCCGACGAGGACATCGGTGCCGCGCGTCAGGACGCGGAGACGTTCGCCAACCGGCTGCGGGAGCGGCTGAACGAGGACCCCCAGATCGATCCCGACGAGCTGTTCAGCCACGTGTTCGCCGAGCCGACACACGCAGCTGCGCGAGCAGCGCAACGTGGCTGGGCGAGGAACTTGCCGCCCGGGGTGATGACCGATGACCACGACCATGGCGCAGGCGCTCAACGCCGCGCTCCGCGACGCGATGACCGAAGACGAGTCGGTCATCGTCTTCGGGGAGGACGTCGGCACGCTCGGTGGCGTCTTCCGGATCACCGACGGTCTCGCTCGCGACCTCGGCGAGGACCGCTGCTTCGACACGCCGCTGGCCGAAAGCGGGATCGTCGGGTTTGCGCTCGGCATGGCCATGAACGGCTTTCGGCCCGTCGTGGAGATCCAGTTCGACGCATTTGCCTACCCGGCCTTTGAGCAACTCGTCTCGCACGTGTCGAGAATGCGCAACCGGACCCGGGGTTCGGTGGGCGTGCCGATGGTCATCCGGGTTCCGTTCGCCGGGGGGATCGGCGGGGTCGAGCACCACAGCGACTCGTCGGAGGCGTACTACGTGCACACCCCCGGGCTGAAGGTGGTGACGCCCGCCACGGTGGCCGACGCCTACTCGTTGCTGCGTGAGGCGATCACCGACCCTGATCCGGTCGTCTTTCTGGAGCCCAAGAAGCTCTACTGGTCCAAAGCCGAGGTAGAGCTTCCGGTGCGCACCAAGCCCTTCGGAAAGGCGGAGGTTCGTCGGGCCGGAACGGACGCGACGCTGGTGGTATACGGCCCATCGGTTCCGGTCGGCCTCGAGGCTGCGGAAGCCGCCGTCGAGCACGCCTGGGATCTGGAGGTCATCGACCTGCGCACTCTGGTGCCGTTCGACGACGAGACCGTCGCAGAGTCAGTGCGCAAGACCGGCCGCTGCCTGGTGGTCCACGAGGCTGCCGGATTCGCCGGAGTGGGTGCTGAGATCGTCGCCCGGGTGCAGGAGCGGTGCTTCCACTCGCTGCATGCGCCGGTCCTCCGCGTCGCTGGCTTCGACATCCCGTACCCGCCGCCGATCGTCGAGCGCTTTCACCTGCCCAGCGTCGACCGGATACTCGACGCGGTGGCGCGGCTGCAATGGGACGACGACCCCGACCGCCGCTGGCTCGTTGAGGCTTCCGCGTGACGCCCGTCAGTCATGTCTTCACGCTGCCCGACCTCGGCGAAGGGCTCACCGAGGCAGAAATCCTCGCCTGGCGGATCACTGAAGGCGACGACATCAGCGTCGACGACATCGTCGTGGAAGTAGAAACGGCGAAAGCAGCAGTCGAGGTGCCGAGTCCCTACGCGGGTCGGGTGCTCGGTCTGCATGGAGCCGTCGGTGACGTCATCGCCGTCGGTCAACCGCTGATGACGGTCTCAGCCAAGGCCGACGAGCACGCCGGCTCCGGCGCCGTCCTGGTGGGATACGGCACCGACCACCATCAGGGTCGTAGACGGCGGACCGCGACGACCAGACACGGACATGCCGCACCGCGAGTGATTTCACCAGTGGTGCGCAAGCTGGCACGGGACAACGGCCTGGACGTCGCAGCGCTACCCGGTTCCGGCCCCGCCGGCGTCGTACTCCGCCGCGATGTGGAAGCAGCCCTCCCTCACCATGATGGCGATTTTGCACTCGTCGACGGTGGCGAACTCGACATGATCACCGGAGAGGATGAGGCGGCGGCGATCCGGATCCCGCTGCGCGGAATCCGCCGATCCGTCGCTGAGAAGCTCACTCGCAGCCGCCGGGAAATTCCCGACGCTTCCGCCTGGGTCGACGTCGACGCCACCGCGTTGGTCGACGCCCGTGATTCCCTGCGAGCGGCCAACCCGGAGCATCCGATCGGGTTGCTCGCGCTGCTCGCCCGCTTTGTGGTCGCTGGGTTGCGCCGATATCCCGAACTCAACGCTCGCGTCGACGGCACCGAGATCGTCCAGTTGCGGCAGGTGAACTTGGGCGTCGCTGCCCAGACCGAGCGCGGACTGGTCGTCCCTGTCGTGCGGAGCGCGCATCGGATGACGACGTTGGAACTCGCTGCGGAGATCGAGCGGCTCACCGCTCTGGCCCGCTCCGGAACCCTGGACCCAACGGATCTCACCGGCGGCACCATCACCCTGAACAACTATGGCGTGTTCGGTGTCGATGGCTCGACACCGATCATCAACTACCCCGAGGCGGCCCTGATCGGTATGGGCCGCATCATCGACAAGCCCTGGGTCGTGGACGGTGTGCTGGCCGTCCGTAAGGTGGCCCAGCTGTCCCTGACGTTCGACCATCGAGTGTGCGACGGCGCAGTCGCGGGCGGTTTCCTCCGCTACGTTGCCGACTGCGTCGAACGCCCCGTCAGTCTGCTCGCCGATCTCTAACGTCGCGTAGCGGCACACTAGGGCTCGACCTCGCGCGGCACAGGGCGGTGCCGCTCGCCTACGCTCGGCAACCGTGAACGACTGGGCGGGCGTGCGGCTCCATGTCGTCACCGGAAAGGGGGGTACGGGCAAGACGACGGTGGCAGCGGCTCTCTCGCTCGCTCTCGCGGCCGGAGGACGCAAGGTCTTGCTCATCGAAGTCGAGGAGCGCCAGGCGCTGGCCCAGTTGTTCGACGCGCCGCCACTGCCGTATGAGGAACGCAAGCTCGCGGTCGCGCGGCACGGAGGCGATGTCTACGGCCTCGCTGTGGACGCACACGAGGCCATGTACGAGTACCTCGACATCTACTACCGGCTCGGCCGCGCAGGACGGGCGCTGGATCGGATGGGCGTCATCGAGTTCGCGACAACGATCGCGCCCGGCATGCGCGACGTGCTGCTGACCGGGAAGACCTACGAGGCGACCCGGCGCCGCAGGCGGGAGCAGGGATTCGTCTACGACGCCGTCGTGCTCGACGCCCCTCCGACGGGCCGCATCACTCGGTTTCTCAGCGTCAACGCGGCGGTGACGGGTCTGGCCCGGGCCGGCCCGATCCATCGGCATGCCATGGCGATCACCGAGTTGATCTGCTCGCCGCGGACTGCCGTGCACATGGTCACCTTGCTGGAGGAGATGCCAGTCCAGGAGACCGCAGACACCCTGGCAGAACTCCATGACGCCGGCATCCCGCTGGGCGCCGTGATCGTGAACCGGGTCCGCCAGCCGCATCTGGGAGTCCGCGACCTTGCGACGGCCCGGCGGCGGATGCTGGATCGGGATCGGATCGAGGCAGGTCTCCGGGCCGCGGGGTTGCCGGCCGGCGCTGAGCTCGTCGATCGACTCGTCGACGAGGCGACGGCGCACGCGGACCAGGTCCAGTTCGAGAAGGAGCAGCGGCAGATCATCGCCGCGCTGGACCGGCCCACCTATGAGCTGCCGTTCGTCGCCGACGGGATCGACATGGCTGCGCTCTACGAGTTTGCTGATGTCCTCAGCGAACAGGGCGCCACATGACCACCCGGCGGGCAGCGCCAATGGACGTCGATCGGCTGCTGCAGAACGCCGATACCCGCATCATCGTCTGCTGCGGTTCAGGAGGAGTCGGCAAGACGACCACGGCCGCCGCGCTTGCCCTGCGCGCAGCCGAGCACGGTCGCCAGGTTGTCGTGCTCACCATCGACCCCGCCAAGCGACTCGCCCAGTCCATGGGCCTGACCGACCTGGACAATGTGCCCCGCAAGGTGGATGGCATCGACACCGCCGCCGGTGGTCGCCTGGACGCCATGATGCTCGACATGAAGCGAACGTTCGACGAGGTCGTCGAGTCGCACGCCACCGCCGACAAGGCTGCGGTGATTCTGGCCAACCCGTTCTACCAGGCGTTGTCGTCGTCGTTCGCCGGCACTCAGGAATACATGGCAATGGAAAAGCTCGGCCAGCTTCGTTCTCGCAACGACTGGGACCTGATCGTCGTCGACACACCACCGTCTCGGTCCGCACTGGACTTCCTCGACGCGCCCGAACGGTTGGGATCGTTCCTGGACGGTCGGCTGATCCGGCTGCTGATGGCGCCCGCCAAGGCAGGAGGACGGGCATACCTACGGTTCTTCTCAGCCGGCGTGAGTGCCGTCACCGGTGCCTTCGACAAGATCCTCGGTGGCGAGTTGCTCAGCAACGTGCAGACGTTCGTCAGCGCGCTGGACACAATGTTCGGTGGCTTTCGCGAACGCGCCGATCAGACCTACGCCCTCCTCAAACGGCCCGACACCGCTTTCGTCGTCGTGGCCACACCCGAGGCCGACGCGTTGCGAGAGGCGTCGTACTTCGTCGAGCGGCTCGAGGGCGACGCGATGCCGCTCGCCGGCCTGGTCGTCAATCGGATCCACCCCGACGGCGGGGTTCTGCTGGGCGAACACCAGGCGCGTGGTGGCGCCGAGCGGCTCGACGCCGTCCGGGGACACCGGCTCACCGCAGCGCTGCTGCGCCTCTACGCCGAGAACCGCCGGCTCGCCGCGCGCGACACTCGCCGAGCGTCTCGGTTCGTGGCCGCGCACCCGAACGTCGCGGTTGCCCGGATTCCGGTCCTGCCCGTAGAGGTCAACGACCTCGATGGGCTGCGTCTGATCGGCCGATACCTCAGCCGGCCGGACTAATCACCCCGCGTGCGCCACCTGTTCGTACTCTCCACGGGCCGCCTCGAGCAGGGCACGCCACGAGATGACCCGTGGCCGCCGGCGCAACAAGGCCCGGCGCTCCCGCTCGGTCATACCGCCCCAGATCCCGAACTCGGTGCGGTTGTCGAGCGCATCGGCCAGGCACTCGGTCCGAACCGGACAGCCCATACAGACCGCCTTGGCTCGATTCTGCGCAGCCCCCGGAACGAACAACTCGTCCGGCTCGGCACCGCGACATGCCGCTTGACTGGGCCAGTCGTCCACCCAAATCATCGCTCTCCCCCGTTGTGCAACGCCCGCCGCCGGACTCCCCCGTCTGGCGCCAACGCCGCACTAAGATCGACGTGAGTGAAAGCGTACGGCAGACCGGTCCAACCCGACAGTACGAAAAAGGATCATCTCAGAATCGTCCCGGCAGGTCGCTCCGCACCTCGCGGCTGCCGTCGCTCTACCTGGGCAAGGCCGTAAGGTGCTCCCATGTCGTTGTTCCGCCTCGACATCGTCATTGCCGCCGTCCGGCGAAGTCTTCTGATCATCGGTGTCAGCGGGCTCGCCGGCGTCCTCGTCGCCGGACTCGCCCTGCCGGTGGCGGCAAGCCTTGGCCTTGCGGCCCGCGAAAGCGCCCAGGCCTTCAACGACATGCCGGCAGACCTCGATATCCAGCCGCTCGCCGAGCGATCGCGGATCGTTGACGCGTCGGGCAAGAATCTCGCGTTCTTCTACGAGCAAAACCGGCGATCCGTGCCGCTGGACAAGATCGCGCCCGTCATGAAGGACGCCATCGTCGCGATCGAGGATCACCGCTTCTTCGAGCATGGACCGATCGACCTGCGGGGAACCGCGCGGGCTTTCGTCAACAACCTCGACGCAGGCGAGGTGACCGGCGGTGGCTCCACGCTCACCCAGCAGTACGTCAAGCTGGTGCTGGTCAACCAGGCCAAAACGGACGCGGAGCGACGGGACGCAACGCGGACCGCGGGCGCCCAGGGCTACGTTCGGAAGCTGCGCGAACTGCGCCTGGCTGCTGCGATCGAGGAAAAGCTGACCAAGGACGAGATCCTCGAGCGGTACCTCAACATCGCATTCTTCGGCGGCGGCGGCGGCAGCGGCGGTGGCGCGTACGGCATCGAGGCCGCCGCCCGATTGTTCTTCGGCACCAAGCCGGCCAAGCTCACCCTCGCCCAAGCGGCCCTGCTCGCGGGACTGGTCCAGGCTCCGTCGGAATACAACCCCATCGACAACCCGGAAAAAGCGATCGGCCGGCGTAATCAGGTGGTCACCCGGATGGCCGAGGTGGGCATGGTCACCCAGGAAGATGCGCGTGAGGTCCGCCAGTCCGAACTCGGCCTCGACGTGACCCGGCTCAACAACACCTGCCTGCCCTCGTGGGCTCCTTTCTTCTGCGACTACGTCGTCCATGAGATCAAGCTGATGAAGGAACTCGGGGACACACCTGAGGAACGGGAGCGCCGGCTCATGCGCGGCGGCCTCACTGTGGTCACGTCCCTCGACCGGCAGGCCCAGAAAGCAGCTCAGGAGGCGATGTCCGACCGGCTCCACCCCCGCGACAGCGCCGTGGGCACGATGGCCATGGTCGAGCCGACCACCGGGTACATCGCGGCGATTGCGAACTCCCGCGGTTACGGGGAGCAAAAGGGCCAGACCTACATCAACTACGCCGTCGACAAGAGGATGGGAAGCGCCGGCGGCAGCAACGGCATCCAGGCCGGCTCGGCCTTCAAACCGTTCGTCCTGGCGGCCGCGATCAAGCAGGGCATCTCGCTGAACACGACCATCGAAGCGCCGCAGCAGCTCGACATGAGCGGCGAGAAGTTCCGCATCTGCGACGCGGATGGGAATACGGTATTCACCACAGAGCCCGGTTACAGCCCGAAGAACTCCACCGGCAGTGGCCGATTCAACTTGAAGACCGGCACCGAGCGGTCGGTGAACACGTTCTACATCCAGCTGCTGCAGCGGACGGGCATCTGCGAGCCGGCGAAGATCGCTCAGGCGGCCGGAATCTACAAGCAGGTGCCGGACACGCGGAAGGGTCAACCGCTCGACCAAGTCGCGTCATTCACCCTGGGCGCGAACACTGTCTCGCCATTGGGCATGGCCCAGGGTTACGCGATGTTTGCCAACGGCGGCGTGCATTGCAAGGCCATCTCGGTGCTGGAGGTGCGCAACCGGGCCGGCGAAGTGATCGCCAAGCGGGAGCCTGACTGCAAGCGGGTCGTCAGCAAGGAAGTCGCCGACGGGGTCAACTTCGTGCTCCGCGGCGTCATTGAAAACCCGGGCGCGACCGGCAACCGAATGCGCCTCGATGGCGGCCGGGTAGCTGCCGGAAAGACCGGTACGACGAACAACTCGATTGCCGTGTGGTTCGCGGGCTACACGCCACAGCTTGCTGCCGCGGTCGCAGTTGCCGACCTGGACGGTAGGCAGACGTCGCTCGACGGCCGCGAATACAACGGCGAGACGATCTCGTCCGCGTGTGGTGGCTGTATTCCAGGGCCGATCTGGAAGCGGGCCATGGACGCCGCGCTCGAAGGCGTGCCGGAAGCGTCGTTCGACCGGCCGGACCCCAGCGTGGTTCGCGGGATCAACGAGCCGGTTCCAGATGTGCGTGGAATGGACGTCGAAGCCGCCTCAACCCGGTTGGGTGAGTTCGGGTTCGGCGCCCACCTGGCCGGCGAGGTCGCCTCCGCCATCGCCAAGGGACTGGTCGTGGAAACCGACCCACCGCCCGGCTCCGAAGTTGCCGGCGGCAGCTCGGTTGGCCTGATCGTCAGCTCTGGCCAGCCGGAGCCGGGGCCACCTCCGCCGCCGGAACCGGGCGACCCTGGCCGGGGTGGCAGCCGTCCTCCCATCATCATCATCCCGCCGCCCCCCACGTAAGGCATACGAACTACCTGGCACCTCCTGACATCTCAGCCGGAATGCGATACACAGGCACAAACACCGGTTAGGCAGGAGGAGCCGATGCAGCGGGCGTACCATCCTCGATCCGGGATCGTTCTCGCAGCTACGGCTGTGCTGGTTGCATCGATGGCTGTGGCCTGGCCGAGCGCAGCGCAGCCACAGGTGACAGCAGATCGCTCCGACCCGGTCCTGTTATTCGCAGCCGACGGGCTTCGTCAGGACATCGTGGAGCGTTACGCCGACGACCGCGGGGTACCCGGCTTCCGCGAGTTGCTGCGCCGGGGAGCATCCGCCCGAGGCGGCGGCATGCTCACCCAGGCTCCGCCGAACACCGGCGCCGGCTGGTACACGATGGCGACCGGTGCGTGGCCGGGCGTGCACGGTTCGACGAACAACACCTTCTACATCAACAGCCAGCCATTCGCCAACCGGACCGCCGCGTTCGACAGTGGCGTGTTGTCCGCCGAAACGATCGCCCAGGCCGCTGAGCGCGGCCGCAAGCGGGTGATCCAGATGGAGTGGGCTGGCGGACGTAACGGAGTCATCACCGGTCCTACCGTCGATTTCCGGACGTTCCTTTCTGGACGGGGCGTGACGACCAACTTCGTCTCGCCCTCCGACCGCCCGGCGCTGATCGCCGCTTTCGGCCTCCAGTACGACCAGGTCACGCTCGCCGCCGCTACCGGCTGGTCCAACGTGCCGGCGTCCCACAGCCAGCCGCTTGAGACCCACATGGCAGTGCTCGACGCGGGCACCGACAAATACGGCCTCGACGCGTACATCTACGACAGCACCGACGACAACAGGACCAACTACGACCGGGTGCTGTTCACGCGCACGAACGACAACAAGAACGGCGCGAATCAGGTTGCCGACCTGGCCAAGGGCGAGCTCGCAGACATCAAGGTGACGGTCGTTGGTGGGGCACTGAATGGTCTTACCGCCGGCATGCTGGTCAAGGTCGAGGAACTTTCTGTTGACGCGTCGCAGGTGCGGCTGTTCCACACCTCGGTCACCCGGGCGAATGCCACCTGGCCGGGCTGGCCCGGCGAGTCGGGATTCACGGGTGACTTCGCCGAGTTCGTCGCGCAGGAGTTCCCGACGTCGACCGCAGGCGACTTCGCGGTCCTCGAGGCCGGCATCGTCAGCGAGGAGACCTACGTCGAGCAGGGCCTGTACTGGGAAGAGGCTCACCACCCCCTGCTCCAGTACATGATCAAGACCTACCAGCCTGACCTTGCGCTCGTCGGCTACCCGGTGACGGACGAGTTCCAGCATCAGTTCCTCGGCTTGGTCACGCGCACCGTGCCGAACGGGTCCCGGAACCCTGCGTACGACGACGTCGAACTCGACGGTGAACGCGACGGCAGGGTCGACGAGCGGGAGGGATTCATCCGGCGCGCATACGAGGGCGCCGATTCCACCATGCGGTTGGCTCAGGACCTGCTCGGCGACCCGCGCAAGGTCAACACCTTCGTCGGCTCCGATCACGGCTTCGCACCGCAGTTCCTCGCCATCGACGCCAGCAAAGTCCTGGTCGACCTCGGGCTGCTCTCGACGCCTCAGACGTCCAACTGTCGGCCGGGTGCTGGCGAGACCATCGGCAAAGCCAAGGCCTGCTGGGCGGGCGGAACCGTGCAGATCTACCTCAATATCGCCGGTCGAAATCCCGCTGGTGGCTTACAGCAGGTCGCAGCCACCGACGTACCGGCCACCTTGGCCGCGATCGAGGCCGCGTTCCTGAAGATCACGGACCCGAATGACTGGACCGGGGACGGCATTCCCGAGGGCTGGAAGGTTATCGATCGAGTCTTTACCCAGGCCGAGGCACGCTACATCCCGAACGGACCGCGCAGCACGGCCGACATGGCCCATCCCACCAGGACCGGTGATCTGGTCGTGTTCGCCTATCCGCCGTATCAGTACGACGCGGCGACCCCCGGCACGCTGATCGCGAAATCCGAGTTCTTCGGGCAACACGGTTACGTGCCCGATGTGCAGGACCTGCGCGACAACGTCAACATGCGCGCGACGTTCCTGGCCGGCGGCGACGACATCGCCCGGGGTCGGTTCACGGTGCGCAGCATCGATATCGCTCCGACCATCGCGTACCTCATGCGCATCCCCGAGCCGCAGCACTCCCAAGGCCGGGTGCTGCTCGAGGTGCTTCGGGGCACGAACAGGGTCACCCCCCTGACGATCATCGGGCTCAATGACTTCCACGGCCAGCTCGACCCGACCACGTTGCCGATCGACAGCATCAACGTCAGCGTCGGCGGCGCGTCGTACCTGGCCACGATGTTCGACGAGGAGGACGCCAATCTGCCCGGCCGGGCGCTGCTTCTCGCCGGTGGAGACAACGTGGGCGCCTCGCCACCGAACTCTGGCTTGCTTCAAGACAGGCCGGCGATCGACGTCGAGAACGCCTGGGGGCTCGACGCGACGTCCTACGGCAACCACGAGTTCGACTACGGGCTGGAACGCCTGCTGATGCACCAGGAGCGCGCCAATTTCCCGTTCCTCGCCACCAACATCGTGGAGGAGGCGACGGGCGAGGCGCCGGACTGGGTGACTCCATCGGTGGTGCTCCGGGTCAACGGCGTGCGGGTCGGCGTGATCGGCGCCGCGCTGGAGACGACGCCGGAACTCGTCAGCGCCGGCGCAACGGCAGGGCTGAAGTTCCTGCCGGCGGCCCCCAACATCGAGGTGGAGTCGGCGCGGCTGCGCCGGCAGGGTGTCCGCGTCCAGGTGGTGGTGATCCACGAGGGCACGGCGCTCGGCTCCAACGCGGTGGGCAACACGCCAGCCGTGCCATGGGAAGGCCCGATCATCCCCATCGCCCAGGCCCTGGACGACACGACTGTCGACGCGATCGTCGCCGGCCACACCCACCGGGTCTCCAACCTCATGGTCGGCGACATCCTGGTCACCGAGGGCATCAACGCCGGTGCGAGCTACTCGGTCATGCAGTTGATGGTGTCCGGTGGCGACGTCGAATGGGCGGGTGGTGCCACCCGGATTGCGAAGAACCTGGGCGTTGCGCAGCGCCCAGACGTCAAGGCGATCGTCGACGACGCCAACGCGCAGACCGAGGTACTGCGCAACCAGGTGATCGGCACCCAGGCAAACGACATCCTCAGAGACCCGACCCGGCTCAACGAGTCGGAGATGGGCAACATGGTTGCCGACGCTATGCGCCTGAAGTACCCGTCGCCGGTAGAGGCGGCCATCACCAACTCGGGTGGGTTGCGCGCTGATCTGGTATTCAGCCCGCCAAGTGCTGGGGAACAGCCTGGAGAGATCACTTGGGGTGAGATGTTCGCCGTGTTGCCATTCGGCAACCGAACCACTCTGCTGACGTTGACGGGCGCGCAACTGGAGCAGGCCATGCTCAACGGCTTCAGCCCAGTCTGCAACCCGGCGATCGCCACCGGTCGTTTCCCGCAGGTCTCGGGGTTGAAGTTGTCGTTCACGTGCTCGGGCACAACTCCGGTCGTCACCGGCATGTGGAAAGCACCTCAGGGAGTCAATGGCCCGCTGACCCCGATTGGCCCGGCTGACACGGTCCGGATCGTCACCAACGACTTCATGTTCACCGGAGGCGACGGTTACACGGTCTTCAGCCAAGGGACTGACGTTGCCCAGCCGGGTGACGGGCTCTTGGAGATCGCGGTCGACTACGTGGCTGCAAACAGCCCGGTCGATCCCGTGGTGGAGGGACGCATCGTTCGGGAGTGAGTTCGCGGCCTCGCCTGGCTGGTCAGTGCTCGACCAGCCAGGCGAATGCCAGGCCGGGTAAGTACGCGCGCCCGTTCCGCGGGTCGAGCGGGCCGTCGCTGGACAACACGGTCTCCAGCCGGCCAAGGCTGTGGAACAGCCCGGTGTCGACCGACTGCTCGGTCTCGGCGAAGTTCACCAACCCGACGAAATCGCCGCTGCGTGGGTGCCGACGCCGCCACGCGAGCACGTGCGGGTTGTCTACGGCGACCACCTCGAACTCGCCGCCCGTCCGCAATGCCATCAGATCCTTGCGGGCTGTCCCGAGCCGCTGGATCCAGCCGAATACCCGGCCCTCGATGGTGGCCGGATCGTCGCGTCGAGCGGCCGCTGCCCAGTCCATTGGCGGTCGGTGCATCCACCGGTTGTCGGCGGCTCGCTGGGGATCGACGAGGTAGCTGGCGTCGTTGCGCAACGCCAGCTCGTCGCCCATGTAGACCAGCGGAATGCCGCCGTAGGCAAAGACCACGGAGTAGAGCAGCACCAGCCGACGGATACCGGCGTCGAGTGCCTGATCATCGCCGCGCTCGAGCGCGTCATCAATGCCGCACAATGAGGCAGCCGAGCCGGAGATCCGGGCATCGCCAGTTGCCAGGTTCTCCTGGAACAGCGCCCCGCGTGCGAAGGAGTAGGGAAACCGGCCGGAGTAGAACTCGTTGAGGAAGCGTCGGTGCTCGAACCCGCCCAGGCCGACCGCACCCGCGTCGGTGTCGCTGACCGCCCAGCCGATGTCGTCGTGGCATCGCACGTAGGTCACCCACGAGGTCTGAGCGGGGATCGGCAACATGCGTCGAAGCGACTGCGCGGCCAGGCGCGATTCCTTCGCAGCGAGACTGCTCCAGAGCATGACCATCAGCTGGTTGTGGTACGCGAGCTCGCACTCCGGCCGATATCGATCGTGCCCGCCCAGATACGGAACCAGATACTCCGACGCGACGATGGCTTCGGCCTTGAAGATCGCGGCCGGGGCCGCAAGTTTCACCAGCGCGTGCATGGCTTGAACCAGGCTGTGGACCTCGGGCTCGTTGATGCAGCCCGTGCCGAGCCGCTTCCAGGCGAACGGGATGGCGTCGAGCCGGAAGACGTCGACACCATGGTTGGCAAGCCACAGGATCGTGTCGAGCATGGCGGCAAAAACGTTGGGGTTGGCGTAATTGAGGTCCCACTGGTAGGACCAGAACGTCGTCCACACCCAGCCGCCGGCTCCGCCGTTCGCCTCGTCGAACCAGGTGAACGAGCCCGGTGCCCGGTCGGGGAAGACCGGGGCGATCGTGCGCTCGTATGCGTCGGGCATGGTCCGGTCGGGGAAAGCGGTGTAGAACTCGGCGTACTCCGGATCGCCCGCGATCCACCGACGGGCCCACTCGTGCTCCATCGCGGTGTGGTTGAGCACCACATCGACGCACAAGCTGATTCCGCGTCCCCGCAGGACCCGAGCCAACTCCTCGAGGTCATCCATCGTGCCCAGTTTCGGATCGATCGCCCGGTAGTCCGACACGGCGTAGCCGCCGTCGTTCTCTCCTTCGCGTGGTCTGAGTAACGGCATCAGGTGGAGGTAGGTGACGCCGAGCTCGGCCAGGTAGTCCAGCCGACCGGGCAGATCGGCCAGGGCGCCGCAGAACCGGTCGACATAGCAGACGTAGCCGACCATGCGTTCGCGCTGGTACCAGTGCGGGTCAACCTCCCGGCGACGGTCGAGCTCGCGAAGATCCGCCGGACGTTCGGCCGCAGCGTGGAGCGCCAGCCGGACCAGCCGTTCAACGAGGGCGTCGACATCGTGCTTGTCGGAATAGAGCGCATCTACCGGTTCGTAGATGTCCAGGAACTGCACGTCCATCCGAGCCAGAAACGATGCGGCATCGGGTCGGCCAAGAACGTCCTGGGCGTCTGCGGCGACCCCCGGTCGCAGCGCATCGAGAGTCAACTCTGCGCGGCGGCGACGAGATGGCTCCGACCGAGCGGCGATCACAAAGAGAATCCTGCCCGGCGAGCCCCCACGGGTGCGTCGAATCGGGAGCTACGTGTGCGACCGAGGGGGTCGAGATTTACTCCGCATCGAACTGAGAGCCGGCAT
>CAWCED010000032.1:0-21508 GCA_963794465.1 uncultured Actinomycetota bacterium | reverse complement strand
CCTTGCCGACGATCACGTCGACACGGAAGTCCTCCATGGCCGTGTAGAGCATCTCCTCGGCAGGCCGGGCCATCCGGTGGATCTCGTCGAAGAACACGACATCGCCCTCGGTGACCGAGGACATGATCGCCGCGAGATCTCCGGCGTGCTGCAGGGCTGGCCCACTGGTGATCCGCAACGGGGCTTTCATCTCTGCCGCGATGATCATCGCCAGGGTTGTCTTGCCGAGACCCGGAGGACCACACAACAGGACGTGGTCGGCGACCCTCCCGCGGGTTCGGGCGGCCTCCAGCATGAGCGACACCTGTTCGCGCAGCCGTTCCTGGCCGATGAACTCGGCCAGCGTGCGAGGTCGCAATGTCGCTTCGATCGTGCGTTCGTCGCCGTCGGCGTCGGGCGCCACCAGACGGGCGACCCCGTCACCCATTTCCACGTTGGTACTCGCCGGGTCGGCGCTCATGACGGCGCCAGGGTCCGCAGTGCCGCCTTGAGCAGGGCGGATACGTCCGCAGCATCCACACCGTCGCCGACCAGCGGCGAAACCTGCCCGATCGCCGTGTCGGCTTCCCGGCCGGTCCAGCCCAGGCCCATCAGCGCGGCATGCACCTGGCTCTGCCAGCCGTCCGCAGGCGGATACTGCACCTGCGCTCCTGCGGCATGCGGTTGGCTGCTGGCCGGGCCGAGCTTGTCGGCAAGTTCGACCACGATGCGCTGAGCGCTCTTCTTCCCGACCCCGGGTACACGCGTCAACGCGACCAGATCTTCGGTGGCCACTGCGCGCCGGAGATCATCGGGGGTATGCACGGCGAGCATCGCCTGGGCGAGCCGTGGCCCGATGCCGCTGGCCGTCTGAAGCAGATCGAACACCAGGCGCTCGTCGTCGTCGGCGAAGCCGAACAGGGTCAACGACTCCTCGCGCACGACGAGGCTGGCCGGCAGTTGGGCCTCCTCGCCCACCCGCATAGCCGCCGCGGTAGCCGGTGTGCATTGCAACCTGAGCCCGATGCCGCCGACGTCGACGACGACGTCAGCTGGGCCCGCCGCCGTGACCCGCCCGCGCACGAACGCGATCACCGCCGACCTCCCGCAGCTACTGCGGCCTGCAACCTGGCCCGCGCCGAGCCACGCCAGACCGCACAGATTGCCAGGGCCAGGGCATCGCTGGCATCAGCCGGATGCGGCTGCTCATCGAGGTGCAGCAGGCGGGTCACCATGGCCGCAACCTGGGTCTTGTCGGCCCGGCCGGTGCCGGTGACCGCTGCCTTGATCTCGCTCGGGGTGTAGGTCTGAAGCGGCAGACCGGCCCGAACCGCAGCGACGATCGCCACGCCACTTGCCTGCGCGGTGCCCATGACCGTCCGCACGTTGTGCTGGCTGAATACGCGCTCGACCGCGACCGTGTCCGGCTGATGCGTGCGGACCCAATTGTCAACGGCCGACTCGACAGCCAGCAGCCGCTCCCCCAGCGGAGCTCCGGCGGGCGTGCGCAGCACCTCGACCGCGACCAGATCCAGCCGGCCGCCTGGCGCGCCGTCGATCACTCCGAGCCCGCACCGGGTCAGGCCGGGATCGACTCCCAGGACACGCATCGGCTGCCTCTCGGTACGAACACCTGTTCGCCCGTCACGCTACCGGCACGCACCCCGCCCAGCCGGCACCGACGCGCCGCGATCTTCGGGCCCCGACTCCACGACTGCAGTTGGCTGGCAACTCAGCCAACCGCCTCCATGACCTCGTCGGACACGTCATAGTTCGCGTACACGTCCTGCACGTCGTCGCTGTCCTCCAAGGCCTCCACCAGCCGGAAGATCCGGCGCGCACCGTCCTCGTCGAGCGGAACAGTGATCGACGGCACCCAGGATGACTCGGCGGACTCGTAGTCCAGCCCCGCTTCCTGAATGGCAGTTCGCACGGCTATGAGGTCGCTCGCCTCGCACCGAACCTCGAAGACTTCGCCGAGATCGTCGATTTCCTCGGCGCCGGCGTCGAGCACGGCCTCCAACACGTCGTCCTCGGTGATCTCCCGGCCGTTCTGCTCGCGCGGCACGACGACGACGCCCTTACGGCTGAACATGTACGACACCGATCCGGGGTCGGCCATCGAGCCGCCGTTGCGGGTCATGGCGATGCGGACGTCCGACGCGGCCCGATTGCGGTTGTCAGTGAGGCATTCGACGAGCACAGCAACACCGCCCGGCCCGTATCCCTCATAGGTGACGGCCTGGTAGACGGCGCCGCCGGCTTCGGCACCGGACCCGCGTTTGACGGCGCGATCGATGTTGTCGTTGGGAACCGAGGACTTCTTGGCCTTCTGGATGGCGTCGTACAGCGTCGGATTGCCGGCAGGATCCCCGCCTCCGGTGCGTGCGGCGACCTCGATGTTCTTGATCAGCTTCGCGAACAGCTTGCCCCGCCGGGCGTCGACCACAGCCTTCTTGTGCCTGGTGGTCGCCCACTTCGAATGGCCCGACATGGGCTAGTTCTCCTTGAGGAGGTCGAGGAACAGCCGGTGGATACGAGTGTCGCCGGTGAGTTCGGGGTGGAACGACGTCGCCAGCAGCGCACCCTGCCGGACCGCGACGATCCTACCCGCGGCTGGTCCGCCCGGCACTATGGCGAGCGTGTGCACGCCGGGTCCCACCTCTTCGACCCACGGCGCCCGGATGAACACCGCGTGCAGCGGTTTGCCACCATCGAGACCCGCGAACTCGAGGTCGGCCTCGAACGACTCGACCTGGCGACCGAACGCGTTGCGGCGGACGGTGACGTCGAGGCCGCCCAAGGTCTGCTGATCCGCTGGCGAGTCCATGATTCGGTCGGCCAACAAGATCATGCCCGCACACACCCCGAACACCGGCATGCCGCATTTGATCCGCTCCCGCAATGGCTCATGGAGGTCGAACGCGCGGAGCAGTTTGTCCATGGTCGTCGATTCGCCGCCGGGAAGAACGAGCGCATCAACCTGGTCCAGCTCGGTGGCGCGGCGGACCGGGGCCGTAGCAGCACCACAGGTCTGGAGGGCGGCGACGTGCTCGCGGACGTCGCCCTGCAGGGCGAGAACCCCGACGATTGGGCTATTCACGTTGCCTGATCGTCACCAACCGCGGTCAGCGAGCCGGCTCGGGGGTGAGATCTCGGCGACATTGATGCCGACCATTGCCTCGCCCAGCCCGCGCGACACTTTCGCGATCACGTCCGGGTCGTCGTAGAAGGTGGTGGCCTTGACGATGGCTTCGGCTCGCTTCGCCGGGTCGCCAGACTTGAAGATCCCGGATCCGACGAAGACGCCCTCTGCACCGAGTTGCATCATCATCGCCGCGTCGGCGGGCGTAGCGATCCCACCAGCCGTGAACAGCACCACCGGCAGCTTGCCGGCGGCCGCCACCTCACGAACCAGCTCGTACGGCGCCTGCAGCTCCTTCGCGGCGACGAATAGCTCGTCGCCCGGCAGCGACCCGAGCCGACGGATCTCCGCACGGATCTGCCGCATGTGCGTGGTGGCGTTCGACACGTCGCCGGTGCCCGCCTCGCCCTTGGATCGGATCATCGCCGCACCCTCGGTGATGCGCCGCAGGGCCTCCCCGAGATTGGTCGCCCCGCACACGAACGGCACAGTGAACTGCCATTTGTCGATGTGGTTGGCGTAGTCGGCCGGTGTCAGCACTTCCGACTCGTCGACGTAGTCGACGCCGAGGCTCTGCAGGACCTGAGCCTCGACGAAGTGCCCGATCCGGGCCTTGGCCATCACCGGGATGGAAACCGCCTTGATGATCCCGTCGATCATGTCCGGATCGCTCATCCGGGACACCCCACCCTGGACGCGGATGTCGGCCGGCACCCGCTCCAACGCCATGACAGCGACGGCACCGGCGTCCTCGGCGATCTTCGCCTGGTCAGGGGTGACGACGTCCATGATCACGCCGCCTTTGAGCATCTCGGCCATGCCGCGTTTGACCCGCGCGGTCCCGATCTGCGGTGTGGTCGCATCGTCAACGGCACGTTCGGACACGCTGAACCTCTTGACAGGAGTGTCGGGTGGGTACGCCCTCCATGGTAATGAAGGGATCACAGCGTCGCCGGCCGTCCTTGCCCGCGTGACACGGGACGGCAGCGCTATTTCGCGATCAACTGGCTCCAACTGGTGACGACCTGGGCGGCGTTCGGATTGTTCCTCGCGGCGCTGATCCTCCTCTAGGCACACGCACGATCGCCTCCGTCAAGTGGTCAGGCCACGCGGCAGCTCGTCGTCGAGCTCGACAGTCTCCGGCAACGGGGCGTGCCCGGCCAGGCCCAACCAGCGCACTAGCGCCTTGTGCCGCAGTCGTCGGACCGCACGCACGGTGTCGTTGTGGAATCGCCGCGCCTGGCTCGCCTGCCGGCAGGCCGTGCTCAACTCGTCGAGCGCAGCACCTGCCCATGGCCGCGACCGCAGCGAGTGCGTGTGGTCGGGGTCGGCGAGCGCGGCACCCAGCGCCTCGGTGAGGTCGCTCTCTGCCTGTTCGCGCTCGTCATCCTCGACGGTCCGTGCGCGCGAGGCGGCGTCGGCCACCAGCACCGCGCTAGCCGGGTCGAGCAGCCCACCCCCGGCTAGGTCCAGGGCAGCCCCCGAGCGGCGCAGCAACTGGGCGTCGAGCACGGCCCGCGACGTCTTCACCCGCCAGTGCAGCCGGTCCAGGCGTCCAGCAGTCCACGAAAGGTAGGTACCGAGCAGCAGGATGATGACCAGGATCGGGACGATCCACTCCACGATCGCCTACCGTCTGCCGTTCACGCGATAGCGCCCGTGTCCGTGCCCCGTCCCGGCGGCTACCGCCATCTCGTAGACGCCGAGCAGCTCGTCCGCGACGGTCGACCAGTCGTAACGACGTACAGCGATCCGGGCCCGTTGACTCAGTTCCGCCCGACGAGCTGGATCCGCGAGCAGCTCCAGCGCGGCCTTGGCCAACGCCGGAGCGTCGCCGACCGGTACCAGCGCGCCCAACCGGCCGTCGTCCACCAGCGCCCGGAACGCAGCGAGCTCGCTGGCGAGGACCGGCGTTCCGGCAGCCATGGCTTCGGCCAGCACGATCCCGAACGACTCGTTGCCGGTGTGCGGTGCGACGTACAGGTCGCTCGAGGCGAACATGGCGATCTTTTCCGCGTCGCTCACCCCGCCGAGGAATATGACCGCGTCACGGGAGTCGGCCGGAATGCCTCGACGGATTTCCTCGACGTCCCCCTGCCCGGCGACGAGCAGACGAACTCCGGGCCGCTCCCGGCAGATCGTCGGCCAGGCGTCGAGGAGCACCGGCAAGCCCTTGCGCGGCTCGTCCAGCCGGCCGAGGAATGACAACGTTCCGGACTCTCCCTGCCAGTGCGGCCGTGGCGAGCCAGCCGCGAAGCGGTCGACGTAGAGGCCGTTCGGAATGACGACGGGGTCGCCGCCGAGGTGCTGTACGACAACGGTCCGAGCCTCTTCGGACACGGCGATGCGAGCCGAGGTCTTCTCCATGGCGGATTGCAGGATGCCGAACGCCGCGCTCATCGCGCGCGAGCGAGGAGTTGCCTGGTGGAAGGTGGCGACGACTGGCATGTCGGCCCACCAAACCGCCAACAGCCCGAGACTCGGCGACGCCGGCTCGTGTACGTGCAGCACATCGAACCGCCCGTCGGCGAGCCAGCGCCGCACTCGCGACGCCGAGAGTGGGCCGAAGGTCAGCCGGGCCACCGATCCGTTGTAGTGAACCGGCACCGCCCGACCGGCCGACACGACGTACGGCGGAATCGGGGTGTCGTCGTCGGCAGGGGCCAGCACCGACACCGAGTGGCCCCGACGCTGCAGCTCCTCCGCCAGATCGCTGATGTGCACCTGGACTCCGCCGGGCATGTCCCAGGAGTAGGGACACACGACGCCGATGTTCACCGGCGGGCCTCCGACCGCACGCTCGGCCGATTCCCATCCGGAGTCAGGTCGGCAAGGAACAACGGCTGCAGCATGTGCCAGTCCTGGGCATGTACGGCAATCGCGGGTCCGATTTCGTCGGCGACCGCCTGTGTGAGGGCCGCCACCCGCTCGCCCCGCTGTGAATGGTCCGGAAGTTTCACCTCGTCGTGGAAGCGGATGACCACCCGGTGCTCCGGTTCCTCGCCCTCGTACCACAAGCTGGTCGGGACCAACGCAGCTCCGGTTCGTAGCGCCAGCGCGGCCGGCCCGGCCGGCATTCTGGTCGCCTCGCCGAACAACTGGACGTCGATTCCACGCCGGGACAGGTCACGGTCCGCCAGGAGAGGAACCAGTCGGGGTTCCCGCAGCCGAGCCGCGAGCGTCGTGAACACGTCGTTCCGCCCTCCGGTCAGCGGAAGGACCTCCATGCCCAGTCCTTCCCGAAAGGCAACGAACCGCTCGAACAGCTGCTCCGGCCGCAGTCGCTCCACCACCGTCGAGACGGGGGCGCCGGTCAGGCATGCCCAGGCGCCGGCGTGATCCCAGTTGGCCATATGCGGCAGCGCAACGATGACTCCGCGTCCATCGGCCAACGGCGCCCGCATGTTGTCCTCGCCCACAACGCTCACCCGGGAAACGATGCGATCCATCGTCCAGTCTGGTAGCCGGAACGCGTCGCACCAATAGCGCAGGTAGGAACGCATTCCGAGGCGAGACGCTTCCCGCACCGCGGCGGCGTCGGTGGTCCCCAGCGCCCGGGCGAGGTTCGCCTCGAGGCGGCGCACGCTCGGCCCGCGGCGCCGCCAGGCCAGGTCGGCGAAGCTGCGGAAGGTGGCGTACGCCGCCCGTTCGGGCAGGTGCCGCACCGCCGACCAGCCGCCCGTGTACCCCAACAGCGTCAGCCGATCCGTCAGGTGTGCCTTCATATCTGTTCGACCGTCGCTTGCTTCCGCACGGCGTAAACGCGTTGCAGGACAGTCCAGACGCTGGCCATCGCCAGCAGCCACAGGACAACCTCGAGCACGATGACCGGAAGGTCGAACAGCCCCACGAGTCCGGTCGTGACCAGCACCGCCACCAACCGCTCCGCTCGCTCCGCAACACCGACGTCAGCGGTGTAACCGAGTCCCTCGGCTCTCGCCTTCGCGTAGGAGACGACTGCGCCGAGCGCCAAACACGCGAGACAAAGCGCTGTCAGCCGCAGTGAGTCACCGGTCACCGGCAAACCACAACGCCAGCCCGATGAAGATCGCCGCGTCGCCGACCCGGTCGAGCACCGAGTCGAGGAACGCACCCCAGGAACTCTGGTGACCCGACAGCCTGGCCATGATCCCGTCGATGTTGTCCGAGAAGACAAATGCAGTGATCACCAGTGTGCCGATGAGGAACTCTCCGCGCGGATAGAACGCCAGCGCGCCGACGCACACGCCAAGCGTCCCGACGATCGTCACGGCGTCGGCGCTGATCCCCAGCCGCAGCAGCCCCCGCGCGATCGGAGTGAATAGCCGCGTGATCGACGCGCGGGCGAATCGGTTGAGCATACGGGGGGTACGGGCTCCGTTCGGATCAGCGGGCGGCGCCATGCTAGCTGCCGCAGGATCCCGCCACTTTGGACGGGCGCCGCCCACGTCGAGCAGACCCGCGCCGATGTCGTCGTCACTGAAGAGTGCAAGATGAGTTGGTCCGGTCCGACCGATGACCCTACGAGGCTCTCATGACGGCAGCACGCCGATCGCTTGCACTCGTCCTGATGATCGCCACCATGACCCTGTCGGCATGCGGCGGGGATGCCGAACAGACGCTCACGGAGGCTCGCGACCGCGCCGCGGAACTCGGCGACGACATCTCGTCCGCCGTCGACTCCGCCCGTGAGCAGATCGAGGACGTGGGAGCGTCCGCGGCGGATGCTGAAGAAGCGCTGGATGATGCCCAGCAGGCGGCACAGGAGGCGCGGGATGCCCTCGAGCAGGCCGCGACCCAGGCAGGCGACGAGGCAAACCAGCGCCTCGAGGACGCCCGGGCCGGGTTGGAGGAGGCGGAGACCAAGCTCGACAGTGCCAAGGAATCCGTGCCGGAATCAGTACAGAACACCCTCGACGACATCCGCAGTCAGCTGGGCGAGCTTCGCGACCGAGTCGACGAAGCACTGTGAACACCGGGTCAGAACCGACGCTCCCCTTGTGTCGGGCCGGACTGTCAGGCAAGGGTTGTCCACACAGAACGTCAGGCCGGAGCGGTACCGGCATCGCCGGGCCTCCGGGAACGAACGCTGGAGGCGATAGCGATGGCAGACAAGACCCCGGGGACGGCAGCCGGCACAGTGCCGGGGGCCGACCAGGCCCGCGACGCGCGGAACGTTCGCAACGTCGTGCTGGTCGGCCACACCGGATCAGGCAAGACAACCCTGGTTGAGGCCCTTCTGGTCGCCACCGGCACGATCCATCGGGCCGGCCGGGTCGAGGACGGGACCACGGTCAGCGACCACGACGAGGCCGAGTTGCGCCAACAGCGATCGGTCAGCCTGGCGCTGGCTCCGTTCACGCACGAAGGCGTCAAGGTCAACCTGCTCGACACGCCGGGGTACGCCGACTTCGTTGGCGACCTCCGCGCCGGCCTGCGGACGGCGGACTGCGCGCTGTTCGTCGTATCGACGGCCGAGTCCATCGATGGGTCCACCCGCATGCTTTGGGCCGAGTGCGCATCCGTCGGGATGCCGCGGGCCGTGGTGCTCACCAAGCTCGACCACCCTCGGTCCGACTATGCTGGCCACCCTCGCAGGCGTGCCAGGACGCCTTTGGTGACAAGGTGCTCCCGCTCTACCTCCCGGTGGCCGGCGCCGACGGACCCGCGACCGGGCTCATCGGACTGCTCAGCGGCCGGTTGTTCGACTACGCCGGCGGCACCCGGACCGAGTCGGACCCGGCAGCCGAGGATGCGGATCAACTCGAGGCGGCTCGCAGCGAGCTCATCGAGGGCATCATCGAGGAGTCCGAGGACGAAGGCCTCATGGACCGATACCTCGGCGGCGAGGAGATCGACCAGAAGGTGCTCATCGACGATCTCGAGCAGGCGGTCGCCAAGGGTTCCTTCCACCCCGTGATTCCCGTGTGCGCCGCGACCGGGTTGGGCACCGCGGAGTTGCTGGAGATCATGACCAGTGCGTTCCCGTCGCCGATCGAGCACCCGATGCCCGAGGTCACGACGCTGGACGGCAAGCCGCGTGAAGGTCTCACCTGTGATCCTGCCGCGCCGTTGGTCGCCGAGATCGTCAAGACCACGACTGACGCCTACGTGGGCCGGATCAGCCTGGTCCGGGTCTTCTCCGGCACACTGCGACCCGATCAGACCGTCCACGTCTCCGGGCATTTCCTGGCCGACCGTGGGCACGAGGTGCACGACGAAGACGAGCGGATCGGCGCTGTCACGTCCCCGCTGGGCAAGACCCAGCGCCCGGTGTCCTTCTGTGCTGCGGGAGACATCTGCGCGATCGCCAAGCTGTCGCACGCTGCCACGGGCGACACGCTCTCCTCGAAGGAGAGCCCACTGCTGATGCGCCCATGGGAGATGCCCGAGCCGTTGCTCCCGGTCGCGATCGTCGCCCATGCCAAGGCCGACGAGGACAAGCTCTCCCAGGGCCTGCAGCGGCTGGCCGCCGAGGACCCGACACTTCGCCTCGAGAACAACCCCGAAACCCATCAGCTCGTGCTCTGGACCATCGGCGAAGCCCATGCCGATGTGCTGCTCGACCGGCTCCGCAGCCGCTACGGCGTTGCGGTCGACCAAGTGGACCTGCGGGTGCCGCTACGCGAGACGTTGGCGGCACCAGCTCGAGGACATGGCCGGCATGTGAAGCAGTCCGGCGGTCATGGCCAGTACGCCGTCTGCGACGTCGAGGTCGAGCCGCTGCCGGAAGGCACCGGCTTCGAGTTCGTCGACAAGGTCGTCGGGGGGGCGGTTCCCCGGCAGTTCATCCCGTCGGTCGAGAAGGGCGTCCGCGCGCAGATGGAGAGGGGCACGACACCCGCCGGCTATCCGATGGTCGACCTCAAGGTCACCCTGGTCGACGGCAAGGCACACAGCGTCGACTCCTCCGACATGGCCTTCCAGACAGCTGGCGGCTTGGGGCTGCGCGAGGCGGCCGCCGCGGCGGGTGTCAACCTGCTCGAGCCCGTCGACGAGGTGGGCGTCCTGGTGCCGGACGACTACGTCGGCGGGGTCATGGGCGACTTGTCCAGCCGCAGGGGCCGCGTGCTCGGCACCGAACCGGTCGGCGAGGGGCGCACGCTGGTACGGGCCGAGGTACCGCAGACCGAGATCGTCCGGTACGCGATCGACCTGCGGGCGATGAGCCACGGCACCGGCACGTTCACTCGCACCTTCGCCCGGTACGAGCCGATGCCCCAGCACCTCGCCACGAAGGCCATGGCCAAGGAGAGCTAACTGGGCCAGTGCTCGGCGAGCAGCGCTCGGGTGTCTGCGAGCAGCTGGGGCATGATCTTGGTCTGGCCCAGCACCGTGACGAAGTTGGCATCGCCCCGCCATCGCGGCACCACGTGCTGGTGAACATGCTCAGACAGTGATCCGCCGGCCACGCCGCCGAGGTTGATCCCGACGTTGAACCCGTGCGGGCGCGATGCTGCCTTCACGGCGACGACAGCGTCGCGGGTCATCGTCGACATTTCGGTGGCTTCGGCGTCAGTGAGGTCCTCCAGCTCGCTGACGTGACGGTAGGTCACCACCATCAGATGGCCGGGGTTGTACGGATGCAGGTTGAGCACGGCGTACACCTGCTCGCCGCGCGACACGATCAGGCCTCGCTCGTCGTCGAGGCTCGGAAGCCTGCACAACGGGCAACCGGTGTCCGCGTCCCGCTCCCCAGCTGTCTCCGCCTTGATGTAGGCCATCCGGTAAGGCGTCCACAGCCGCTGCAACCAGTCCTCGTCCGCGGTCACACCTGAACCCGACGCTCGACGGCATCGACGATCTCGGCCACCGCGTCGACAACCGGCACACCGTTGTTCTGGGACCCGTCGCGGTACCGGAAGGACACCGCGCCCTTGGCGACGTCGTCGTCACCGGCGAGCAGCATGTACGGCACCTTCTGCTTCTGCGCGTTGCGGATCTTCTTCTGCATTCGGTCGTCGGATCCGTCGACCTCGACCCGGATGCCGTGCTCCCTCAGTGTGGCCGCGACCTTCTCCAGGTAGGCAACGTGCTGGTCGGTAATGGGAATGCCGACGACTTGCACCGGTGCCAGCCACGGTGGGAACGCGCCGGCATAGTGCTCGGTCAGGACGCCGAGGAACCGCTCGATCGAGCCGAACAACGCTCGGTGAATCATCACCGGCCGTTGGCGCGAGCCGTCGGCGTCCGTGTACTCGAGGTCGAAGCGCTCGGGCAGGTTGAAGTCCACCTGGATCGTCGACATCTGCCACGTCCGGCCGATCGCGTCCTTGGCCTGCACCGAGATCTTCGGACCGTAGAACGCGGCTCCTCCTGGGTCCGGGACCAGATCGAGCCCGGACTCCTCGCCCGCCTGACGCAGGATCTCGGTCGCCTCGTCCCAGGTCTCCTCGGTACCGACGAACTTGTCCGGGTCCCTCGTCGACAGCTCCAGGTAGAAGTCCTCGAGTCCGTAGTCGCGCAGCAGGTCGAGGACGAACGAGATCAGCGACTTCAGCTCCTCGCCCATCTGCTCCCGGGTGCAGTAGATGTGCGCGTCGTCCATGGTCAGCCCACGCACTCGGGTCAGCCCGTGCACGACTCCGGACTTCTCGTACCGGTACACCGTTCCGAACTCGAAAAGTCGAAGTGGCAACTCCCGGTAGGACCGCCCTCGCGCCCGGAAGATCAGGTTGTGGAACGGGCAGTTCATCGGCTTCAGGTAGTAGTCCTGACCCCGCCTGCGCACCTGCCCGGTCTGCGGGTCGACGTCGGCGTCGACGTGCATCGGCGGGTACATGTTCTCCGCGAACCACTCCAGGTGGCCCGATATCTCGAACAGCGTCGCCTTGGTGATGTGCGGGCTGTTCACGAACTCGTACCCAGCCTGGAGGTGGCGTTCGCGGGAATAACCCTCCATCACCCGGCGCACAACACCGCCCTTGGGGTGGAACACGGCCAGCCCGGAACCGATCTCCTCGGGAAACGAGAACAGGTCCAGCTCCGCACCGAGGCGGCGGTGATCGCGCCGTTCAGCCTCGGCAAGGTGGTCCAGGTGAGCGGCGAGCGCGTCCTTGCTCTCCCACGCGGTGCCATAGATGCGCTGCAGCTGCGGATTCTGTTCCGACCCTCGCCAATACGCGGCGGCGACCCGGGTGAGCTTGAAGGCAGGAATGTGCCCTGTCGTCGGAACGTGCGGCCCGCGACACAAGTCGTTCCAGGCCAGCTCGCCGTCGCGGCGAACGTTGTCGTAGATGGTCAGTTCGGCGCCACCGACCTCGGCGTCGGCTCCGTCTGCAGCAGTCGCCGCCTCGCCGCTGCCCTTGAGCTCGATGAGCTCGAGCTTGTACGGCTCCGCCGCCAGCTCGGCGCGAGCCTGTTCCTCGGTGACCGGCCGGCGGACGAACGACTGCCGCTCCTTGACGATCTGGTGCATCCGCTTCTCGATGGTCTTCAAGTCGTCGGGATGGAACGGCTGCGGGACGTCGAAGTCGTAGTAGAAGCCGTTCTCGATCGGCGGCCCGATGCCCAGTTTCGCCTCCGGAAACAGGCCCTGAACGGCCTGTGCGAGCACGTGGGCCGTGGAGTGGCGCAGAATCGATCGGCCGTCCGGCGAATCGATCTGGACCGGTTCGACGCGGGCGCCCTGGTCCAGGCCCGATGCAAGATCTACCAGCTCATCGTCGATGCGGGCGGCGATCACGTCAGCTTCGTCGGCGAACAAGTCCGCGGCGGTCGTGCCCGGGTCGACCGATCGCTCGCTGCCAGCGACGACGACGTGGATCTGATCGGACACGACTGCTCCTGACCTGGCCGAACGGCGGTGTGACGGATTCCGCCGATGGTACCCACGCCGCCGATCGCGCCGCGCTCCTGTTGTTTGCCGGGCGTGACCAATCCGAACGACGCGGACACACGAACCCATGTCGAGCGACCCAGGGTCCCCACCCCTGCCTGGAGCGTTCCGGTCGCCACACGGCGGCCGGCCACCGCCCAGCAGGGCACGACGAAGGGAAGCTTCACATGTCCGGACTGTCCAGGCGCAGGTTCATCGGCGGCGCTGCCGCTGTCGGCGCCGTCGCCGTCACCGCCGCCACCGTTCCCGGTGTGGCAGTGGCTGCTGCTGACGACTCCCCTGACGATGCGACGCACGAGCTGACCGAAACGGTCGTCGCCCGCGTCCGCGACCTGCGGACCGGCGAGATCGCGCTGTACGTCGGCACCGAGGAGATCACCCACACCGACCGGACCCTGGCCCGCCGGCTGGCGCGCGCAGCGGCCCGCTGATTCGACGACACCAAGGAGCAACTCACATGTCCTCCCACCGCGAGGCACCGGAGATCTCGAAGGATCCGGTTGCCGACAGCACCGACGTCTACGCATTCGTCAGCCCGGATCAGCCGGACACCGTCACGCTGATCGCCAACTACATCCCGCTGCAGGGACCGGCCGGCGGACCAAACTTCTACGAGTTCGGTGACGACGTCCTCTACGAAATCCACATCGACAACGACGGTGACGGCAAGCCCGACATCACCTACCAGTTCCGGTTCAGCACCAGGGTCCGCAACCAGCGGACGTTCCTCTACAACACCGGTCCGATCGACACTCTGGACGATCCGGACTGGAACCGTCGCCAGACCTACTCGGTGACGAAGCTGGTGGAGGGACGTTCGCCGAAGGTGCTGGCCTCCCGGGTTCCGTCCCCGCCCTGCAACATCGGCCCGCGGTCGACACCGAACTACGTCAACCTCGCCAACATGGCGATCCGCACGCTCCCGACCGGAGAGAAGGTCTTTGCCGGCCAGCGCGCGGAGGGCTTCTACGTGGACCTCGGTTCGATCTTCGACCTCGCGGCGCTGCGGCCGGTCCAGCAACTGCACCTGCTTCCATTGCCCTCGGCTGCTGGTGTCAATGCCACCGCCCAGCTCAACGTGCACACCATTGCGCTGCAGGTGCCGATCACCGATCTCACCAAGAACGGCGCCAGGCCAAAGAACGCGACCGATTCGATGGCGACGATCGGTGTGTACACCTCGGCCAGCAGACAGAAGATCCTCGTTCGCGACGATGACGACGACAAGAGCGTCGGCCCGTTCGTCCAGGTCTCACGTCTGGGGAACCCGCTGTTCAACGAGGTCATCGTGCCGATGGGCCGCAAGGACGAGTGGAACTCGACCCGTCCCGCAGGCGACAGCGACTTCGCCCAGTTCGTCAAGCGGCCCGAGCTGGCTGCGCTGCTGCCGGTGCTCTACCCCGGCGTCTTCCCGAACCTCGCCGGTATCAACGCAGACCGCGCCGACCTGGTCGCGATCCTGCTCACCGGAATCCCGGCCGGACTCATCCCGGGCTTCCAGAACTTCACCGGCAACACTCAGGCCGACCTGCTCAGGCTCAACGTCGCGATTCCACCGTCGAAGTCTCCGAACAAGTTGGGACTGCTCGGTGGCGACCTGGCCGGCTTCCCCAACGGGCGGCGAGTGGCCGATGACGTCGTGGCGATCGAGCTGCGTGCCGTCGCGGGTGCCACGTACCCACTGGTGAATCCGTCGTTCAAACCCGACGACGCCGTGAACGTTGTCGACGACGGTGTGGCAGCCGACGACGTCGGCACCCCGTTCCTCGACAAGTTCCCGTACCTGGGTACGCCGTTCAGCGGCTTCGACGTCCCATCGGCAGCTGCGTCGTGACGACCGACGCGCTGGTCATCGACATCGGCGGGGACGCCGGCGCGCTGATCGTGTACGCGCCGGAGGACTTGGTCGGTGCCGAGATCGAGATTGCCCGGGCGGACACCCCGCCCGGGCATCCGGTCCACAACGTGGTGCGAGCCAGACAGGTCGGCGACGAAGTGATCTGCGCAGCTGTCTTCCCGGCCCTACCGGCCGGCACCTATGTGCCCTGGGGTCATCGGGTGCCGTCGGATGCCACCTCGTTCACCGTCGTCGGCGGGCGGGTTACCGAACTCCACTGGCCTCACATCGACCCGCCTGACCCACTTCAATGATCGAAAACGCGCCAAACGACGCCGATCCGCGATTTGGCGCGTTTTCGATCATTGAAGTCCCGGCGCACATCGGCTCGTAGCCTTGCCGGGTGGCCAACCGCCCGAGGATGCAAACCCGGAATCGGACTCGAACGACCCGCTTGTTCGTGATGTGTGTCCGAGGCCTCGCGCCGTTGGTGACGCAGGAAGTGGCCGGCTCCGGACTAACGGTCACTGGATCCGGCTCCGACGGTCGCTCCGATGTGGTGCTCATCGAGGCAGCCCGCGGGAGCAGATCCGCCGCACTCGGGCTCCGCACGACCGAGGACGTCTTCGTCGAGTTCGGGCGCGCATCGCGGTCCGACGGTGACGACCCGCCCGCACTGGCCCGTCGGGTCTGGCGTCCGGACACCGTTGAACGGGCGTTGTCCGTGTGGGCCGAGGAAGTCAGGCCACTGGCCTCGTCCATGACCTACCGCGTCGTCGCGCGGGTACTGGACGAGCGGTCGTTTCTCCGGACCGAACTCAGGCGCGCCCTGACCGGAGCTGTGGGTGCCGATCGACCCAAATGGCGCGTGGCCGATCCAGCACAGATCGAGCTGTGGATGATTGAGTACCGGCCCGGCGAATTCGCCGCTGGTCTCCGGCTCAGCACCGCCCGGATGCGTCAGCACGAAGGCCGGCAGGTCGAACGTCCGGGAGCTCTCCGGCCGACCGTGGCCGCCGCAATGGTGGCGCTCGCCGGAAAGGCGGCCGGAACGTTGCTGGATCCGTGCTGTGGTTCTGGGACGATCCTGGCCGAGGCGGTGGCCCAAGGCTGGACGGTCAGTGGGCGGGACATCGACCCGTCTGCTGTTGATGTCGCTTGCGCGAACGTTCCTGAGGCGACAGTCGATCGCGGCGACGCCCGCACGTTGGATCTTCCCGACGAGGCAGCGTCGGCGTGCGTCACAAACCTGCCGTTCGGGCGTCAGTTCGTCGTCCCCGGCTCGCCGGTCGGCTGGCTGCGGGCCGTTCTTCAGGAACTCACGCGCGTGACTCGGCCAGGCGGGCGGGTCGTGCTGCTGACGCCGAAGATTCCGCTGTCCGCAATTCCGGAGCCTCTGCAGTTTGCGTGACCGGCATCCCATTGTGTTGCTCGGAACCCCGACGACGATCTGGGCGCTCGATCGGACATGAGGCTCGTGAGATCCTCGCGGAATGAAGGTGGAGCAACTGGGTGGCGGGCGCGGATCTCGACGGAGAGTCACTGGTCCTTCCGGCAAGACGTACCTGGTGCAGGCCGCTGATTCCAATATGACCGCACTGTTCGACACGCTCGAGCTGCGCGACGCGACGACTACTAAGCCGCTTAACATCGTCGCGGTGCAGCGAGCTGCCGATGACTACCTCGCGGACGGCCGCCGCATCTTGAAGGTCAGCGTTGGCAAGCGGCGGCGCGGCACGGAGTAACCGCTAGAGTGCCCGGAACGGCGCCGCCGCTCCGCTCGCTGGGTCGAGGACCGACAGTGAGAAGCCGGCCCGGCCGCCGACATGGGGTCGTATCCAACGTCGACGACGGCGAAACCGTCACCGTCGAGTTCGTCGGCCTCGACGACTTCCAGAACGGCGGCTGGACCTACGAGTTCACTGTCGAGACCGCGTTCTGACGCGCACACGAAGACGACGACCCGCATCCTGGCGACTGGGGTGCGGGCCGTTCGGGTTCGGCTGCGATGTCGAGCGCATCACTTGTCCATCAGAGAATCCAAGCGATGACGACAATGAGGCCGATGATGGCCAGGACAGTCCATACGATGCCCATGGTGCGTTCCCTCCTTCTACTTCTCGTCTTTCTCGGTGGTTTGCTCGAAATGCGATATCAGTGCAGCGATAGGCAGCGACGGCGCCGAAGGTGAGTACCGGTAGCGGTACTGATTCCCACCAGGTCACCGCGTAAACGACCGCACGGCTACCAAGACAGATGCGCCAGCCGCCGCAGGTCGGCGACGAGCTGGGCGAGGTCGTGGTCTCGGTCGATGGCTTCAACGGCTGCGTCCAGCGGAGCGCGCCTGTCATCCTCAAAAGATCCGTGGGCTGGGTGGCGGAAGCTCGACGCACCGGCTCGATTGCGCTGCTGCTCGCGTTCTGGGCAGGGGTTCTGGCAACGACGGCCAGTTGGCGATCGCCGGGCTGGGTATCGGCTTGGCACCCGGGCGATCATCGCCGCCGAGGACCAACGTTTGGACGTCGGGTTGGCGGTCAACAGCGCGACCGTCTACACCGCTGCCTGGCGGTTCGCCCTGCTGCTGGCCCGCCGCAGCCGACGCGCCCACGCCGCCGAGGAGCGGGCCGCCCAGTTGGAACGCGACAAGCACGAACGGGCCCGTGCCGCCGCGGCCGACGAACGGACTCGGATCGCCCGCGAGTTGCGCGACGTGATCGCGCACAGCGTGAGCGTGATGACCGTGCAGGCCGGAGCCGCGCGGATGCAACTTCCGAAGCACCCGGAGCAGGCGATGCCGGCGCTGCTGGCAGTAGAAGAGACCGGCAGGCGCTTGCCGAGATGCGCCGACTCCTCGGGATCCTGCGCGAGGACGACCCGCCGGCCCTGGCCCCGCAGCCGGGGCTGACCGACCTGCCCATGTCCGCCGGGCTCAATGTGATGGTCGCCGACGTCAACTTCCAGGTCCGGCCAGCCCGGCGAGTTCCGGCCGAGCCGGCGCTACATCCCCTGTGGGGCGTCAGGTTGTCAGGAGCCGTTCGAAGAACGAGCGGTAGCGCTGGAAGGCGTCGCGGAGGTTGTCGGTAGGGACGTCGTCGCCGCGGTCCCATTGGCTCTCCAGCCCTCCCCGCTCATCGGCAAAGGTCTTGGCCAGGTGCTGCATGAGTTCGGCAACTAGGGTGTCGGCCTGCTCGACCGCCCGCCGGGGTGCGTCGACAAACCCGGTCTGGATGTCGGTCCAGCGGGCCCGGAATCCCTCGGCGTCCTCCGAGGCCAGGAGCGGGCCAGTGGTGGACGCGGTGCCGCCGCTGTCGGGAGCCGTCTGAGCGGCAGTTGTCCCGACCGGCGTGGTTTCCGGTTCCCAGTCCGGCCCCCGGTCCTCGCCCACGGTGGTGCCGCGCGCACCTTCATCGGCGGTGAGGTCCTCGCGGCGGAGTTCGTCGTCGGCGGGGTCGCGGTCCTGAACGTCGTCCGCTGCGGCGCGCTCGGGCGGTGCGGTATCGGTCGGCTGCCGGCCGGCGAGATTGGCCGTGCTCAGGTCTTCGCGACGCTCGTTCATCGGTGGGCCTCCTTGTGACCGTCGTCTTCGATATCCAACAACTGGGCAAACAGCGACCGGTAGTGCACGAACGCCTGCCGCAGGTCATCAGTGCTGGCCAGCCCCTGTTCGTTGGCCTGGTAGACCGCATGGGCAGCACGGTAGTTCTCGGCCACCTGGGGATGATCGACCGAGACGTCGGCGGCCCGCTGCTCGAAGTCGTCCACCGGGTAGCCCCGGTCGCGCATCACCTCGGCCACCAAAATGTCGGCGTGCTGGGTGGCCCCGGCCGGGTCGTCCACGAACTTGCCCTGGGTCGCCCGCCATGTCTCCAGGTAGCGGTCCCGGGCGGCCGGCTCGAGGGCCACGATGGTGAGCTCTCGGCGCCGCTGCTGGCGGGCAGCGAGGTCAGCTTCGGCGCTGCGCTGATCGCCGGTTCTGGCCACGGTGCGCTGGTACTCGGGACCGAACTGCTGCTGCAGCCGCTGGCTGCGCCGTCGTTGCACCAAGAACACGGCCACCAGCACGACGAGGACCACGACGACCAGGATCGTGATCAGTAGGCCAGTGTCCATGGCCGCTCCCTTGCAGACCCGGAGGCGCCCACCATGACGGGCGCCTTGCTTGCGCGGTCTACCCGTGGGCCACCTCCTCAAAACGTCGAATAGTTGTCGGTAGACCGTCGAACGGAACTCCGCGCGGTCAAATCAGCGCTGCCTCGGTCACAGACGGCCGCCGTGGCAGGCGTTCGACACAGGGCAGGATCAGCTACCGCAACCTGCCTGCAGAGAGAAGGGCTCACCATTGCGTGAGGCAAAGGCTGTACGGAACGGAACGTTTGGCGTGGGGTTGGTAGCGGTCCGGCTGGCACGGCCCACGTGGACGGCTCGGGCCGTTGGTAACGCTACGGACCGGGGTGCAGGGCCTGCACGCTGGCGAGCGTGGCGGCGCTGACCTCCCGGCTGCTCGTGCCGAGATGGATCCAACTGGGACAGCGGCCCCGGCAACTCGAAGCGGAGGCTGTCGAGCGTTTGTCGGGCCGGTATCGGGTTGGCGGACTGACACCCGATCGTGGACAGGTTTCGGCGCTGTGGGCGGAGCGTCGTACCGTTCAGTCAAGCCGCCTAACCCCCGCTGGCGCGGCGTGACGCCCTCGATGCCGGCTTCTCGGCGTCCATCGAGCGGCCAAGCAACCGCGCAACGTCCACACCAGCGCGCTCGAACCGGTCCGCATGCGGCGGGTAGCCGTCGACACACACCAGCTGACCGTTCGTCGCACGAAGATTGATTCGAGCTCGACGATGTCGCCTTCCACCCGGCCGGGCACACCGACGATTTCACGCACTGTCCTGGATCCGTCCGGCTCAGTTGCCAGATGCACGACGATGTCGATACAGCCGGCGACCGTGGGCACCACGAACCTGCTGCCGATGTTCTCTCCCGCGAGCAATGGCAGCGTGCAGAGACTGCGCTAGTGATTCCCTCCGTGACAAGCGGGACCGCCGGGAGTTAGCCCCTCCCAGACGGTCCCTCGACACCGACCTAACGGGAGGTCGACACCGTGTCCACCACTTTCCCACCGCAAGAGCCCGGCCGCCACGGCATCGCCGAGCTGCTGGCCCTGGTCGGCTCAGTCCGCCGACTGGCCTACGATCGCTCGCTCACGCCGGACGACGCGATGCGCCGCATCCGCGACACATTCGGCGAGTACGACGGCATCTTCACCGATCCTTTACGGCGAATCCTGACCCTGCAGACTGCGGCGGGCTGCCGTTTCCCGGATCGCCGTGAACTTTCTGCCGACTCCGACGATCACGAGACGGGCGCACCTGCTCCGTTGGTCTGACAAACGCGGCTGGGGAGATCTTTAAACACTGTGGTGGGGTGAGAAGAGCCACCCCTGATGGTGTCCGCTGGTCGTGTATGTCCCGGCACGCCGGGTAGTAAGACCGACTCACGAGTTCATACCCAAGCGAGGAGGACTGATGGCTTTCCAGCCATGGCAGTACCGGACCGAATCATGGTTCACCGGTGACGACGTTGACCTGACCGGCTACTCGATCGCCGCGACTGACGGCGACATCGGCCACGTCGACGAAGCAACCAATGAGCTGCTCGGCTCGTCGTATCTGGTGGTTGACACCGGGCCGTGGATCTTCGGCCGCAAGGTGATGCTGCCGGCCGGTGTGGTCGAACGGATCGACACCGCCGAGAAGAAGATCTACGTCGACCGGACCAAGGACCAGATCAAGAACGCACCCGAGTACGACGCACTCGCCGACGACGCCCAGTACCGGGACCGTCTCGGCGGCTACTACACCGACACGTACAACACTCCAGACACCCGGATGTGACCCGGGGGACAGGCGTCACACGCCTGTCGGGCAGCATCTAGGTGAGAAGCGGGATCCCAGGATCGGCTGAGTCCAGGGATCCCGCTTTCTTTTGTGCCGCGCCGACCACGCAGCCAGGCCACGAGACGACCACAGATGTCTCCGGTGAAGGCTGACCGCTGGCGAGGCGGCACGGGGGAAGCCAGCCCTCACCAACGGCCACCGGCGACTGCGTCACGGTGATGCGCCCGACCACCGGAACGCCGGAGACTACACCCCGTCCTCGTGACGCGGCGAACATTCTCGGCGAAAACAGCCCGTCTCTTAACGGGACCTCCGAACGGCTGCAGCCTCATCAAACACCTCCGGAACCCCCACCCGCGGGGCGTTCGACGTGCGCGATGGCGCCGAACGCCGCTAGGACCCTGCAGGACCTCACGGCACAACACAGCGGCCCACGTCCACGAAGGATGCGGGCCGCCTCACGTCGGCGGAGCACATTTGGTGACGTGGGTGACGAGGTCCTCTGGGCGAACGCTTGGCCTGGCAGCAGCACCAAGGACCAGGAGCAGCAGCTCCCGGGTAAGCGTCGGGTCTCCAGCGCCGTCGGTCGTCGCCGTGATTAGTCCAAGCAGTGACACGGCGGCACGTTAGCGCTAAGCGATAGCGGCTGGCGGCGCAGGCCGGGCAGAGGACAGATGCCCGCCTTCCGCGCGGCCCGGGGAAAGATCTACCAGAACCCCGGGCGCTGCGGTTGACGCCGACCTCGGCACGATCCGCGGCCCACGGATGGCGCAGACCATGGGCAAACAATGACGGGCAAGATGCCTAACACAGCTACACGGCCGAGATGTCCTGGCTG
>CAWCED010000031.1:0-107622 GCA_963794465.1 uncultured Actinomycetota bacterium | reverse complement strand
CTCAAAACCCTCTGTTCACTGGTCAGGCGTCGTTCGGCTTCACGTTCAGCTGCGAGAAGGGCGACCTCAAGATCCAGCTCTCCTACAACGACAAGGGCAGCAACCCCCTTGGCTCGTCGTTCGGGATCCACGGGACCGTCGACACGGTGGACCCGGTGCTGGAATCCGCAGTTCTGTATCGGTCAGAATCCGCCGCCCCCGCCTGAGAACCAGCTCATCTTCCTGGGCCGCTACCGGCTGACGTCGGGGTCGCCCGGTAGTTCCCGTCGCGTGCCCGAAGCAGGAGACGCCGACCACGCCGTTGTGCCGCTTCGAGGTCATCGTGCAGGACAACGACCGGAGCTTGGCCCCGTCGGCGGGTGACTTCTTCTCGATCAAGCTGTCGACGTTAACTGCAACCTTCACGGAAGTTTGCCCTCCAGGCGGCATACCTCCGTGCGTCATTACAGAATTCCCCGCCGCGACCGTGGTCTACGCGCGGGCCGGCTATCTGGCGGGCGGTAACCTCACCGTCGATTGATGCGCCGGCTGTGGGCGTCGCGTAATCCAATCCACAGAGGACACAGAGCGATGACCCCTGCAGATCGCTCGGCGTGGCCGAGTTGGCACGACCGCAGACTTTCCCGCCGCGGGTTCCTCGCCGGGACGGCGGCCGCCGTGTCGGCCGGCGCGCTGGTCGGCCGGGTGCCCGCGGTCGTCGCACGCCGCGGAAGGCGGCTCCGGCTTACACGGTGTCGAGCTCCGGGGGATGTACTTGACGAGCAAGAACCGGCTGGCGGAAGGCCGGTTCGGGACGATGTTCAAGCAGTTGCCGGCGTTTGCGCCGAGCGACGAGCTGCTGACGAACCTGGCCAAGACCATGGTCGAGGACCAGACGGTGCCGGACGGCAACCATCTGAACACCAGCCCTGTTCTGTTCGCCGGGTTCACGTTCATCGGGCAGTTCATCGACCACGACATCACGCTCGACACCACGCCGCTGAATCTGCAGCTTGCGGATCCAGACGCGACCGTCAACTTCCGAACAGCGCGTTACGACCTCGATTCGGTCTATAGAGGCGGGCCGGTGAACGATCCGGCCCTCTACGACCCGGCCGACCGGGACAAGCTGCTGCTGACGCCGAACGTCAACGGTGTTTTGGATGTGCCCCGTGACGGCAATGGCCGGGCCATCATCGGGGACCCGCGCAACGACGAGAACCTGATCATCGTCCAGTTCCACAAGGCGGTCATCCAGTTCCACAACAAGCTGGTTGATTACGCACGGTCGCAGGGCATGCGCAAGGAGTGGGTGTTCGAGACGGCGCGCCGATTGGCGCGCTGGCACTACCAGTGGGCCGTCATCCACGACTTCCTGCCGCGCTTCGTCGGCGACGGGCTGGTCGGACCCGACCGGCACGGTGTACAAGGAGGTTGCCGGCAAACCGCCGGTGCTCAACGTGAGGTACTACAAGCCCACGAACAAGGACGGCCGGCCGTTCATGCCGGTCGAGTTCGCCGTCGCAGCCTATCGGTTCGCCCACAGCATCATCCGGCCCTTCTACGTCGTCAACCAGACCTCCCTTGACCGCGGCGGCGTACCGATCTTCGGCCCGGACGGGGGATTCAACCTCAACGGCGGGCGCCCGATCCCGTCCGACCTGGTCCTTGTGTGGAACAACATCCTGCGCATCGAACCGGGCACCGGTCGCCCGCCACGCAAGATCGACACTAACCTGTCGCTGCCGCTTACCAACCTGCCCGGGTCCGCTGTCCCGCCTCCTGACCCGACAAAAGACCTGGCCGTACGCAACACGATCCGCGGAAAACGCGTCGGTCTGCCGTCCGGGCAGCAGGTCGCGAGGGCAATGCGCGCCCCGGTGCTGTCCAACTCCACCCTCGGGCTTAGCAGCGATCCGGGCTGGAAGGGCGAGGCACCGCTGTGGTTCTACATTCTCAAGGAGGCGGAGCTGCCGCCGTTCAACGGTGAGCGGCTCGGGCCGGTCGGTGGCCGGATCGTCGCCGAGGTCCTCGTCGGGCTCCTGCAGCGGGACCCGAACTCGTACCTGTACCTGGACCCGGGCTGGAAACCCGCCCCGCCGATCGCATCCACGACCGGACAGTTCACCTTCGCCGACCTGCTGAAATACGCCGGCGCTGCCTGAGCAGAGTCGCCGCAGCGGCACTGCTTGCCCTCAGCGCCAGTTCGGTACACACCGACTGCCGAAAGGGAGAACGAAATGTCGATAATCCGTCGTCGCGCCGTCTCGATGTCCCTGGCGGCGGCAGAGGTATTCGTGGTCGCAGTGGCGACGGCTATCCCTGCGCAGGCGGCGACGTGGTCGGTGGTCCGGACGCCCAACGCCTCCAACGGGCTCAATCTATTCATCGGTGTGGACGCCTTGAGCCCGACCGACGCGTGGGCGGTCGGTCGGGCGGACCATTCGCCGCAGCAGCCGTTCATCCGGCCGCTGGTCGGGCGCTGGAACGGCAGCAGTTGGACGATCGCGAGCACACCGCTGGTGAGCGGGCAGCTCAGTGGCGTGGACGGCAGCGCGTCGAACAACGTCTGGGCCGTCGGCGCGGGCGATTCGGGTTCGCTGACCGAACGCTGGAACGGAAGCTCGTGGAGCGTGGTGCCCAGTCCCAACCCGCCCAACGCCGTCGGCACATCTCTTTCCGGTGTCAAGACCCTCTCGACCAGCAACGCCTGGGCGGTCGGAACGTTTTCCACCTCGACCGCGCCGAGCGTCCGGACGCTGGTCCAGCGCTGGAACGGCACCAACTGGACAGTGGTGCCCAGCCCCAGCCCGGACCCGACGCAGAACCTCCTCACCGATGTGGACGGCGCCTCAGCGAACGACGTCTGGGCGATCGGCAACATCGGCAACGACGGGTACGGGGGCACCACCGCCGGCCTTGTGCTGCACTGGAACGGGTCCACCTGGTCGCAGGTGAACGTGCCGGGCACGGTCTCCGACGGCACGTTCAACGTGCCCACCCTGCAAGACGTGCTCGCGATATCGGCCAACGACGTCTGGATCGTCGGCCGGGCGTTCAGCTGGATCCACTTCAAGGTCGTGCCGATCGCCCTGCACTGGGACGGGCAGACCTGGCAACGCTCGGTCATGACCAATGCGCCCAACGACGGCCAGGGCTTCCACGGCGTTGCCGCCCTGTCGTCGACCAAGGTCTACGCGGTTGGCAGCGTGATCGCCAGGTGGACCGGCACCACCTGGGCCACCGAGAGCGCCGCCGTGCCCGGCCTGCTCAGCGACGCCGCAGCGACCGGCACCTCAACGGTTTGGGGCGTTGGCTGGCGCTACGACCCCAATCTGGCCCAATTGCGCACCCTGGCCATGCGAACCACCAGCGGCTGACACAAGGGCATGTTGAGGTGCTGTGGTAGTCGACGGTTCGCGACGCCGTCGTCTCTATTCGGGGATTAATCCGTATCCGTGCCGGCATGCTCCGTGTTGTCGGCTCCGCTGTGGTGCCGTGCTGCCACCGGGTCAAGCGGCCGAGACGGTTGGACCCGGCCGCCCTCAGCCCGGTCTCAGTACGCCAGCTCGACCCCACCAGCACTTGTGGCGAGGGTCGTGCGAGTGGTCTTGACGATCTTGGCGGTGGAGTGAGGCGGCCGGTGACGATGACGCGGGCGCCCGCGGTGACGCTCTCGACGAGGTGCTCGGCGAGTTGCCGCCAGCGGAGCGACCGGCACAGGCAGGCGGGGCGCATACAGCACGCCCCAGATCACACCCTGCCGAAACACCACGGCAGGGTCATCGTCATCAACACCCTGGTCTACTGAAAGACCAGGGTCAGCGCACAAACCGCCCGTCCGGGCAGTTCGGCAGCGTCCGGTTACCAACCCGTTCCCAAGAAGCACCAACGGTTTCGCAAAGGCGCTGGGTTGACAATCGCCCTACTGGGCAAGGTACTATGCGGTGCATGGAACTAGGTGAGGCACGTGGGGGTCTGTCTCAGCTGCGGCGAGGCACCGTGGAGTACTGCGTGCTCGCCCTGCTCCGCGACGGTGAGCGGTACGGCTTCGAACTCGTCCGCGAGCTGTCCGAGAGCGCCGGGCTGGTCACCAGCGAGGGGACGATCTACCCGCTGCTCACCCGGCTGCGCAAGGACCAGCTGGTCACCACGACCTGGCGCGAGTCCGAATCCGGGCCGCCGCGGCGCTACTACCGGCTCACCGAATCCGGCCACGCCGCGCTGGCGTCGTTCGTGACGGAGTGGGCCCGGTTCCGGGACTCAGTCGACGCAATCCTCAACGGAAGGAAAGGCGATGCACACCATGGAGACTGACCGCCTGGTCGACGACTACCTGCGTCGGCTGGAAGATGCCGCAGCGCACATGCAGCGGGCCCGCCGCGCCGAGCTGGTCGCCGAGATTCGCGGCCACATCGAGACGGCGCTGCGCGAGGAGCAGGCCGCCGGCGAAGCGGCGGTGCGCAACGTGCTGGACCGACTCGGCCCGCCCGAGGAGATCGTCGAGGCCGCCGAACCGCCCTCCCCGCACGGCGACCAACGCGCCGGCAAGCTGGAGATCGTTGCGCTGATCGCCTTGATCGTGCCGTTCATCGGCTGGCTGATCGGCGCCGTCCTGGTCTTCGCCTCCCGGGTATGGTCCCGGCGGGACAAGCTCATCGGCGCCCTGCTGTTGCTTCTGCCCATCGTGGTCCTCAGCCCTGGGCTTCGTCGCCGCCGGCCCGAGCGGGAGCGAGGACTCCACGCCGCCCGGCGACACCCGCCCCGTCGGGGAGAAGGTAGAAGACCCGATCGGGACCCGGACCCGTGGAGCTTGTGCTCTTCGTCGCCGGCCTGCCGAGCGCGCTGTACCTGGGATGGCAGCTGCGCCGGAACCCGGCCGCGAGCTCAACCGAATCCTGAACGACGGTCCACTGCCCTTGCGGTCGTCGCCGCCCTCCGGTCAGTCCGAAGGATAGATACGGCCCTACCCGGAACCCGACCGGGGGTCCTGGCTGCGGTGGGGAGGCGGGGTCTTCGTCGGCTTCGAGACGGTCCACTTCGTCGGTGGGCTGGTCGGCAACGACTGGGAGGGCTGGAGGACCTGTTCGTAAAACGTCGCCTTCGTCGCCGTCGCCGGCCTCGTCCTCGTCGGGCTCACCTATGGGCTGCTGGTCCGCTGGGGCCTACAGGACTCGCCGCACGGACGGAATCGCCCCGCGCTGGCGGCGCTCGCCGCCGGTCTTCTCTCCGTCGCCGCCTACGCGATCTTCTTCACCTGGGCCCCAATCCTGATCGCACCCGGCGCGATCCTGCTGGGCCGAGCCGGGCTGGCGCGAGCACATGCAGGGCAGGGAGGACGTCGGCCGGCGATCGTCGGAGAATCACTCGGGCTGCTCAGCGCCGCCGTCTTCGTGACCCTGGTCACCTACGCCGCCTTTCACCAGGGCAACTACCCCTGGATCTTCGGCGGCTGACCCGGCAAAAGAAGAGCTGATCTCCCCGGCGCAGCGCGCCGTCGCACGTCAGCCGGCCGCAAGCGTTCCGGCTCATCGGCGACGGCGTCATGCCGGCCGCGGATGCGCGATGAGCCCCGACAATTCTCCGACGGCGTGCTCGACTCGGCCGTCACACCCAAGCGGCGATCCGGCGCGGAAGCGCCGGATCCAAGCCGTCCGCTACTGCTGACGTTGTGGGAGCTTGTAGGCCCAGGCCCAGAGAGCCTCGAGTGGGCCACGGGTGAATCGTCGTAGCCACAGCTGGGCGAAGGCGATCACCAGTGTGCATACGGTGAGGTAGAGGGCGAGGGTCCACCAGGTGCGGGCGTCGCCCATCGCCGAGGCGAGGCCAAGGCCCCAGCCGTAGCACAGGGCGCAGCAGATCAGGTTCTGCAGCACGTAGCACGACAGGGCAGCTCGTCCGACCTCGGCCAGCCGGCGCTGCACAACCCCTGGCCGGTTGCGACGTTCGATGAGGCAGGCGGTGGCGCCGAGCAAACCGAGCGCGACCACGGGAGCCGTGGTGTAGCGGGCGAACACCATTCCGGCGGTGTCGCCGAGGCTGCCGATCAGCAGGTCGAGCGGCAGTGCAAGCACCAGACCCAACAGCATCATCTGCCGCCGGAGCCGCCGTCCTCGTGGTTCGAAGAGCCCGGCGCGGACCAGCCGTCCGCCGAGCAGGAACAATGCGATCGACATCGGCAGGATGAACACAGCTTCGGCCCGGTAGAGCGGGAACGACTCCAGCCGTCCGATGACCTGGTCGAGCCAGCTGCCCTCGGTATAGAGGGTCACGGCGTCCACGGCCTCGGTCCCGCGGCCGGCGCTGCCTTCGGCGACCAGCGCCGCCGTCAGCGCCGAGATCAGCAGGAGGTGGATGCCTGCTGCGGTCCACATCCAGGCCCGCTGACTACGGGGGGACGTGGCAAGCACGGCCGCCACCACCACGCCGGTCACGGCGTAGCCCATCAGGATGTCGAACTCGACGACCAGCAGGTAGTGCAGCAGGCCGTCCAGGAACAGCAGGGTCGCCCGCCACGGGTATCGGCCAGGCCAGGGTCGGCCCTTTCGCTGGGCGGACCGGCGCTGCAGTTCCAGGCCGACGCCGAACATCAGCGTCAACATGCCGAGGAACTTGCCGTTGGCGAGCTGCCGGGCGATCGTCTGTACGGCCTCTTCGAAGCCGTGGAAGAGGGTGGGCAGCGGCCGCTCGAGGTAGCCGATGATCCCCGCGGGATCGGTGAAGATCCAGATGTTGGTCGCCAGCGTGCCGAGGATGGCGATCCCGCGGGCGACGTCGAGGACGCCGATCCGGTTCCCCGCGGGCGCTTCAGAAGCGGGCTCACCGGCGACGGTGGTGTCGCGAGTCAGTTCCAGTGTCGACGTCATCTTTGCTCGAGGTCCCCTCGTGCGTGGTGCATCGGAAGGTGTCTGCGCAGCACGCTAGGGAGAACGGCGGGCTGTTACGTCCGCCCGTGGAACCGATCGGATCGGTCGTGGATGCCGTCGTCGCCCTGCACGGCCGGCACTCGGGTAGGACGGCACTCAACCTGGCGTGGGAGGGGCGTCGTCGTCACGGACGATCCGAGGCCACAGCTGCGGCGCCTATGGTGACGGTGTGGCACAGGCCCGGGTGTTGTCCGAGCGTGGTTTCGACTTGCTGGTCGTCGGCCTCGCGGTGGTCTCCGAGGTCGAGCTTTGGGTCAGCGACGTGCCTGGACCCACCTGGGTGCTCGCGCCCGGCGTGCTGCTCTACACGCTGCCGCTGCTGTTCCGGCGCCGGTTCCCGTTCCTAGCCCCGGTGTTCGTTTTCGCCGTGCACATCGCGATCTCCTTCGTAGACCCGCACGCCGCGGGCAGCCTGGACACCGGGGCGATTGCGCTGTTGCTCGCGTTCTGGGCGGTGGGTTCGTACAACGACGGGCAGCTGGCGATCACCGGGCTGGGTATCGGGCTTGGCACGCTAGCGATCATCGCCGCCGAGGACGACCGCGTGGATGTCGAGTTGGCGGTCAACTCCGCGATCGTCTACACGGTGGCGTGGTTGTTCGCACTGCTGCTGGCCCGCCGCAGCCGGCGCGCCCACGCCGCCGAGGAGCGGGCGGCACAGCTCGAACGTGACCAGCACGAAAGGGCCCGGACGGCAGTGGCGGATGAGCGGGCCAGGATCGCGCGGGAGTTGCACGACGTGATCGCGCACAGTGTGAGCGTGATGACCGTGCAGGCGGGGGCGGCGCGCACGTTATTGCCGGACAATCCGGGGCGGGCGATGCCGCCCCTGCTGGCGGTGGAGGAGACCGGACGACAGGCGCTGGCCGAGATGCGCCGACTACTCGGGATCCTGCGTGAGGACGACAACACCCCGGCACTGGCCCCGCAGCCGGGGCTGACCGATCTGCCGGCGCTGGCCGAGTCGGTCCGCCACGCCGGCCTGGCGGTCGAGGTCACTGTGCAGGGCCAGCCGCGGCCACTGCCCACAGGGGTCGACCTGACCGCCTATCGGATCGTGCAGGAGGCGCTGACCAACACCCTCAAACACGCCGGCCCGACCCGCGCGAATGTGGTCGTGCACTACGACCGCGACGCCGTCGTGCTGGACATCAGCGACGACGGGCGCGCCCCTACCTCAACGGATGGGTCCGGTCACGGACTGACCGGAATGCAGGAGCGGGTCAACCTCTACGGCGGAGAACTGCACGCCGGCCCTGGCCCGGACGGCGGGTTCGCGGTCAATGCCCGGCTGCCGACCGAGCCGGCAGCGCCATGATTCGGGTGCTGGTCGCCGATGATCAGGCACTGGTCCGTGGCGGGTTCCGGCTGATCCTGGACGCCCAATCCGACATCGAGGTGGTTGGTGAAGCCGCGGACGGCGTCGAGGCGCTGGAACGGACGCGGGCGTTGCGGCCGGATGTGGTGTTGATGGACATCCGGATGCCGGCTCTGGACGGGCTGGAGGCCACCCGGCGGCTGCTCGCCGACGCCGACCCGCCGCGGGTGCTCATGCTCACCACGTTCGATCTCGACGAGTACGTCTACGACGCGTTGCGCGCCGGCGCCAGCGGCTTTCTGCTCAAGGACGTTCGCCCTGAGCAACTCGCCGACGCGGTCCGGGTGGTGGCCGCCGGTGACACCCTGCTCGCACCCGCCATCACCCGCCGTCTGGTCGAGCAATACCTGCGCCGGCCCCGGCCCGGCGCCCAAACCCAGACGTCTCTCGGCTCGCTCACCGACCGGGAACTCGACGTGCTCCGTCTGGTCGCTCGCGGCCGCTCCAACCAGCAGATCGCCGGCACCCTGTTCCTTGGCGAGTCCACGATCAAGACCCATCTCACTCACCTGTTCGCCAAACTCGGCCTCCGCGACCGCGCCCAGGCCGTCGTCCTCGCCTACGAAACCGGGCTCATCGAACCCGGAGACAGCTGAAACCGCAGGCGTTCGAACGCCGTCGTGCACCATGCCCTGACCGTTGGCTCCCACTCGTTCGGGCTTCAATGCGGCGGCCGGAAGACTCCGGGTCCTGCCGCTCGCGGTCTCGATTGGTGCGCGGGCGCTACCGGCCGGCGGTCGTGGAAACGGCAATGCCGTTCACCTTGGTAAGTACCGCAGCGGGCGGGGACGCATCATCATCTGTTCTGAGGTGGTGCGGCCGATGGCGGACCTGCGCGTGAACAGGGGGATGGTTTCGGCTTTTCGTCGGGCGTGGCGACGGGTGATGCACAGCTCGGCGCGCAGTTGGGCGCTCGATGTTGCGCTGGGCGTGGTTGCCGCGTATGCGGCCGTGATTCTGACCGTTGAGTTCTACGGCCGTCTGTCGACGCCCGCCCAGGTGGCCGCGGTGCTTCTGGCGGGTGTTCATGGCGCAGCGGTCACGTTCCGCCGGGTGGCGCTTCGGGCGGTGGTGGCGGTGCAGGTCATCACGGCGGTCGGGTACGTCGCGCTCGGTTTGCCGGTGTACGCGCTGGGTCCGGCGGTGTTGGTCACGCTGTACACGGTGGGGTCGCGGCTGTCACGGCGACCTGCCCTGACCCTGCTGGGTGTGGTCGAGGCGGCGCTGGCGGTCCTGCTGCTGGCGGGATCGACCGGGCTCGCCACGTGGGTGCTGTATGCCGCCATTTTGTTCGGCGCCTGGTTCCTCGGCGATGTCACGCGCCAGTGGCGGGACGCGGCGACCGCGCACGCGCGGCGCGCAACGGAGCTGGAACAGGCCCGCACCGAGCTGGCCCGGCACGCCGTTACCGCCGAACGGGTGCGGATTGCACGCGAACTGCACGACGTGGTGGCGCACAGTATGAGCGTGATCGCGATGCACGCCGGCAGTGGCCGGCTCGCGGCCGACCAGGACCCGGCCGCGGCGCGGCGGGCACTGGAGGTCGTCGAGCGGTCGAGCCGCGACGCACTGGCCGAGATGCGACGACTCGTCACGGTGCTGCGCGACACCGACGAGGTCGGACCGGCGTTGGACCCGGCACCGGGACTTCCGGACGTGCACCAGCTGGTCGCGGAGGTGGCGGCGGCGGGGGTGACCGTCGAGGTGCACACCGAGGGTGATCTGGCGAGCGTCCCGGACGGTGTCTCGCTGGCGGCGTACCGGATCGTTCAGGAGGCGCTCACGAACGTGGTCCGACACGCGTCGCCCACGCAAGCCCGCGTGTCGGTGACGATCGGCGATGGTGAGGTCGTGCTCGAAGTCACCGACGACGGCGCCACCGGGACGGCGGCCCGTGCTGCCGCTCCCGCGCCTGGCGGGCACGGCACGATCGGCATGCGTGAGCGTGCTGCGCTCTACGGCGGCGAGCTCGTTGCCGGGCCCCGGCCCGAAGGTGGCTGGCGGGTCGCCGCGCGTCTGCCATACGCGGTGGTGGACCGGTGATCCGGGTCGCCGTCGCGGACGACCAACCGCTGGTGCGAGCGGGGATCCGGGCCATGCTCGACCTGGCCGACGACCTGGCGCTGATCGGCGAGGCGGCAGACGGCAGGGCTGCGGTCGAGCTGGCCCGCCGGGAGCGACCTGACGTGCTGCTGATGGACATCCGGATGCCGGTCCTCGACGGCATCGAGGCAACCCGCCGCATCACCTCGGATCCAGCGACGGCCACGGTGAAGGTGGTGGTGCTGACCACCTTCGACGTGGACGAGTACGTGTACGGTGCGCTGCGCGCCGGCGCGAGCGGGTTCCTGCTCAAGGACGCGTCGCCGGAGCAGGTATTCGCCGCGGTCCGGGTGGTATCGGCCGGCGACGCCCTGCTCGACCCCGCGGTGACCCGGCGGCTGATTGCCGAGTTCGCCAGTCGGCCGCCGGAACAGGAGGCTCAGCAGCACCCGACCATCCGGCGGCTGACCACCCGTGAGACCGAGGTGCTGGGCTTGGTCGGTCGCGGCCTGTCCAACGCCGAGATCGCCGAGCAGCTCGTGGTCAGTCATGCCACAGCCAAGACGCACGTGGCCCGCATTCTCGCGAAGCTGGATGCGCGTGACCGTGCGCAGCTGGTGGTGCTGGCGTACGAGACCGGGCTGGTCCGCCCCGGCATCACATGAATTCGCGGCCGGGTCAGGCGATCACGCCGCGCCATTTCGGCACGGACGACGAGCTCGGCGAGGTCCGACGCGTTGGCCCCGGCGTCGTTGGCAAGCACCACCACGACGACGTCGTGCTCGGGCACGTACCAGAGGGCGGACTTGAAGCCCAGGGTGAATCCGCCGTGGCCCCAGACGGTCATCCGGTAGTCCGGACGCGAGATCTCCACGCCGAGCCCGTAGTTGGCGTTACGCGGGTGGTGCGGACCCTCGGCGACCATCTGCTGCAGCGTGTCAGGACGGAGCAGCCCGCCGCGGAACAGCGCGTCGGCGAAGACCGCGAGATCCCCTGCCGTGGAGACGATCGCACCGGCCGGGCCCTCGGTCGATTCCAGTGACGGCCATGGGCCGCCGGCGTCGACGTTTTCCACGTCGCCGTCCATGTCCGCATCTGCATAGCCCGGTAGCACGCCGCCGGGTACCGGCTCGGCTCCTGCGACGTAGGTGTGCCGGAGCCGCAGCGGGTCCAGGATCCGCCGCCGAACCTCGACCGCCCAGGTCGACCCGGTAACGGAGTCGATGACCCGGCCGAGCAGCAGGTAGCCGGTGTTGCAGTACAGGTAATCGGAGCCAGGCGCGAAGTCCCGCCGGACGTCTGCGACCAGCGCGAGCATCTCGTCCGTGCTCCACACGCGGTCTCGGTGTTCGAGCAGGCCTTCGTGGAAATGCTCGGTGCGGGTGTAGTCCGGGATGCCGCTGGTGTGGTTGAGCAGCTGTCGGACCGTGACACCGCGGGCATGGCGGAAATCGGGGATGTACGCGGCCACCGGGTCGTCGAGGCCAAGCCGGCCCTCCTCGACCAGTTGGAGCACCACAGTGGCGACGAACAACTTGGTGATGCTGGCCACCCGGAACTGCCCGTTAGCGGTCGCCGGCGTGTCGCCGTCCCGCTCCTCCGTGCCGCTGGCGGTGACAAACCGGCTGCGCCCGGGGCCGTCCACCGCGAGCGTCACCGCGGGCACGTCGGCGCGTTGGCGCCACCGGTCGAGCAGCTGCTGGACCTGCTCGTCCGGCGTGCCATCCACGGACATGGCGGACTGGGCGCATCCGGCGGTGACCAGGATGAGCGCGAACGCCGACAGCCAGGCGGCCAATCGGCGCGGTCGAACGTGCATGCTGTTCGTGTCCTCTCGGAGTTCAGGTGATGTCGCGGCGCAGCACGCGGGCCGCGCCCAGTGACAGCAGGAGTGCGGCATAGCCGAGCAGTGCCAGCCCGCCCGCCAGGACCGGCAGCACTGCCTCGACGTTCCCGGCGTTGGCCAGCGCGGAGGTGACGGCACTCAGCGACCACGGCCGCACCGTCCGCGGCAGGTTGTCGGCGAGTCCGTGCTCGACCAGCAGCCAGGCAAGCGGCAGTACGACAGCTACCGGCTGATAGATGAGCAGAGCTCCGACTCCCACACCGAGCGCTCCGTACAACGGGTACGCCAGCACCAGACCCAGCACGTGTAGCCGGACGTCGCCGTTGAGCATCGACAGCTGCACCGCGCCAGTAGGCAGTCCGACAGCCAACGCCACCGCGAGGTTCACAACCGCGAGCGCCGACCCAACGACGATGACTGCCACGGCCTTGGCCGCGAGCACCCGCAGACGGCGCGGCGTCTGCAGGAAGGTCACCGTGGCCATCCCGTGCCGGAACTCCGAGGTCACCGTCAACACGCCGAGCAACAGCACGACGACGCTTCCCTTGGCGATGGCCTCGAGCACCGCCAGCATTGCCGCGGACGTTCCGATCGACGCAGCCCCGTGCTTGCCCGAGTCAATGACGGGAGTGAGGGCCAACACCAGCGTCACCAGGACGGTCAGCGCCGCGAGGATCCACGACGTGCGGATCGTCCGCAGGGCGAGCAGCTCGGTCTGGATCAGGCTGGACAGGGAGACCCCGGCTCGATTCGACATGTCAGGTCACGTCCAAGCGCACGATCCGGCGGGCGCCGGCCAGCAGCAGGACGAGTGTGTAGGCCAGGAACGCCGCCAGGGCGGCCCATGCGGGCAGCGCGCCCGGCGAGTCGCCGCCGCCGATGGCGCCGGTGAGCGCGCCGGGAAGCCACGGGTGCAGCCACAGCAGCGCGGGGTAAGCAGGTACGAGCGTCTCGACAACGCCGAACCAGAGCAGGGGTATTACGACCGCGACAGTCTGATTGCGCACTACCGTGCCGATGGCCACCCCCAACAACGCCCAGCAGGCGAACATCAGCGGCGACGCGCCCAGCAACCGCAAGAACCCATCGTCGAACGACAGGTCGATGGCACCGGACAGAACCCCGATCGTCAGAGGAACGGCCATGAGCGGGATGGCGATGACTGGTGCGAGGATCGCGCAGGCGACCGCCTTCGCCGCAATTAGCCGGCGTCGATCGGGCACGACGAGGAAGGCGGAGGTCGCGGTCCGGTGGTGGAACTCGCCAGTGACCACGAGTACACCCAGCAGAAGCACCGGAAGCATGCCGGCACCCGAGACGCCGAGCAGCATGTCTCGCAACTGCGGTCGAGCCACGCGGCGGCGCGTCGATGCCGCCGACCTCGGCCAGGACCATCGTCGCCACGGTGACGCACAGGAACAGCGCCACGGCGAGCAGTGCCCACGTGGCCCGCGTGCTGCGCAACTGCCGAAGTTCGGCGCGAACAAGCGCGGTCATGATGCACTCCCCTCGTCGGCGGTGAGCGCGAGAAAGGCGTCCTCGAGATCTGGACGCTGCGCGCTCATCTCGTACACCACGACACCGGCCTCGGCGACCGCCTGCCCGACCACCTCGGTGCCAACCCCGTAGGCAACGACCTGGTCCGGACCATCCAGGTCGGACGGGACACCGCGCGCGGTGAGCGCCGCGCGCAGCTGCTCCGCCTGCGGCGTCCGCACCCGGACCGCGGCCGTGCCGCTGGCAACCAGCTCGGCGACCGAACCCTGGGTGACCAGCCGCCCGCCCTTGATGATGACAACCGAGTCCGCCGACAACGCCAGCTCAGCCAGCAGATGGCTGGACACCAGAACCGTGCAGCCCCCGTCGACTCGCCCGCGGAGGAAACTCCGCAGCCAATGCACGCCCGCCGGGTCAAGGCCATTCGTCGGTTCGTCAAGAACCAGGATTCCCGGATCTCCCAAAAGCGCGCCGGCCAGCGCCAGACGCTGCTTCATGCCCAGCGAGAACCCGCCAACCCGCCGCCGTGCCGCGCCGGCGAGATCCACCTCCGCCAGCGCGTCGTCCACGCGACCCACGGGAACGCCGCCCCGGCCGGCGAGCACCCGAAGATGGTCGCGGGCCGTGCGTCCCGGATGGAAGCCGGACGCCTCCAGCACGGCACCCACATGATGCGCCGGCCGATCCAGGCTCACGTACGGGACACCATCGACCAATGCGATGCCCGCAGTCGGCCGGACCAGACCGAGCACCATCCGCAGCGTGGTGGTCTTGCCGGCACCGTTCGGCCCGATGAAACCGGTGATCGTGCCGGGCGGCACGTCGAAACTGAGGTCATCCACAGCGGTGACACTGCCGAACCGCTTGGTCAAACCCTGAACAGAGATGGCGGCCATCGATCACTCCTCAACTACGGACCTATCTACTGAGTGATTGAGACCGTACGAACCAGGCCACGCGGAGTCGTCAGCCCCAAGATGACACTTCCGACGACGGCATACATCCGCAGACGTACGCCCATCCCGATGGCACAAACGCGACCTCCTGCCACTTCGTGAGCGCCATCGAGCTGACGTTCAGTGTTTGTGCTGTCAACCCGACCCGTGGTGCTGCCTTACCGCCATGATTGGCCGGGATGGACATTGAGCTCGTGGACGTGACGGCCGCGAACTGGCGCGACGTCGCCGCGGTTACCCCGCACCCGGACCAGCAGCGGTTCGTGGCGACCACCACGTACTACCTGTGCTTGTGCCACTACGGCGGCCAGTGGCATCCACTTGCGGTCGTCGGAGACGGCGCGGTTGTGGGGTTTGTCATGTGGGCTGAGGACACCGACAAGAGCCGCTGGATCGGTGGGTTGGTCGTCGATGCGACCGCACAGCGCCAGGGTGTCGGCCGCGCTGCGGTCCAGGTGATGCTGGACCGGTTCGCCGCCGAGCCCGACTGCCACGAAGCGGCGCTGTCGTACCAGCCGGATAACCTCGCGGCGCGCTCGCTCTACGCCGCTCTCGGGTTCGTCGAAGGCGACGAGTGGGCGGACGACGAGATCGTCGCCCGCCGTCCCGTGTGACCGGTTCCCCTAGCCTGGGCGCGCGTGCTGTTGCTCGCGCTGGATACATCGACGCCGGCCGGCCGGCTCAGGCCGGGGTCTCGGGGATGTCGGCCAACTGCGGGCTTTCCAGGTGTGAGGGCCGCGCCGGCGAGGATGATGCGCGTAGCGGCCTCGACCGTGGCGGGTCTGTACTGAGCCAGGCGCTGCCGTAGCGACGGACTGCGGTCGCGCACCCAACCACGGCAGGGTTGAGGAATTCAGCGCGATGAGCCCAGCAGCGGTGCCCGATGTGAACGCCCCGGCGGCAAAGGCGCAAGGAATTGTGGGCTCGCACCAGTGCGGAGAACCTCGATCGGCTTGTCGATTCTCCGCGGAACTGGCCCGGCTCGGATCCGTGCAGGTCCGGATTCCCTGGACGCCCGACTCGCGGACGAGACCAGCACGCCATCGAGGCCACGAACCGAGGTGGTTGCGGGCGGCGACCATGCCGACGATGCGTTTGTGGCGTCGGGACTTGACCCGGAGTGAGCGACCTTTAGGTCCGCTCGACAGTCGTGCTCTGGATCGGAACCGACGCGCACCCCCTCTGGGGTGGTCAGTCGTGGAAGAAGGGTTGTCTTATTCGGCGTGGCCACAGTGCCTGACAGCCTCGCCTACCGGGTAAGCCTAATCCCGCAGGGTGTAGGCGCGCGCCAACGAAAGGGCACCCTTGACCATCTCGCCTCGTTTGCGTCTGGGGTCAGCTTGCGAGGCGGTTGTATTGCGGTTGAGCACCTCGCGTAGCCGCCGGTGTGGCAGGGCGTGGACGGTGTTGCCGTTGATGCCGGTCATGGTCCTCGGCGGCGACGAGGGCGTTGACGATTGGTTCCTCGGTGGCCTGGACGGTGGCTTCGAGCAGCGGGTCGGTGAGGAACGGTGTGACAGTCCTCGACCTGCTGGGTGGCGGTGCCGATGTCGACGCATCGGGGCGGTCGAAAACGCCATGATGATGTCGCCGGAGGGATCCTCGCCGCGGCCGCCGGGCCCAGGCCGATGCCCAGCGCTGCGCGGCGGGCCAGCCGGTCGAGCTGCTCCTCCGGGAGGCTGCATGAGCGTTTAGGGTAACAGGTGGTCCAGCGCCCCCGTCCTGGCACGTCGCAGAGATTGACATTCAGGCGCCGCGAGAATCCGTGTGGGCGTTGCACGTCGATGTCAACGGTTGGACGAGGTGGAACCCGGACATGACCTCGGCGCACCTATCGGGCCTGTTCGAGGCAGGGAACTCCTTCGCCTGGGGAGGCTCCGGGTTCCCCGTCACGTCGCAGGTGTACCAGGTTGACCCTCAGCACCGGATCTTGTAGGGGGCCGCACGCGGGCGGCATCACCGGTATGCATGAGTGGCTGTTCACCGGCACGACTCAGCGGGGTGGCACGTCAAAACGAACGAGTCGTTCTCCGGCGAACCGGTCGTGGCCGACGCCGCCGGCATTGCAGTCGCTTCTGGACGCCTCGCTGGTGGCCTGGTTGGGGCACCACAAGGCGGCCTCGGAGGCCTCCACTAACAGCGTTAGGTGACCATCGGCGGACGGCGACCGACCTGGTCCGGATCGACATGGTCGACCAGTCAGCACAGCACGTGGACCGACGTGTGTCACGAGCGGAGGCACCGTGTGGCGCCTGACGACTGTCCCGCATCAAACGGTTGCGGCAGAAGCGTGCGCTACGACGCCACGTGAACTCGCGGCCGGCCAGGTCGGTTACCAATGGCCTGGCGCCCGTTCTGCTCGTCTGGCAACGCTGATCAGCAGATGCCCTTTGTTGGCCGTGGCTGTCAATCGAAATCCTCAGGGGCGGAAGGAGGCCAGGGCCGTGTTGAGGTCGATCGGAGTCAGTGCGAATGTGCGCTCGGTCAGCGAGGAGTCCAGCACAAATGGGCGGACAAACTGGTAGCGGGTTGTCCGCAACTCCCGGATGAGAGGGGAGAACAGCCCCGCGGTCCACAGCACCGGATACGGCAGCGCGGTCAGTTTCGGCTTGGGCGCGCCGACAACCTCGGTGAACCGGGTGGCGATCTCCCGTACGGTCAGCGGCGGGTTGGTCGGGGTGAGCCAGGCCTGACCCCAGGCGCGGTCATCGGTGGCAACGGTGACCAGCGTTGTGGCGACATCGACTATCGAGGTCCAGCTGTGGGGTTGGTCGAGAGCCGCCGGCACGTACGCTCGCGCGCCAGACTGGAGTGGCTTGGTGAGGACAACGGTGATGATCGAGTTCGCCTCGATGTAGTCGCTCGAGCGGATCTCGGTGGCGCGGATCCGGCTGGCCTGGTGCGCGGCGAGAGCGGCGCGCCACATATCCGCGCGGAGCCGCAACTTGGGATGGGTCGCTGCCAGCGGGGTCGCCGCGGTGATCGGTGCGTCCACCGGGCCGTAGCCGTACAGGTTGCTGGCGGTGGCGAGCACCGCACCAGTGCGTTCCGCCGCCGCGAGTAGAGCCGCGGCCAGCGGAGGCCAGTCGCTAAGCCAGCGGTGATACAGCGGGTTGGCGCAGTTGTACAGCGCGACGGCTCCGGCCGTCAGGGACGAAAGCCGGTCCGCATCGGCGGCATCGGCCGCGACTCGCTCGATCGCCGGGTGCTCCGGTCCGATGCCACGGCGGCTGACGATCCGAACCTGCTCGCCCCGCTCGGCCAGCAGTGTCGCCGTGGCGGCCCCGACCGGGCCCGCGCCAACGATGACATGCATCGACACCTGCGGCTCCCTCCAGGCTGCCACCATCCAGGCGAACAGACTGCCATCGTGGTCAAGTTGGCGTACGACCCTCGCTGCCGTCGAGCACGCCTCCGACATCCGCACATGGGTGCGGGTTCAGGCGGTCAACGCAACGCTTGAGCTAGTGCTTGTGATGGTGTCTTGAACTTCAGGGTCTGTCGAGGTCGTTCGTTGAGCTCCTGGGCGATGGCGTCGAAGTCGGCCTGGGTGAGCGTGCGGAGGTCCAGGCGCCTGGGCAGCCATGCGATCAGCATTCTGGATGTCGACGTCGCGCGGAAAGCCGGATTTGCCCGCGCGGTCGCACGCCTGGCCTACCCCGCGACGGCGTCGGCGACGACGCAGGCGACGTTGTCGGGTGCGCCATTTGCGTAGGAGAGATCGATCAGCTGCCCGGCTACCTGCTCCGGCGCGGCGGCCAGGCTCAGTGCGGCGTGCAGGGGCTGTCTGACCTGCGTAAACGCCAATCGACCGCGATGAGCCAAACTGGACCGACACGCCGGTGACGGAGGGTTCAAGTCCCCCCTCGGAAACCACAAGCCCCTCCAACATGCGACGTTCGAAGTCGTGATTCATCTTCCGCATCATCGCCCTGAACTCCTCGGCGCCCATCTGCTTGCGCATACTGGCGGAGGCGTCCTTGCCCTGTTCGTCCATGATCTTCAGGCCACTGCGCATGCCGAAAGCCCAGCCGAAGCTGGGTCCGATCAGTGCGATGTGTTTCGGTTCCACGGTCTCGTCGAGGACCTTCGCGATGCCAGCCTCGATTTCGAGTCGAGCGATCTCGGTCCTCCCAGGAGGGGCCGTGCGGGGCCGGCACACGGTGTTAGCGTCGCCGCACGTCACTCGCTCGTACCCAGAACGGGTGATATGGCGGCGCTGTCTCGCGGACAACACAGACGTGCGTGCGGGTCCACTGCGATGTCCAGCCGTTGACTTCGCCCTCAGTGCCGTCGGTCCAGGTCACGTGGGCGGTTACTGGGATCGGATTGCCGTCGTGGCGGATGTACTGCCCGTCCAGCTCCCCGCGCCACTGGTCGGGTGCGTGCTCGACGGGCTGCCGGTCCACACCTCGAGTGTCGAACAGGTGTTCGTACGTGTCTAGAGGCTGGCTGCTCGTCGAGCCAGTGCCGTGCCTGAGAATGGCACCCGTGATGACGGAAGACGATGTGCGAGCAGTGTTGCAAAGCCTTGAGTCGGCCGGGATAAGAGTTTGGGTCGACGGCGGCTCGGGGGTCGATGCGCTGATCGGGAGGCAGACGCGTGCGCATCAGGATCTCGACCGTGCCCTGGAATTCGGTGATGTTCACCACGCGGTGGAGGTTCTTCGCGAACTTGGCTTCCGGCTGTATGAAGCTGAGCTCCCGACTCGGGCTGATTTACGGTCCGCAGACGATCATCGCGTCGATCTGCACGTGTTGACGTTCGACGAACATGGCAATGGGTTTCAGCAGCTGCAAGATGGCTCAGTTGGCACCTATGACAAGCAAGGCCTCAGCGGTATCGGCACTATCGGTGAGTTAGAGGTGCGCTGTTTGTCGCCTGAGATCCAGATGCGGTTTCACACCAGCTACGACCCGGATGAAGATGACCGACACGACGTCCTGCTACTGGTCGAGCGGTTCAACATAGAAGTGCCTGGAATGTAAGGGCGGCCGGCCGATTCGCTCGGTCCGGGCCGTCTGGGTGGCTGGCTAAGGTTCCCAACCGATCAGCAGTGCAAGCGATGCCGGCGAATCAGAATACGGGCGGGTTTCCCCAAGGATCATCCTTGCCCTGCTCCTTGCGTCGTGTCTCAGACACGGTGTCACCGGACTCACGACCGATGCTCGACTGCCCACGACGATTCCGCGTCACCACCGCCACGAGCACCGCGATGACCGCCATTATGACGGCCACTGCGATGAGAAGGTCCATCTGGATTCACCCCTCTCTGATCTGCTACCTGACTCTCCCTCACCGCCGAGGGGGTGGCAACTCTACGAACGGCCCGCACCCCCAGGGTGCGGCGCGGCCCGGATCCTGTGGAACTTCCCGCGCAACCGGACGACCCTAAAACCATCGGAACCATCGTTGTGGTGTGAGCCGGTCCTATGCTCGCTGTGATCCCGGATTAGGACCTGTCCGGGCATGGAACCCTCACGAGGTGTAACTGAAATGCGTGCGCTTCGGGCACAGGTCCTGCGCGCTGTCGAGGCGCTTGGCGGAATCGATGATGCGCGAGGTGCGTCGTCGCCGATATGCCGCTACACCCTTCGGCGGAGGCTGCGGTTCGGCCACAGGAGGCGGTTCACTGCCCGCGTCACGAACGCACCGAAGCCGATACCGATGGCGAACGCACCGACACCGACCACAGTCGGCAGCCGCCAGTGCAGGCTGGGCTTCGCGGCTGCACCTGCGGGTAGTTCCACGGCCTCGCTCATCTTGCCACCGCTTGCGCACAGTGACGATGGGCAGTTCGCACGGTACCCGTCCGGGGCGGAAGAGTTCCGGCACCGCGGGCGCGCGAGACGCACACGATGCTGCGCCAGTATGGTGCGAATTCAAGCGGGCACGGAACCGCGGTCCTAGCGCTCGGCGCCGCGAAGGCTGCCACTGACCTCCCCAGCCGGGTCGTAGACCGCGCAATAGGCCAATCGTTCGCCGTTGCGCCAGCCCTCCTCGCTCGGTGTGACAAATCTGAACTCGAGCTGCGATTCTCCATACGGCAACCCGACGAAGTCGTCGAACATCGCGATGCACGACTCTTCGGCTTGCTCGTCGATCGCCGCATAGCCGGGGAACTGCCCGTCCCCTTCGGTCAGGGTTATTTCGGCAAAGACCTCATGGCTGTGCGGTTCGGAACATGGCACTGTCTGGATGCTGACGATTTCTTCCGCGGGCGATTCGCCGAGGCAGTCACCCACCTCGAGGTCGACCAGGTAGCCATCGTCGGCAGCCGCTGCTGGCGTATCGGTGCTCTCGGTCTCCGTGGATGGTTCTTCGCCATCCCCGAAGAGACCCACGGCGGTCAGCGCCCCAACGATCGATATGACCATTGCGACCGCGCTGGTGATGATGCCCCACAGTGCCATCGTCCCGTCGGTGGCGTCACCGCTCTGAAAACGGCTATAACCGACGAAGCCAAGGATCACTCCGACGAGCCCGAGGATCCCGGCGACCCAAACGGCGGAAGCGACCAGACCGGCGAGTATGCCGATGGCGCCGAGAATCAGGGCGGCGAGCCCCAGACCGTTCGACGAAGTCCGTCGGGTCACCGGCTGACGTGGAACCCGGGAAGGAGGCGGCGGTGGCGTGGATTCGGACACGGCACGTCCTTCCCTCCTGACGTAAGGATGCTCGCATAAGCGCGCCGCTCAGCGGTTACGTCGGCGCCCGAGCCGCAGCGCCAAAGGATGGTTTGATCATGGCCGTACGCCTGCCTTGCGATGCATCCGGTAATGCAGCACGAGGAACGGAAGTCCGAAGACAGAGAATGCGTGCTCGGCACGCAAGTCACCGTCGCGGACGTACACGTCGAGCTGCTCTGCGAAGCCGTGCACTACCAGCGCGGTGAGTTCGGCTGTCGTCGGGTCGATGTAGGTCAGGTAGTGACCAGGGTGGTCCAGCGCGCTGTGACTGGTCAGCACCAGGCCTCCGCCGGGACGGGCCCGAGGCAACAGCGTCGCAGTGAAGCTTCCGTGGGGGAGCGGAAAACCGACGCTGACGTATCCGCGGTCATCGTGGCGGTAGGTCGTGTAGATGCCGACGTAGATGGGCTCGTCGTTGTCCGCGAACGACCTGATCCAACCGCGCACCGCGACGACGTTGCTCTGGGTCGGAGTGATGGTGTCGATGCGACCACGAACTCCACGTAGCGCCTCGCGCTGGTTCATCGGAACGTTCGCCTGACCGAGCGGGCGGGCGACGACGGTGCGGTAGAACAGATAGCCGGGGCGCACCCACAACCGCCACTTCGGGACGATGTCCAGCGTGAACCGGGTGGTGTGTTCGTAGAACTCCCGGACCAGCGGATCTACCTCGGCTGGGTCGAAATCCGGTCCAGCAAGTTCCTCGAGCGAGGCGACGATCCCGGCGTCTGGTGCGTCAGCGACATAAGTGCCGCCGAGCACCTCGGCCAGCCCCTGGACGTAACCGGTTCCGACGTACCGAGTGCGGGACTCGCGCGGGACGACGAAGGGAAGCTGCTCCGCTGGAACCTGCTCGGCAAGCAGGCTCACCTGCGGGTTCCGAAACACCGAGGCCGACAACACCCGGAAACTGAGCATCGTCGTGCTGGCCACGACCGATGCCGGTGTTGGTTGCTCTCGCGCCGCAAAGGCCCGGCCCGTGGCAGCGCCCACCAATGGACCAAGTACGACCTTCTCCGGACGCACCCCGAGGACGCCGGCCAGCACTCCGGTTGCTGTCCCCACCGCTGTGGGTCCCGCGTTGGTGAGCCGTCCGGCCACCCAGCCCAGCGGGGCTGCCAGTGCAGTGCTCGTTGCGATGCGTTGCCACAGCGCCGGGATCTCGTTCGGACGCTGACGGGCTCTGGCGACCGCCTCCGATACACCCAGACCGACAGCCCCGGCGACCACACCCAGGCTGGCCGCCTTCGGGCCGCGGTGACCGGTGAGAGCCGCGCCGGCCAGGCCGCCGATGGCAGCTGCAAATGCGACCGATCCGGTTCGGTCGGGCCTGCGTCCGCCGTCGTGCTCAGTCGGCCGCATGGAGGCCCTCGCGGACCACAGCCGCGAGCACTGCAGCGCGGTCCGAGCGCAACACGTCTTCGAGCGACATCGGCTCACCCTCGGAGTTCGTCAACGGCACTCGCCAGTTCGGGTATTCGTCGATCGTCCCTGGCTGGTTCTGCGTGCGCCGATCGCCGACGGCGTCACTCAGCGACACGCAGAGCAAGCGTGCCGGTGTCCACGTGAGGAACCGGTGCAGGGCACTGACGGTCTGCTCGACATCGGCGTCCGGTCGCAGGGCGCCACGATTGCGTAGCTCATCGAGCCATGCGCCACGGTCGGCCTGGTCTGCGGCAAGCTCCTCATCCAGCGATCGGGTGAGGAGGCCGAGTGAGTCACGGAGCCGGATGTGGTCGTCGGCGAGATAGCCGGCGGTGGGTGGGAGATCATGTGTCGTCACCGATGCGAGGCAGTACTCCCGCCACCACTCCGGGCGCAGCGGAGCGCCGCTGCCGTGGAACTCGAACTCGAACCAGAGGATCGATGTGCCCAGGATCCCGCGCTCGCGCAAGTAGTCACGGACCCACGGCTCGACGGTACCCAGATCTTCTCCGACGACGAGCGCACCGGCTCGGTGCGCTTCCAGCGCGAGAATTCCGACCATGGCCTCGTGGTCGTAGCGGACGTACGTGCCAGCCGTCGCTGGTTGACCCTGTGGAATCCACCAGAGCCGGAACAGTCCGATCACGTGGTCGACGCGTACCCCACCGGCGTGCCGGAGCATCGTCGACACGACATCCCGGAACGGAGCGTAGGCGAGATCCGCCAACCGGTCAGGTCGCCAAGGGGATTGCTGCCAGTCCTGGCCTACCTGGTTGAACGGATCCGGCGGAGCGCCGACATTGATGCCCTGGGCGAAGACGTCTTGCAGCATCCACGAGTCGGCACCTGCGGACTGCACGCCGACGGCAAGATCGTGCAGGAGTCCGAGGACCATCCCAGCCCGCCGGGCGGCGCCCTGCGCTGTGTCGAGTTGCTCGTCGAGCACCCATTGCAGCCACCGATGGAAATCCACCGTGTCGGCGTGGGCGGCCCGGAAGTCGGCCACTTCTGCCGACCTCGGGTGCCGAAGGCCCTCCGGCCAAGTACGCCAGTCGGCGCCGTGCTCCTCGACCAGGGCACACCACGTCGCGAAGTCATCGAGACCGGCCCCTTCCCTGTGCAGGTAGCCGCGATAGGCCACCTCTCTGCCCGCACTTCGTGGGGCGGCGTAGAGCAGCTCTAGTGCTTGTCGCTTGGCGGTCCACGCCGCGTCCCTGTCGATGGTGTCCAGGCCGTCCAGTTGTCGGTCCAGGGCGTCCCGGAGGTGCTCGACCTTCGTACGCACAGCGGCATCGAGATAAGCGAAGTCCGGAATGTGCTCCATGCGCAGGTACAACGGGTTGGCGAAGCGCCGGGTGGTCGGGAGATAGGGCGACGGTTCCATCGGTGCTGTTGGTTCAGCCGCGTGCAGCGGATTCACCAGGACGAACCCGGCACCCAATTCGGTGCCCGACCACACTGCGAGATCGGTCAGGTCGGACAGGTCACCGACGCCCCACGACCGTTGCGATCGAACGCTGTAGAGCTGGGTCGAAAAGCCCCAGGACCGGCTCGCACCCATCCGCTCCGGACAGCCGAGCCAGCCAGGCGTCACGATCAACGCTGCGGTCGCTTCGAGGTTGTCGGAGCGGGCGTGCAGGGTGTGGTACCCGAGTGGGAGGTCGGCCGGGAGCACAAAGGTCGCCTCGCCCACCAGCCGCCCATCGATCTGTTGCGGTGGCTCCCAGTTCTCAGCCTGGGTGAGAGTGCGTTGGCTCCCTCCGGTTTCGAGCTCGATCCACAGCTCGACCGGGCGGCCGTGGGTGACGTGCACCCAGAACGGCAGCTCCCACCCGGGCCTGGTCACGAGGCACGGTGGCAGCGTCCTGATCCACCGACTCCGGTACGCGGCAGATACGGAAGAACCGACGGCCTCTGGCGTCGCGGCGTCCACCCCGAGCGCGGCGAGGACGGCCACGATCGTCTCAGCCGAGACCACGATGTGGTTGCCACGCCAGTCCCAGTAGTCCGTGGCGACGCCGCACAACTCGGCGAGTTGCTGGAGCTCTGGGCTGGCATCGGTCATCTGTCATCCCGCGGGAGTCGGGCTGAGAGCTTCAGTATCCCGTGATCAAGCGTTTCGCGCGCAGCCGCTTCGTAGCTGCCGACAAGTGCCCGGCCTCCCATTTCCAGAGCGCTTGGGCCTCACCCGTCGGCGGCGACTGCGACGGGGAAGCGAAGCGTGACTCGGGTTCCACCGGCCGGGCTGGCGTCGACGGCGATCTCCCCGCCGTGAGCCATGACAAGCTCGGCAGCGATGGCAAGCCCGAGTCCGGCGCCGCCGGCATCTCGGGTCCGAGCGTCGTCGAGGCGGACGAATCGGTCCAAGACTCGATTGCGGTCATTGATTGCGATGCCGGATCCGTCGTCGTCGACGTCGAGCACCACTTGCCCGTTGGTCTGCGCGAGGCGAAGAGTGACGGCCGAGCGGGCATGGCGGGCTGCGTTGTCGGTGATATTTCGAAGCACGCGGCGAATCGCGGCCAGGTCAGCGTCGATCCGCCCGCCGGACACACCGGTGGTGTCGACGTGCAGCTCGGTCGTGGACCGCAGGCGCTTCGCTTCGTCGAACACGACGTCGTCGAGATCAACCGGGCGCGGTTCCAGCGGTAGGACGCCTTCGTCGGCCCTGGCCAGCAGGAGCAGGTCATCAACCAGCCGTTGGAGGCGAAGGCTCTCCGCCCGAACCGTTGTGGCGAGTTCGTTCGGCGGGATCCGGTCCGGGTGTGCGAGTGCGACCTCGGCATGCTGACGAATCACTGCGATCGGCGACCGAAGCTCATGCGAGGCGTCGGATACGAATCGGCGCTGCTGGTCCTGCGCGCGCTGGAGTCGGTCGAGCATCCGGTTCATCGTGGCCGCCAGTCGGGCTATCTCGTCGGCCCGGGCCGGCTCCGGGACGCGGCGATGCAACTCGGCGGCCGATATCTCGTCCACCTCGCGGCGGGCGGCCTCGACCGGTGCCAGTGCTCGGCCGACGATCCGCCAGGTCACCCAGCCGAGGACGAGCAGCACGAGCGGTAGCCCGACGGCCAACAGGCTGGTGAGGGCGCCGGTCGACTCGCCGACTCGGTCGAGGTTGCGTGCCGCCAGGACCAGCAGCTCACCGTCCGCCGTTTCCGCTGTGTCGGCGACGACGATGAAGTGGTCGTCATCGAATTCGACCGACGTCTCGGTGGTCTCACCGGGCTGTAGGGAGGCTACGGCCGGATCGCCGGCCACGATCCCGCTTGCGGCAACGACCCGGCCGTCCGCATCGAGAATCTGTACGAAGTGCTCCTCACTGCCGCTGGAGGCGACCGCATCCGCACCAGCGCCGGACTCGAGTTGCTCCCCGGCTTGCGCAGCCTGTTGTTCTGTCGCCGTCTGCACTTCCCGGATCAGGACCCCATGCAATGAGGCGACCAGCGCCACGGCGCCCAAGAGCAGGACGACGGCCACAACCAGCACAGCAGCTGCTGTTGTACGCACCCGAACGGTGCCGCTCCAGGTCTGGAGTCCGTGGAGGAACCCGCCACCTGCTTCGTCAGCCACCATCAGCCGCCAGCCGGTAGCCCGCGCCGCGCAGCGTCTCGATCGCGGCCCGCCCGAATGGCCTGTCGAGCTTGCGCCGGAGGTGCCCGATGTACACCTCGACGATGTTGGGGTCGCCCTCGAAGTCGAAATCCCACACGTGGGCCAGGATCTCGCGCTTGGAGACCACTTCGCCTCGGCGACGAAGCAGGAACTCCAGCAGCGAGAGCTCTCGTGCCGTCAGGGCGACCTCGATTTCGCCACGCCAGACCCGACGGCTTGCTGGATCCAGCCGTAAATCTCCCGCCGTCAGGATCGTTGGCCGCTCCCGAGCACCGCGGCGAAGCAGCGCACGCAGGCGCGCGACCAGCACCGCGTTCGAGAACGGTTTCGTCAGATAGTCGTCTGCACCGGTGTCCAGGGCCTCTACCTGGTCCCAGTCCCCGTCCTTGGCGGTCAACATGAGGATTGGCGTCCAGATCCCGTCGTCGCGCAGCTGCCGGCAGATGCGGTACCCGTTGAGCCCGGGCAGCATGATGTCCAAGACGATGGCGTCGTGTGGCTGCTCGCGGGCCAGCCACAAGCCGTCGACTCCATCGTGGGCGACATCGACGGCGAATCCCTCGGCCTCGAGTCCAGTCCGCAAGCCGGCGACGAGCCGCTCCTCGTCGTCGATCACCAGGATGCGCATCCGGACCTCACCGTCTTCACCGCACATCCTGACCGACCGAGCTGAACGCGTGCTGAAAGGGGTTCAGGATCCGGTGCTGATGGTCCAGGACGGACGTAATTCGGCCGCACGGCGGGCCCCCCTGTCGCCGTGCGGCCGATCCCCGGCCCCCCATGCGGACCGAAGTCATGTTCACTCCGGTTCCGCATGCCGCGGGATTGGGCTAGCCTGACCCAGCTAGCGGCTGTGGGTCGACTACACCGCTGCCTGAAAAGGGTGGGGAAACTTCGGCAGGTTTGCGCCGTATCCTTTCTGCCGGTCGGAACGATTACTGTTGCGAGTCGAGGGGGGCCCGGAACTGGTGATCGGTGCGGGCTTCCCGGGCGTCCTGCGACGCTGCGCAAGTCGGCGCGCCTTGGGCGTTCGAGCGCCTCTACGCCGACCTCGCGCCGGTTGTCCGCGGATATTTGCGGGTGCAGGGGGCCGCTGAACCAGACGACGTCACCAGTGAGGTGTTTCTCGGTGCCTTCACCGGAATCGGCTCGTTCACCGGCACGGAGTCTCAGTTTCGGTCCTGGGTATTCACCATCGCCCACCGCAAGTTGATCGACGAGCGTCGTCGGCTCATCCGCCGGCGCTGGTCGCCAGCCGGCGACCTCGCGGCATTCGACCAGACGGGTGGCGACGTCGAGGCCGACGCGTTCGACGTCCTGGGAAGTCAGCGGGTCCTCGAATGGTGCGCGGGATTGTCCGCAGACCAGCGCGATGTGCTCGTCCTGAGGGTCGTCGGTGACCTCACGGTCGAACAGGTCGCGGCCATCGTCGGCAAGTCCATAGCGGCCGTGAAGGCCCTTCAGCGCAGAGCCTTGAGCTCGCTTCGTCAGCAATTGGAGAGAGAAGGCGTATCGGTGTGAGCCTCTGGGGCGATGACATAGGCGAGATGCCTAATCAACGCCTGCTCGACGACGAGTCGGTCGAGGCGCTCCTCGAAGGACGCCTCGTTCCTTCTGAGCTGGACGCCTTGGCCGGTGCCGTCGGCGTGCTCCGGGAGACGGCACGGCGACCTGTGCGGCCGAGCCACGAGCTGACCGAGTTCATCGCTACCGGGGGAGCGGGCATTCGACGACAGCCTTCGACACGTCGGCACCTTGTGTCGTCGAGGCTGGCCGGAATGAGCCTGCGTATCAAGCTCGCAGCCGGGATCGCCGCCGGTCTGAGTGGCCTCACCGGTGTTGCGGCCGCCGGGGAGTTGCCCGAGACGATGCAGGCGAGCGTCGAAACAGTTGTGGAAACTGCCGTCGACGGCGTCGAAACGGCCGTAGCGACCGCCATGGACGCCGTTGAAGCGGCCGTGGAAATCGCCGCTGACGGTGTTGAAGCTGCCGTGGGGTTCGTGACGCCGAACGAGCGGGTGACCTCGAAGGGAGTGGACGAGTCGACGATTGATGGTGACGAACTCGGCCGACCGATCGGCGTCGCGGGCCCGCCGCCATATCCCGATGGCTACCCGGTGCCGGACCTCGTCGGCAGCCCACTTCCCAGCGCATCTGCAATGCCTGAAGTGCCACCGGAGCCGCAGCCCGTCATCACACTGCCCCCCGAACCGACGCCGACTCCGACACCTGCACCGCCGCCGGCCCCCGAACCGGAGCCCACGCCGACGCCGACCCCGTCGCCGGAGGAGACGCCAACGGAACCGCCGCCGCCACCGGATCCGCCAGAGCCCGTACCACCGGCGGAACCACAAGCGGCCGAGGGAGCCGAATCGGCGCCGGAGTCCCAACCGTTGGCAGATCCACCTGCGGCAGCGAGCGCCGACCCAGGCTCGACGGACCCGGGCTCGACGGGGGCCCCACCATCGGCTGCCGGCTCCGACCCGCCGGTCACCGCCCCGTAGACGGGCAACGTCAACGCTTGGGTCCGCTCCGACGTGGGACCTGCACGGTACGGTTCGAGCTGAGATGATGAGTACGTCGGAGCCGGTGGGTGCGTCGCGACTCGCTCCCGTCGAGAGACCGGTCATCGGCATCACCTGTGACTTCGAGCTCGCCCGGTGGGGGGTGTGGGAACGGCGAGCGGCTCTGGTCGCGGCCTCCTATGTGGATGTCGTCGTCCGGGCGGGCGGCCGACCGGTGCTCGTTCCGCCGATGGTCGACGGTGCCGCGGAGACCGTGGCTGCGCTCGACGGACTGGTCTTCTCCGGTGGTGCAGACATCGACGCCGAGAGGTACGGCCGGAAGCAACACCCGACTACGTGGTGGACTCGGCCTGATCGCGACGCCGGCGAATTCGCGCTGCTGGCCGAAGCCGAGCAGCAGGACTTGCCGGTTCTCGGGATCTGCCGCGGGGTCGAGCTGATCTGCGTCTCCAGAGGCGCCGTCTTGGAGCAGCACCTGCCCGATCGTGACCCCGCAACCGGCGTCGAGACTGTTCACGAGGGGGCTCCGGGCGAATACGTACGACACGACGTCGTCTCCGTCGAAGGCAGTCTGCTGGCGTCGATCATCGGCCGGGCGCGCGCCGTTTCGTCGTTTCACCATCAAGCTCCGGTCCGCCCCGGCAGTGGTCTGGTTGCCGCGGCCCACGCACCCGATGGCACCCTCGAGGCGATAGAGGACCCGGATCGGGATTTCTACCTCGGTGTGCTCTGGCATCCCGAGTTCGACGGTCAGGTCGAGCTGTTCGAGGCATTGGTCGGAGCTGCCTGGACCTTCCGAAAGAATCGGGCCTGATCACCTATCGCTGAACGACCGGGCAGGATGAGGACATGACCGGGGTTGACGACGAGGTTGTCGAACTGTGCCGTGACCTGATCCGTATCGACTCGGTCAACTACGGCGACGGATCCGGGGCGGGCGAGCGGAAGGCGGCCGAGTACGTGGCCGAGAAACTCGCCGAAGTCGGTCTCGAGCCGACGATGCTCGAGTCCGAACCTGGTCGCACGACCGTCGTGACGCGGATCGACGGTGCGGATCCCAACCGAGACGACGGACTGCTGGTGCACGGCCATCTCGACGTTGTTCCGGCCGACGCGAACGACTGGGCGCATGATCCGTTTTCAGGCGAGATCGCGCAGGGCTGCCTCTGGGGTCGTGGGGCGATCGACATGAAGGACATGGACGCGATGATCCTGGCCGTCGTCCGGGACCGGTTGCGGACCGGCCGGCGCCCGAACCGGCCAATGGTCGTCTGCTTTCTGGCCGACGAAGAGGCCGGCGGTGTGCTGGGTAGCCATTGGGTCGCTGATCACCACCCGGAGCTTTTCGAAGGGTGCACCGAAGGCATCAGCGAGGTCGGTGGCTTCAGCCTCACCGTGCGGGACGACCTGCGGCTCTACCTGATCGAGACGGCGCAGAAGGGCATCGAGTGGATGCGCCTGACCGTAGACGGCACTGCGGGCCACGGCTCGATGATCAACGACGACAACGCCGTGTCCGAGCTGGCCGAGGCAGTCGCTCGGCTGGGCCGATACGAATGGCCGGTGCGGCTCACGGCGACCGTCCAGGAGTTCCTCCAGTCAGCGTCCGAGGCCTACGGCGTCGCACTGGACCCAACCGACACCGAGCAGATCGTCCGAACGCTGGGAACCATCTCGAAGATCATCGTTACGACGTTGCGCAACACCACCAATCCGACGATGTTGCGCGCCGGATACAAGCAGAACGTCGTACCCAGCCGGGCGGAGGCATACGTGGACGGGCGCTTTCTCCCGGGCTACCAGGAGGAGTTCTTGACGACCCTCGACGAGGTACTCGGCCCCCGAGTGCGCCGCGATGTCCTGGTGTCCGACATAGCGCTGGAAACCGAGTTCTCCGGCGACCTTGTCGATGCGATGAAGGCAGCCCTGCGGGCTGAGGACCCAGCCGCCCGGCTCGTTCCCTACTGCATGTTCGGTGGGACCGATGCGAAGGCGTTCAGTGGTCTGGGCATCCGTGGCTTCGGCTTCGCGCCGCTGCGTCTTCCTCCGGAACTCGACTTCGCCGGGATGTTCCACGGCGTGGACGAGCGAGTCCCCATCGACGGGCTTCGGTTCGGCGCCCGCGTCCTCGACCGCTTCCTCGACCTCGCCTGACCCGACTCGACCTGAGGAGGACTCAGCGGGTGCGGGCGATGCGCAAGATCCGCCGGCGAAGGGTCACCTTCCTGGTTCCGTCCGGAAACATGCGCAGCCGGGCGAGTTCCCAACGGCCGTACTCGGCGTGGTCGGTGAGCATCCGGCGGGCAGCACCGCGCGAGGTTCCGCGGGGCAGCAGCAGGTCGTGGAACTCGTACTCGGGGATACGCCTGACCGCCGGCGCGGACAACACCATCGGCACATAGTGCCACGGCCCCCGATCAGTCGTTCCGTTCCGGATAGCCGAGCGGAGGAGTGGAAACCTCGTCCAGCGCCGCCCTGATCTCGTCCGGCAGGCTGAGATCCTCTGCGGCGAGAACACCGCGCAGCTGGGCCGCGGTCCGCGCTCCCACAATCGCGGCGGTGACTCCTGGAGCGTCCCGGACCCACGCGAGCGCAACCTCCAGCGGCTGGACTCGCAGGCCCTCGGCAGCGGTCGACACCGCTTCGACTACCCGTCTGGACGGCCCATCGAGGTAGGCCTCGACGAAGCCGGCCAGGTGCGGCGATGCGGCCCGGGAGTCCGCGGGCGTTCCGCTCCGGTACTTGCCGGTCAGGACTCCACGTCCCAATGGCGACCACGCCAGGACACCGAGCCCAAGGGCGGCAGCTGCGGGCAGCACCTCGCGTTCCACGCCGCGCTGTACGAGCGAGTACTCCACCTGCGTCGAAACCACCGGGGCGCGACCGGCTGCGATGTCCTGGAAGGCCACGGCGTATCCGGTCTGCCAGCCGCCGAAGTTGGAGACCCCGCCGTATCGGGTTCGGCCGGTCGAGACGGCGTAGTCCAACGCCCCGAGCGTCTCCTCGATCGGTACCTCGTCGCTCCAGGTGTGGATCTGCCAGAGGTCGACGTACTCGCTGTCGAGGCGGTCGAGGGATGCGTCGAGCTGATCGAGCAGCCCCTTGCGCGATACGTCCACGACCCGGCGGCCCGTCGCCCTGGAGACGCCAGCTTTCGTGGCGATCACCAGATCGGCGCGCGGCACGACCTTCTCGAGCAGGTCACCAAGAACTCGCTCGGCCTGGCCGTCGCCGTACGACGCCGCCGTATCCACCAGGGTGCCGCCGGCCTCGGCGAAGGCTTCGAGTTGGTCACGGGCCTCGTGCTGGTCGGTGTCGCGGCCCCAGGTCATCGTGCCGAGGGCGAGCCGGGACACTCGTAACCCGCTGCGGCCGAGCCGTCGCTGCTGCACGACGGGAGAGTAGCGACGAAGGCGATGCTGTGGGGCAACGACCGGCCGCTGGACCGGACCAGACCCGCAGGTAGGCTCGCGCGCCGACACCATGGGAGGCGGCGATGCGGCTCGGGCTCAACCTGGGCTACTGGGGAACGGGCGCGGACCGCGACGCCATGGCGTTGGCGAAAGCGGCCGACCGGCTGGGGTACTCCGTTGTCTGGGCAGCCGAGGCCTACGGGTCAGACGCCCCAACCGTGCTGGCCTGGGTCGCCGCGCAGACCGAACACGTCGATGTGGGCAGCGCCGTCATGCAGATCCCGGCTCGGACGCCGGCGTGCACGGCGATGACGGCGGCCACACTGGACGTCCTGTCTGGTGGACGGTTCCGGCTGGGCCTGGGCGTGTCTGGGCCCCAGGTATCAGAAGGCTGGCACGGCGTCCGTTTCGCGCGACCGCTCGGGCGAACCCGCGAATACGTCCAGATCGTTCGCATGGTGCTCGACCGAGAGAAGGTGACCTACCAAGGCGATCACTGGAGGTTGCCACTGCCCGACGGCCCGGGGAAGCCGCTGCGGCTCACCCTGCATCCGGTACGCGAGCGGATCCCGGTGTATCTCGCCGCCGTCGGACCCAAGAACCTTCAGCTCACCGGCGAGATCGCGGACGGCTGGCTAGCGATCTTCTTCGCCCCGGAGCACGCCGGGGAGTCCCTCGATCACGTGCGCCGGGGCCGCGCGGGAGTCCATCGGTCGATGGAGGATTTCGACGTGGTGCCCAGTGTTCCGCTCGTGATCGGCGCCGACGTCGAGGCATGCGCGGAGCCGGTGCGTGCGTATTCGGCGCTCTATCTGGGCGGCATGGGCAGCCGAACCCAGAATTTCTATAACCAGCTGGCCGTCCGCATGGGCTTCGCAGGTGCGGCGGCTCGGGTGCAGGATTTGTTCCTCGACCACAAGCCGCGAGAGGCAGCGGCAGCGGTGCCCTTCGAGTTCGTCGACACCACCGCCTTGATCGGCCCAATCGAGCGGATCCGTGACCGGCTGCACGCGTACGCCGAAGCTGGCACGACCACACTGTCGGTCACCGTCCCAGCTGGCGGACTCGACCAGAAGCTTTCGAGTTTGCGGCATCTCGCCGACGCGCTGGACGCGGCTGGCCTGGCTGGGAATGCGTCGTGAACGACTGGCTGCAGGCGGCCGTTCTGGGAGTCCTGCAAGGCCTGACCGAGTTCCTGCCCATCTCATCGAGTGCCCACTTGCGGATCCTTCCGGAGTTGGTCGGCTGGGATGATCCGGGCGCCGCCTTCACAGCGGTGATCCAGATCGGCACCGAAACGGCGGTAATCCTGTACTTCGCGTCGGACATCTGGCGAATCGTCCGGGCCTGGGTTCTCTCCCTGATCAGCGGGAACGGAGTTCGCGCCATCTCGACGCCTACACGTGCCGGCGTGGACGACCCGAATACTGCAGTCCGCGCCGAAACCGGCGCGGCGCACCACCAGCGCCGCTGGGACCCGCACGACGCCCGGATGGGCTGGTACGTCATCGTCGGCTCGCTGCCGATCGTGGCCTGTGGAATCGCGTTGAAGGACGTCATCGAGAGCAGCTTCCGATCGCTGTGGATCGTCGGCACGACCTTGGTGGTTCTGGGTGTGGTGCTCGGCGTCGCCGACCGAGTCGGGGCGAAGGACCGGCCGATCGAGGCGCTGACACTGCCGCACGCGCTCGCGTTCGGTGTGGCACAGGCGCTGGCGCTGGTGCCCGGCGTCTCTCGCTCAGGAGCGACGATCAGCATGGGCTTGTTCCTCGGCTACGAGCGCGCGGCCTGTGCGCGTTTCGCCTTCCTGCTGGCGATACCGGCAGTTCTGGGTGCGGGCATATTCGAATGGCCCGCGGCACTTGCCGAGGGCAGCGAGTACGGCCTGGGCCCGATGTTGCTCGCAACGGTGGTGGCGTTCGCGGTCGGGTACGCGGTGATCGCCTGGCTGATGCAGTGGCTGGTGCGCGGCTCGTATCTGCCGTTCGTGATCTATCGCATCCTGCTCGGCCTGCTGGTCCTCGCGTTGCTTGCCGGCGGAATGATCGACGGTTAGGCCCCTGCTCAGCGCACGACGTTCGGCAGCGGCGCACCGGAGATCAGCGACGACGGGTCGATCGGCTCGCCGTCCTGGCGGACCTCGAAGTGCAGGTGTGGCCCGGTGGAGAAACCGGTCGAACCGACGACCCCGATGCGGGCGCCCTTGCTCACCTGATCACCGACCTGCACCGACATGCTCGCCTGGTGTCCGTACAGCGTCGTGACGCCGTTGCCGTGGTCGATCACCGTCATGTTGCCGTAAGCGCGGTTCCATTCAGCCTTGACGACGGTGCCGGCGTCCGCCGCGTACACATAGCCGTCGCCTGGCGAGATGTCGATGCCGGTGTGCAGCTTCACGACTCCGGTGATCGGGTGGCGACGGATGCCGAAGTCGGAGGTGACGGTTCCACCGCCGGGCCGGACGAAGCTGCCCGTGCCGAACAACGTCGTCTCGGACTCGACCAGCAATCCGGACATTTCGACGATCACGGGCCGCAGCGCCTGGGATTCGGCGAGGAACTCGCGGTAGCGCTGATAGTCGCCCTCGCGTGCCTGCTCGGCCGCCTCGAGCGCGGTGGCGCGGTTCCTGGCGGCTTCTTCGAGCTCGCGCTTGGCCTGTCCGGCGGCCTCGACCGCGGCCTCGCGGGCCTTGAGCGCCTCGGCCGCTTTGGCGGCGAGGTCTTCCTTCTCTTCGCGAACAGCGGTCAGCAGCTCGCGTGCGTTGGCCAGGTCGGCCCGTTGAACCGCCAGCTGTCCGAGCAGCGCGTCGCCGGATCGCAGCACGGTACGGGCACCGATATAACTGTCGGCGTATTCGTCGGGTGTGTTGGCGTCGAGCACCACGGACAACGTCGCGAGTGACTTGCCACGGTACGCATCCCGTGCGACAGCGCCGAGGTCGTCCCGAATATCGGCGATCACGGCGAGCACGTCTGCCAGCTCTTGGCGCACCCGCTGCTCTTCTGCGACGGCGATGGCCAGAGCCGTTCGAGCCTTCGACAGCGCTTTCTTGGCCTCTGCCGCCTCGGCCTTGGCTTTGGTCAGCGCCGCCTCGGCGGCGGCGAGGTCTGCAAGGGCGTCTTTCAGCGCGGTTTCCGCATCGGTGACTGCCATGGAGTGCGCTGACATGACGTCGTGAGCGCGTTCGTTCAGTGCGGCAGCGGACGGATCGGCCGGCTCGTCGGCGACCGGATTCGTTTCGACGGGAAGCGACTGTGTCCGTGGCTGGCTCGGCTGGTCCCGATCAGGCTCGGCTGGATCACCGGGAGTCGGGGCCGGAGGCGGTGCGGTGGGTGTTGGCGGTGGGGGAGGTGGCGGTGTGGTCGGCGGTGGTGCACTCGGGGCGGGCGCTGGGGGCGGTGGCACCGGCTCCGGGGGCGGCGTCGGCGAGGGTTCCGGTGAGGGGGATGACGTTGGCGGCGGAGGGGTCGGAGTCTGGGTGGCGGCGGCGGGTGCGGCCCAGCCCAAGACGCACACGCCCACAGCGACCGCGCCTGCGGCCAACCGCCGACCGACATTCCCCATCGCTGAAGTGTCCGCCCGTCTCATGATACGTATTCGTGTCATGCCTAGCTCATGATTGCCCCGCGAGCTAGATCTCATGCCGGGAAACTCAAGAAACCCACCGAAATCGCGCACAATCCAGGTGACGCGATGTTCGTCGGGTGTCTCCTGGTGATGTGATCAAGTCCCTCGCCTGAAGGTCATAGGGTCAGAACCGTGCCTCGACAGGTCTTCGCCTTCGATCCGCCGCAGCGATTCGTGGCGGGCACGGTCGGGGAGCCTGGTCAGCGTACGTTCTTCCTTCAGGCCCGCGACGCTTCGCAGCTGGCCAGCGTGGTCGTCGAGAAGGAGCAGGTCGCGCTGCTCGCCGAGCGACTCGACGCGTTACTGGACGAGGTACTCCGGCGCACTAGTGCAGACAGCGACGATACCGAGGCGACTGGTTCAGCCGTCGACGAAGATCTCGAACCTTTGGAGCAGCCGATCGTGGAGGACTTCCGGGTAGGGACGCTGACCCTTGCCTGGGACGGGGCCGACGACCGGGTCGTGATCGAGGCCTTTGCGCTGGCCGAGTCCGGTGAGGACCAGGCCGAGCAACCGATCGAAGACGACGCGGAGGATGCCGTGCCGATTGACGATCGCGACATGCTGGTCGTCCGGATCACCGCGGCGGCGGCCCGCGCGTTCTCCCGACGGGCTCGGGCGCTCGTGGCTGCCGGCCGGCCACCGTGTCCGTTGTGTGGTCTGCCACTCGACGCGCAGGGGCACATCTGCCCACGCCAGAATGGCTATCGGCGCCGGAGCTGAGGCTGTGATCGACCGGGTGCCAACCCCACTCAGGGACGGCGAACTGGCCGTGGAGGGGCGCTTGGTCGCGGCCACCAACGCGACCCTGTTGTGCACGATTGTCGGGCCGGATCCCCAGAACGCCGGGGGCGAAGCGACGCAGCTGCGATGCGTGTACAAGCCGGTCGCTGGCGAGCGGCCGTTGTGGGACTTCCCGGATGGCACGCTGGGACAGCGGGAGGTCGCCGCGTTCCTGGTGTCTGAAGCGGCGGGTTGGCGGGTCGTGCCGCCGACGGTCCTCCGCGACGGGCCGTTCGGGCCGGGGATGTGCCAGCTGTGGGTCGACCATGACGAAACGGCGTTGGTGAACGTCGTCCGACCCGACCAGATCCCTGCGGGATGGATTCGGGTCCTTGACGCAGTCGACGGCACAGGAGAATCCGTCGTGCTCACGCACGCCAACGACCGCCGACTTCGCCGGATGGCCTTGTTCGACGTGGTCGTCAACAACGCCGACCGCAAGGGCGGGCACGTACTCGTCGATGGCTCGGGAGCCGTGCTCGGCGTCGATCACGGCGTCTGCTTCCATCCGGAGCCAAAGCTGCGAACGGTTCTGTGGGGCTGGGGTGGCTGGCGGCTGACGGTCGACGAGCGGCGAATTCTCCGAACCCTGCTTGGCGCTCTTGACAGCGAACTCGGCAGGCAACTCGGTGACCTGCTCACCGCCGAAGAGGTCGATTCGACGGTGGCGAGAGTGGACGAGCTCCTTCGCATGGGTCGCTTTCCCCGTCCGAACCCGGACTGGCCACCCATTCCGTGGCCACCGTTTTGACCTGGGCTGGCAGATAGGCTCCGGCCATGCGCTCGTGGCCCAGCGCTGACCAGTCGGTGCTTCCGGGGCAGGGCCCGTCCGTTGCGGTCCACGACACGTCGACGGGCCGTAATCGGCGCTTGGCAGACGGTCGCACTGTCGGCATGTACGTGTGCGGTATCACCCCGTACGACGCGACTCACTTGGGTCACGCCGCGACGTACCTGGCCTTCGACCTGCTGAACAGGTCGTTGCGGGACAGCGGACGGAACGTCCGCTACGTGCAGAACGTGACCGATGTCGACGACCCGCTGTTCGAACGTGCCGCTCAGCTGGGCCAGAACTGGGCAGAGCTCGCGGAAGAACAGACTCAACTGTTCCGCGACGACATGGCCTGGCTGCGGGTGCTGCCGCCGAAGCGGTACGTCGGTGCGGTCGAATCGATCCCGCTGGTGATCGACCTCATCGGACGCCTTCAGTCCGCCGGTGCCGTCTATGAGGTCGACGGCGACCTCTACTTCTCCGTTGCCTCGGACGGACGCTTCGGCGAGCTGTCCGGACTTTCCCGGTCGACGATGGTCGAGCTGTTCGCCGAACGTGGCGGGGACCCTGACCGTCGGGGCAAGAAGGATCCCCTGGACTGCATGCTGTGGGCGCGGCAGCGGGCCGAGGATCCCGCGTGGGACAGCCCGTTCGGGCTTGGCCGGCCCGGCTGGCATGTCGAGTGTGCGGCGATCGCCTTGGCCGAGCTTGGCGACGGGTTCGAGATACAGGGAGGTGGCAGCGACCTGGTCTTCCCGCACCACGAGATGTCGGCGTCCGAGGCCCATGTCGCCACCGGCCGGTGGCCGTTCGCCCAGACGTATGTGCATGCCGGGATGGTCGGCCTGGACGGCGAGAAGATGTCCAAGTCGCAGGGCAATCTGGTCTTCGTGTCGGCGCTTCGCGCCGACGGCCTACAACCGGCGGTGGTCCGGCTCGCGCTGCTGGTCGACCACTACCGTGCCGATCGGGACTGGACGGCGGCGGCCCTCGCCGAAGCCGAAGACCGGCTTGCCCGGTGGCGGCAAGCGGTCGCACTCGACGCCGGGCCGGACGCTCGTCCCTTGCTGGCGGCGGTTCGTTCGCATCTGGCAGATGACCTGAACACCCCGGCCGCGCTCAGTGTCGTCGACCGGTGGGTCGGGCAGACCCTCGCCGGCCAGGGCTCCGACTCCGACGCACCTGCCTTGGCCGCCGCCACCGTCGACACCCTGCTCGGTGTCGCCCTTGCAGGTTGATCGCGGGGGTTACTCGTCGCGGCGGCGGAGGTAGCGCTCGAACTCGCGGGCGATGTGCTCGCCGGAGGCTTCCGGTAGGTCGGTGGTGTCCCGGGCTTGCTCGAGGCGTCGCACGTAGTCGGCGATCTCCGGGTCCTCGGTGGCGAGTTCTTCGACGCCGTGCTGCCAGGCACGTGCTTCGTCCGGCAGGTCGCCCAGCGGAATGGGGACGTTGAGCAGATCCTCCACCCGGCGCAGCAGCACGAGCGTGGCCTTCGGGCAGGGGGATTGGGCCACGTAATGCGGCACCGCTGCCCACAGGGTCGTCGCGGCCAGACCACCGCGGGTTGCGGCGTCCTGCAACACGCCCACGATGCCGGTCGGTCCTTGATAGCGCGACGCTTCCAAACCCATGGACTTGGCGAGTGATCCGTCGCTGGTCGACATGGTTACCGGAACCGGCCGGGTGTGCGGAACGTCCGCCAGCAGCGCACCAAGAGTCACGATGCGCTGAACGCCGAGTTCGGCCGCCGTCGCCAGCAACTCGGCACAGAATGCCCGCCAGCGCATGTTCGGCTCGATACCGCGAACCAGGACGATGTCGCGGCCCGTACCCGGTGGGCGGGCCAACGAGATCCGAGTGGTCGGCCAGTCCAGGCTCCGGACTCCGGACTCGTCGACGGAAACGTGCGGCCGGTGTACCTGGAAGTCGTAGTACTCCTCGGGATCCAGGGTGCCGAGCGCAACGGACTGCCAACTCTCCTCGAGATGCTCGATGACGGCCGTGGCCGCCTCACCCGCGTCGTTCCACCCTTCGAAGGCGGCGACGAGCACGGGATCGTCCAGCTCCGGGACACCGTCGAGCTGCACCGCGCCTCCTCGAAATCCGTCTCCGGCCAGCGTACGACCGTCGCACACTTGAGACGGAGTGTCCCGAGTGTTGGACATCGGACCAGTGCCTTGGTCGCGAAGCTAGCCTTGGCTGCGTGTCTGCATCGGCTGATCTGCGCCAGGCGCTGTCCGAGCGCGTCGTCGTCGCCGATGGGGCGATGGGCACGATGTTGCAGGCGGCCAACCTGACCATCGACGACTTCGACGGCCACGAAGGCTGCAATGAGATCCTCAATGTGACCCGCCCGGACGTCGTGCGATCGGTGCATGACGCCTATTTCGCGGTGGGCGTCGACTGTGTGGAAACCAACACGTTCGGAGCCAACTGGGCGAACCTCGGGGAATACGGCATCGCCGACCGGATCGGTGAGCTGTCCGAAGCCGGCGCTCGGCTCGCTCGGGAAGTGGCCGACGGATGGTCCACGCCGGATCGGCCGCGATGGGTGCTGGGCTCGGTGGGTCCGGGCACCAAGCTGCCATCTCTTGGCCACGTCCGGTTCGACGTGCTGCGCGACGCCTACCGGACCCAGGTGGAGGGAATGATCACCGGCGGCATCGACGCCGTGCTGATCGAAACGGCCCAGGACCTGCTCCAGGCGAAGGCTGCGGTCATCGGCGCTCGACGGGCCATGGCGTCGGCAGGTACCGATCTGCCGCTGCTGGTCAACGTCACTGTCGAGACGACGGGGACGATGCTGCTGGGCACCGAGATCGGCGCGGCGCTCGCTGCGCTCGAGCCGCTGCGGGTCGACTACGTCGGTCTCAACTGCGCGACCGGCCCGGCCGAGATGAGCGAACACCTCCGGCACCTCGCGCGGCACGCTCGGGTCGGCCTGGTCTGCATGCCGAACGCCGGCCTGCCCGAGCTCACCGCAGATGGCGCCCACTACCCACTCACTCCACGCCAGCTGGCCGACGCCCACGACCTGTTCACCGCCGAGTACGGGCTGGCGTTGGTGGGCGGTTGCTGCGGCACCACGCCGGAGCACCTTCGCCAGGTCGTCGAACGGGTTCACGGGCGCGCGATCACACCGCGCAAGCCCCGGGTCGAGCCGGGCGTCAGCAGCCTGTATCAGCACGTTCCCTTCCGCCAGGACACGTCATACCTCGCCATCGGCGAGCGGACGAATGCCAACGGCTCCAAGGCCTTCCGCGAGGCCATGCTCGAGCAGCGGTTCGACGACTGCGTCGAGATCGCCCGATCGCAAACCCGCGACGGCTCGCATCTGCTCGATCTCTGTGTCGACTATGTCGGCCGCGACGGCGTGGAGGACATGCGCGCGGTTGCGAGCCGGTTCGCGACGGCCAGCACGCTGCCGATCGTGCTCGACTCGACCGAGCCCGGTGTCGTCGAGTCTGGACTGGAGTGCCTGGGCGGACGAAGCGTCGTCAACTCGGTCAACTACGAGGACGGGGACGGTCCGAAGTCGCGGTTCGCGAGGACGACGTCCATTGCCGTGGAACACGGTGCGGCTCTGATCGCCCTGACGATCGACGAGCAGGGCCAGGCCCGTACTCCGGAGCACAAGGTCGACGTCGCCGAACGGCTCATCGCCGACCTGACCGGCAACTGGGGTGTGCGCGAGTCCGACATCATCATCGACTGCCTGACGTTCACGATCGCCACCGGTCAGGAGGAGTCCCGTGGTGACGGAGCTGCCACGATCGAGGCGATCCGTGAGCTCAAGCGTCGTCACCCCGACGTACAGACGACCCTCGGGCTGTCGAACATCTCATTCGGGCTCAACCCGGCGGCGCGGGCGGTGCTGAACTCGGCGTTCCTGCACGAGTGCGTCAAGGCGGGTCTGGACTCGGCGATCGTGCATGCGGCCCGGATCCTGCCGATCTCACGGATCCCGGAGGAGCAGTATCAGGTCGCCCTGGATCTCATCTACGACCGCCGGCGTCCGGCGGAGGGCGACCAGCCCGGGTACGACCCGCTGTCCCGGTTCCTCGAACTGTTCGAGGGCGTCGACGCCACGTCCGCAGCGCAAAGCCGGGCCGCGGAACTGGCCGGGCTGCCGCTGTTCGAACGGCTGGAGCGGCGGATCGTCGACGGCGAGCGCAACGGACTGACCGACGACTTGGACGAGGCACTGACCCGGCGGCCGGCCCTGGACATCGTCAACGACACCCTGCTTTCGGGCATGCGAACGGTCGGGGAGCTGTTCGGTTCCGGTCAGATGCAGCTGCCGTTCGTGCTGCAAAGCGCGGAGGTGATGAAGGCCGCCGTCGCACACCTGGAACCGCACATGGAGCGGGTCGAAGGTGACGAGAGCGGAAAGGGCACGATCGTCCTGGCAACGGTCAAGGGTGACGTCCACGACATCGGCAAGAACCTGGTCGACATCATCCTCTCCAACAACGGCTACACGGTCGTCAACCTCGGCATCAAGCAGCCGATCAGCACGATCATCGACGCGGCTGAAGAGTCCGACGCCGACGTCATCGGCATGTCCGGGCTGCTGGTGAAGAGCACGGTCGTGATGAAGGAGAACCTGGAGGAGATGAACCAGCGCGGTATCGCCGCCAGGTGGCCGGTACTGCTCGGTGGAGCCGCACTGACCCGCGCCTACGTCGAGGACGACCTGGCCTCGCTGTACGAAGGCGAGGTCCGCTACGCGCGCGACGCATTCGAGGGTCTACGACTCATGGACGCCGTGGTGTCGGCGAAGCATGACCCCAAGACGTCCCTAGCCGATGCCCTTCCGGCGTTGCGCAAGCGCCGGGTGTCCAGGGCGTCCAAGGTTCCCGAGCCGACAGCAGCCGGCGACGAACGCTCCGACGTGGCCACCGACAACCCGGTACCGACGCCCCCGTTTTGGGGCAGCCGCGTGGTCCGCGGGCTGCATCTGGCCGACTACGCCGCCTATCTCGACGAGCGGGCGACGTTCCTCGGCCAGTGGGGGTTGCGGGGGACCCGGGGCGGCCCGACCTACGAGGAGTTGGTCGAGTCCGAGGGCCGACCTCGGCTGCGGGCGTGGCTGGATCGCCTGCACACCGAGGGCATCCTCGAAGCTGCCGTCGTGTACGGGTACTGGCCGGCCGTATCCGAGGGCAACGACCTCGTCGTGTTTGCCGCGGACGACCACGAGAAGGAAACCGCGCGCTTCACGTTTCCCCGCCAGCGCCGTGACCGGCGGCTGTGCCTAGCCGACTTCTTCCGTCCCCGCGAGTCCGGCGAACTCGACGTGGTCGGGTTTCACCTGGTGACTGTCGGATCCAAGGTGGCCGAGGCAACGGCCAAGCTGTTCGCGGAGAACGCCTACCGCGACTATCTGGAGTTGCATGGGTTGTCGGTCCAGCTCACCGAGGCACTGGCGGAGTACTGGCATGCCCGGGTCCGTGCCGAGCTGGGCTTCGGGAGCGAGGACTCCGACGAGCTGGGCGGAATCCTGAAGCAGGCATATCGGGGTTCGCGGTACTCGTTCGGATATCCGGCCTGTCCCGACCTCGCCGACCGGTCCACCGTCGTGCGGCTGCTCGAGCCGGAGCGGATTGGGGTCACCCTTTCCGAAGAGCTCCAGCTACACCCTGAGCAGTCGACCGACGCCCTGGTCGTCCACCATCCCGAGGCCAAGTACTTCAATGCGACCTGATATTCAACGTTGATCATGGCGGAGTGGCTGCCTGCTGCCCGATTTGTCCAGCCACTTCGCCGAGATCAACACTGGCTGGACGCGATGAGCCCGCACGCCGACCGTTGCCAAATCGCGACATGGCCATGACGTGTGAGTGACCATTACCCGGCAGCGGGCGGTTACTGTCGCAGCAACCGGCGGGGGTGCGCCCAGCCGGCACTCGACTGTGAGGTGGGAGATGCGAACCAGGAGCCAGTCGCGCAGGTTCGCCGCGATCTCGTCAATCATCGCCGCGGGCTTGCTGCTCGCCGCGTGTGGTGGCGGTGACGGCGACGGCGATGGTGACGGCGAGGGTGACGGCGAGGGCGATGCAGGCGCGACCGGCGGCACCATGGTCTTTGGCGCCTCCGCTGACCCGGTGATCCTCGACGGCGCCCTTGTCAGTGACGGCGAGTCAGCTCGCCCGCTTTACCAGATCTTCGAGGGCCTCGTTACAACCGAGGAGGGCGGCACCGAGATCGCACCGGCACTTGCCGAGTCCTGGGAGCCTAGTGAAGACGGCCTGACGTGGACGTTCAACCTCCGCCAGGGCGTGACGTTCCACGACGGCGAGCCATTCAACGCCGACGCCGTTTGCTTCAACTTCGACCGTTGGTACAACTTCACCGGCGTCCTACAAAGCCCCGCGGCGTCGTACTACTGGCAAACTGTGATGGGCGGGTACGCCAACAACGAGGACCCGGCGCTCCCCGAGAGCCTGTATGTCAGCTGCGAGGCGGCCGACGAGAGCACCGCCGTCATCACCCTCAGCCGTGCCTCCTCTTCGTTCCTTTCCGGACTGCAGCAGCCGGCGTTCAGAATCGCCAGCCCGAAGGCGCTGGAAGAGGGCGACGCGGACGCTGTCAGCGGTACCGGTGAGTCGCCGGTGTACGAGGGCACGTTCGGTTACGAGAACCCGGTCGGCACCGGGCCGTTCCAGTTCGAGTCGTGGGAGCGCGGCAGCCAGCTGACCCTCACCCGGTACGAGGACTACTGGGGCGAGCCGGCGCAGCTCGGACGAGCTGATCTTCACGGTGATCCCCGACGGCCCGGCCCGTCGCCAGGCGCTCGAGGCCGGCGACATCGACGGCTACGACCTGGTCGACCCGGCCGATGTCGCACGCGCTCGAGGAGGCCGGCTTCACCGATTCTGCGCCGCCCAGCGTTCAACGTCGGCTACATCGGCTTCCAGCAGAATGTCGCGCCGTTCGACAACCAGCAGATCCGCCAGGCGATCGCCTATGCGATCGACAAGGAGAAGCTGCTCCAGACCAACTACCCCGAGGGGTCAGAGGTCGCGACCCAGTTCATGCCGCCGGAGCTGTTCGGCTGGGCCGACGACGTCACGACCTACGACTACGACCCCGCGACGGGCCGAGGAGCTCATCGCCGAGTCCGGCGTGACGGACCTGACGCTCGAGTTCTGGTACCCGACCGACGTGTCCCGGCCGTACATGCCGAACCCGCAGGCCAACTTCGAATTGATCAAGGCCGACCTGGAGGCCGTCGGGTTCACCATCGAACCGAAGACCGCGCCGTGGAACCCGGACCTACCTCGACGCCACGCAGACCGGCGGCACGCCGATGTTCCTGCTGGGCTGGACCGGCGACTTCGGCGACCCGGACAACTTCATCGGGACGTTCTTCCAGGACGTCAACCCGCAGTTCGGCAGCTTCGAGAACCAGGAGATCTTCGCCAAGCTCGACGAGGCGGAGGCAGAGACCGACCAGCAGCGGCGGACGGAGCTCTACCAGGAGGCCAACCGGCTGATCATGGACTTCCTGCCGGGTGTCCCGTACGTCCACAACGAGCCGGCGGTCGCCTTCGTTGAGGGCGTCGAGGGCTACGTGCCCGGGCCGCTGAACAACGAGAGCTTCGCCCCGGTAACGGTGCCGAGTTCGTAGTCTGACGACGTGCTCCGGTTCGTCGTCAGGCGGGTGCTGCAGCTCGTACCCATCCTGCTCGGCCTGTCGATCCTGCTGTTCGGCTGGCTGCGCGCTCTTCCAGGAGGACCCGCCCAGGCCCTCCTGGGAGAGCGCGCGACGGCAGATCAGGTCGCCGCCATCGAGCGGCCCTACGGGCTCGACCAACCGTGGTACGTCCAGTACGGGAAGTTCCTCGCCCGGGCGGTCGCCTTCGACTTCGGCAACAGCGCCCGCACACACCGGCCGGTCGTCGAAGAGATGCTTCGGACCTTCCCGGCCACCATCGAACTGGCGATCGCGGCGATGATCTTTGCTGTCGGCGTCGGCGTCCCGCTCGGGTACTTCGCGGCCCGCCGCTACGGCACCTGGCTGGACAACATCTCGGTGGTAGGTTCCCTGCTCGGGGTCGCCATCCCGGTGTTCTTCCTGGCCTACATCCTCAAGTACCTTCTCGCGGTCCAACTCGGCTGGTTCCCGACCAGCGGACGCCAGGACCCTCGCAGCGGCGCCGAGCACCCGACCGGCTTCTACGTTCTCGACGGTTTGATCACCGGAAATCCGGCGGCCTCGTGGGATGCGATCATGCACCTCATCCTGCCCGCCATCGCGCTCGGCTCCATTCCGCTAGCGATCATCTTTCGCATCACCCGGGCGAGCGTGCTCGATGTCGTGCACGAGGACTACGTGCGCACGGCAGAGGCCAAAGGCCTGCACGAGCGGACGATCACCCGTCGGCACGTCCTGCGCAACGCCCTGCTGCCGGTGGTGACCGTCATCGGCCTCCAGGCGGGTCTGCTGCTTTCCGGCGCGATCCTGACCGAGTCAGTCTTCGCCTTCGACGGAGTCGGCCGGTTCGTCGTCGAGGCGATCAGCAACCGGGATTATGCGGTGCTGCAGGGCTTCATTTTGATCATTGCGGCCATGTACGTGATCGTGAACCTCGTCGTCGACGTGTCGTACGGGTTGATCGACCCCAGGATTCGGGTCCAATGACCGGGGGAGGAGGTGACCACGCACGATGAGCCTCGCTGAGGTCGAAGCAGCAACCGAGTCCGCCCAGGTCAGCGATGAGGTCGGCAGCCTTCGCCGAGACGCCTGGCGCCGGCTGCGCCGCGACCCGGTCGCCCTGGTCGGCTTCGGACTGATCGCCTTCTTCATCCTGGTCGCGATCTTCGCGCCGCTGATCGCCCCCTACGGCCCGAGCGACAACCCGGGTGCCGGCGTGGTCACGCCCACCACCATTCCGGGCCCGTCCGCCGAGCACTGGTTCGGCCTCGACGAGCTGGGCCGCGACGAGTTCAGCCGGGTCGATCTATGGCGCTCGGCAGTCACTGCTGGTCGGTGTGGTGGCGACGGCGCTGGGCATGATCGGCGGACTGGCTCTTGGTGTGACCGCCGGAGCTTTTCCCGGCAAGGTCGACACGATCATCATGCGGATCGTCGACGTGATGCTCTCGATTCCGGGCTTGCTGATGGCCATCGCCATCGCAGCCATGCTCGGCCCGAGCCTGCTCTCGGTGATGATCGCGATCGCGATCATCAACGTGCCGATCTTCGCTCGGCTCTTGCGCGGACAGATGCTGTCGCAACGGGGGAGCGACTACGTCCTGGCGGCGACGGCGCTGGGCGTGCGCAGGCGCGCGATCGTGCTCGGACACGTGCTGCCGAACTCGATGTCGCCGGTCATCGTCCAGGCGACGCTGACCTTGGCCACGGCGATCATCGAAGCTGCCGGTCTGTCCTTCCTCGGCCTGGGCAGCGCCGACCCCGGTGTCCCCGAGTGGGGCCGGATGCTCGCCGAACACCCAGCGCTACCTGGCCAGCGCCCCGCATCTGGCGTTCTTCCCCGGCGTCGCCATCGTGATCGCCGCGCTGGGCTTCACCCTGGTCGGTGAACGCCTGCGCGAGGCCCTCGACCCCAAGTACCGGCGATGAGCGACGCGCAGCCGCAGACCAGCGCTCTACTGGACGTGCGCGACCTGGAGGTGGTGTTCACCCGCAAGGGCCGGCGCGACGTCCGCGCCGTCGACGGCGTCTCGTTCACCGTCGATCGCGGGCGAGACCGTCGGCCTGGTGGGCGAGTCGGGCAGCGGCAAGAGCGTCACGTCGCTCGCCGTCATGGGCCTGCTACCGGACCGGGGCGTCCGGGTCGGCGGCCAGGTCTGGTTCGACGGCGACGACCTGCTCACCCTCCCCAAGGACCGGATGCGCGACATCCGCGGCCAGGACATCGCCATGGTCTTCCAGGACCCGATGTCGTCACTCAACCCGGTCGTGCCGATCGGCATCCAGGTCACCGAGGTGCTGTCGCGCCACCAGGGCCTCAAGGGCGACGAGGCGAAGCAGGCGGCAGCCGACCTGCTCGACCGGGTCGGCATCCCGGACCCGAGCCGCCGGCTCAAGGAGTACCCGCACCAGCTCTCCGGCGGCATGCGCCAACGGGCGCTGATCGCCATGGCGCTCGCCTGTCGCCCTCGGGTGCTGATCGCCGACGAGCCGACGACAGCGCTCGACGTGACCATCCAGGCTCAGATCCTCGAGCTGCTCAAGGAGCTCGTGCGTGACTCTGGCGCCGCGCTGGTCATGATCACCCACGACCTCGGAGTGATCGCCGGCCTGTGCGACGCCGTTCACGTCATGTACGCGGGCCGCGTGGTGGAATCGGCCGGACGCCGCGAGCTGTTCGCAGACCCTCGGCATCCGTACACCGGCGGGCTGCTCGCGTCGGTGCCCCGGCTCGACGCGCCTCGCGGGGCGCCACTGCACCCCATCCCGGGGTCGCCGACCGACATCCTGCCCTGGGCACAGGGGTGCGCGTTCTCGCCGCGGTGCGGGAACCGCATCGATCCCTGCACTGAGAGCCCGCCTGCTTTGGAGGAGGCCCTGGGCCGGTCGCTGCGCTGCTACAACCCGCTGAAAGCGGACCAGGAGGTGCCGGCGTGAGTGCGACGGCCGACCCGACGACGAGCGCACGGCAGGACCTGGCGTCGACCGACGTCCTGCTCTCGGTGCGCGGCCTCGAGGTTCACTTCCCGATCAAGTCCGGCGTCGTGTTCGAGCGTCCGATCGGCGCCGTCAAGGCAGTCGACGGCGTCGACCTCGACGTACCGCGCGGGCTCGACGGTCGGCCTGGTCGGCGAGTCCGGCTGCGGCAAGACGACCTTGGGCCGGGCGGTGCTGCGGCTGGTCGAGCCGACCGGCGGGACGGTCAGCTTCGACGGCATCGACGTGCACACGCTGGAGGGCGAAGACCTGCGCCGGATGCGACGCCGGATGCAGATGATCTTCCAGGATCCGATGGCGAGCCTGGACCCCCGGCAGAGCATCGAGTCCGTGCTCACCGAGCCCCGGCGCGCCCACGGCATCGAGGAAGGCGAGCACCCGCTCGGTCGCCGAGCTGCTCGACCTGGTCGGCCTGCCGGCATCGGCGGCGTGGCGGTACCCGCACGAGTTCTCCGGCGGCCAGCGGCAACGCATCGGCATCGCCCGCGCGATCGCGCTGGAACCGGATCTGATCATCGCCGACGAGCCGGTCTCGGCGCTGGACGTGTCGATCCAGGCCCAGGTGGTCAACCTGCTGGAGGAGCTGCAGGACCGGCTGGGGCTGACCTACGTGGTGATCGCGCACGACCTGGCCGTCGTCCGGCACATCGCCGACGTCGTCGCGGTGATGTATCTCGGCGGCATCGTCGAGCAGGCGCCGTCGGACACGCTCTACGCGCAGCCGTTCCACCCGTACACCAAGGCGCTGATGTCGGCGGTGCCGATCCCGGACCCGGTGATCGAGGACACCCGGGTGCGAATCCTGCTGCCCGGCGACCTTCCGTCGCCGGCGAACCCGCCGCCCGGTTGCCGCTTCCACACCCGATGCCCGTATCGGCAACCCACGCGGTGCGACGACGAGCGGCCCGCACTGCGCGAGCTGGCGCCGGGCCACACCGTCGCCTGCCACTGGGCCGAGGACATCGCGGCTGGCAGGGTCACTGCGGTAGCCGAAGCGGTCGTCGAGGCGGCCGTCGACGAGCAGCCGCCGACCCCGGTGCGGGTGCCCGGCGAGCCGGAGACGACAACTCTGGGCCCGCCGCCAGGCGTTTGAGCCGTTGGTGCCGACTCAGCGGGCTATTGCCGGGGTAGAGCGGCTGCGGACGAAGAGCATGGCCAGCGCCACGGCGAGCAAGAGGCCTGCCCCGACAACCGCCCAAGGCCAGGCGTCTGGCAACGGTTCCGCCTCACTCGAAGCGTCGGCCACGGCGTGGACTGGCGAGGCTGCGACCGGCACGGATGTAGGCGGTGGGCGGTCGGGCAGGCCGAGGGCGATCAGCAGCACCCGCAAATCGTCGGTGGCGCGGAACCAACCGCCGTTGGTCTTGACTCCGAAGACCGGCTGCCCGGACGCCATGTGGGTCACCGGCCCACCGACGGCGTATGGCCACACCGACTGGCGTACCACCTCGTAGTCGCCGTCGCTGTCCGGAAAGGCCCAACTGATGGTGTAGTGCGGTCCGCGCCGGGCAGTCGGCGCAGACTGCAGGTTTGCGCCCGGACCGTCCTCGAACAGCAGGGCCCACATGCCGGCCTGAGTGGCGAGGCGGTCCAGGTCCGGGCCGACCGTCAGTGTGACTGGACCGTTCGGCAGGCCCCGCGGTCCGCCGCCCGAGATGGTCGCTTCCGTCGCTCCCTTGGCGTGAGCGGCTGCCGGAATCGATGTCAGGAGGGCGGCGAGAATGAATACCACGAGAATCCGACGCATGGCGGACTCCTTCCAGTGAGCCGGTTGCCCGTACTACACCTGGTGGTCCGCTTCGGTTCCGCAATGCGCGTAGACCAGCTGCTGTGTCTACTCCGTAGTGATTGCGCGGAGTACGTCCAGCCGGGCCGCCCGATAGGCAGGCCACAGCGCGGCGAGAACACCGACCACACCGGCCAGCAGCACGAAGATCACCAGCTGGACCCATGGAATCGCAAGCACCTCCAGGCCTTCGCCGGCTTGCGAACGCTGCAGAGCGATGCCGAATATGACCCCGAGGCCGACGCCGAGGACGGCTCCCAGCACCGCAATGGCGATCGATTCCAGTCGGACCATCCGCCGCAGTTGCGGACGGGACAGTCCCACGGCACGCAACAGACCGATCTCCCGCGTGCGCTCGAAAACCGAGAGGGCCAAGGTATTGACGATGCCCAGCACGGCGATGATGATCGCCAGCCCGAGTAGGGCGTACACGAGGTACAGCAACTGATTGACTTGCGCGCGCTGGTCGGTCTTGAACTCTTCCTGGTCCTTGACCGCGACCAGCGGCATTTCCTCGGTGGCCTGGTCGATGCCCTGCCGAAGCTCGGCAAGGTCCGTTCCCGGCTCGGCGACCACGTACACGAGTGAATCGGCCGGTCGAATGCCCGCGCTCTCCAGCGTGTTCAGGCCCACCGCCATGTCGTTGAACTGTTGGCCCTGCGGGTAGATGCCGCTCACCCGAAGCGGCAGTTCTCCGGTCGGGAGCGTCATCGACAGCGAGTCGCCGACGGCAACGTGGTGCTCCTCGGCATAGGTTTCGGATACCAGCACGTCGCCGGGTCCCAGCGCGGGCTCACCGGCGCTCACGTCGAAGTCGACCGCCTGGCTGAACGCAGCGGGCTCGAACGCCGCGACGAACACGTCGGCACCGGCGACCCGAGCGCCGTTGTAGCGGACTCGAACCGCCTCCTCGACGCCTTCCAACTCGGCGATCTGATCGGCGATCGACGGAGAGAACGGCTGGCCAATGGCGTTGGACACCACGAATTGAGCGTTGAGCCCATCGTCGAGTGCCTGGTCGATGCTCTTGTTCGTTGACTGGCCCAGAACAGACATCGTGGCGACGAGCGCCATGCCGATCATCAACGCGGACGCGGTCGCGGCCGTCCGGCGCGGATTGCGCTGCGCGTTCTCGCGAGCGAGCCGACCGACCGTGCCGAAGAACCGTGGGAAACCGGCCGCGATCACCCGCACGATCGGCGGTCCAACTACCGGCGCGAGCAGAGCGACGCCGACGAACACGGCCACAATCCCGAAGCCGACCAGCCAGCCAGCCTGGGGAACGTCGAGGAACAGGCCAGCACCCATGCAGACCGCGCCAATCGCGGTGAGCACGCCACCAAGTCCAGCGTGCTGTTTGCGGGACGACTGGGGAAGCGCGACGTCATCGCGCATGGCCGCGACCGGGGCCACCTTCGCCGCTCGGCGCGCCGGTACGTACGCGGCGACCAGCGTGACGATGATCCCAACGGCGTACGCGACCAGAACGGTGCGCGGGCGCAGTGCCAGGCCGGACCCGCCGAGATCGAGCCCGAACAGCCCGAAGGCCAGCTTGAGCAACTGTGCGACACCTAGGCCGAGCAGGAGACCCAGCGTCGATCCGACGATCCCGACCGCGAGTGCCTCCAGCAGCACCGACCGGGTGACCTGCCGCCGGCTGGCTCCCAGGGCCCGGTACAGCGCCATCTCCTGGGTTCGCTGCGCGACCAGGATCGAGAACGTGTTCAGGATCAGGAAGATGCCGACGAGCAACGCCACCGCGGCGAACACCAGCAGGAAGGTGTTGAAGAAGCCGAGCGCCTCCTCGAGGCTCGCCGCAGTCTCGTCGGTGACCTCGTCGCCGGTCTTCGCTTCGACGCTCTCCGGAAGAACCTGCTGGATCCGGTCGCGTAGCTGTACGACGTCGGCGTCATCACTCGCGGTGACCGCCACGCTGGTATAGGCGTCGTCGCCGCCGAGGATGAGTGCCTGCGCGGTCTCCGTGTCGAACAAGGCCAGCGTCGCGCCGGCGAGGCTGGCGCCGCCGCGGAACTCTGCCGTCCCGACCATGGACGCCGTGACCTGTGGTGGGTCACCTGCCGTGATCAGAGTGACACTGTCACCTACCTGGTAGCCCGCTCGATCGGCCGTCCTGACGTCGAGTACGACGTCACCCCTGCCTCGGGGCTCCCGGCCCTCGGCGAGCTGCAGCGGTACCGACCCGTCCTGCGAGGGGGCGTCGGTCCAGTTGGTGCCGATTCCGGGCGGCCCATTGCCGCCGACCACCTTGCCGTCCGCGCCGACGACGAACATCGTCTGGCTCTCGACGAACCCGTTCACTTGGTCGACACCGTCGACTGCCGCGACGTCGTCGAGCAGCGCCGGTTGGATGGTGCGAGCGTCACCGCCGGTGAACTCGAGCTCTCCCGCGCCGGTTTGCGCAGGACGCACCACAATGTCCGCGGTCGTCTCGGCGAAGATCTCGTCGAAGGTCTGGTCGATGGTGTCGGTGAAGACGTAGGAGCCAGCAACGAATGCGACGCCGAGCACAATGGCGAAGGCGCTCATCGCGAGGCGGAGCTTGCGAGCCAGCAGGCTCTTGAGGGTGGCGCGGAGCATGCTCCAGGTCACCCGCCGACGGTGTCGAAGTGTTTCATCTTCTCCAGCACCCGCTCTGCAGTCGGTTCGGGCATCTCGTCGACGATGCGGCCGTCGGTGAGGAACAGGACGTGATCCGCGTATGACGCGGCGTTGGGGTCATGAGTGACCATGACGATCGTCTGGCCGAACTCGCTGACCGATCGGCGCAAGAAGCCCAGCACCTCGGCTCCCGAGCGGGAGTCGAGGTTGCCGGTCGGCTCGTCGGCGAAGACGATGTCCGGTCGGCTGGCCAGCGCCCGAGCGCAGGCGACCCGCTGCTGTTGACCTCCAGAGAGTTCGTTCGGTTTGTGTCCGAGCCGGTCGCCCAGCCCGACCGCCGAGACGACGGTGTCGAACCACTCCTGGTCGACCGGCTTGCCGGCAATGTCGAGCGGCAGGGTGATGTTCTCCTGCGCTGTCAGCGTCGGTACCAGGTTGTACGCCTGGAACACGAAACCGATCTTGTCCCTGCGCAAGCGGGTGAGTTCGCCGTCGTTGAGCGTCGAGAGCTCGGTATCGCCGACAAAGACCTGCCCGGCTGTGGCTGAGTCGAGCGCGGCCATGCAGTGCATCAGGGTCGACTTGCCGGAGCCGGATGGACCCATGATCGCCGTGTAGCGACCGCGGGTGAACGCGACTGACACGTCGCTGAGCGCGACGACTTGGGTGTCGCCTTCGCCGTACACCTTCCACAGTCCGACGGCGTGCGCCGCTGCATGGTTGGTATCCGCCGGGGGAGTGGCTGGCAGGGTCACAGGTACTCCTTGATGTGCGTCGTGGCAGTCCGACGCTACGGGGTCGGCGATGTCAGTTTGCGAGCCGGTGATGCATGAAGCGGAGGCCTGCGGCCTTTGCGAAGGCTTTGCCATGACCGCCGGGGAATTGAGGGCGACGCTCACTGGCTATCTCCTCAGTGATACGAGGAGGCCACTGATGTCGCTCACCATGGGAACCGGACCGTTCGGACATGAGCCGTGGGGAGTCTCCAGCCCGGAGCTACCACGCACGGAATGGCGGTACCTGGAGCCGTCGCCACGTCGGATCAGGGGCATCGTCGGGGACGAGGTCGTGGTCGACTCCGGTCGGCCGATGCTGTTCTTCGAGTACGGCCAGCTGCCTCGGTACTACTTCCCACGTGAGCATGTCCATACCGAATTGCTGGTCCCGAACGGACACACGAAGTCCACGGAGGACAAAGGGACAGCGCACTACTTCGATCTGGTCGTCGGAGATCGCCGTGAGAAGAAGGCCGGGTGGACGTACCAATCCGACGCTGATCTCACTCCGGATCTCCGCCCGTACGTTGCGTTCTACTGGCGGGCGATGGATCGGTGGCTCGAAGAGGACATGGAGGCACTCGCTCACGCGCGCGACCCATACCACCGAGTCGACGCGATACCCAGCTCCCGGCACGTCCGGATCCTGCTCGAGGGTGAGGTGCTGGCCGAGACCAACCGGCCGGTGGTGATCTTCGAGACCGGGCTTCCCGCTCGGTGGTACATGCCTGTCGAGGACGTCCGGGTCGAGCTCGAGCCGAGCGACCTGCAGACCGTGTGCGCGTACAAGGGCTACGCGTCCTACTTCTCCACCCGTACCGGATCCGGGACGCGCGAGAACCTGGTGTGGACCTACCGTGAACCGCGCCGGGACGCAGAACCGGTCCGCAACCTCGTGTGTTTCTTCAACGAGCAGACCGACGTCGAAGTCGACGGGGTCATCGAAGAGCGCCCGGGCGGACCGTGGGCTGCACCGAACTGGTGGCGCGGCGCAGCGATGGCCTTCGAGCGGGCGCTGTAGCAGGCACGCACATTCCTGGCCGCAGGCCTAGTCGGTGACTGCTCTGGCGAGCACTACCACGTTGTCGGCGTAGCCGCTGTCCCGGTCGTAGGTCCCTCCGCATGTGATCAGGCGTAACTCGGCATCCGGCGTCGGGCCATAGACCGCTTGCGTCGGGAAGGACTCCTTCGGATGCCGAGTGACCGCCCATACGGCGAACGTGAGGGTGGTGCCCCCACCGCGGTTCTCGACGGTCACGACGTCACCGACCTGGAGCCGCGAGAGGCGGGCGAAGACTGCCGGCCCATCCACGGAGTCCAGGTGGCCGACCATGACCGCAGGTCCCTTGTCGCCGGGCGGGCTGCTGCCGGTGAACCAGCCCACCCTGGCGACATCGGTCGGTAATGCAAGGCTGCCGTCGGCCGCCAGCCCGACGCCCTCGACGTCGGCGGAAACGCCGATCGCCTCGATGAGGATTCGGCCCGGTTCGACAGGGTCCGGCGGCGTATCAGCGTGTTCGGTCGTTGCCCGGGGTTCCCTGAGTCGGGTCACGTCCCCTGCTTCGAGGCGATCCGACCGCACGGTCGTGTCAGCGGTCAGTGCGCCGGCAGCGGGCACGGTGAGCAGCACGGACACCACCAGCAGTGCGGACGACGAGGCACTACGCCTGGCGCGGCGCCGCCGGTGTCGTCCCCGGGCGATCACTCAGCGGCTCCCCGTCCATGGCCGGCGGATCATCGCGAGACCGGCAATCCCGGCGATCGCCGTGATCAGTAACGCAAGCGCCCACGAATCAGCATGACGACCTGGAACGGAGCCACCAAGACCGGCATTGACTCCGCCGGTCGGGATCTGGTTTGCCGCAGCGAAGTCCTGGATCGGCAGCACCCCGACGCCTGTTCCTTGGTCGCGGACGACCACGGTGTACGTCGCGTTGGCGACGAGGTCCAGGCTCTCGTCGGCGGTCGCGGAGCCGGCGTCGATCTGGATCGTCGTGGCACCGGCAGAGACCACGCTGTAGTCGGTGAATGCGGCGAAGGCGAGATCCGTCGCGACCTCGGAGCCGGCAAGCTCGACTGAGGCGACAGCCGGTACATTCATGGCCGCATTGATCACGCGGACCTTGGCCTCGTCTGTGCCGGGCAGCTCCATACCGTCGGTCATGGTGACCAGCTCCAGGTCGGTGTTCTTCCCCATCCCCGCGACCGTGGCGGCGGTGTGGGCCTCGAGTTGGATTGTCGTCGACAGGACCGGCGGCTCGGTGGCCGAGGCGCCTTCGAGCCGCATCGCGATCGTGAAGGACCCGGCCGGAACCCGCTGGTACGGCGAGAACATGCCGTACCCGACGCTGCGCAGAACGGTCGGGTCGTCGTCATTGCCGAACGAGGAGACATAGACGTCGACCTTCGGCGTGTCGGGCGAGAGGTGCGCCAGCCGCAGATAGCCCACGTCGTCAGACGCGGCGGAGGCGGTGACGCCGACACCGAACGTGACGAGAGCCATGGACAGGACGATGGCGGCGATGCGTACGGCGGAACGGATCACTTCATGCTCCCAGGGGCGGAGATCGGATGGGTCGGGCTATGACGGAAAGAGGCCGGGCGGTTCGGAGGTTTGATAGATCAGCAGGAGGTAGGCGGCGGACTCCTCGTGGCGGACTTCCATCCGGTCGGGGTTGAGTCTGCGTTGGTTCTGTAGCCAGGTGAGGACGCGGTCGACGTCGACGACACCCATCTCCAGATTCGCCGGGTCGGCCGGCTCGCCAGGTGGAACGTCGATGGCGGTGAGCAGGTCGGCTGAGGCGAGTGAGGCGAGGACGATGAGGACTCGACCATCGACGGTTCCTTGCCGCAGCACGGCGGCCGCGGCCGGGGAGACGTCGATGTCGGCCCGGCCGGCGATCTCAGCACCAGCGGCAGCCCGGGCCACCGACGCGGTCCGGTTGGGTATCGCCCGGCTGGATTCCCCTGCTGAGCGGCGTCCCAGGTCGGCGGGATCGTCTGCCCGCTGTGAGCTGGGAGTCGAAGCCGGAGTGCGCGCGGCGTCGGGTTCAGGATCGGCAGACCCGAGCGTTGACCGGACGAGCAGCCCGCCGCCCAGCACGACCAGCCCGCAGACGAGGGGCACCCATAGCCGTCGACGCCTCGGCCCGTCGGGCCGCTGCCCACGTCGCTCCCATGACAACGTGATCGTGTCGAGGATGACCCGTATCCAGGACGGAGGCGCCCCCCCCGGAAGGGGGGATCGCTGGTCCACGCGAGTTCTTTGGCCCACGGCTTTCTTCGGATTCGTTGTCCGGATATGACATACGTTGCGGTTTTTTGTGCATCGCACGATCCGCGGCTGCCGATGCTCATGGCGATGTCACGAGCACCGGATTGTGCCAGGTACGAGCGCCCCGCGATGCACGTTTGGTAAACCCGCCCGTATTCACGCAACGGCACCTGGTCCGCGTAGGGGCCGACTCAGACGTCGATCAGCGTGGTCCGGGGCGAGGGCGCCTCGTCTACGGCGGCCGCCTCTGGTGCCGCATGGGGCTCCGGCAGGGGCGGCGGCGCACCGCCGAAGGCCGGACACAGCTGCTGGTGAGCACACCAGCCGCACATCGGACCCGGACTCGGCCGCCAGTCACCGGTATTGGCTGCCCGCTCGATGGCCCGCCACAAGGCGATGAGCTTCCGCTCGGTGGCCAGCAAGTCCGCTTGATCGGGCTCGTATCGCAGGATCTCGCCGCTGCCCAGGTAGACCAGCTGGAGCAGCCGAGGCACCTGGGCGTACAACCGCCAGAGCACCAGCGCGTAGAACCGCATCTGGAACATCACCCGCTGCTCGAACCCGGCCGGCGGCGCATGTCCGGTCTTGTAGTCGACCACCCGCAAATCGCCCGTCACCGATGCACGATCGAGCCGGTCGACGTAGCCACGCAGCTGCAGCCCCGATTCGAGCGTGGTCTCTACGTAGAGCTCACGCTCAGCGGGCTCCAGGCAGCGCGGATCTTCGAGCGCGAAATAGCGAGTGACGAGTTCTTCGGCCCCGGCAAGCCACTCCACCTCCGCCGAGCCGTCGCCACCGACGAACAGCGCAGCGACCTCGGGTTCTGCTTCGAGCAGCCGTTGCCACTGCGGACCGACCATGCTCCGGGCCTGCGCCGAGGTTCGCTGGGATGCGGGAAGGTCGAAGAGGCGCTCCAGAACGGCATGGACGAGAGTCCCCCGAGTAGCGGCCGCGCTTGGCGGCTCGGGCAGCCGGTCGATCGTCCGGAAGCGGAACAGCAACGGACACGTCATGAAGTCGGCGGCGCGCGACGGAGACAACGACGGTCCCGACCAGGCCGTGGTCGGCCCGGGACTCAGGGCTGTCACTGCCGTGTCCATGTTCGCGACTGTAGGTGAACCCGCTGACAGCGGTGCGTACGACACGACCGTCAAGAGTCCGACCGTCACGTTGGAATCCCTCCACAAGATGGACCGAGGGCGGTGGCCTAGCCTGGCCGTGTGAGCAACGGCGGTGGGCGGCGGGTTTCGCTTGGCAGGATCGCCGGAATCCCCGTGCACGTCAGCCCGACCTGGTTCCTGATTGCAGGGGTCATGACGGTCGGCTTCGCGCCCATCGTCGAGCGACAGCTGCCCGGCGTCGGCCAGGGCAGCTACGCGATCGCGTTGACGTTCGCCTTGCTGCTGTACGTCTCGGTCCTCTTCCACGAGATCAGCCACGCCCTGACAGCACGAGCATTCGGCCTGCCGGTTCGCGGTATCACGCTGCACTTCCTCGGCGGCTACACCGAAATCGAGCGCGATTCACCAACACCTGGCCAAGACTTGGCGGTCGCGGTCGCCGGACCGGTGGTTTCGCTCGCGGCGGCTGGGCTGGCCTTTCTCGGCGCCCGACCGATCGACCAGCCGATCGCGGAGTTCCTCCTCCTCGAGCTTGCCGTGGCGAACCTGCTGGTCGGCGTCTTCAATCTGCTGCCTGCCTTGCCGCTCGACGGCGGGCACATGCTTCGAGCGGCCGTCTGGAAGATCACCGGCAGGGAGAGCACCGGGACAGTGGTGGCTGCGCGGGCCGGTCAGGTACTCGCCGGGCTGGTCCTGCTCCTGCCCTTCGCGCTGGCTTGGCCCGGCCGGCCGTCGATCATCGGGGTCGTCTGGTCCGCGCTGGTGGCAGTGCTGCTGTGGACCGGAGCTTCCCAGGCCCTCGTCGTGGGGCGCGTGCGAAGCCGGCTGCCCCTTCTCGATCTCGAGCGGTTGACCCGACGGGCAGCGCCGATCGCCGCGGACATCCCGCTGGCCGAGGCGCTGCGCCAGGCACAGAGCCGCGGTGTGCAGGCCCTGGTTGTCGTCGACTCGTACGGACGCCCCACAGGCCTGGTCAGCGAGGCGTCGGTTGTCGCGACGCCGACGCAGCGCCGACCGTGGATTCCCGTCGGCCAGGTCGCGCGCGTGCTGCAGACCGGTCTGGTTCTTCCGGTCGGGATCGGAGGCGAGGAGCTCTTGCGCCGCATGCGGGAGACGCCGGCCTCTGAGTACCTCGTGGTCGATGACGACGGCGGCATCTTTGGGGTACTCGCGACCGCCGACGTCGACGCGGCGCTGGCGAAAGCGTGATCGAGTCCTAACCTGCTTGCCGTGACCGACCGCAACGCCGTTCCCGCCCACCGCACCGGCCCGATGCGGGCGGGCGACCAAGTGCAGTTGACAGATCCGAAAGGCCGTCACCACACCATCACGCTCGAACCCGGGAAGGAGTTCCACACCCACCAGGGCTCGTTCGCACACGACGCGCTGATCGGAGCACCAGAGGGCACCGTGGTCACCTCGACGGGCGGCACCGCCTATCTGGCGCTTCGCCCGCTTCTCGCCGACTATGTGCTGTCCATGCCGCGAGGCGCCGCTGTGGTCTACCCGAAGGACGCCGCGCAGATCGTCGCGATGGGCGACATCTACCCCGGTGCCCGGGTGATCGAGGCAGGTGTCGGTTCCGGTGCGCTCACCATGTCGTTGCTACGAGCGGTCGGTGTGGAGGGTCAGCTGCATTCCTTCGAGCGGCGTCCGGAGTTCGCTGCTGTCGCGACGGCCAACGTCGAACGATTCTTCGGTGGGCCGCACCCGGCCTGGCGGCTGGTCGTCGGCGAGCTGGTCGCGTCGTTGGATGAGGACATTCCTGCAGACCGGGTCGTCCTGGACATGCTTGCGCCCTGGGAGTGCGTCGATGCGATCGCCCAGGCCCTGGTTCCCGGCGGTGTGCTGTGCTGTTACGTCGCCACCACCACGCAGCTCGCCCGCATCGTGGAAACCGTCCGTGATCACGGCGGCTTCACCGAGCCAGCGTCATGGGAGTCGATGATCCGGACCTGGCACGTCGAGGGGCTTGCGGTTCGCCCTGACCATCGGATGATCGGGCACACCGGGTTTCTGGTGACGTCACGGCGGCTCGCACCAGGGACGGTCGCCCCACCGCGCCGCCGCCGCCCGGCGCCGGCCGCGCAGGACTGACCCAGTCGCCGCCGTCGTGAACGTCTTCGGCGGGCAGACCGTACAACCTGTCGCGAGATCTACCCGGCTCGCTGGCGGCAGGAGTCTGGTCAATGCAGCAGCCGCAGGTAGGGTCGTGACAAGACGACGCTCCGCAGGGGGTGAGGACCGTGCCGACCCATGACGGCAGCACTGACCGCCCGCGTCGCGACGCTGCGCGCGAAACCAGCGATCACTCGGCCCAGATCTCCTTCCTCGAGCAGGAGGTGGCCGCGTTACGGCGTCGGCTGGCCGACTCCCCGCGGCAGACCCGGGTACTCGAGGACCGGCTCGCCGACACCGAGGCGCAACTCGCTACGGTTTCTGCCCAGAACGACCGGCTGGCCGCGACACTGCGGGAGGCCCGCGACCAGATCGTGGCCCTCAAGGAGGAGATCGACCGGCTCGCCCAGCCACCCGCCGGGTTCGGCATCTACCTGTCGCGCTACGAGGACGGCACGGTCGATGTCTTCACCGGCGGTCGCAAGCTGCGGGTGGCAGTCAGCCCGGACGTCGAGACCGACGACCTTCGCGCCGGCCAGGAGGTCATGCTCAACGAGGCTCTGAATGTCGTGCGCGCGATGGAGTACGAGCGCATCGGCGAGGTCGTCATGCTCAAGGAGGTGTTGGCCGACGGCGATCGCGCGCTGGTCATCGGCCATACCGACGACGAGCGTGTCGTGCGCATTGCGACCCCGCTCAAGGACTCGGTCATGCGAGCCGGCGACTCCTTGCTGATGGAGCCGAGATCGGGCTTCGTCTACGAGCGCATTCCCAAGAGCGAGGTCGAGGAGCTCATTCTCGAAGAGGTTCCCGACATCGACTACGCCGACATCGGTGGGTTGTCGCGGCAGATCGAGCAGATCCGCGATGCCATCGAGCTCCCGTACCTGCACGCCGACCTGTTTCGCGAGCACCAACTCCGGCCGCCCAAGGGCGTGCTGCTCTACGGCCCACCCGGCTGCGGAAAGACGCTGATCGCCAAGGCCGTCGCCAACTCACTGGCCAAGAAGGTCGCCGCACGGACCGGCCAACGTGAGGAGAAGTCGTACTTCCTCAACATCAAAGGCCCAGAACTGCTCAACAAGTACGTCGGCGAAACCGAGCGGCACATCCGGTTGGTATTCCAGCGGGCCCGCGAGAAGGCTGGCGAGGGCACCCCGGTCATCGTGTTCTTCGACGAGATGGACTCGCTGTTCCGCACCCGCGGCTCGGGCGTGTCCAGCGACGTCGAGAACACCATCGTCCCGCAGCTGCTGTCCGAGATCGACGGCGTGGAAAGCCTCGAGAACGTCATCGTGATCGGCGCGTCCAACCGCGAGGACATGATCGACCCGGCGATCCTGCGACCCGGTCGGCTGGATGTGAAGATCAAGATCGAGCGGCCCGATGCCGAGGCCGCACGGGACATCTTCAGCAAGTATCTGACCGCCGAACTACCCCTCAACAGCGACGACCTCGGGGAGAACCAACGATCGGCCGACGCCACCGTCGCGGCGATGATCCAGCGGGGCGTGGAGCAGATGTACGCCGAGAGCGAGGAGAACCGATTCCTGGAGGTCACGTACGCCAATGGCGACAAGGAGGTCCTGTACTTCCGGGACTTCAACTCCGGCGCGATGATCCAGAACATCGTTGACCGGGCCAAGAAGATGGCGATCAAGGACTTCCTCGAAACCGGCGTCAAGGGGATCCGGGTCCAGCATGTGCTCACTGCCTGCCTGGACGAGTTCAAGGAGAACGAGGACCTGCCCAATACCACCAACCCGGACGACTGGGCTCGGATCTCCGGCAAGAAGGGCGAGCGCATCGTGTTCATCCGCACGTTGGTCTCGGGCAAGGAAGGTATTCAGGCCGGCCGCTCGATCGACACGGTCGCCAACACCGGCCAGTACCTGTAGGCGTCAGTAGCTGCCTGGCTTCGGCACTTCGGTCCCGTCGAGGCCGTTGTACGTCGTTGATCGTTGTGGGTTTGTGGCGCTGCGGCGGTGATCGTGTGATCGGCGTTATTGCGCCCTAGCGCTTACGCCGGGGTACACGCTGGTCGGATGATGTCTGGTCCGACCATCACGGACCCAACTGATCGGAGAGATGCGTCATGACCAAAGCTGCCGATCCGATCCGGTGGGGAATCGTGTCGACGGGCGGCATCGCCCGGACGATGGCCGCCGAGCTTCGCCGTCTCCCGGACGCGCAGCTGGCCGCCGTCAGCTCTCGGTCAGTGCAGCGGGCGCGCGCCTTTGCAGACGAGTTCGGCGTCGAGCGGGCATACGGCTCGGTTGGTGATCTCCTCAGCGACGACGACGTCGACATCGTGTACGTCGCAACCCCGCATGCGCAGCATGCAGCAATCGTGGGCGCCGCCCTCGACATAGGGCGGGCAGTCTTGTGCGAGAAGACGTTCACCACGTCACTCGCCGACACCGAGAATCTCGTGCAACGGGCCCGGGACCGGCGGATCTTCTGCATGGAGGCGATGTGGGCTCGGTTCGTCCCACTGCTCGTGAGGACGCGTGAGATCATCGCCGACGGGGGCGTCGGCGAAGTGCGTACGGTGTTCGCCGATCTAGGCTTCGTCGCTCCGCGCGATCCCCAGCACCGGCTCTGGGATCCGGTTCTCGGTGGGGGAGCGTTGCTCGACCTCGGCGTCTACCCCGTGGCCTTCGCGCAGATGGTGTTGGGGGAGCCCGACACGGTTACGGCGCACGGATCGCTGAGCCCGCAACAGGTTGACGCGGAGGCCGGACTGCTCCTGAGCTGGGACGGCGGCGCCCGGGCTCTGCTCGACGTTTCGCTGGTGGCGCACTCCCCAGGCATGGCCATGATCATTGGTACGGAGGGACGACTCGACCTGCCGCCGCGGTTTCACCATCCGACCCGGCTGGTGCACACCAGCGCAGACGGCTCTGTGCAGGAATACGGACACGAGCACGAAGGTCGGGGATACCTGCCGATGCTGCGGGAGGTCCACCGCTGCTTGCGCGAGGGCCAGACCGAGAGCGAGGCCATGCCGCTCAGCGACACGGTGGCGGTCATGCGGGTGCTCGACCAGGCGCTGCGGCTCCTCGGGGTGCAGTATCCACGGCCCGCGCCGGTGGGATGACATGGCGCAAGGCGTGTCGGTCGGCGGGACAGCTTAGGCTCGTCGCATGAGCGCCCGTCGCGTCGTCGGGATCGAGACCGAGTACGGCATCGCGGTGCCGGGCAACCCGGCCGCAAACTCGATGCTGACGTCGTCGCAGGTCGTCAATGCGTATGCGGCGGCAACCGCGCGAGCGCGGCGGGCCCGGTGGGACTTCGAGGAGGAGAGCCCGCTTCGCGATGCGCGCGGTTTCGAGGTGTCCCGAGAGGGCGCAGACCCGAGCCAGCTCACCGACGAGGAGGTGGGACTGGCCAACGTGATCCTCACCAACGGGGCCCGCCTCTACGTCGACCATGCGCACCCCGAGTACTCCTCCCCAGAAGTCACCTCTCCCCGAGACGCCGTGCTGTGGGACAAGGCCGGCGAGCTGGTGATGGCCGAAGCGGCCGGGCTCGCCGCCCTGGCACCGGGCTCCTCACCCATCCAGCTCTACAAGAACAACGTCGACAACAAAGGCGCCTCCTACGGGTGTCACGAGAACTACCTGATGAGCCGGCAGACGCCGTTCGCCGACATCGTCCGGCACTTGACCCCGTTCTTCGTCACCCGTCAGGTCATCTGCGGCGCCGGGCGGGTGGGCTTGGGGCAGGACGGGACCAAGCACGGGTTCCAGATCTCTCAGCGGGCCGACTACTTCGAGGTCGAGGTCGGTCTCGAAACCACGCTCAAGCGACCGATCATCAACACCCGCGACGAGCCGCACGCCGATCCTGAGCGCTACCGGCGCCTGCATGTGATCATCGGTGACGCCAACCTGTCGGAAGTCTCGACCTACCTCAAGCTCGGCATGACCTCATTGGTGCTCGCCATGGTGGAGGAAGGCTTCCTCGGGGTGGACCTGTCGGTCGAGCGACCCGTTTCGTCGTTGCACGAGGTGTCACACGACACGTCACTCAAGCAGCTGCTGGCGCTCAAGGACGGCCGGCAGCTCACTGCGGTGCAGGTTCAGATGGAGTATGCGGAGCAGGCCCGCAAGTACGTCGAAGACCGGTACGGCACCGATGTGGACCCCGTCACAACCGACGTCCTCGACCGGTGGGAGTCGGTGCTGACCCGGCTCGAAGGCGACCCCATGTCACTGTCCACCGAGTTGGACTGGGTGGCGAAACTCAAACTGCTGGAGTCATATCGCGAGCGTGACGGGCTGGAGTGGTCACATCCGAAGCTGCATCTGGTCGACCTGCAGTATTCCGACGTCCGGCCAACTCGTGGCCTGTACCACCGGCTGGTGTCCCTGGGACGGATGCAGCGATTGCTCCACGACGACGAGGTGGCCCGCGCCGTTCATGAGCCACCGGAGGACACCCGGGCGTACTTCCGCGGGCGCTGTCTGGCGAAATACGCGCCACATGTCGCGGCCGCGTCGTGGGACTCGGTGATCTTCGATCTGCCCGGGCGGGATGCGCTACAACGGGTGCCAACCCTCGAACCTCTTCGGGGGACCAAGGCGCACGTCGGCGACCTGCTGGATCGGTGCCGGACCGCCGACGAGCTCGTGCAGGCGCTCTCCAGCGGGTAGCAGCGCCGGCGCGGTGTCTCGCGTCGATCTTCCAGCCTTGTGCTGTAGGCGCAACGACTCGAAGTGGGCACATGCGGCCAAGCGTCACATCCGCTAGGTAGGGTCGTCGCTGTACGACCGCAGTCTCGTCGGAGGTGGCCCATGGCACGCGACACTGGCGGGCAGCAGCACAAGCAGACCCGCCGCTCTGAGGACGCCGACGTCAATGAGGCCGCAGAGGCGTCTGAAGACCTCAAGGAGCGCCAAGACAAGCTCGCCGACGATGTCGACGCAATCCTGGACGAGATCGATGAGGTGCTCGAGGAGAATGCCGAGGACTTCGTCCGGGGGTTCGTCCAGAAAGGCGGGGAATAAGGCCGCGATGTCGTATTTTCCAGATCCAGTTGGACGGCTCCCGGCTACCTTTCTGACTCCGGGCACGGCCTCGTTCACTGATTTTCTCAGCCAGCAGGCCCCGGAGTTGTTGCCTGGTAAGACCGCAGGCGGGCCTGGCCTCGCCGAGCAGACACCGCACGGCACGACGATCGTGGCCACGAGCTATCCCGGCGGCGTGGTCATGGCCGGTGACCGGCGCTCCACGATGGGCAACATCATCGCCCAGCGCGACGTCGAGAAGGTCTTCTCGGCTGACGAGTACTCGTGTATCGGCATCGCGGGTGCGGCCGGGGTCGCGGTCGAGATAGTGCGGCTGTTCCAGCTCGAGCTCGAGCACTACGAAAAGATCGAGGGAATCGTGCTGTCCCTCGACGGCAAGGCCAACCGGCTGTCCCACATGATCCGGGGCAACCTCGGACTGGCTCTGCAGGGGCTGGCCGTGGTGCCACTGTTCGCTGGCTTCGACCTCGACCTGGGAACCGGCCGGATCTTCTCCTATGACGTCACCGGGGGGCGATCCGAGGAGCACATGTTCTATTCCGTCGGCTCCGGTTCGCTGTTCGCCCGGGGTGCGCTGAAGAAGCTGTTCAGCCCCGATCTCGATGTGTCCGACGCCACCACCGTGTGCATCCAGGCGCTCTACGACGCCGCCGACGACGACTCCGCCACCGGTGGTCCCGACATGTCACGGGGGATCTTCCCGGTCGTGTCCGTGGTCGACGCTCAGGGATACCGCCGGCTGGCCGAGCCGGTGGTCGCGGAAGTCGTCGAAGCCGTCGTCGACGCGCGGAGCGTGCGTCCGGACGGTCCGCAAGCACCCCTGCAGTGAATGGCCAGCCGAGAGGACGCCAGCGGTGACGATGCAGTTCGGCTACGTCTCGCCCGAGCAGCTGATGAAGGACCGGGCCGACTACGCCCGCAAGGGCATCGCCCGCGGACGTTCGGTCGTCGTCATCCAATACTCCGGTGGGATCCTGTTCGCCGCTGAGACACCGTCGCGGTCGTTGCACAAGATCAGTGAGATCTACGACCGGATCGCGTTCGCGGCCGTCGGCAAGTACAACGAGTTCGAGAACCTGCGGGTGGCCGGGGTGCGGATGGCCGACCTGCGTGGCTATGCGTTCGACCGGGCGGACGTCACGGGTCGCGGATTGGCCAACGTTTACGCCCAGACCCTCGGGACGATCTTCACCACCGAACCGAAGCCCTATGAGGTCGAGATCGTGGTGGCCGAGGTAGGCCGCACCGTCGCCGACGACGAGGTGTACCGCCTCACCTACGACGGCTCGGTCGCTCAGGAGGAGCGGTTCGCAGTGATGGGGGGCTCGGCGGAGCAGATCACCCGCTACGTCGCCGAGAACTACCGAGACGACCTCAGCATGCAGGAGGCCCTGCAGCTGGCCGTCGAGGCGCTCGGCCGAGACAGCAGCGATGGCGAGACCCGCACCCTGACGAGCGACGCGCTGGAGGTCGCAATCCTCGACCGCGAGCGGCCCCGTCGCCGGTTCCGGCGCATTGTCAGCCCCGAACTGGACGAGTTGTTGGCGGTTCCGGACCAGCCAACCGCTAGCCCGTAGTTCGCTGCGTCACCGTCCGGCGGCTGCTCCCACTGGACGGTAAGGCTAGTGGACCGCGGTGATGTCGCCTGCCTAGGTTCATGGCAAAGACGACCCATTCCACCGTGTGCACTTGGTCCTGCTGCGCCACGAGAACGCCGAGATGATCGCGCCGGATTTCGTCAAGGCGGTCGACCAACGGCAGAAGCAACTGCTGCCCGCCGGCCGGTCACGTGAAGAGGGAGTGATCATGGCAACCCAACGGCACCAGGTCGTTGTCATCGGCGGTGGCTTCGGAGGATTGAATGTCGCCAGTTCGCTGGCGAAGGCCGACGCGGACGTCACCATCATCGACCGGACCAACCATCACCTGTTCCAACCGCTGCTTTATCAGGTGGCCGCGGGAATCTTGCCGGAGGGCTTGATAGCGCCAGCATTGCGCAACGTGGTCAGGAAGCAGCAGAACGTCCAGGTGCTGCTGGTCGACGCGAACGACATCGACATCGAGCGAAAGGTTGTGTACGCGAGCCAGCCAGATGGACGTCCGCTCGAGTTGCCCTACGACACGTTGGTCGTGGCGGCGGGGGCGACGCACTCCTATTTCGGAAACGACGAGTTCGCGGAGTTCGCGCCCGGGATGAAGACGATCGAGGACGCGCGGTTCATACGGGACGGAATCCTGTCGAAATTCGAGATGGCCGAGTTGGCGACCGATCCACAGGAGCGGGCCGAGTGGTTGACATTCGTGGTGGTCGGCGCCGGTCCGACTGGAGTCGAACTGGTCGGCCAGGTGGGCGAGTTGGCGCATCAGGTGCTCCCTCGGGACTTCCGGGATGTCGACACGACGGAAGCGAAGATCCTGTTGATCGAGGGTGCCGGAGCGGTATTGCCGTCGTTCGATCCCAAGCTGCAGCAGTACGCGCGGCGAACGTTGGAGAAGCTGGGTGTGGAGATCCGGCTCAACACACTCGCCGTTGAGATGGATCACGAGTCGATCACGGTGAAGGGTCCGGAGGGACTGGAAACGATCAGAACCCGAACCAGGATCTGGGGGGCGGGGGTACAAGCGTCACCGCTGGCGAAGCTGCTCGCGGAGAAGACCGGTGCGCCCACCGATCGGGCTGGACGTGTGGCGGTGAACCCGGACTGCACCCTGCCCGGCCATCCCGAACTCTTCGCCGTCGGAGACATGGTCGCGTTGAACGACCTGCCTGGTGTCGCCCAGCCAGCGATCCAAGAGGGCAAATACGTCGGCAAGGTCATCAAGGCCCGGCTCGCAGGCCAGAGTCGCGTCGACCCGTTCCACTACTTCGACAAGGGTTCGATGGCCACAATCGGCCACAAAGCTGCCGTGGCGGAGGCGTTCGGCAGGAGGTTCACCGGGTTCATCGCCTACCTGATGTGGGGGTTCATCCACGTCCTGTACCTCGTCGGCTGGGGCAACCGCCTCGGCACCATGTACACCTGGGGCCGCGCCCTCTACTTCTCCAAGAACCGCGGGCACCGGATCATCACCTACGAGGAAGCCATCGACCGGATCACCGAGGACACCACCCGCTCCAGACGTCCCATTCGGGTCATTCAGCGATCCGCGGAAGCTGTGCAGGCTTCGTCGACGGTGCTCGAGGACGTGGCGCGACCGCACGTGCCAACCGGGGAAAGTCCCTGACCGCGCCGGCCTGATCCCACGCGGCATCGTCGGCGTGATGAGCCAGGTGGCAGGATCGTCACAGGGCTCGTGCAACGAGAGAGGTCGGCGTGGACAGAAGGATCTTCGGCCTGGAGAACGAGTACGGCGTCACGTGCACGTTCCGCGGCCAGCGGCGGCTCTCTCCTGACGAGGTCGCCCGCTATCTGTTCCGCCGAGTCGTGACGTGGGGTCGCAGCAGCAACGTCTTTCTCTCCAACGGCGCGCGGCTCTACCTCGACGTCGGCAGCCATCCAGAGTACGCCACGCCGGAGTGTGACTCGATCACCGATCTGGTCACCCACGACAAGGCAGGGGAACGGGTGCTGGAAGGGCTCCTCGTCGACGCCGAGAAGCGGCTACGGGAAGAAGGCATAGCGGGCGACGTCTACCTGTTCAAGAACAACACCGACTCGGCCGGCAACTCCTATGGCTGCCATGAGAACTACCTCGTCGGAAGGCATGGAGAGTTCTCCCGGCTCGCTGATGTGCTGATCCCGTTCCTGGTCACGCGGCAGATCGTCTGCGGCGCCGGAAAAGTCCTGCAGACCCCGCGAGGGGCGGTCTACGCGGTGAGTCAGCGCGCCGAACACATCTGGGAGGGTGTTTCGAGCGCGACCACGCGCAGCCGTCCGATCATCAACACCCGCGACGAGCCACACGCTGATGCTGAGCGCTACCGCCGGCTCCATGTGATCGTCGGAGACTCGAACATGAACGAGGCGACCACCTTGCTCAAGGTGGGCAGCACCGACCTGGTACTGCGCATGGTCGAGACGGGCGCGAACCTGCGCGACCTCGGCCTGGAGAACCCGATTCGTGCCATCAGGGAGATCAGCCACGACATCACCGGTCGGCGCAAAGTGCGCCTGGCCAACGGCCGGGAGGCCTCGGCGCTGGAGATCCAGGAGGAGTACTTCACCAAGGCCCGCGACTTCGTCGACCGGCGCGACCTGGGAACCCCTGCGGTGCAGCGGGTCCTGGACCTGTGGGAACGCACCCTCAAGGCCGTCGACTCCGGCGATCTGGCCTTGGTCGAGCGTGAGATCGACTGGGTGACCAAGTACCGGCTGATCGAGCGATACCGCAACCGGCACGGTTTGTCGCTCACTCATCCCCGGATCGCTCAGCTCGACCTGTCATACCACGACATCCACCGTGGCCGTGGGCTGTATTACTTGCTCGAGCGACGCGGTGCGGTCAGCCGGGTCTGCCGCGACGTCGAGATCTTCGAGGCCAAATCGGTCCCCCCGCAGACGACCAGAGCCCGGTTGCGTGGCGAGTTCATCCGCCGTGCGCAGGAGCGGCGGCGCGATTTCACTGTCGACTGGGTGCACCTGAAGCTCAATGACCAGGCGCAACGAACCGTCCTGTGCAAGGACCCGTTCCGCGCCGTCGACGAACGCGTCGAGAAGCTCATCGCGAGTATGTGACCTCTTCGGGAATTCTCAGGTCGCTGATCTAAGGTTGGGCCTTCGCGTTCGTTGGCGGCGCCCATCTCCCGATTCCGAAGGATGCAGCACAGTGCGCAAACCCAAGACCACGGCCGCATTGCTCCTGGCCACCTGTGTTGCCTTGGTCGCGTGCGGGTCGGATTCGGAGCCGGAAGCCGCAGCCCCGACGACCTCGACGCAGAGCGGAATCGAGGTGTCCGGCGAGGTCGGGACCAAACCTGAGCTCGAAGTGCCGGACGGGGAGCCGTCGAGCGAACTCATTGTCGACGTGCTTTCCGAAGGCGACGGCGACGAGGTCGAGGAGGGCGAGTTCCTGGTGGCCGACTATCTCGGTCAGACCTGGGAACCGGGTGCCGACGGTGCCGCCAATGTCTTCGACAACTCCTACGACCGCGGCAGTCCGGCCGGCTTCCCGATCGGTGCCGGCTCTGTCATCCCGGGGTGGGACGAGGGACTGGTGGGTCAGAAAGCGGGCTCGCGCGTCCTTCTCGTCATCCCTCCGGACAAGGCGTACGGGGACAGCCCACCGGACGGGTCCTCGATCGAGGCCGACGCCACCTTGGTGTTCGTCGTCGACATCGTCGACTCCTTCGGCGCCGACGCCGGGATCTCAGGCACGCCAGTGGCCGAACTGCCCGCCGATCTGCCCACCGTGACCGGAGAAGGTGCCGAGGTGCCGACGATCAAGTTCCCGGCGTCGGCTACGCCGGTCGAGACATCGACCAGCGACGTGCTGGTCGAGGGTGATGGTGCCGACCTGGGCGACACGCTGGTCGTCAAGGTCCTGCAGACGTCCTACACGACCAAGGAGACCCAGTTCTCGTCCTGGGCCGAGGGCGCCGGGCCAGTCGTCCTATCGCCCGAGCAGCTGTTCGGGCTTGCGGAGGCACTGGAAGGCCAGAAGGTTGGCACCCGGGCACTGGTCCGCATCGCGGCGGCCGACAACGTCTCCGAGCAATCCCCCAAGGGCGAGCCCATCGCGATCGTCCTCGACATCATCGGCACGGTCTGACTCCCCGTCGCCTGGTCCTGGCCAGCCGGGCAGCTGAACGTGGTCAGTGGGGACCGATGAGGGTGGCGGCATGGCGCCCGGCCGCGGCGGCGGCCAGGAAGTAGGCAGGGTCCTCGGCCAGCCCGCGCCCCATGGTGGAGAGCTGCACAGGTGACGAGCGAAGGGCATCGAGCAGGCCGTCGACGAGGACGGTGACGATGCGATGCCTGGCCAACCGGCTGAGCTGGCCGGTGACCCGGGCATGGAGTTCGCCATCCAGCGTGGGCACCACGACGTCGGCCGGCACAAGTGCGACCCGGCCATATGCCGTCAGACTGTGATGGGAGATGCCGTAGTGCCGTTCGCGGCGATCGGCCTGGCTGATGCGTAGGGAAGCGACGCACCGGCCGCTCAGCACCGACGTTGCGTTGACCGCCTCGCCGCACGCCACACCGGAAAAGCCCCATCGGGTGCCGCTACCCAGGTTGCCTGGGCCCTGGGCAACCACGGCGACGTCGGCGTCGTAGACGTGCCGGGCAGCCAGCAGGCCGGTGTGCAAGGTCACCGCCTCGGCGTCACCGCCGTAGGCCTGCCCCACTGTCACCACGCGGGTCAGCCAATCCGCCGCACGCAGCTGAGCGACGGACCGGCTGTACCACATCGGCAGCGCGCCCCCGTCGGTCATGACGTATGCGACCCGGGCGCCGGGGTGGCGGTCGCGGATTCCGGCGATCACCGCGGGAAGCGCCGAATGCAGGTCCGCCACCACGACCGGCATGCCACCGAGGTCGTCAGCATCCCGCAGTGCTTGGTGGGATGGGGACTCCTGCTCGTCGACCCCGAGAACAGTGGTTTGTAGCGGCGTATACCGGGATTTCACCAGGTGTCCGGGAGCGGGCTGTGGATCGGGAGGCAATCGGTCGGGGAGCGCGACCACCATGGCGTAGCCTCCGGTACCGAGGCCAAGGGCAAGAGCGGTGGTGTTGAGCAGTACCCGGTCGCCGACCTGGGGCCGGCCGACGACCTGGTCGTAGGCGAGGGCACGGACCTGGCCTTCGCCGTCGACTGACGCGGTCAGCTCGGTGGCACCCGGCCACGTCCGCTCCAGCGACACCACCACGGCCGATCGCCATCGGATCATCTGGCCGAGGCTAGTCACCAGTTAGCCTCTCGGAGTCAGAAAGGGGCTCTGAAACCAAGCGTGCCGAGCCAAGCCAAGAGCGAGCGGTTGATGAACCTCGTCATCTGCCTGCTCGTATCCCGCGGCTACGTGCCGAAAAGCAAGATCAGGCACGTCGTCGGTGGGTACGGCGAGCAATCCGATGAGGCGTTCGAGCGTATGTTCGAGCGGGACAAGGAGGAGCTGCGCGAGCTGGGCATCCCGATCCAGACCGGCTCCAACGACCCGGCCGGTGACGAGGAACCCGGCTACAGCATTCGCCGGCAGGAGTTCGAGCTGCCGGAGATCCGGCTGGAGCCCGACGAAGCGGCTGTGCTCGGCCTCGCTGCCAGAGTGTGGCAGCACGCCAGCCTTGCCGAGGCGACCAGCCGGGCGGTGCTGAAACTGCGAGCGGCGGGCGTGGACACCGATACTGGTCCGCTCGCCGCGGTCGAGCCCCGGGTGGCTGTCGAGGAGCCCGCGTTCTGGCCGCTCTGGGAGGCGGTACGTGACCGTCGGCCGGTCACCTTCGATCATCGCCGAGCGCCCGGCGCGAATCCCATACGCCGCAGGCTCCAGCCGTGGAGCGTCCTTTCGTGGCATGGCCGCTGGTACGTCGTCGGTTTCGACATCGACCGTTCGGCGCCACGACTGTTCCGCTTGTCGCGGATCGTGGGCGACGTAGCGCCGGCGGGGCCAGCCGGCTCCTACTCGGTGCCGACCGCTGGAGAGATCCGGGACGCGGCAGGGCTGCTCACGCCACCACAGGAAACCGGGATTGCGCGAATCCGGGTCCGCAGGGGCAGCGGCTTCGGGTTGCGCCGTCGGGCCGCGGACACCCGGCCGCTCGCCGACGACTGGGACATTGTCACCGTTCCCTTTGCCGACCCGGGCGATCTGGCTGCCGAGGTTGCGGGCTACGGCGCCGATGCCGTCGTCCTCGAGCCGGACGAGGTCCGCAGCCGGGTGGTCGCGCATCTGCGCGCTGTCGTCGGGGAGCTGGCATGACGCGTCGACCCAGCGGCGCCCAGGAGCAGGTGTCGCGGCTGCTGTCATTGCTGCCCTACCTGCTCGCCCACCCGAACACCCGGGTCACCGAGGTCGCCGACCTGTTCCGCGTCTCCGAGCGGCAGATCCTGCGCGACCTCAACGTGCTGTGGTTCTCGGGCCTGCCCGGGCTGGCCATGGGCGACTACATCGAGGTCGACATGGATGCAGCCGAGGGAGAGGGGGTCATCAACGTCTCGAACGCCGACTATCTGTCCCGGCCGCTGCGCCTCGGCACCGACGAGGCGCTGGCGCTGGTCGTCGCGCTGCGGACACTCGCGGCGATGCCTGGGTCGCCGGAGCGCGGCGCCGTCGACCGAGCAGTCGCCAAGCTGGAGCGTGCCGCCGGGTCCGCCGCAGAGCGGGCGGCAGCAGTGCGGGTCGAGGTCGACGGTGACGCGGTGGCCGAGGTGGCCGGCACGGTACGGCGGGCCCTGGACGAAAAGCGCCGGCTGCATCTGTCCTACTGGGTGCCCGGGCGCGACGAGACCACCGAGCGTGACGTCGACCCGATGCGGCTGGCGCTCGCTGATGGCCGGCTCTACCTGGAGGGCTGGTGTCACCGGGCCGAGTCCGTCCGACTGTTCCGCCTGGATCGGGTGGCGAACATCTCGCTGCTCGACATGCCGGCGCAGGTGCCACCCGAAGCCCGGTCCCGCGATCTGAGCGCTGGGATCTTCCAACCGAGTCCCGACGACCTGCTGGTCACGCTGGAACTGGAGCCGAGCGGCCGGTGGGTCGCCGACTACTACCCGTGCGAGACAGTCGAGGAGATCGGCCGGGACCGGCTCCGGGTCGGGCTGCGTGTGGCCGACCCGCGCTGGGTCCGCCGCCTGTGCCTGCGTCTGGGCGGGACGGGCCGCCTGGTCGATCCGCCGGATCTGGCCGAAGCAGTGTTTGCCGACGCAGCTGCCGCACTGGCCGCGTACGCAGACGACGTTCGGACCGTCCCAGCGCGGTAGGGTCACGCCGTGTCCACGCCGGCCATCGCGCTCTTCGTGTTGGTTGCGGTCGTGTTCGTCGCCACGGTCGGCGTCGTGCTCGTCGTCAGCCGGTCGGTTTACCGGCGCAGCCGCCTGCTGGCTCAGGAGTTGACCAGTCTGGCCGCCGATTTGGAACGAACCATGGATGCCGTCGGGCCGGCCGCCACGCCGGACCACAAGTCCGGGAACTGAGCCCGCGGCGTACGATCGACAGTGTTCAGCAAACAACGAGATGGGGTCGCGATGTTCGGCAGGGGTATCCAAGCACCCGAGATCATCCTGATTCTGCTGGTCATCGTCCTGCTGTTCGGGGCCAAGAAACTGCCCGACCTGGCCCGCGGCGTTGGTCGGTCGCTGCGGATCTTCAAGGCGGAGACCAAGGGCATGACCGAGGACGAGAAGGCCGAGAGCCCGACCCCGCCTGCGCCACTGCAAGTCGAGGCGCAACGGGACGACGTGCCCGCGCCGCCGGGCTCGGATCCCGTGCGTGACCGGGTCGGCGATGTCACCGACTCGCCTCGGCGTGACGTCTGACGGCAGGACTCGGCTCGGCGACGGCGGTTGATCAGGCCGTGGCGACCATGATCGGGCGTCGCGGCAAGGGGTCTGAGCCGCCGCGCGACCCCGAAGGTCGGATGACTCTCGCCGAACACCTGCGTGAACTGCGCTCCCGGCTGGTCAAGTCGATCCTGGCGATAGTCGCCGGCGGCGTCGTCGGCCTGGTGTTCTACGAGCAGATCATCATCGCCTTCGTCGACCCGTTCGAAGACGCCGCCGTGGCCCAAGGCCTCGACGCCGCGATCAACTTCAACGCGATCGCCGACCCGTTCGTCATCCCGCTCAAGATCGCAATGCTGGTCGGCGTGATCCTGGCTAGCCCGGTGTGGATTTATCAGGTCTGGGCGTTCGTTACGCCGGGTCTCTATCGCAATGAACGTAAGTGGGCCGCAGCGGTCGTGCTGATCTCCGTGCCGCTGTTCCTGGCTGGGATTGCACTGTGCTTCTGGCTGCTGCCCCGCGGCCTGGCCGTCATCCTCGGGTTCACGCCCGATCCTGTCGCGAACATCGTGGCGTTCAGCGACTATCTCAGCTTTGTGATGCGGCTGGTCCTGGTATTTGGGATCGCGTTCCTGCTGCCGGTGTTCGTGGTCCTGCTGAACGCGGTGGGTGTGCTCCGCGGAGAGACGCTTTCAAACAGCCGTCGGTGGACGGTTCTCGGCATCTTCGTGTTTGCGGCCGTCGCTACTCCGACGGGTGACCCGATCACCATGGTCATGCTGGCCGGCCCAATGTGGATCCTGTTCGAGGCTTCGGTGCTGGTCTGCCGGTTGAACGACCGCCGGCGGGCCCGCGAGGCCGGGCCGGCCATCGACGACGACGCGGCCTCACCACTCGAGCTCGAATCCGCCGACCCGTCGGACACCTTGCCGTCGCGACTGGACGACGACGTCACCTGATCGTCCGGCTACCCTTCGCGCGTGTCCCGCGAGATCACGCTGCTCGTCAATCCCACGGCCGGCAGGGGCCGCGGCGCCCGGGTCGGCCGGGAGGTAGCGGCGCGGCTGCAAGACGCGGGCCTGGCGGTCCGTCAGGTCGCCGGCCGAGACGTTCGGGAGAGCCAGGACCTGGCACACGAGGCCGTCGCCCAGGGGACCGATGCCCTGATGGTTGTCGGCGGCGACGGTATGGTCCATCTCGGCCTGCAAGCGCTTGGTGGTACGGACACTGCGTTGGCGGTCGCACCGGCAGGAACCGGAAACGATTTCGCCCGGGCCCTGGGAATCCCCTTGCGTGACCCGGCTGCCGCGGCAGCAATTGTCGTGATGGGCGCCGACCGCAGAATCGACCTCGGTCGTACCCCTACCCAGTGGTTCGGTGGTGTCGTCGCCGCCGGGTTCGACGCCCGGGTCAACGACCGCGCGAACCGGATGACCTGGCCGCGCGGCCGGATGCGCTACAACCTGGCGATGCTGGTCGAACTCGGAGTCTTTCGGGCCGTGCCGTACTCGTTAGACCTCGACGGCGAGCCGTGGCAAACCAGCGCCATGCTGGTCACTGTCGGCAACATCCCCTCCTACGGCGGGGGAATGAAGGTCACGCCGGACGCCGTCATCGACGACGGACTGCTGGATGTGATGATCGTGAAGCCGCTGTCGAAGGCACGGTTCCTGCGGGTCTTTCCCCGGGTTTACACCGGCTCCCACGTTCGGCTGCCCTTCGTCGAGGTCCGCCGGGCGAAGCGGGTGCACATCGATGCGCCGGGAATCACCGCGTATGCCGACGGCGAGCGGCTCGGCCCGCTCCCGCAGACGTTCGAAACCGTGCCAGGTGCCCTGCGGGTCCTGGTACCTGCTCGGCCGTGACGATCGTCGTGATGCTTCGCGTCAGGTTCGCCGCGGTGATCCGCTACACGACGATCTTCACGACTGTCGGGCGCACGGACTCAACCAGCTAGATTGCCGGTATGAGCTCGCCCGCGGAGAGCTACGCCGCGGCGCGGCGCCGCCAGCGAGAGAAGGCCACCGCACTGGGCCGATTCCGGGCCGGCTACGAGTTCTCCCTCGACGAGTTCCAAGTGCGGGCCTGCCAGGCGGTGGAAGCCGGCCGGGGCGTCCTGGTAGCCGCTCCTACCGGGTCAGGAAAGACCGTCGTGGGCGAGTTCGCCGTGCACCTCGCGCTCGAACAGGACCGTAAGTGTTTCTACACCACACCGATCAAGGCGCTGTCCAACCAGAAATACAGCGACCTGGTCGCCAGGCACGGAGCAGCCAGGGTCGGCCTGCTCACCGGAGACAACTCGGTGAACGCCGACGCGCCGGTCGTCGTGATGACGACCGAGGTCCTGCGCAACATGCTGTACGCGGGTTCGTCGACGCTGGCCGGGCTGGGCTACGTCGTCATGGACGAGGTTCACTATCTGGCAGACCGGTTCCGCGGCGCAGTGTGGGAAGAGGTCATCATTCACCTGCCGGCCTCGGTCAGTGTGGTCTCGCTCTCGGCCACCGTGTCGAACGCCGAGGAGTTCGGCGAATGGCTGTCGATGGTGCGGGGCGACACCGACGTCGTCGTCGAAGAGCAGCGGCCGGTACCCCTGTGGCAACACCTGATGGTCGGTTCGCGTCTGCTCGACCTGTTCGTCACGGGAGGGTCGGACGGGCAGCGCCGGGTCAACCCGGAGTTGCTCCGTTATGCGCGCGACGAGCAGCGCTTCGCCCGGGTGGGCGACCGGCGGCCGCACCGAGGCGGGCACCGGCCCCGGCGGAGCGCTGGTGCGTACACACCGAGCCGGGTGGACGTCCTGGACCGACTGGAGCGGGCCGATCTATTGCCTGCCATCGTCTTCGTGTTCAGCCGGGTCGGTTGTGACGCGGCGGTGCGCCAGTGCGTGGACGCCGGGGTTCGCCTCACCATGCCGGAAGAGCGCGACGAGATCCACGCCGTGGTGGAAGAGCGGTGTGCCGACATCCCTGACGAAGACCTGCATGTCCTCGGCTACCACGAATGGGCGGACGGTCTGGAGCGCGGGTTGGCCGCTCACCACGCGGGCATGCTCCCGACGTTCAAGGAGGTCGTCGAAGAGCTGTTCGTGCGTGGCCTGGTCCGGGCCGTGTTCGCGACCGAGACGTTGGCGCTGGGCATCAACATGCCGGCCCGTTCCGTCGTGATCGAGCGGCTGATCAAGTGGAACGGTGAGACGCACGCGGAGGTGACGCCGGGGGAGTACACGCAGCTCACCGGGCGGGCCGGCCGTCGGGGAATCGACGCCGAGGGTCACGGGATCGTCCTTTGGCAATCGGGGCTCGATCCCAACGCTGTGGCGGGCCTGGCGTCTACGAGGACCTACCCGCTGCGGTCGTCGTTCCGACCGTCCTACAACATGGCCGTGAACCTGGTCGCCCAGGTTGGCCGGGCCGCGGCCCGGGAGTTGCTGGAGTCCTCGTTTGCCCAATTCCAGGCTGATCGCGCGGTTGTCGCGCTGGCCCGCACGGTGCACGGGCAGGAGGAAGCGCTGGAGGGGTTCCACGAAGCGATGACCTGTCACCTCGGTGACTTCGAGGAGTACGCGCTGTTGCGTCGGCAGATCGTGGACCGGGAGGCTGCTCTGGCCCGGCACGGCACGGCGTTGCGCAGGGCCGCGGCGGCCGAAGCGCTGGAGCGGTTGCGGCCAGGCGATGTCGTCCGGATCCCGGCCGGGAAGTTCTCCGGCCTGGCCGTGGTGCTCGATCCCGGTACGTCGATGACGGGACGCGGGGAGGGTCCACGGCCGACCGTGCTGACCGAGGCTCGGCAGGTCCGGCGGCTCTCGCTGGTCGACTTCCCAGTTGCCGTCGAGGCGCAGACTCGCCTGCGCATTCCGCGCTCGTTCAACCCGAAGTCGGCGACATCGCGACGTGACCTGGCCGCCACGCTGCGCGCCAAGGCGCCGCCCGACGACGGCCGACGACGACCGCGTCAGCTGTCGGCGGCCGTCGACGACGGGGAGCTGCTCGAGCTGCGCCGGCGGCTGCGCGCTCACCCATGCCATGGCTGCGCAGACCGCGAAGAGCATGCGCGTTGGGCCGAGCGATGGCTGCGGCTGAGCCGTGAGACCGAACAGCTGCAGCGTCGAGTCGAATCCCGGACGAACACGATCGCCCGACAGTTCGACCGGGTCTGTGCCGTGCTGGAGAGCTTGGGCTACCTGCGTGGCGACGAGGTCACCCCTGCCGGTCGCCGGCTGGCCCAGCTCTACACCGAGCTCGATCTGCTCGCGGCCGAGGCACTGCGCGAAGGCCTGTGGGACGACCTCGAGCCGGCCGAGCTCGCGGCGTGTCTGTCCGCGCTCAGCTACGAGTCGCGTCAGCCAGACGATGCCGTCGCGCCCCCGCTGCCGCCGGGTCGGGTTCGGAACGTGCTCGCCGAGATGGTCCGGCTGTGGGGGGATCTGGACAGCCTGGAAAAGGACCACCGTCTCGACTTCCTGCGCGAGCCCGACCTGGGCTTCGCGAATGTGGCGTGGCGGTGGGCCAGCGGTCATTCCCTCGAGTCGGTTCTGACCGAAGCCGACCTGACGGCGGGCGATTTCGTCCGGGCAATGCGCCAGCTGCTCGACCTGCTCGATCAAGTAGCCGACGCCGCTGGAGACACGCCGCTGCGCAAGACCGCCCGGCAGGCCGTTCACGCACTGCGCCGCGGGGTCGTCGACTACGCCACCTTGTCCTGAAGAACCTGATCGTCAACGATGTTGCGATCAGGTGCACTATCGACGATCAGGTGAGGCAGCAGCGGCGAAGGCGTTGAGGACGCGGTTGAGCGAGGAGTCGAGGTTCCAACGCGCGCCCAGATCCACCAGTGTCTCCGGGTCGCGCGGCTCGCTGGGAAGCGTCGCGTCCACATCTGGGACGGGTACGTCGGTGTGGACAGCGACGACGGTCGGGGCGACGGCGAGGTAGTCACGGGAGTCGGCAAGTTTGCGGCGCAGGGTCGGAGCCAATTCCGACGTCGGGTCATCGATCGCGGCCAGCAGGCCTTCGATGTCACCGAACCTCGATACCAGCGTCGCCGCTGTCTTGTCGCCGACCCCGCTTACACCGGGCAGACCATCACTGGGGTCGCCGCGAAGCGTGGCGAACGCCGCGTACGACCGGCCGGGAATGCCGTATTTGGCGGTGACGACTGACTCGTCGACGACCTCATGTCGTCCGACGCCCCGCGCGGTGTAGAGGACTCGCACCTCACGCGAGTCGTCGACCACTTGGAACAGATCCCGGTCGCCAGTAACAACGTCGACCGGACCCGGATCCCGGGCCGCCAAGGTTCCGATCACGTCGTCGGCCTCGAATCCCGGTGCTCCGACGTAAGCCAGCCCGAGAGCGTCGAGAACGTCGAGCATCACGGGCACCTGCACGACCAGCGCCCGCGGGATGTCCTCGATGTTTCGGGCTGCGTTGAGCAGCCGGTGTGCCTTGTACGAGGGCACCGCAGCCACCCGGAACGCCGGCCGCCAGTCCTCGTCCAGGCAGGCGATGAGCCGGTCCGGTTTCCGCACCGTGATCAGTCGGGCGATGAAGTCCAGCAAGCCTCTCACCGCGTTGACCGGTGTGCCGTCCGGCGCCCTGATCGACTCGGGGACGCCGAAGAAGGCACGGAAGTACAACGATGCAGCGTCGAGCAACATCAGGCGGCTCACGGACGATGAGCCTGCCACGGACGCCCATCGTTACGCTCGTGGCCAATGACGACGGAGCGCATCTCACGAGCCCAAGCAGCCGCATCGTCGGCTGGCCTGGACGCCGTTCTCGTCACACCCGGTGCCGACCTGCGCTACCTGACCGGCTATGACGCCATGCCGCTGGAGCGGCTGACCTGCCTGGTTGTACCGACGAATGGCGACCCTGTTCTCGTCGTGCCCACGCTCGAGCGGTCGGCGGCAGAAGCGTCACCCGCGGCGGAAATCGGCTTGAAGATCATCGACTGGCCGGATGGCGAAGACCCGGTAGAGCTCATCGCCACGCTGCTGCGGGCCACGCGGCGAATGGCCGTCGACGACCACATGTGGGCCGAGAAGGTCCTGCGGTTCCGGGCCGCGATGCCCGACGTCGAACAGGTCCTGGCCGGCCCGGTGCTTCGTGAACTGCGGATGCGGAAGACGCCCGAGGAAGTCGCGGCGTTACGTTCAGCGGGCGCGGCGATCGATCGTGTTCACGCCCGGATGGGGGAGTGGTTGCGGGCTGGGCGAACCGAACGAGATGTCGGGCGCGATATCGCTGAGGCGATCGTCACTGAAGGGCATGAGCGGGTCGACTTCGTGATCGTGGCATCCGGTCCGAACAGCGCAAGCCCGCACCACAGCGCGTCGGAGCGTGTCATCAAGGCAGGCGATCCGGTCGTCGTCGACATCGGCGGCACGACCCGAATTGGCTACTGTTCCGACGAGACCCGCACCTATGTCGTCGGTATCCCGCCGGACGAGTTCGTCGACGCCTACGACGCGTTGCAGCGAGCGCAGGCGGCGGCGGTCGAGCATGCGCGTCCGGGTGTGACGGCGGACTCGGTCGACGCGGCGGCGCGTGACGCGCTGGCGTCAGCCGGGCTGGCTGACTACTTCGTGCACAGGACCGGCCACGGCATCGGTCTCGAGACGCACGAGGAGCCCTACATCGTCGCTGGCAACACTCGGGTGCTCGAGCCGGGGATGGCGTTCTCGATCGAGCCCGGCTTCTACCTTCCCGGACGGTTCGGCGCCCGGATCGAAGACATCGTCGTCACTACGCCCCGCGGCGCCGACCGCCTCAACCTCCGCCCCCGCGAGCTCGCCGTCCTCTCGCCACTTCAATGATCGAATCCGCGCTACCCGACCTCATCTCGGGTTTTGACGCGATTTTGATCATTGAAGTCGGGTGGGGGCTCGTAGGAGGCGGGTAGGGGCGGCTCGGTCAGCTGGTCAGGGCGTCGACAGCGAGGTCCACATCGGCGTCGGTGGTGTAGAGGTGGAAGGACGCCCGCAGGCGTCCGCCGCGTACCGCTGCGCGCACACCGGCCGAATTCAAGCGTTCCTCTGCACCGGGGACGTTGACCGACGCGATCGCCGAGTCGCCCGCCGGCAGCCCAAGGCCGGCGCGGAATCGGTTGGCCAGAGCCACGTTGTGCAAGTGGATCTCCTCGACGCCCACCTGCTCGATCAGGTCCAACGCTGGAGCGGCGGCGACCCAGTTGAACCAGGCCGGTGAGATGTTGAGCCGACGTGCGTCGGCGGCCAGCCGCAGTGGTGGGCCGTAGTAAGACGTATGGGGATCTTCGCCGGCCCACCAACCGGACTGCGACGGGATGATCCGCTCACGCAGTCCGGGCGTGGTGACCAGGAAGGCGGTTCCGCGCGGCGACAGCAGCCACTTGTACGTTCCACACACCAGCGCATCGACGCGGGACGCGTCGACAGGCAGCCACCCACACGCCTGCGTGGCGTCGACGACAGTCGTCGCGCCCGTCTGTGCAGCGGCGTCGGCGATCGCGTCGAGATCGGCGATCTCGCCGGATGCCGATTGGACCAGGCTGAACGCCACCAGATCGGTGTCGGCACGGATTTCGTCGGCCAGATCAGACGCCGGCACGGTTCGGACGTCGACGCCGCGCTGGCGTTGGACCAACCACGGGAAGAGGTTCGATGTGAACTCCTCCTCAGGAACGACGACCCGTGCGTTTGCGGGCAGCGAGGCAGCGATCAGTCCGATCAATTGCGAGACCTGCGCGCCGGTGGTCACGTCGGACGCAGGAACGCCAACCATGCGACCGAACGCTTCGCACGACCGGATCGCCTCGTCACCCCACGGCCGCCAATGGCCGTGTCCGGTCCGCCAGTCGGCCAGCGCCTCCTGAAGCGCTTGCCATGCGGGCAACGGAGGCAGCCCGTAGCTCGCGGTGTCCAGCCAGCCAGGCTCCGGGTTGAACAGTTCCTGGGCCTTTGCGATCTCCACGTCGTCATGCTGCCATTTGGAGCAACGAGGAGCCCGAGCGAGGCACGAGCGAGGGTCCGAGTGCGACCATCCGACTAGGGTTCTGGCGTGGAGGAGATCGATCGGCAGATCGTCGACCTGCTAGCTCGCGACGGCCGGCTGAGCTTCACCGATCTCGCCAAGGCGACCGGGTTGTCCACCTCAGCCGTGCACCAGCGGGTTCGCCGCCTGGAGGAACGCGGCGTGATCCGCGGATACTCGGCCGTTCTGGACTACGGGGCCGTGGGCCTGCCACTGACCGCGTTTATCTCGATTACGCCGATCGACCCGAGCCAGCCTGACGACGCACCGGAGCGGCTGGCCGAAATAGCCGAGATCGAGGCCTGCCACTCGGTCGCGGGGAACGAGAGCCACATCCTCAAGGTGCGTGTCGCAAGCCCAGGCGACCTCGAGGACCTGCTGGGCCGGATCCGGTCAGCGGCGAATGTGTCGACGCGGACGACGGTCGTGCTCTCGACGCCATTCGAGGCTCGGCCCACAGCGAACAGCGAGTTCGTTCGGACGGATGTTCGTGACGCTTGACCGCCCAGCTTGCCCCCGAGCTCAGCCGCCGAAGGCGGACTCGCCGGTGAGCGCTTGTCCGACGACGAGCTGGTGCACTTCGGTAGTGCCTTCGTAGGTGAGCACCGATTCGAGATTGTTGGCATGGCGCAGCACCGGGTACTCAAGGGTGATCCCGCTGGCACCCAGGATGGTGCGGCAGGTGCGGGCGATCTCGAGCGCTTCCCGGACGTTGTTGAGCTTGCCGAGGCTTACCTGTTCAGGGCGCAGTTTGCCGTCATCCTTGAGCCGGCCGAGGTGGATGGCGAGCAGGAACCCTTTCTGCAGCTCGAGCGTCATGTCGGCGAGTTTGGCCTGGGTGAGCTGGAACGAGGCGAGCGGCCGGTCGAAGACCTCGCGGTCGATCGAGTACGACACCGCCGTCTCCAGGCAGTCCCGGGCCGCGCCCAAAGCCCCGAAGACGATGCCGAAGCGGGCTTCGTTCAGGCAGGAGAGCGGGCCGCGCAGGCCGGTGACGTCGGGCAACACTGCGTCCGCCGGCAGCCGCACGCCCTCGAGCACCAGCTCGCTGGTCACGGAAGCGCGCAGGGAGAGCTTCCTGCCGATCTTGGGTGCGGAGAAGCCGGGCGTATCCGTCGGAACGACGAAGCCGCGGATGCCGTCGTCGGCACGAGCCCAGACAACGGCAACGTCGGCGACCGACCCGTTGGTGATCCACATTTTGGTGCCGTCCAACACCCAGCTCTCGCCATCGCGGCGCGCACGGGTGCGCATGCCGGCCGGGTTCGAACCGAAGTCGGGTTCGGTGAGACCGAAGCACCCGATGGTCTCTCCGGCCGCCATGCCGGGTAGCCAGCGCTGCTTCTGTTCCTCCGAGCCGAACTTCCAGATCGCGAACATGGCCAGCGAGCCCTGGACCGAGACCAGGCTGCGTACGCCGGAGTCCGCCGCCTCGAGCTCCATGCAGGCCAGCCCATACGAGACGGCGTTCGTTCCGGCGCAGCCGTATCCGGTCAGGTGCATGCCGAGCAGCCCGAGTTTGCCGGCGTCGACGGCGATGGAGAGCGGAATCTCGCCGGCCTCATACCATTCGGCGATGTAAGGGCGCACCTTCTCCGCGGCGAAGCGCCGGACGGTCTCCTGGATCGCCGTCTCCTCCTCGCTCAGCAGGTGATCGACACCGAGGAGTTCGAGCGGGCCGGTCGCGGTCATGAGGAATCTCCTTCGGTGAGGCGCAGAGCCGCAGCCTCGATCTCGTCCTCGCCCAGCAGCACGTGCGACGCTGCGGGCCCGAGCGGGATGAAGCTGTCCTCGCTGGTCACCCTGCTCATGGTTCCACTGAACCCACCGTCGACCAGAGCAGTAAGGACGCCCTCGGACACACCGGCGCTGCGGCGGGTCTCATCGACGACGAGGATTCGACCGGTCGCCGACGCCTCGCGGAGTATGTCGTCGACGGGGAGCGGGGAAAGCCAGCGTAGGTCCAGCACTCGAGCCCGGATGCCGCGCTGCTCGAGCCGTTGGGCAACTCGAAGGCTCATCCGCAACCCGTTGGCAAAGCTGACGATTGACAGATCGCTGCCGTCGCCGTAGACCCGGCCGCGACCGACGGGAATGTGGTCGACCTCCCACCGCTCCGGTGGGGCGTACGGATCCAGCCAGCCGCCGTCGTCCGGCTCGTACAGGTCGCGGGTGTGGTACAGCGCGATCGGCTCGAGGAACACGCTGACTGTGCCGTCAACCGCAGCAGCGGCCAGGCACGTGCGGAGCATGTCGGCAGCATCGCTCCCTCGCGCGGGACAGGCGACGACCAAGCCAGGAATGTCGCGGAGCACGCCGACCGCGTTGTCATTGTGGAAGTGCCCCCCGAAGCCCTTCTGGTATCCCAGGCCGGCGACCCGCACGACCATCGGATTGCGGTATGCGCCTTGGGAGAAGAACTGCAGCGTCGCGGCCTCACCGCGCAGTTGATCCTCGGCGTTGTGCAGATACGCCAGGTATTGGATCTCCGGAATTGGCAGCAGCCCGGCCATGCCCGCGCCCAGCGCCAGCCCCAGGATGGACTGCTCGTCGAGGAGCGTGTCGAACACTCTGCCGGCGCCGAACCGGCGGGCGAGGCCGCGGGTCGCGCCGTACACGCCGCCCTTGCGGCCGACGTCCTCGCCGAACACCAGGACCCTGGGATCGGCCGCCAAGGCGTCGGCCAACGCGGTCGTAACAGACCCAGCGAGCGTGACGCGCCCGCGGTCGACGGCCTCCAGCTGCGGCTTGGCCGCCGCAGCGAGCTCGCGCACCGCCGCAAGCACGGCGTCCGGCCGCCGAGGCGCGAGCGGTGTCATCACCTCGGCAGCGGATACCAGCCGCCGGGAACCGGCGAGCTCGTCGGCCGCGTTCGCGACCAGCCGGCCCGCAGTGTCGTACCGCTCCAGCACCTCCTCCGGAGTCGTTGCTCCAACAGACACCAGGGCCGACGCCGTGCCCAGCAGCGGGTCACGGGCATAGTCGGCAGCCATCTCGGACGGCGTGCGGTAGCTGATCTCGGCATCGCTGCCGGCATGACCGAGGTAGCGCACAGTACGAAGGTGCAGGAACACCGGCCTACGGCTGGAGCGGACGAGCTCGGCGGCGGTAACGGCGGTGTCGTACGTCCCGACCAGGTCGAACCCATCGGCTGAGAAGTACGGAAGACCGGGCCGCGCGCCGTAGGCGCGCTGCACCCAGCCGGGGGGCGTGCGGACGGAGATGCCGATGCCGTTGTCTTCGCACACGAACAGGATCGGCACCGGTAGGTGCTGATAGGCAGTGTTGAGTGCCGTATTGATCGCACCCGTGGCTGTGGAGTGATTGGCCGACGCGTCGCCGAAGGAGCACACGACGACCGCATCGGCCGGCCAGGGCGTCTCGACGCTGAGCTTCGCGGCGCGCTGCAATGCGACGGCCAGACCTACCGCCCGGGGGAGGTGCGACGCGATGGTCGATGTCTGTGGGATCACCGACAACGCGGCGTTGCCGAACACCTTGTGTCGACCACCGGCGATCGGTTCGTCCGCGGCGCAGAGCAGACCCTGCAGTACGTCCTGTACAGGTGTGGACGCCGGCACCTGGGCGGCCCTGGCCTGGTAGAAGGCGCCGGATCGGTAATGCAGCAAGGCCGGATCAGTCGCGCGGAGAGCTTGGGCAATGGCCGCATTGCTCTCGTGACCGGCCGAGCCGATGGTGTAGAACCCGCGGCCCTCGGCCTGCAGCGACCGGGCGGCGAAGTCGAGGTGCCGGCTGACGGCCTGGGCGTCGAAGAGATCAACCGCCATCCGGACCGACAACCTGCTGCCAGAGCGGATTGGCGTATCGGCGGTGACGCCGGAGCGCTTGGTCGGCCGCAGCCCAGCAACGGCCGACCGCAGCGCCTCGTCGAGTGCGTTACTCACTCACCGGCATCCGGACCTGGCAGCCGGAACTGGGTGTCCGGCTCCAACTCGACCACGTCCATCTGCGCCTTCTGTAGCCGACCCGAGTAGTCCCAGTTCATGGCCTGCCAGCGGGTGAACTGGTCGAGCACCCACATGCCGGACTGCCGGGACCCGTTGCCGGACTTGCCGTTCCCCCCGAAAGGCAGATGTGCCTCCGCGCCGGAGGTGGAGTTGTTCACGCTCACCATGCCGGCCGAGATGCCGCGCCGGAACGCGTACACCTCGTCTGGGTCGTTGGTGTAGATCGATGAGGACAGGCCGTACCCGGGCGCGTTGGCGAGCTTGATCGCCTCGGCCAGGGTCCGGTAGGTCGTGATCCCGACCAGCGGGCCGAACGTCTCCTCGTCGAAGATCGCATCACCGGGGCGCACTCCGTCGACGACGACCGGGTGGTAGAACAGGCCGGCCGCAGGGTCGCCGGCGAAGCCTGGGCGGGGGTTGTCAACGGTGATCCGGCCCGTCGGACCGTGGACGGTGTGGTGCGGCTGGATCCAGCCGAGGTACTCGTCGAATCGAGTCGTGAACTTCTGGTCCAGCAAGGGGCCCATCAGCACCTCGCCCGACGGGTCGCCCACAGCCGCAGCATCGACGGACTTGGCAAACCGCGCGACGAACTCGTCGTGCAGCGACTCGTGGACGATCACTGTGCCGAGCGACGTGCAGCGCTGGCCGGCCGTTCCGAAGCCAGAGAACAACGCACCCTCGACCGCGAGGTCCAGGTCGGCGCTGGGCGTGATGACCAGCGGGTTCTTGCCGCCCAGCTCGAGACAGGCGGTCTGTAGATGACGGCCGGTCAGCTCGCCGATCTTGCGTCCGATGGCCGACGAACCGGTGAAGCCGACCTTGTCGACGTCCCCTGCCTGCAGGGCCGCTTCGAGGCCGGCGAAGGTCTGCTCGCCATCGGCATGGACGACGTTGAAGACGCCGGCGGGCAGACCTCCGCCCAGCACGAAGATCTCGTGGAACCGGGCAGCTGCCGCGGCGGAGTATTCCGCGGGCTTCCAGACGACGGTGTTGCCGCACAGCAACGCCGGCACGATGTACCAGGACGGAACCGCGACCGGGAAGTTCCCGGCGGTGATCACCGCCACGGTGCCGACGGGGTTACGGAAGGTGAACAGCTGCTTGTCCGGCATCTCGCTCGGCACCGTCTGCCCGTACAGACGCCGGCCCTCACCGAGGAAGAAGTCGCAGGTATCGACGATCTCGCGCACCTCACCCAACGCCTCGGCATACGGCTTGCCGATCTCGCGGGTGACCAGCCGGGCCAGCGCCTCGGCGTGTTCCTCCACGGCGCGGCCGATGTGCGCAATCGCTCGGCCCCGCACCGGCGCGGGGATGTCGGCCCACGCCGGTTGCGCCCGTTTGGCGCTTGCCGCCGCGGCTGCGAACGTCGATGCGTCAGCCAGTACGACCTCCGCGACGACGTCGTCTAGGCGGGCCGGATTGGTGCTCGTGACTTGCTGCCCCTCGACCACCGGCTCGCCGTCGATGATGGACGTCACCGATCTACTCATCGTCCGGCCTCCATGCCATCGAGCACCCGACCCACGGCAGCTGTCGCCTGCTCGAGCTCGTCGACGGTGACCGACAGCGCCGGCCGGAACCGCACCGATCGCTCCCCGCTGCTGAGGGTGAGGACATGCTCATTCTCCCGCAGCCGCCGGAGCATCACGTCGCGCGTCTCCGCGTCGGGCAGGTCGAACGCGGCCATCAGCCCACGGCCGCGGACGTTGCTCAGCAACGCTGGATGGGCAGCCGCGACCTTCCAGAGGCCCGCGACAAGGGCATGACCCTTCGGTCCGGCCGCCTCGATCAGTCCGTCGCGCTCGATGATCTCGAGGATGCGCCGCGACCGCACCATGTCGGTCAGCCCGCCGCCCCAGGTGGAGTTGATCCGTCCGGACACTGCGAAGACGTTGTCGGCCACCTCGTCGACGCGACCGCCTGCCATGATGCCGCCGAGCTGCACCTTCTTGGAAAACGCCACGATGTCTGGAGACAAGCCGAGCTGCTGATAGGCCCACGGCGTTCCCGTTGTACCGGCGCCGGTCTGCACCTCGTCCAGGATGAACAGGGCGTCGTGCTCCTGCACCAACTCCTGCATGGCCTGCAGGAACTCGGCGCGCATGTGGTTGTCGCCGCCTTCACCCTGGATCGGTTCGGCAATGAACGCGGCAATGTCGTGCGGATACTGCGCGAACGCCTCCCGGGCTTGCGTCAACGCGTGCTCCTCCGCCGCCCGCACCTGGTCGACGTCGATCGGGAACTGGATCGCCGGGACGTCGATTCGCGGCCAGTCGAACTTCGGATAGCGGTCGGTCTTCACCGGCTCGGTGTTGGTGAGCGACATCGTGTACCCGCTGCGCCCGTGGAAGGCACGGGTCAGGTGCAACACCCGGGTCCCGAGCTCAGGGGAACGGCCACGGGCCTCGTTGTGCCGGCTCTTCCAGTCGAACGCCGCCTTCAGCGCGTTCTCCACTGCAAGAGCACCGCCCTCGACGAAGAACAGGTGCGGAAGCCGCGGATCGCCGAGCACTCGCGAGAACGTTTTGACGAACTCGGCCAGGTGGGTGCTGTAGATGTCGGGGTTGGCCGGCTTGTTCGCGGAGACCTGGGCGAGCAGGGCCATGAACTCCGGGTCGTCGACGATGCCCGGATGGTTGCACCCAAGCGGGGCGGACGCGAAGAACGTGTACATGTCCAGATACCGCTGCCCGTCCCGCGCGTCGACGACGATGGAGCCCTGACTGGCCTTCGTGTCGAGCACCAACTTGAACCCGTCGGTGAGCAGGTGCTGGGCCAGGACATCGTGGACGTCTGCGGGGGCGACCCCGGTTGCTGTTGCGTACGCAGGGACGGCGCCCTCGCGCGCGCGGTCAGCTGTGATCGATGGCATGTTCGCCGCCTCTCCGTGTTGTGGCCGCACCCAGAGGCCAGGCCTTGAGCGCGAAAAGTAGAAGGTTTCCGGTATCTAGCTTACCTAGACGGAACTCTTCCGTCATTACGCCGACATGACGGCAAGTCTGCCTGCCCATGTCGACAATGGCCGTCGTCGGGAGGACACGTGAGACTATCGCCATGCCCGAGTCCGTTCTCCTGCACCGCGGCGTCGTCTACAGCCCGGCGGATCCGTTTGCCACGGCCATGTTTGTGGTCGGCGACCGGGTCGCCTGGGTCGGCGGCGAGGGCGCAGCGCAGACCCACGTCGACTCGGCTGATCGCGTGGTCGACCTGGGCGGCGGGCTGGTGACACCGGCATTCGTCGACGCTCATGTCCATGTCACCGAAACCGGTCTGGCCAACGACGACGTCGACCTGACCGGATGCGTGTCGCTGGCCGACTGCCTCGACCGTGTCGCTCGACATGCACGGGCGCGGGCCCGGTCCGGCACGGGAGAGCCGGTGCTCGGCCATGGATGGGACGAACGGGAATGGCCGGAGGCGCGACCACCAACCAGGTCGGAGCTCGACCGAGCCGTGGGCGCTGTCCCGGCATACCTGGCCAGGGCCGACGCGCATTCAGCGGTCGTGTCCACTGGCCTGCTCGAGGCCTTGCCCGACATTTCGCGAGCGCCCGGCTACTCGGACGGGCTGGTGCGTCGTGAGGCCCATCACCTCGCGCGCCGGGTCACCCGCGACGCCCTCACACCGGACCGCCGCCGAGCACTGCAGCGTGCGACGCTGCGCCGGGCCGCGACGCTCGGGATCGGAGCCATTCACGAGATCGCCGCCCCTCACATCGCTGGGTCGGATGACCTACGCGGTCTGCTTGCACTTGGGGACAGTGAGGACGGGCCGGACGTCGTCGGCTATTGGGGGGCGACCGGAGCAGGCGTGCAGCTCGCTGGTGAGCTTGGCTGCGCAGGGGCTGCCGGCGACCTCAACCTCGACGGCAGCCTCGGTTCACGCACGGCGCGACTGTCGTCTCCGTATGCCGACGCACCAGGCGAGCGCGGTTATCTGTATGTCGACGTGGATGAGGCGACCGAGCACGTGGTGGCCTGTACCCGGGCGGGGCTGCAAGCCGGCTTTCACTGCATCGGCGACGATGCGGTGCGGGTGGCGGTCGAGGCGATGGGTCGTGCGGCCGAACGAGTGGGGCTGAACGCCGTGATCGCCGCCCGGCACCGGCTCGACCACGTCGAGATGATCACGCCCGATCTCATCTCGGAAATGGCACGGCTCGGCGTGGTGGCCAGCATCCAGCCGCGCTTTGACGAGTTCTGGGGCGGCGCAGACGGGATGTACGCGGCCCGGGTCGGTGCCGAGCGGGCGCGCATGATGAACCCGTTCGCGAGCATGGCTCGCGAGGGTGTCGCGCTGGCCCTCGGTTCGGATTCACCCGTCACGCCGCTGGGTGGTTGGGAAACGGTTCGGGCTGCGGCACTTCATCGCACGCCGGAGCACAGGCTCACCGCGCGTGCGGCCTTCGCAGCAGCGACTCGAGGCGGGTGGCGGGCTGCCCGCCTCGACGATGCCGGTGTCCTCGCACCAGGGATGCTTGGCACGTACGCGGTGTGGGACGTTCCAGGCGAGCTCGTCGTCACGGCGCCGGACGAACGGGTGGCCGCGTGGTCCACCGACCCGCGCTCCGGCGTGCCCGGGCTACCCGAACTCGCTGCGAATGCCGAGCTTCCAACCTGCGTTCGGACAGTGGTGCGGGGCCGGACCGTGTTCGACCGAGACAGCTGAACCACGTCACGCGACAGGAGTTCTTCCTGATTTCTGGCGCCGAAACTGCCGCCTGACGACGCCTGCCTGACCTGCGACGACGTAGCGTTTCTGCTGGTCAAGCGCTGTTTGACAGCTTCCACGCAACGGAGCAGAGTCCCGTGCTGTCCACCAGCGGACACTGCTCGGACCGCGTTCGAGCACGCCGCATGACCGGGTCCAGGAGAGCCACGGCGTTCGTCCGGGCAACCCGCGAGCCAGGCTCTAGGTCATTCGGCGCCAGAGCGCGTTCCAAGCGGCACGGGGTGTGACGAGGTCGGGCCCGGCCCCGCCCAGTAGACAACGGTCCGCGGCTGCAGCCGGCGGCGCGTGGAACCGGTCCGAAGGGCGCGGCCGGGCCGCGTCCACGCGAACGCCCGGCTCGCCCGGGGCACGCCGGCGGCATGCGGCACGTTATACGGTCACGAGAACGACGCTGCCGGCGTGCCGGCGTCCCGATCGGTACTGGAGAACCCGCTGCCTGTGACGCCTCTTGCCCGCGCCGCTGCGGCAGTCGCGACCGGGGCGGCGTTGATCCTCGCGTTCCCGCCCTACGACCTGTGGTTCGTTGCGATTCTCGTATCGGCTGCGTTTGCGTTGCTGGTTCGGGCGCAGTCAATGCGTCGTTCGGCACTCATCGGACTGCTGGTCGGGCTGGGTTTCTTCGTGCCGTTCCTGCCGTGGATCGGCGAGGAGGTCGGCCCAGTTCCCTGGCTGGTCCTGGCGCTCTTCCAAGCATTGTTCTTCGTTCCTCTCGCCATAGTGCTCGCGCTGGTCCAGCGCCTGCCCGGCTGGCCGGTTTGGACGGCTGCCGCCTGGGTGGGAGAGGAGGCGCTGCGCGGGCGGGTGCCGTATGGAGGCTTCACCTGGGGGAAGCTTGCGTTCGCCCAAACCGACGGACCGCTACTCGGGCTGGCTGGCCTTGGTGGCTCCCCGCTGGTCACCTTCGCCGTCGCTCTTGCCGGCGGGTTGCTGGCTTGGGCCGTGCTGCCTCGTGCGCTGTTCAGTCGCCTGGCCGCGGTCGCCGCCATCGCCGCCATCGTTGCCGTGGGCGCCGTCGTTCCGGCGACAGGGATGCGTGACGGCGCGCTTACCGTCGCGGTGGTCCAAGGCAACGTGCCTGAGCTCAGTCTTGACTTCAACGACGAGCGCCGGGCAATCACGAGGAACAACGCCGCGGTGACCAACCGGCTGGCCGAGCGGGTGGCTGCGGGTGAGGAGACGCAACCGGACATCGTCGTCTGGCCGGAGAACTCCGCCGACATCAACCCCTTCGCCGACCCGGTCACACACGCGGACATCTCCGCCGCCGTTGACGCCATTGGTGTGCCGACTCTGATCGGTGCGCTGGTACCGACAGCCGACGAGGTGAACGTCCAGAACACCTCGATCGTCTGGCTGCCCGAGGACGGACCCGGTGCGACGTACGTGAAGCGGCACCCGATGCCTTTCGGCGAATACATCCCGTTCCGCCGGATCGCGCGACTGATCACCCCAGCGGTCGACCGGCAACCGCGCGACTTCATCGCTGGGCAGGATGTCGGCGTCCTCGACATGGAGGCAGCTCGAGTCGGAGCGATCATCTGCTTCGAGGTCGCATTCGACAACCTGGTCCGCGACGCCGTTCGCGGTGGCGGAGAGCTCCTTGCCGTCCAGACGAACAATGCGACGTTCGGATTCTCGCCGATGACCGAGCAGCAGCTTGCGATGTCTCGGTTCAGGGCCGTGGAACATGGGCGCACGGTGTTGGTTTCCGCGCTGGCGGGAGTCAGTGCGATCGTCCAGCCGGACGGATCCGTCGTCGACCGAGCCGAGCTCGACACCCAGGACGCACTGGTGGCTGACGTCCCGCTCTCGACGGAGCCAACGGTGGCCACGACCATCGGCGAGTGGCCGGAGTGGATCCTGGTCGCCGTCGCACTCGGAGCAATCGTGGGCGCCGTCGTACTGTCGCGCCGTCGTGCAACCGACGCCGAGCGCACCTCGGTTCCACCAGCGACCGTGGAGGCCCGGTGATCGGTAGCGAAACGGACACCGGGCGGCTGCTGGTGGTCATCCCCACATTCAACGAGGCCGCGGCCATCCGCAAGGCGGTCGAGGGCGTGCGGTCAGTCGTGCCGGCCGCGGAAATCCTGGTCGTCGACGACTCTTCGCCCGACGGTACCGGGGAGATTGCCGACGGCCTGGCCGAGCTGGATCCCAACGTCCACGTCCTCCATCGGTCGCACAAGGCAGGGCTCGGGATCGCCTACGTCGCGGGGTTCCGGTGGGGGCTGGAGCGGGAGTTCGACACGTTTGCGGAGATGGACGCCGACGGGTCGCATCAGCCCGAGGAGCTGCCCCGGCTGCTCGCCGCGTTGCCCGATGCGGACCTGGTGCTCGGGTCCCGCTACGTGCCAGGCGGGCGGGTGGTCGACTGGCCGTGGCACCGGGAACTGCTCTCCCGCGGCGGAAACGTCTACACGCGGATTGCGCTCGGGATTCCACTGCGCGACGCCACCGGCGGATACCGCGTCTACCGGGCCAGTGCGCTGCGCCGTCTGTCACTGGCTACCGTCGCCTCAGCGGGTTACTGCTTCCAGGTGGACCTGGCATGGCGGGCCGTCCGGGCCGGCCTGCGTGTCGTCGAAGTCCCGGTCACCTTCGTGGAGCGAACCGAGGGCACCTCGAAGATGAGCGGTGCCATCGTGCGTGAGGCGTTGTGGCAAGTGACCCGTTGGGGGATCGCATACCGGGTCAACCAGCTGCGTCGCTTGTGGCCGCCGCGATGAGCAGGGCGTTTCCAGTGCGGCTGGCGTTCGTGCTGTACGTGGTGGCCGAGGTGGCGCTGTTCGTGCTCGGCGTACGGTGGCTCGGCGGGGCAGCGGTCTTTTTGTGGGTGCTCGCGACGGCGGCGCTCGGCGCTGTGCTGGTCCGACGCGAGGGCATCAGGGCTGTCGAGACCGTGCAGGCCGCCGTGCGCGAACGGCGGGCGCCGGACCCTGCTGTGCCCGACCGGGGAATGGTCGCAACGGGCGGGCTGCTGCTGATGCTGCCCGGCGTGCTCACCGACGTGGTCGGGCTAGCCATGGTGGTGCCGCCGACTCGGCCGCTGGCGCGCAAGCTGCTGGCGGGGCTGGCGGCCGCACTCGTCGGCCGAGTTGGACGGGCCACCGCCGTGCGCCCGCCAGACAACCCGCCCAGAGCGGCGCCCGGTCCAGTTGTGCGCGGCGAGGTTATCGACTCTCGGGACGATCCAGCCGACTGACCCGACCGGTCGATGGAGGACGCGGCGCCGCCGCTGCGTGGTCGCGGAGCCAGCCCAGAGCGGTCGGTGCGGAGGAGAGGACCGATATGTGGCCTTCGCCTTCGCACAGCCGCAGCTCGGCGGTCGGACAGTGCGCTGCCAGCCAACGGCCATGCGAGCACGGGACCATCCGATCAGCCGTGCCGTGCATGATCAGCGTCGGTACCGTCAGCTGTCCGACATCGAAGCCCCACGGCGCCATCGCAGAGACATCGTCCTCAACCATGCCATCGAGACCGTTGGCGGTGGCGGCATTCACGATGCCGTCGAACCACGACCAGTCACCGCTCAGCGCTGCATGATCGGCGGCGATGAAACTCTCAGAATCGAACTCTTCAGTAGCCAGCACCCGCTCGAGCACGTCCCGACCCTCAGTGGCGGCGCGTAGCTCGCGGGCGCTGCCCATGGACATTCCCGCGAAGTAGTCCAGATCTTCCGACGGCCAAGGTGCTGGCGAGGAGATCGCCGCTACCGCGAGCACGCGATCGGCCAGCAATACGCCACACGCCAGGGCGCGTGGTCCGCCGCCCGAGTGACCGAGGACAGCGAAGGAATCGAGGCCAAGATGATCTGCAACCAGGGCTGCGTCCTCAGCCGCCGTGGCCACGCTGCGCCCGGGCCGGGCGGTGGATCCCCCGTAGCCGGGCCGGTCAAAACCGATCCAGCGAAGACCCAAAGCCGCCGCCGAACCGAATAGTGGCTCCGGCGGCGCGCCGATGTTCGGCGTCCCGTGGTGCCACAGCACAGCCAGCTCGTCGGAACGCCTGGTCGCACCGACGTCGTAACCACGCAAGACTCGACCGCCACCAGCATCGACATCGAACTCGCGCACCTCAGCCCTCCTCCTTCGCCGCGACCGAGGCGGCGTGCTGGTCCACGGATGCCAAGACGTGAGCCGCGTCGCCAGCGGGCAACGCGGCTCACGTCGGAGCCGAGGGAGTCAGCACGGGGAGCTGGCTCCGACGGCGGTCAGGCCGTTTTCTTCCCTCGGGCGCCGGCCGCGAAGTGGGCACCGCCGGGCAGCAGGCCGGCGCGCAGGAGCTCGAGCCGCTCGTCGAGCAGGATCTCGAGATCCTCGACGGAACGGCGCTCGAGCAGCATGTCCCAGTGCGTCCGCGGTGGCTTGGTCGGCTTTTCGTCGGGACGGTCGGTCTCGACCCGCAGCGCCTGGGCGCCGCAGCGCGGGCAGTCCCACAGCGCCGGTACTTCAGCCTCGACCGAGAACGTCATCTCGAAACGGTGACCGTGCGCGCAGTCGTATACGACCGCCTGGCGGTCGGCGAACTCGACGCCGCGCTCGTCCTCGTAGCTGGTGGCGCCCAGCCGCGAGCCGCGGAGAGTAGAACGCTCGGCCATGGTCTGAACCCTTCTGGGAGGTGGTCCCTGGGCTGTTGTCGGGTCTCACGCGCCTCGGTGACCGCCGGTCGGACGGCTTCCGAGTCGACGCCCTTTGTAACGTCCTGAACGACGGACTTGTTCCACGATGGGTTCACCTCCAGCACCGGGCGGAGAGTGAGTTTGCTCACGTCCTCAGCACGGCCGGCACTTCGTTGCCGGCTTGCGCGATTCCGCGCTCCACGTCCACCCGGGACAGCAGAACGAACCCGACGATGAAGAAGACGATCAGCGCCAGAATCGCGTTCCGATACGAGCCCGGTGAGCTGGAACACCAGGCCGAACAGCAGCGTGCCGAACCAGCTGGTGCCCCGCTCGGCGGCCTGATACAGGCTGAAGTACTCGGCCTCCTTGCCGCGCGGGACCAGCAGGCTGAACAGCGAGCGGGACAGCGCCTGGCTGCCGCCGAGGACGATGCCGATGGCGCACGGCGAGGACGAGAAACGGCACCACCTGCCGCACCGGCAGGAAGAACGCGGCGCCGACGACCAGGGTCCACAGGACGAGGGCCGCCAGGATGGTTCGTTTGCTGCCGATCCGCGATGCGACCCGGCCGAGCAGGAGCGCGCCGCCGAAGGCGACGAACTGCACCATCAGGATCGCGGCGATGAGCGTGCTCTGCGCCAGCCCGAGCTGCTCGGTTGCCGTAGATCGACGCGGCGTAGATGACGGTCTGGATGCCGTCGTTGTAGAACAGGTAGGCGACCAGGAAGAGCAGCGTCTGGGGATACGCCCGAGCATGTCGCAGCGTCTGGCGCAGCTGCCCGAAGCCGCGCGGAGCAGGCCCGGCTGCGGGCCGGTCGCCACGACGGCGACCGGAGGTCGGTCGCGCAGGCCACGGAACGGAACCAGCGTCCAGAGCCCCCACCAGACGCCGGCGGAGAGCAGACTGATCCGCACCGCCTCTGCCGTGGACAGCCCGAACGGCAGCATGGTGACCAGGACCAGATTGGCCGCGAGCAACAGACCCGCCGCCGAGGTAGCCGAGCGCCCAGCCCCGACTCGACACCCGGTCCCGATCGGCCTCCTCGGCGATCTCGCAGAGGATCGCGTCGTAGACGACCAACGATGAGCCGAGGAGCAAGGAGGTTGGCGACCAGCAGAGCGACGCCGAGCTGCCAGTTCGGCCCGGCGACGAAGAACATCGACGCCGCTCCGGCGGCGCCGGCCCAGGCGAATCCGGCCAGCATGTGCCGCTTGCGGGACGTCCGGTCGGCGATCGCTCCGACGATCGGCAGAAACAGCGCCGACAGCGAGGGTCGCGAAGGTGACGGCGTAGGGCGCCAGCGAACCGGCGGCCACCGGGATCCCGAGCATGTCGATGGTTCCGGTGCACGGGTCTTCCGGGGTTCCGGCCCGTCCGCAGGCCGCGGTCTCGGCGACGGCGGTCAGGTACGGGCCGAACAGCACAGCGCCGGTCGTGGTGACGAACGCCGAGTTCGCCCAGTCGTAGAAGTACCATGCCCGTTGCTCTGCCGCCCGCTCGCCGGCATCGGCGAGCGGCCCGGGCGGTACCAACGGCCTGGCCACGGCGCTCCTTCAGTTCGTCGCATAGGCGGACTGGCCGGACCGTATCCGTACACTCGCCGTCCGGGGAAGCTGCTTGGCGCAGGTCGGTAGACGAGGTGGAAGTGACGGTACGGCAGATCCGCCGGTACGGGGACCCAATCCTGTTGACCGTCGCCGATCCGGTCATGGAGCTCGGCGCAGCGACGCAGGCATTGGCGCAGGATCTGCTGGACACCGTCCAGCCCCCGGGTCGGGCCGGGCTGGCGGCCCCCCAGATCGGCGTGGCGCTGCGCGCTTTTTCCTACAACATCGACGAGCAACTTGGCGTGGTGTTCAACCCGGTGCTGGTCGTGGCCGAAGGCGAGCAGCTCGGCGAGGAGGGCTGCCTGTCGGTCCCCGAGCTGTGGTTCCCGACCCGCCGCTCCTGGTATGCCGCGGTGGAAGGCTACGACGCGGACGGCAACCAGATTCGGGTCGAGGGCGAGGAGCTGATGGCGCGCTGCCTCGAGCACGAGGTCGACCACCTCGACGGCATCGTCTACTTGCGCCGGCTGGACCCCGATACCCGACGCGAAGCCATGCGGGCCGTCCGCGACAGCGACTGGTTCGGCCGCTGATCTCTTACGCCGCGACGGTCAGCCGCCGGGGTCGCACCCGACACATCCCGGCCGGAGTGACCAGGTAGGTGCCGTGACAGACCAGTCCGACGCCGTGGGACGTCGCCTCGAACGCATCGTGCCAGGCAAGGTCGCCGCCCTGGACCCGGCACTCGCCGAGCCGGGACACGGCGAGCAACCCACCGGCGTGGCCGCTCGCGGCGACCAACTCGAGCAGTTGCCCGAGCGCGCGTACACGCGAGTGCTGCGGCGGATCGGCCGGAACCTCGTCGACAGCCACGATCGTTCCGGGTTGGGCGTCCTGGTCGGTGCAGGCGACCAGAAGCGAGCCGGGCCGCAACTCGCCGGCAGCGACGACGATCGTCAGGAACCGAAAGGCGTCCGGCTCGCTGGCAATACCGGTGATGGTGTCCATGCCGACCGATGCTGCTCCGGTCGGGCTGTGGATCACTGATGCGATCCACAGCCCACCCGTGCTATAGCCCGCGCCGGTTGTCCCGCCTCGGCCGGGTCCCCGGCGAGAGGGGCCCTTCCGGACACGCCGCTAGCGTCAACACGTGCTCGTCGTCTCCCCATGTCGTGACGCGGTGCTCGCTGAGCTCGTCGAACAGATCGTGCAGCGCTACCACGGTCGCCGGCTGCGGCTGGCGGTCGACGGCGTCGACGGTGCCGGCAAGAGCACCTTTGCCAATGAGTTGACCAACCGACTGGAAGAAGCGGGACTCGCCGTAGTCCGAGCGTCGATCGACGGCTTCCACCGACCCAAGGCGGAGCGGTATCGGCTTGGCCGGACCTCAGCCGAGGGGTTCTACCGCGAGTCGTACGACTATCAGCAGCTCGACCAACTCCTGTTAGCGCCGTTCGCCCCCGGCGGTTCAGGACGGATCCGAACAGCCGCGTTCGATCACCAAACCGATGCCCCTGCGTTCGCACCGGAACGGCAGGCAGGAACCGAAGACGTCCTGATACTCGACGGGATCTTCTTGCACCGACCCGAGCTTCGACGAGCATGGGACTTCTCGGTCTTTCTCCATGTCGGCTTCGACGTGTCGATTCCGCGGTGTGCGCGACGTGATGGCTCGTCGCCGGACCCGCACTCGGCAGCCAACCGGCGTTATGTCGAGGGCCAACGGCTGTACCTGCGCGAGGCGCAGCCCTGGGAGCACGCGACTGTGATCATCGACAACACCGACCTTGCCGAGCCGTCGATCATGACGACCGAGGCGGTCCGCCTCGACACGAATCTCTGACCGTGGGATACGGACCGTCAGCCGACCGGCTGGGCCTCCAGGCTGTCGGCGGTGAGCTCCTCGTGCTTGATGTTGAGGCCGACCAGCGTTATCACGGCGCTCACCACAAGCAAGCCGGCGGCGACCCAGAACGCAAGAGACGATCCCTCCGTCTGCGCCACCAGCGGGATCAGGTTGGGATCGAACTGACCGTTCTGAGCCAGCACCGCAAGTTCCTCCGCCTTGTCGACGGTGGCCTGAGTCGCCAGAGTGCCGAGTAGGGCCAGACCGAGTGCGCCGCCAATCTGTTGCATCGTGTTCAGCACTCCCGCACCCACTCCGGAGTCCTCCCGGGCGATCCGGCTGACAGCGGTCAATGTGAGCGGTACGAAGGCGAAGCCCATGCCCACCGAGTTGACGATGATCCACGGCAGCAACCCGGTCAGGTAGGTGGACTCGACGGTCAGCTGTGCGTTCCCCACATGCCGACCGCGGAGATGCAGCGCACCGGCACCGGCGATCCAGCGCGGGTCGACCCGGGAGGCGAGCGCCGAGGCGATCTGCGCGGCAATGACGAGGCCGGCGCTGAACGGCAGGAAAGCGAAGCCAGCCTGCAGCGGGTCGTAGCCGAGCACCTGCTGGACGAACAGGCTGATGAAGTAGAACGTAGAGAAGAGCGCCGCACCGATGATCAGCATCGTCACGAAGCTCACCGCCCTGGTCCGGTCGGCCAGGATCCGCATCGGCATCAGCGGGTGTTCGACCCTGGACTCGATCACCAGGAAGGTGAGCAGCAGCACGAGCCCGCCGACCAGCAGCGTAATCGTCGACGGTGAACGTCCACTCGTGGCTGGCAGCGTGGGTGAGGCCGTAGACCACCGCGACCAGACCGCCGGTGCCCACCAGCGCCCCGAACACGTCGAACCGGCCGTGCTGCGGCGCAGACTCGCCGAGGAACCGTGGTGCCAGCACGATCAGCAGAATTCCGATCGGGATGTTGATGAACAGCGTCCACCGCCATGACACTTCGGTGAGCGCACCGCCGACGATGAGGCCGATCGCGGCGCCCACCCCAGACATCGTGGCGTAGACGGCGAAGGCATGGTTGCGTCGCGGACCCGCGGGGAAGGTCGTGGTGATCAGCGCCAGCGCGGTTGGCGCGATGATCGCGGCGCCGACGCCCTGCAGAGCCCGAGCCGCAAGCAGCCAGGCCTCGCTCTGTGCCATGCCGCCGAGCAAGGACGCCAACGTGAACAGCCCGATGCCGGCCATGAAGATGCGCCGGCGGCCGAGCAGGTCACCGGCCCGGCCACCGAGCAGCAGCAGCCCACCGAACGCGAGCACGTAGGCGTTGATCACCCACGGCAGGTTGGCGGCAGAGAACCCCAGGTCGGTCTGGATCGACGGCAGGGCGATGTTCACGACCGAGACATCCAGGACGATCATCAACTGGGCGGCGCTGATGATCGTTAGAGCGATGCCCAGATGTCGGTGCCCATGACCGTTCTCGGCGACCTCGGGCTCAGGCGCTGTGTTCTCCACGGCGGTGCTGTCGTAAGACATCAGAACTCTCTCTTCTGCGTCGGGTTCGGGGTTGGTGAAACGGCACGGGAACAGTGCGCGGCGGGGACGACCACTTCGTCGATGATCCGGGCGATGAATTGGGCGTCGATGCGCTCTCCCGCTACCAGCCGTCGGTACAAGACCATCGCGGGCAGAATGGCTGCGAGCAATCGAATATCCACGTCCGGGCCGATCTCACCTCGACGACGGGCGCGGTCCAGCACTCGAGTCGCCAACTCGACCCGAGGGTCGAGGAAGCGCTCGTGGACGGCCGCCATCAGCCCCGGATCGTGGTGCATGGCCGACATCAGACCAGCGAAGACCGACAACGGGACGTCGTCGATCAGCCCCCGGTACGACAGGCCATGGCCAGCATGTCGCCTCGCAGGGAGCCGGTGTCGGCGTCGGGTGGTCCGCCACACGCCTTGGCACGGTGCACAGCGTCGACGACCAGCTCAGCCTTGCTCCTCCAGCGGCGGTAGAGCGTGGCCTTGCTGGCCCTGGCCTCCGCGGCGACGGCGTCGAGCGTGAGCTTGTCGTAACCGACATTGACGAGCACCCGGACCGTCGCGTCGAGGATCTCGTCTTCGCGCTCGCCCGCGACCCGCGGCCGGGGGGTACCCGTGGCTCCCAGGGTGGTGGGGATCGCCGGCACGGCACCTCCTCGCAGCACGAATGAAACGAAACGGTACCGTTTCGTCTGGCGGACGTTACCTGACGGCTGCCTTGATCGCCAGAGACCTCCGTGCCCTTCTGCTCTAGCAGAGCGCCGGCGGAGCCGAGTCGTAGGGAGTAATCGGACAAATCTGGCGTGGGGGAGTGGGGAGTCAAGGATGATGACATCCTGACCGCTGATGACATCTCGAGCGACCGTCGTCGAGACGCTTCGGGCTGCCGGCTGTGTCTTCGCCGAGGAGGAGGCTCAGCTGCTCATGTCGGCGGCACGGACGCCGGCCGAGCTCGCGGCGATGGTGCACCGGAGAGCTGCTGGCCTGCCCGTCGAGCAGGTGGTGGGTTGGGCCGAGTTCTGTGGCATGCAGATCGCGGTGGAACCCGGCGTCTTCATACCGCGCCGCCGTAGCGAGTTCCTCGTCGGCCAGGCGGTTTCGCTGACACCGCTGGGAGCTGTCGTCGTGGATTTGTGCTGCGGTTCGGGCGCCGTGGGGGCTGCACTTCGTGCGGCCCTGGACCCGGTCGAGTTGTACGCCGTCGATCTTGACCCCGCTGCGGTGCGGTGCGCTCTGCGCAATCTGGGCACCGGCGCCCAGGTCTACGAGGGCGACCTCTACGAGCCGCTGTCCGTGTCGCTTCGAGGTCGGGTCGACCTCGTCGTGGCAAACGCGCCGTACGTTCCTACCGACGAGGTGGAACTGCTGCCAGCAGAGGCCCGCACGTACGAACCGCACGGGACGCTCGATGGTGGCTCAGACGGGCTCGACGTTGTCCGTCGGGTGATCTCCGGCGCCGGCGACTGGCTGGCACCAGGCGGCCACCTGGTGGTCGAGGTCAGCTACCGCCAGTCGGGGAAGACTGTCGACGCCATGGCACGACACGGGCTGGTACCGCGAGTGGCGCATTCGGATGAGCTGAATGCGACCGTCGTCGTCGGGCACCAGCCGAGCGCGCGCGAGTCGACCGGGCCACTTCCCGCGGCCGAGTAGGTATGGAGGCGCGGATGGCAGTCGTGGATGAGATCTCGCTGGCGGACCTACGGCAGCGGAAGAGCGCGAAATGGGGGACCTACCCACCTGATGTGCTGCCGCTGCCCGTAGCCGAAATGGACTTCCCGATTGCGGAGCCGATCGCTGCGATTCTGCACACCGCGATCGATCGGTCCGACCTCGGCTATGCCAGCCCCAGCCTTGCGGTGGCTGAGGCGCTGGCCGGATTTGCCGCCCGGCGCTGGGCCTGGCAGATCGACCCGGCGCAGGTGACCCTCGCCCCGGAGGTCGGTGTCGCCGTGGTCGAAGTGCTCCGCCTACTACTCCGACCGGGGGAGCCGGTCGTGATCAACCCGCCGGTCTACGACTCGTTCTTCCCGTGGGTGGCCGAGGTCGGCTGCCGGCTGGTGGAGGTGCCACTGCGGCATACCGGAAGCGGGTGGTCGCTGGACCTAGACGCCTTGCAGGATGCGTTCCGGGACGGGGCCCGGGTCCACCTGCTGTGTTCACCGCACAACCCGACCGGCACGGTCCACGATCGCGATGACCTTCAGGGCCTTGCGCTGCTGGCGGCCCGGTACGGCGTCACTGTGCTGGCCGATGAGATCCACGCTCCGCTGGTGCTCCCGGGCCGAACCCACCATCCGTTCGTATCGGTGTCGGAACAGGCGGCCCAGCACGGGATCGTCTTCACGTCCGCGAGCAAGGCGTGGAACATTGCCGCCCTGAAATGCGCAGCGATCATTGCGGCCGCACCGGCGACGAGGCGGCTCCTCGAACAGTTACCGGACGAGCTTCTGTGGCGGGTCGGGCATCTGGGCGTTCTCGCAAGCATCGCCGCCTTCCATGACGGCGAACCGTGGCTGGACGAGGTGCGCGGCGTACTTGACAGCCATCGTCGCTACGTGGGGGAGCTCCTTGCGGCCCGGATCCCAGCGATCCGGTACCGGCCACCCGACGCCAGCTACCTCGCCTGGCTGGACTGCACCGAGCTCGGTCTCGGCGACGACCCGAGTGCCGCCTTCCTGGCCCGCGGGCGGGTGGCACTCAGCCCCGGACCAAGCTTCGGCCGCCCGGGTGCCGGCCATGCTCGGCTGAACATGGGCACCAGCAGGGAGATCCTGGCGGCAGCAGTCGACCGGATGGCGAGCGTCATCGACGCCGATAGCGGCCGGTGACGACCACGTCGGCCCCTTGCCCGGGTTCTTGTCGGCTCTATCCGCGACGGTCGGTCAGTCAGCCCCGGATGCTTGGTGTGCGACGTCGCCGATGATCGCGGCGAGTTCCTTTGGCCGCGACCACATCGGCCAGTGGCTGGTCGGGAGGTCGACGTAGGTCACCTCACGCAGCTCGGCCAAGCCGCGCACGAATGCATAGCCCTCCTTGACGGCATCCTGGTACTGCTCCGACGTGAACGCCGTACACACCACTGTGCTCGGCACGTCGAGGCGTGCGTCGTTGGTCAGCTCGGCGGCGTCCCGAAGCGCGGCACCGGGCTCGGGTACGGCCCGCCGCCGGAACGTGTCGAGATGCTCCTCCGTGAGCCCCTCCAGGTTCTCCTCCGCCGCGAGCTCATCCCGCGAGGGCAGCGGTTTCTCCACGGCGGCAAAGTCGGGGTCGAGTGCGCCGATCGCCGGGCCGGTGTCGACGTAAACCGTGGCCGCGATCTGCTCGGGGATGCGGTCCGTGACCGCATAGCCGGGGGCGCCGGCACCGCTGTGCACGGCGAGCACGACGGGACGCCCCGCCGCGGTCACCGCTGCACAGATCGCGTCAACGTGGTCGGCGAACGTGATCGCGGACCGGTTGGCGTCAACCGACTCGAGACCAGGCAGCGTCATCGCCGTGACCTCGTGCCCGTCGGCACGCAGGGAGTCGGCGACCTCGTCCCACGCCCACGCGCCGAGCCAGAACCCGGGAACCAGGACGATCGGTGTGGTTGTCATGGCGCCAACCCTAGGGTTGTCCTCTGACAGAGGCGCCATGCGGCGCACGACGGCGGGATGCCGTCCTGCGCGGCGAAAGGTGACTAGACCGATCAGGAATCGAGAAGCGCCGGCCCCAGAGCCGCACCTAGCGTGACCACCATGGACATCACCATTCACGCGAGCTTCCTCCCGCATGACGACCTGGAGGCATCCCTGGCCTTCTACCGCGCCGCCCTCGGCTTTGAGGTCCGCAGCTGAGACGAGATCGATCTCAGGTGCATCGTCGCGAGGTGCCCTTGGGGCTCCGACGCCTCGTCCCCTCCGCCTACCGGCCGGTGCTCGCAAACCGGGGGTTCCGGTGGCTGATCCTCGGCTTCGCCGTTTCGTACCTCGGCGACGGGATGAGTTTCGTCGCGGTGCCGTGGCTCGCCATCGAGCTCGCGCCGCAGGCGACCGCCGGGCTGTGGGTCGGCGGTGCGGTGGCCGCGTACACGTTGCCGGGCGTGGTCGGAGCGCTGGCGTTCGGTCGGCGTCTGCGCCGGGTGCCGGCCAGGCGGCTGCTGCTCGCTGACAACGTGGTGCGCGGCGTGTTCCTCGGCGCCGTACCGCTCGCCTGGCTCGCCGGGCTGCTGACGCCGCCGTTGTACGTCGTGCTGCTCGCGGGTTCGTCGCTGCTGCACGCGTGGGGCAGCGCGGGCAAGTACACGCTGCTGGCCGAGCTGCTGCCCAACGAGCAGCGGCTGGCCGCGAACACCCTCGTGAGCTCGCTGAACTTCGCTGCTGTGATCGCCGGACCCGCGATCGCCGGTGTGCTGGTGACCTACGTCAGCTCCGCGCTCGTGCTCGGCCTGGACGCTCTCACCTACGTGTTCCTCGCCGTGCTCGTCGTGCGCACCCGGCTGCCGGAGTCGGGGCACGTCTCCGCCATCGACCAGACAGCCGCCCGCGGCGGGCTCGCATTGTTGCGGTCCCATCCCGAGCTGCTCGGGCTGCTGACGCTCACCTGGTTCTTCAACCTGCTGTACGGCCCGGTCGAGGTCGCCCTGCCGCTGCACGTGACCGACGACCTGCACGCACCAGGCACGCTGCTCGGCCTCTACTGGATGCTGTTCGGCATCGGCGCGGTGCTCGGCGGGCTCGCCGTCGGCGCGCTACGGCAGCTCCCGCTCTGGCCCGTGACGGTCGCCATCGTGGTCGCCTGGGGGCTCTCGCTGCTGCCGTTCGGGTTCGACGCGCCGACGGCCGTCACCGTTGCGTGCTTCACGCTCGGCGGCGCGATCTACGGACCGTTCGTGCCGCTCTCGGTGACGCTGATGCAGGCGAAGTCGCCACCGCAACACCTGGCCGCGATGCTCGCAGCCCGCAGCGCGGTTCTGCTCACCGCATCGCCGCTCGGCACGGTGCTCGGCGGTCCGCTCACTACGGCGCTGGGTCCGCGAGCGACGCTCGGCGGCTCAGGACTCGCCACCGTGGCTCTCGGCGCTGTCGCGTGCGTGCTGCTGCTGGCCCGGCGCAGCAACGACCGGTCAGGAATCGAGAAGCGCCGATCACCGAGCCGCGACTAGCGTGCTTGCCATGGACATCACCATCGTTGATCTCGCTGGCCACCAGGGCTCGCTCGCCAGCCGGGTGCTCACGACGGTTCGTCCGTTACCATCCCGGGAACTCAAGCGCTTGGGCCACGTTCGACGCACGGAGGTGCTTCGCCATGGCTGAGAGGAAACCTGTAAAGAAGGCCACGCGGCAGTCCGCCAAGAAAACCCCCGCGAGCGGCAAGAGGTCCAGAGGGTTCACGGACGCGGAACGGGCCGCGATGAAGGAGCGCGCCAAAGAGCTGAAGGCGGAAGCGGGCAGGGCGGATGCGGAGAAGGCCGTGCTGGCGAAGATCGCCGAGATGCCGGCACCGGATCGCGCCATGGCCAAGCGAATCCACGCCATCGTCAAAGAGCACGCGCCAGCTCTCTCGCCCAAGACCTGGTACGGGATGCCCGCATATGCCAACGAGGAGGGCAAGGTCGTCTGCTACGTCACACCTGCGTCGAAGTTCAAGGAGAGGTACGCGACGTTCGGCTTCAACGACGCGGCGTCCCTCGACGAGGGCACGATGTGGCCGACATCCTTCGCGCTGACGAAGTTGACCACCGCCGACGAGAAGCGGATCGCCGCGCTCGTGAAGAAAGCCGTGAGCTGAGGACTGAGCGAACCAATCCAGCCCCGGGATCGTCGGTCGAAACGAGGCGTCCCGCGTGTACAGATGGAGGCACGATGAGCACGGCCACGAGGACGGACACGCAGCAGCCTGCACTGCCCGTTGCGGACAGCCACGATCTGATCCGCGTGTACGGCGCGCGCGAGAACAACCTCAAGGACGTCAGCGTCGAGATCCCGAAGCGCCGGCTGACGGTGTTCACCGGCGTCTCAGGCTCGGGCAAGAGTTCCCTGGTGTTCGACACGATCGCCGCGGAGTCGCAGCGGCTCATCAACGAGACCTACAGCGCCTTCGTGCAGGGCTTCATGCCGACGCTGGCCCGGCCGGAGGTCGATCTTCTCGACGGGTTGACCACGGCGATCATCGTCGACCAGGAGCGGATGGGCGCCAACCCCCGCTCCACTGTCGGCACCGCCACCGATGCCAATGCGATGCTGCGGATCCTCTTCAGCAGGCTCGGCAAGCCGCACATCGGCCCGCCGACGGCCTACTCCTTCAATGTTCCGAGGCGGACCGCGAGCGGGATCATGACCGACGCCATGGGGTCGAAAACGGTGGTGCGTCAGGCCGTGTACCACGGCGGCATGTGCCCCCGCTGCGAGGGCATGGGCTCAGTCAACGACTTCGACCTGTCGGCGCTGTACGACGACACGAAGTCCCTCGGCGAGGGCGCACTCACGATCCCCGGCTACAGCATGGACGGCTGGTATGGCCGCATCTTCAGCGGTGCCGGCTTCGACATGGACAAGCCCGTCGGCAAGTTCACCAAGAAGGAGCTCCATAAGCTGCTCTACGGTGAGCCCACCAAGATCAACGTCGAGGGAGTGAACCTCACGTACGAGGGCGTCATTCCCAAGATCCAGAAGTCGATGCTGTCCAAGGACATCGAGGCCATGCAGCCGCACGTCCGTGCCTTTGTGGAACGGGCGGTGACGTTCACCACCTGCCCAGAGTGCGCCGGCACTCGGCTCAGCAAGGAGGCCCTGTCGTCGAAGGTCAAGGGAACGAACATCGCCGAGCTCTGCTCGATGCAGATCAGCGACCTGGCCGACTGGGTCCGCGGCCTCAAGGAGCCATCGGTGGCCCCGCTGCTCACCGGGCTGCAACACGTCCTCGACTCGTTCGCGGAGATCGGGTTGGGCTACCTCTCACTCGACCGGCCGTCGGGCACGCTGTCCGGGGGAGAGTCACAGCGCACCAAGATGATCCGCCATCTCGGCTCGTCGCTCACCGACGTCACCTATGTCTTCGACGAACCCACCATCGGCCTGCATCCCCATGACATCGAGCGGATGAACGAGCTGCTGTTGCAGCTG
>CAWCED010000030.1:0-48616 GCA_963794465.1 uncultured Actinomycetota bacterium | reverse complement strand
AACACCGGTGTCTGGATCATGTTCATCGCCATCATCGTCCTCTACCTCACCCTCGGCATCACGACGATCCTCGTCCTGCGCGCGATGAGCCGGCGCTTCCGGCGAGCCGGCGGTTTCACCGACCATGACGGGCCATACGCCCCAAGCGGGCCGTCAACCCCGGCCACGGTCGAGGAGGAGGAGGCGGTCCGGTGAGCACCGCAGTGGCCATCGTGCTCCTGCTCGCCGTGATGGCGTACGCGGTCTTCGGGGGAGCCGACTTCGGGGCGGGCTTCTGGGACCTCACCGCAGGTGGCGCGGAGAGAGGCCGGCAACCGCGCAGTGTGATCGAACGCGCGATTGGCCCGGTCTGGGAGGGCAATCACGTCTGGCTGATCTTCATCTTCGTCGTCTTGTGGACGTCGTTCTCTGAGGCGTTCGCTTCCATCACGCTGACCCTGTTCGTGCCCCTGACCATCGCAGCGCTGGGCATCGTCCTGCGCGGCGCGAGCTTTGCCTTCCGCAAGGCGGTCGTCACCACCCGAAGCCGCCGCATCTTCGGGGGCGCGTTCGCCCTTTCCTCGGTGCTGGTGCCGTATTGCATGGGAGCGGTCGCCGGCGGCATCGCCTCCGGACGGGTGCCGGCCGGTGGACAGGCGGGGGATCCGGTGGACAGCTGGATCAACCCGACGTCCATCCTCGGCGGCGTCCTGGCGGTGGCGGCGGTTGCCTATCTGGCCGCCGTCTATCTGGTCTGGGACGCCCGCCGGTTCGGTGACAGCGGATATGGCCGAGTACTTCCGGCGGACGAGCCGTGGTGTCGGCCGTTGTCGTCGCCGTCATCGCCGTCGATCGGCATCTTCGTCCTCCGCGCCGACGCGTCCTATCTCTTCGACGGCCTCACGTCCCGGGCGTTGCCGCTGGTGATCCTCAGCGTGCTGTGCGGAGTCGGGGCTCTGGTGCTGCTCGTCCGCGACGCACCTCGGGGCGGCCGGCTGCTCGCGATCCTCGCGGTGGCCAGCGTCGTTGCCTCCTGGGGTGTTGCGCAGTGGCCGTACCTGCTGCCGGAGAGCCTCACGGTCTCGGCGGCGGCGTCTCCGAGCGGCACGCTGACCGCCGTACTGGCCGCAGTGGTGCTCGCAACGGTCATCGTGGTCCCGGGTTTCGTCCTGCTCTACGTCCTCGACCAGAAGGGCCTCCTTCCGGAGGAAGGCGTCGAGGACGTCGGGAGATCTCCACGGGGTCGGGTCTGGCTCATCTGCCAGGGGTGATGCGGCGCAGGAAGGACCGGCCGATGGTTGACGAGCGACCCCATCGTCACCCGTCCTCGATTGTGAAGGAGCCAGGGACGTGAGCCTCTCGACGTCGCCGTTCCCACCGATCGCCGACTACGCCTTCCTGTCGAACTGCCACACCGGAGCGCTGGTCGCCCCGGATGGCTCGGTCGACTGGCTGTGCGTGCCTGCCTTCGACTCGCCGAGCGCGTTCGGGAATCTCCTCGACCGCGGTGCCGGCTCCTTCCGGTTCGGGCCGTATGGCATCAACCAGCCGACGGCACGGACATACGTGCCGGGTACGAACGTCATGACGACCACCTGGCACACGCCGGGTGGCTGGCTGCTGGTCCATGACGCCCTGACGATGGGGCCGCGCCAAGGGCCGGACGTCGTCACGCCGCACACCAGGCCACCAGCCGACGACGACGCCGATCACCTGCTGGTGCGCACGGTCGAGTGCCTGGAGGGCTCGGTCGAGGTCGAGCTGGTCTGCGAGCCGGCCTTCGACTACGGCCGCGAACCCGCCAGTTGGACGCTGGTCGACGACCAAGGCCACGCCGCCGACGCCTCCGGAGCCGGGCAGACCGTTCGGCTGAGCACCGACATGTCGATCGGCATCGAGGGCAGTTCTGCCCGCGCCCGGCATGTGCTGTCGAAAGGGCAGAAGGCGTTCTGTGCGCTGTCGTGGGCCGACGGCTTCGCCTCACCCACGGACGTCGACGACGCCGCCGGCGCGCATCGACGACGACGGTCCAGTTCTGGCGCAGCTGGCTGGCCCGTGCCCGCATCCCGGACCACTCGCTGCGGCATCCCGCTCGAGCGCTCCGCGCTCACGATCAAGGGCCTGACCTACATGCCCACGGGTGCCACCGTGGCCGCGCTGACGACCTCGCTGCCGGAGACGCCGGGCGGCGAGCGCAACTGGGACTACCGGTACACCTGGATGCGGGACTCGACCTTCACCCTGCAGGCCCTGCACTTCCTCAACCTGGACTGGGAAGCCGACGAGTTCATGCAGTTCGTCGCCGACCTCGAGCCGAACGAGGACGGCGGCCTGCAGATCATGTACGGGATCGACGGCCGGCGTGACCTCACCGAGTCGACCCGCGACGAGCTGTCCGGCTACGAGGGCGCCCGCCCGGTCCGGATCGGGAACGGCGCGTTCGACCAGCGGCAGAACGACGTGTACGGAGCGGTCCTCGACTCCCTTCTGCTGCACACCCGTCGGAGCAAGCACCTGCCCCGGCGGCTGTGGCCCCTGGTGCAGTCGCAGGCCGAAGGCGCCATCGCGTCCTGGCGCGAGCCGGACCAGGGGATTTGGGAGGCCCGCGGGGCGCCCCAGCACTACGTGTCGTCGAAGCTGATGGGCTGGGTCGCCCTGGACCGAGCCGCGAAATTGGCGGCGATCCGCGACGACCGCAAGCTGGAGCAGGAGTGGGGCAACGCGGCTGAGGAAGTCAAGGCGGACATCCTCGAACACGGCGTCAGCGACCGCGGTGTGCTGCGACAGCACTACGACACCGACGCGCTCGACGCCTCGACGCTGCTCGCGCCGCTGTTCGGGTTCCTGCCTGGCACCGACGAGCGAATGAAGAACACGGTCGACGCGATTTCCTCCGAGCTCACCGAGCACGGCTTCGTGCTGCGCTACGTCACCGGCGAGACAGACGACGGACTGTCGGGCAAGGAGGGCACGTTCCTGATCTGCTCGTTCTGGCTGGTATCCGCCCTGGCCATCGTCGGTGAGATGACGCAGGCGACCGACCTCATGGAACGCCTGCTCAGGATCGCCTCGCCATTCGACCTGTACGCCGAGGAATTCGAGGTCGACCGCTCCCGGCATCTCGGAAACTTCCCGCAGGCCTTCTCACACCTGGCGCTGATCGAGGCCGCGGGCCGGATCATCCTCGCCGACCGGCTCGAGGAGATGTCGCTGTCATGAACAGGGACCGGTCAAGTCAGACGATCCGCAGGACCAGTCGACGCGAGCCGACGATGGCTGAACATGTCCTCGTCCTGGGCGGTGGGCTGGCCGGCGTCGCCGCAGCACTGAGGCTCGGCGACGAGGGTGTCGACGTGACGCTGGTGGATCGCAACGACTACCACCAGTTCCAGCCGCTGCTGTACCAGGTGGCCAGCTCGCAGCTGCCCGCCGAGGACATCGCCCGACCACATCGGACGATCTTCAAGGACCTACCCGTCGGTCGACGGTCCTGACCGCGGACGTGGCGACAGCCAAGCTGTCCGAACGCAGCCTGGTCCTTGCCGACGGGCGGACGCTCACCGGGTCGCACGTGGTGATGGCGGCGGGCGCCCGGCCGAACTTCTTCGGTGTGCCCGGCGCCGCCGAGCACGCGTTCCCGCTGTACTCCGTGGCCGACGCCGAGCGGCTGCGGCAGCACCTGCAGCAGCTGCTGCAGGAGGCCATGGCGGGCGAAGGTTCCGGCGAGCCGGGCGCGCTCGACGTCGTGGTGGTGGGCGGCGGCCCGACCGGCGTCGAGACCACCGGCGCACTGGCCGAGCTGATGCATGCGCTGCGACAGACCGGACGGCTCGAGCGAGCCGGGTCAGATCACCATCGTCGACCGCGGAAAGGCGTTGCTCGCACCGTTCTCGAGCAAGGCGCACGAATACTCACACAGGAAACTGACCGAGGCGGGCGCGGTCGTCAAGCTGGAGGCGGGCGTCACCGCAGTCCATCCCGATCGGGTCGAGTTCGACGACGGCAGCACGATCCCGGCTCGGACCGTGGTGTGGGGTGGCGGGGAGTCGGGCTCCGCCGTCGCGCAGGACGCCGGGCCGATACCCGGCCGGGGTGGACGGCTGGATGTCCGTCCCGACCTGACCGTCGAGGGCTACCCCGGCGTCTACGCGGTGGGCGACGTCGCGAACATCCCGTCCGGCGATGAAGCTGCGCCGGTGTTGCCGCAGCTCGGGTCGGTCGCGCAGCAGTCGGGCCGGTGGGCGGCCGAGAACATCCTGCGCGAGCTCCGGGGCGAGCCGGTCAAGTCCTTCAAGTACAAGGACAAGGGCATCATGGCGATGATCGGCCGCAACGCCGCCGTCGCCGAGGTCGGCAAGCGCCATCATCAGGTCGAGGGCCCGGTCGCGTTCGCCGCCTGGCTCGGGGTGCACGCGATGCTGCTCAGCGGAGCACACAGCAAGGCCGACGCGTTCCTCACCTGGGCCTGGGACTACTTCGACCGCGACCACGCCGCCACCGTCGAGGCCTCGTCGGTGCCGAAACGCATCGCCTGGAGCGAGGACGACGAGGACGTGCCGCACATCTCGCTGGACCGGAGGGGATAGCCATGGCCGACGAGTACGACGTGATCATCGTGGGGTCGGGTGCCGGTGGCGGCACGCTTGGCGCACCGGCTGGCCCCGTCGGGCAAGCGGGTGCTGATCCTGGAGCGGGGTGACTGGCTGCCCCGCGAGATCGAGAACTGGGACGCCACGGCCGTCTTCGTCGACAACCGGTACGTCTCCAAGGACACCTGGTACGACGAGAACGGCAAGCGCGTTCCAGCCGCAGATCCACTACTTCGTCGGCGGGGCGACGAAGTTCTACGGAGCTGCGTTGTACCGGCTGCGCGAGCAGGACTTCCGCGAGCTCACGCACCATGGCGGGATCTCGCCGGCATGGCCGATCGGCTACGACGAGCTCGAGCCCTACTACACGCAGGCCGAGCAGCTCTACCAGGTTCACGGCGCCCGCGGCGAGGACCCGACCGACCCGCCAGCCGGGGCGCCGTACCCGTTCCCGCCGGTGTCGCACGAGCCACGGATCCAGCAGCTGTTCGACGACATGGCTCGTGTGGGCATGCATCCGTTCCATGCCCCCTGCGGGATCATGCTCGACGAGGCGAACCCTGCGCTCAGCACTTGCATCCGGTGCGCGACCTGCGACGGGTTTCCCTGCCTGGTGCACGCCAAGTCCGACGCCGACGTGATCGCGGTGCGTCCGTCGTTGCGGCACGACAACGTCACGCTGGTTCGCAACGCCACAGTGCAAAGGCTCGAGACGGACCCGTCGGGGCGGACGGTCACATCGGTCGTCGCCGATGTCGACGGCGCGGAGCAGCGCTTCACGGCCTCGGTGGTCGTGGTCTCCGCCGGTGCGGCCAACTCGGCGAAGTTGCTGCTGGCCAGCGCCAACGACAAGCACCCGAACGGGCTAGCCAACGGCTCGGACCAGGTCGGCCGAAACTATGTCTTCCACAACAGCCGGGCATTCCTGGCCGTCTCGATGGAAAAGAACGACACCCGGTTCCAGAAGACCCTCGGGATGAACGACTACTACTTCGGCGACGACGACTTCGGTTACCCGATGGGCAATGTGCAGATGGTCGGCAAGTCCTCTGCGCCGATGTACCGAGGCGAGAAGCCAATCGAGACAAAGTTGGCGCCGACGTTCGCACTCGACGAGGTCGCCGAGCGGGCCATCGATTTCTGGCTCTCGACAGAGGACCTGCCCGACCCCGATAACCGGGTCACCCTCGCCGAAGACGGCAACATCGTCTTGCGATACACGCCGAACAACCGGGAGCCGCTCGAGCAGCTGTACCACCGGGTGAAGAAGCATCTGAGCCACCTGGGCATGCACCCGCACCACCTGATCCCGCGCGACATCTACATGAAGAACGACATCCCGGTCGCTGGCTGCGCCCACCAGGCCGGCACCGTACGGTTCGGGACCGATCCGGCGACCTCAGTTCTGGACACCGACTGCAAGGCGCACGAGCTGGACAACCTCTACGTGGTCGACACCAGCTTTTTCCCGAGCATCGGCGCGGTGAACCCGGCGCTCACTGCGATGGCCAACGCGCTGCGGGTCGGCGACCACCTGGTGTCGAGGCTCGGCTAGAGACGCAGACCCATGGCGTCGCGCGCCGAGAACCTCGGGCCGCTCGTCGACAGCGGCACCAGCCTGTCGACCATCTACGGCTGGACCGCGGTAGCCGCCGGCGGCCTGGCCCTGCTGTCGTTCGCGGTCACCCGGCGCCAACCGTCCCCAAAGCTGGCAACCTCCCAGGGATAACCGATGTTTCTCGACGATGCTCAGAGCGCCGGGCCGCCGTCCGGCCAGCAGTACGCCATCGCCCACGGCAACTCCCACGCGCAGGTCACCCAGATCGGCGCCACGCTGCGCAGCTGCACGGTCGACGGCGTGGATGTGGTCGATGGCTTCGGAACCGACGAGCGGGCGACCGACGGGCGCGGCCAGGTGCTCGCCCCCTGGCCGAACCGGCTCACCGACGGCAGCTACCGGTACGGCGGCCGCGACTGCCAGGCGCCGATCAACGAGCTCGGCCGGAACACGGCGATCCACGGGCTGGTGCGCTGGCTGGACTGGTCACCGGTCGCGCACGAGTCGGCGTCGGTCACGTTGTCGTGCGCCGTGCGACCGCAGCCTGGATACGAGTGGCAGCTGGATCTCCAGGTTACCTACGCGCTCGACGACAGCCGGGCTGACCGTGACCTTCCAGGCGGTCAACGCCGACACCGAGCGAGCTCCGTTCGGCGTCGGGTTCCATCCCTACCTCACTCTCGGAACGACCTCGATCGACGGGCTCGAGCTGACCCTGCCCGCCACCGACTACCTTGACCCGACCGGCATCCGCGATGGTGCCGGTCGACGGCGACGACGTGCGACTTCACCGAGCCGCGCCGGATCGGATCGACACAGCTGGACACCTGCTTCGGCGGGCTGGTCCGGGGCGACGACGGGCGTGCCGTCGCCAGGCTGGCGGACCCGGACGACGGCCGTTCCGTCGAGCTGTGGGTCGACGACGCCTTTCGCTACCTGATGGTCTACACGGGAGACGGGGTGGGCCAGCCCGAGCGACGCCGGATGGCGATCGCCGTCGAGCCGATGACCTGCCCGCCGGACGCGTTCCGCTCCGGCACGGATCTGATCGAGCTCGAACCCGGCAAATACTGGCGTGGAATCTGGGGCCTACGAGTCGAGTGGCCGGGACGCAGCTGAATCCGCCAGTATTTCAGGCGTGCAGACCGAGTTCGGCCATGCGATCCACTGCTTCGCCGCGGGAGGACACCCCGAGCTTGCGGTAGAGGGAGTTCACCTGGCTCTTCACGGTGTGCCGGGAGATGAACAACCGGTCGCCGATCTCGGGGAACGAGAGGTGAGTGGGCAACAGCGGTAGCAGTCGTAGCTCGGCAGTCGTGAGCGACGAAACGCCGAGTTCGGCGACAACGATCTGTCCCAGTCTCGACTGCAGCTGATCGGCCGCTGCTGAGAGTGTTCCGAGGTCAGGCCGTTGCTGCAGGATTCCTTGGGCCTGCTCCAAGGCGGCACGCGCACCAGCCGGGTCGACAACCGCGAGATATGCCCGCGCCAACTCCAGCAATGCCTGGACCGACACGACAGGGAGCGCGTAGGTCAGCAGCGGCCGCAGCCGGGCAGCGCGCTTGACGTACTGGCGCGCTGAATGCATTTGTCCACGGTGTGCCGCGGCCCGCGCCGCGGCTGCGAAGACGAGAGCGCTGGTCCAGTAGCCGTCAAAACGCCCCGACTCCAGGATTTCCGCAGCGCGCACCATTAGCGCGTCGGCTGCGGGCCAGTCCTCCCGTTCTGCTGCTATCAGGAACCGCTCGGCGAGGATCAACGCAATCATTGGCAAGGCGCCGAAGCCGGTAGCAATGTCGTAGGTGTGGGCGAACACTGCGTCGGCACGATCCGGGTCCCCATCAAGCAGGTACGAAAGGCCCTCGGTGTGCACGCATGGCCGTCCGGTACGGGCTGGTCGGACTGAGCCCATCCCAGGCTTCGCGGGCGTCGCGGCGCATCATTTCCGGGCCGTCACGGCCAAGGTTCGCTCGCAGATACGCCAACGTCCCAGCCACCGTGCTGCCGTCGGGCAGCGTCCCAGTGGCGGGGAGGCGCTCCGCGACCGCGGCCCAGCGTTCGGCCTCGCTCGGCCGCCCGAGCAGCGCGAAGATCAGCGCGCCATGAGCGGCGATAGCGGAATAATGGCGAACCGATGGCCGCTCTTCCAGCCACTCCATCCAGCGCCGGACTGTGTCGACCCGCCCGCTCGCCCACACCGGATTCATCAGATCCAGCACGAGCCGGGCAACTCGTTCGGCGTCGCCCGCGGTCTGGGCATGGTCGACGGCGGTCTCGGGCATGCCGTTCGACTCATACCAAGCCGCCGCCCGCGAGTGCAGCTCCGGCATCAGGTCCGGATCATTCCGCCTGGAGCTCGGTCCGCAATAGCTCGCGCAGGAGGTGGTGGTAGCGGTACCACTCGCCGCGGCGGTCGAGCGGTACCACCAGGAGGTTTCGGACCACGAGCTGTTCGAGGACCCGCGCAGACCCTTTTCCGCCTACCACCGCGTCGCACAGCGGCCCGGACATGCGGTCCAGGACCGACGTTCGCATGAGGAAGCTCGCCTGCGAACTCGAGACGCGGGTCAGCAGCTCGGATCGAAGGTAGTCGCCCATCAAGCGGTCATCTCCGGTGAAGGTAAAACCCTCGGCCGGACTGCCATCCCTCATGGCCAGGGCGGCGAGATACAGCCCCGCTGGCCAACCCTCTGTCCGCTGGAGGAGCTCGTCCATCCTCGAGTCAGCGAGCTCGACGCCGGCGGCCCTGAGCAACTCCGACGCCTCGTTGCGGGCCATGGCAAGCTCAGTCGTCCCGATCTCGACGATCCGGCCCTGCACGCGCAGCTGCGCTGTGGGGATCGGTATTGGGTCGCGGGACGCCATGGCGAGCCGCCACCCCTTTGGAACACGAAGGGCAAATTCGGCGATCGAGGTCCGGCACTCCTTGCTCGTCACCGCTTCCGCATGGTCGAGCACCAAGACCAACGGCCCACTGACGTGCCGAAGGTCGACACCAACGACGGAATGACGTCAACGCCACCACCGGACGTGGCGAGCAGTTGGGACGCTGCAGGACTCACGGGCGCGATCTGGCCTAACGCGGTGATGACTGCGGTCCACAGTGCGACAGGATCGTTGTCAGTTTTCTCGCACGAAACCCACGCCACGCGCGGGCCGAGGTGTTCTGCCCATTGCGCGAGCAACGTCGTCTTGCCGTATCCAGGCGGAGCGACGACGGTGATCACGGGCTCATCCGAATCGAACAGCCGGTCGAGCAGCGTGGTTCGGGCGACTACGCCCGAGCGGGTCGCGGGCGCATGGAACTTGGGATCGAGCGCCCCGACCGCCGACGAGCTCAAGGATTGCGGGCTTTGGATCCGAAAGAGCAGAATCAGCCCCGTCAGCCTGCCCTTGCACTCTGCCGAAACTACTCGGTGCCAGGTGGGTGCTTCAACGAACTTCAATCGGCTTCAGATCGACGTGTTAGCTGCAGTCGATGTCCTGCAGGCTCTGTACGAGCGCACTCCCCGAGGACACGACCTTGGCTGCTGCCGTGACCACGGCCGCTTCCCCACCCGAGCTGACGTTGCTGATAGCTGTCTCGAGGTCCTTGAGGGAATCCTCCACGGCCTGGATCTCGTCCTTGGCCTCGTCTGCCGCTGACGTACGCAGAGCCTGCAGAGCTGGTTTTCACCTTGTCGACGGCGGCCTGAAGGCCCGACGTGCCGGACTTGACGATGTCGACGTTCTTCAGGTCTTCGATCGAGCTCTTGAAGGCGTCGATATCAGCGCAGAGCTGTTCGCTGCCGGTTGGCGACGCGGTACCGCCGGTCGGGGATTCGGTGCCGGTCGCCGTTGATTGAGCGGACGCGCTCGTTGTGGCGGTCGATGACGAGGTGGTGTCATCACCGCACGCAACGAGCAATGCACAGAGCATGACAACGCCGATGAGGCGGATGCTGCGGTGTCGACGCGTCGAGTCGCGAGCGGGGATCGGACCAGGTGTTGTTGTCATGGCGTCTTCCGTAGGCCGGCAAAGTAACGACTCCATCAATGCATGCCCCTGTGCTGGATCGCATCGTCCTCAGCGGATGAAAGCAGGCCTAACCCCGACCGACCGGCTCCGGTCCCGGCGGGCCACTGCGTCACGCCGGCAGCTGCGCGGGGTCTTTCGGCCCCGGATCCGGGAGCACAGAGGTGACCACGAAGGCCACCGCTACTGCGACCACGACCTCCGGTGTCACCGACAGACCATCTGCGCCGAGCAGCAGGGTGGCCAACAGCGTCGAGGTCATCGGCAGCCGCAGCATCGCGGCGCACATGGCTCCGATTCCCATGCCGATCGCGGGCGCCAGACTCATGCCGGGCAGCCCGCTCATGGCGATGCCGAGCACAGCACCGATGAACATGGCGGGGAAGATCGGTCCGCCGCGGAACGCGCTCAACGACAGCCCGTAGACAAGCGTCTTGCACGCGGCAAGAAGGAGCAGCACGCCGACCGAGTAGTCGGCGGCGTTTTCGACCAGCTCGGGCATGGCACTCTGACCGGAGAACAGCACGTGCGTGAAGCTTTGTCCGGAGATGAGCTGATAGGCCATCGCAGTCAGGCCGATGAGCAGGCCGAGAACCGCCGTCACCAGAACCCGGTTCACGTGTACGACCGGGCGGAGCGACAGTCCGATCCAGCGGATCACCCAGCCCAGCAGTGCGCCGCCCGCGCCGATGGCAAGGGCCCAGGCCATGGTGGCCACCGTCGGATCCACTGCCGGCGGCACCGACGTCAGGGTCAGCGAGAAGTTGCCGAGGCCCGTCCAGTTGTTCAGGCCGACGAAGGTGAGGGCGCCGATGCCGGATGCGAGAAGTCCCGGCAGCGCGACAAGACTCAGCGTCGCACCCCCGACGCCGGCGGCCTCCATGATCAAGAACGCGCCGAGGACCGGGGATCCGAGCAGCGTGCTGATCGCCGCGAAGCTGCCGGCCGACGCCATGATCGTCAAGGCCATCGGTGGGGCATCCTTCTTCACAAGGTGCACGGTCAGCGCCGCAAGGCCGCCGCCGATAGCGATCAAGGGCGCCTCGGGCCCGAGAACCGCGCCCAGGCTGAGCGTGGTCAGTGCGGCGAGCACGATGCCGGGGAGCTCCCTGTCGATGGGCGGACCTCCACCCACGTGAAAGCCCAGGGCGGGTGAGTGGCCCCCATTGCCGGGCAAGTACCGGATGGTCAACGCGGTCAACAGTCCACACAGCAGCAACCAGGGCACCGGCCACCAAGCTGGAACGCTCCCTTCGAAGACATCTTGCGGCAGGTCGTCGAACAAGTACTCCTGGATCTTCGTGACGAGTGTCAGGAAGCCGTAGGCAACAGCCGAGATCGGAATGCCCAGGATCGCGGCCAGCAGCAGCGCCGACAGGTACCGCCTCGACCGGATGACCGTAACCGGGTCCATCACCAGTGGCCCAGCCGACGGCGATGCAGCAGGCCCCGCAGCGGGTGACGCAGCACCCTCAGGGTCGTGCGAGTCGGTCATCAGACGCGCCTCCCTGAAGGGAACAACCCCGGCTTGCCTGACACGCGGGTGGGCGCTGACGAGTCCACGAAAGCGCCCGCGTCGGCGAACCAACGATGGGCAAGACCGAAAACATAGCGCGCCAGGGATTCTCGACCAGCGGAAATGCGCTCCGCCATCGTGCCTACCGAGGCGCCGCGCTCATGGTGCTATCCACGGTGCTTGCCATCCGCCGTCGTCTGCGGTCAACGCGTCGGCGGCCGCCGGACCCCATGATCCCGGCGCATAGGAGTGGACCGGCGATGGCGCGTCAAGCAGCGGCTGCATGATCCGCCAGGTCTCCTCGACCCCGTCTTGGCGCGCGAACCGGGTGCTGTTGCCCATCATCGCGGCGTGCAGCAACACCTCGTACGGCGTCGGGCCCTCGCCGCCTTCGGCCGTGAACTCCATGTCGAGCTCGATGGGCGCGACGCCGGCGACATCCGCCCGGTGCGCATCGATGACAATCCTGACTCCGGTCGACGGATCCAACTTGACCACGAGTTGATCCGGAGGGGGTTGGCGCCCGGCTGGAAAGAATCCGAGGCGGGGTGAGTCCTTGAAAACCAGCCGCAGTTCGGTCTGGGTCGTCGGCAGCCGCTTGCCAGTGCGGATGAAAAAGGGCACACCGGACCAGCGCCAGTTCTCGATCTCGATTCGCAAGGCGGCGTACGTCTCGGTCGTCGAGTCCGGTACGACGCCGTCGATGCCGAGGTAGCCGTCGTACTGGCCGCGCACGTAGTAAGTGGGGTTGGCTTCCGCAACGGACCGGAAGAGTGCCACCTGCGCCTCTTTGATCGTCCTCGGATCACCGCGCGCAGGCGCCTCCATGGCGGCGGCCGCGACAACCTGCATCAGGTGGTTGACCACGACGTCGCGTAGCGCTCCGACCGGATCGTAGAAGTGGCCGCGGTCCTCCACTCCGAAGTCCTCGGCCATCGTGATCTGGACACACTGCAGATAGTTGCGGTTCCAGACCGGTTCCAGGATCGAGTTGGCGAACCGGAGGTACAGGATCTCCTCCAGGCCCATCTTCCCGAGGTAGTGGTCGATCCGGTAGAGCTGGGACTCGTCGATGTACTGGTGTAGGTCTTCGGCCAGGTCGTGAGCCGACGCTTGATCGTGGCCGAACGGCTTTTCTACGACGATGCGTGCGGTCTGGGTCAATCCAGCCTCGGCCAGGCCCTTGACGACCGTGCCGAACAGGAATGGGGGAATCTCCAGATAGAAGACGGGATCGTTGGCACCCTTGATCGCCTCCCCGACTCTGGCATAGGTGGCCGGGTCGGTGAAGTCGCCGCTCACGTACGACAACCGCGCCGCGAAACGGTCGAATACGGCAGGATCGAGCTGCTCACCGGTGCCCTCGATCGATTCGCGTGCGCGCTGCACGAGTTGGTCAACGGTCCAGTCGTCGACGGCAACGCCGACGATCGGGCACTGCAGTAGTCCGCGGGCTTCCAGCCGATACAGCGACCGGAAGGTCATCACCTTGGCCAGATCGCCCGTGATCCCGAATACCACTAGGACGTCCGCCGGCTGCTGGTCTGTGCTCTCGGTCGTTGTAGTCATCCCTGCCCAGCCCTCCATCTCACAGGCGTACCTGGAGCAACGATCTCGCACCGATCCGGCTTTTGCTTCGTCCGCGCCGGATGACTATCGCTGGCCGGTAACCCGATACGGGTGATTACCCGACCGGCAATTACCTGCTGTGATGTGGGCACGGCTCACGCCCAGCGCGCCGAGGAGGCACTCAGATGGTCCTGAAGCACCCGAAATCGGCCAGCCGCTCGTCGACGCTGTCGGTCGATCCGCTGTTCACGACGGAAGGCGGGACCATTCCGCGGCATCGGCTGCAGGAATCGTCCATGGACCCGGATGTCGCGTACCAGATCATCCATGACGAGCTGATGCTCGACGGCAATGCCCGGACCAACCTCGCCACCTTCGTGAGCACCTGGATGGAGCCGCAGGCCGACAAGCTCATGGCCGAGTGCTTCGACAAGAACATGATCGACAAGGACGAGTACCCGCAGACGGCGGAACTGGAGATGCGGTGCGTGGAGATCCTGGCCCGGCTCTGGAACGCCCCGGACAGTGCGCAAGCAATCGGGTGTTCCACGACCGGATCGAGCGAGGCCGCGATGCTCGGTGGTCTCGCGCTCAAGCGTCGGTGGCAGCAGCGACGGGCAGCTGACGGCAAGCCCACCGACAAGCCCAACCTGGTCATGGGCATCAATGTCCAGGTCTGTTGGGAGAAGTTCGCCAACTACTGGGACGTGGAGATGCGGCTCGTCCCGATGGAAGGCGACCGTTACCACCTTTCAGCTGAAGAGGCCGTGAAGGTCTGCGATGAGAACACCATCGGGGTGGTGGCCATCCTCGGCTCGACCTTCGACGGCTCGTACGAGCCAGTCGCGGAGATCTGCGCGGCGCTTGATGACTACCAGGCCGAAACCGGTCTGGACATCCCGGTGCACGTCGACGGGGCTTCTGGCGCTTTCATAGCGCCGTTCCTCGACCAGGACCTGCAGTGGGACTTCCGCCTCTCCCGAGTGAGCTCGATCAACACCTCGGGCCACAAGTACGGGTTGGTCTATCCAGGCGTCGGATGGATCATCTGGCGGGACGCGGCGGCACTGCCCGACGACTTGGTGTTCTGGGTCAACTACCTCGGCGACAACATGCCGACCTTCGCGCTGAACTTCTCCCGACCGGGCGCCCAGGTCGCCGCCCAGTACTACAACTTCCTTCGCCTCGGGATGGACGGGTACACAAAGGTGCAGGGGTACGCGCGCGACGTGGCGACCCGGTTGTCCGGCGAAATCGCCGAGCTGGGCCCGTTCGAGCTGATCACCCGAGGCGACGAGCTGCCGGTGTTCGCATTCACAGTCAAGGACCAGATCGACAACTTCACCGTCTTCGACGTCTCCAACGCGATGCGTGAGCGGGGCTGGCAGCTGCCCGCCTACACGTTCCCGAAGAACCGTGAGGACCTCGCGGCGCTGCGGGTGGTGGTCCGGCGGGGCTTCAGCCACGACCTGGCCGACATGCTGCTCGCTGACCTCAAACGCCAACTCCCACGGTTGGAGAAGCAGCCGGAACCCGTGCACGACAGCGACAGCGCGGCTGCGTTCCATCACTGACGGCGTGGGTGATGTCCAGCATCACGTATCCGAGCACTCCTTCGGGTTGGACGCCGGTCGGGAGTCGGTCCATTGGTCCGTTCACCACTCACGTCACCTATCAGCGGACGGACGGCGCCACTGTCGAATGGTCGTCGCGGAGCCATCGCAAGCACGCCTCGCTCCTGTCTCGGGTGCGACATCGCCGCGAACGCGTCCACCAGTCGGCTCGGCATGCGTCGTGGTGGATTGGGATCCTGTTCGCCGCCGGCTCGGCCTGTTTCCTGATAGCGCCGATGCCGTGGTTCTTCGACCTGGTCAGCGCGACGACGGATGCCGTCGTGTTCTTCGTCGGCTCGGTGTTGTTCACTTCCGCCGCAGCGTTGCAGTGGCTGGAGACGATCAACTCGGACCCTGGACCGGGGGACCGGGCCGGCCGCCTGAAAGTCGTGACGTTCGAGCCGCGGCGGATCGACTGGTGGAGTAGCGGTGTGCAGCTCGTCGGAACGGTGTTCTTCAACTTCACCACCTTCCGGGCCCTGCAGACCAGCGTCGAGTCCAGCTCGTATGACCAGTTGGTGTGGCGCCCGGACGCTCTGGGTTCCATCTGCTTCCTGGTCTCCGGCTACCTCGCCTACATCGAGGTTTCGGGACGGCTATGGGCACGGCCGAAGCGGACGCTGGAATCGCGAATCGTGACTGTCAACCTGCTGGGTTGCGTCGCGTTCGGGATCGCCGCTGTCGCGTCCTATGTTGTCCCTGGGACTGACGCGCTGATCAACACGGGCGTGACAAACGTGTTCACCTCGCTCGGAGCTCTGTGCTTCCTGATCGGAGCCGTGCTGCTTCTTCCAGAAGGCAGCAGGGCGCCGGAGAGTGTGGTCGCCTGAACCAGGGCTTCCCGCCGAATATGACCGACAATTGGTCGCAACCACCGTCGGCAAGCAGCGAGCGAGAGTCGTGGACACGTTGTCGAGCTACGTCAGCCGCCTTAGCAACGCACGAAGGCGAATGGCCAGACCTTCGGTCGCTATTGCGTTGTTGGTTCTTGCCGCATGTAGCTTCGTCCAGAGCCCGGACGAAGATCGCAACCCCGACTCCGACGACCGTTCACGTCGCAGCGATGCCGCGTTAGGCGCCGCCATCGTTGCCGACGAGCCCGGCTGTTCTGGAGCCGTCGGGGTGGAAGGCGAAGTCGTATGGACCGGGGCCTACGGCGTCGCTGACATCGGTTCCGGTACCGAGCTGAGCTCTGACACGGTCTTCGACATTGGAAAGATCTCGAACCAGTTCACGGCAATGGCTGTCCTGCTCCTCGCCGACGAGGGCCTCGTGCGACTCGAGGACCCAGTGTCTGCCTATCTGGACGGAATGCCGGACTGGGCCGCCGATGTCACCATCGACGACCTGATCCACCACACCAGTGGGGTGCCGGACGTCGTCGACCGACTACTGAGTGTGGGATTCGAGCCGCAGGATGCCGTGACCCAGGAAGCCGCGTTCGAAGCCGTGCGAGGAGGCATGTCCGAGCTGTGGTTCAGGCCGGGCTTCATGTTCCGGCACTCCAGTTCTGACTATCTGCTCCTGGCCGAGACAGTGAGCACCATTACTGGTTCGACACTGCCTCAAGTCTTGTCGGAAAGAGTGTTCGAACCGCTCGATTTGGACATGACGATGGATCCATCTGGGCAGATCGGCGACAAGGCGGTTTCGTACCGGAAGGCCATTGAAGGTGGCCACGAGGAAGTCGATTGGGCATGGGAGCAGGTAGGCGACGGCGGGATCCAGAGCACGCCGTCGGACCTGGTGCGGTGGGCGGACAACTTCCGAACCGGTCGGCTTGGAGGGTCGCCAATCCAGTACGCACAGCTCGCCGGCGCTGCGCGAACGTCGCTGAGTGTCTCTGAGCTGTTCGAAGTCGAGCGATACGGCGCTGGGATTTACATCGGCATCGACGGCGGGCTCTTCGATCGCGGAGAGTGGGAGGGGTTCACCACCGCGTTGGAAATCACTCCTGACCGCCGGGTCGCCGCCGCCGTGGCCTGTAACAGCGAATGGTTTGTCCCATCGGCAACCGCGACGATCTTGACACTGATCTGGTCCTGAGCCGCCCGCGTGACACCCGGTCAGAGCCAATACGTGTCGTGCCGGAGGTAGAACTCCGTCCGCTCCTCGTCACTGAGCACGCGCCCGCTTGCAACCTCGGCCAGGGTCTCGAAGTAGTCCTCGCGTGGGGCGCCGGGCGCAAAGTGGAGCAGCATCGACGCTGCCTCGCCGCTCTCGTTCTTGAACGCGTGGATGCCGCCCTCTGGGACGAACAAGAAGTCACCCGACGTCGCCTCGATCCACTGGTCACCGTCGTACAGGTTTACTGCGCCGGACAGGATGAAGAACGACTCGGAGATCGTCTTGTGAAAGTGCGGGTCGGGTCCGCTGACGGTTGGAGCGAAATCCCAGCGGTAGAGCCCGAACTCGCCGTCGGTAGAAGCACCCGTCGCGAGGTAATGGACCGTCACACCTGACGGGTAGGTCAGCTCCGGCTCTTGATCGGCACGTCGGAGGGACGCGCTGACATCACCGGTTTCACCGGCGTAGCGCGGCGGTGGATAGGACACAGGACGTCTCAGCCTCCACTGCCGTACGGGCGGGTGATGATCTCCAGGAAGTGCCCGCTCGGGTCTTCCCAGTAGACGCCGCGACCGCCGTCGTTGGTGTTGAACTCTCCCTGGCGATGCTTGAACGGGTCGGCCCAGTACGGCAGGTCCCCGCCGCAGGATTCGGTCGAAGATCTGGTCGAACTCGTCTTCGGTGACCAGAAAGGCATAGTGCTGTGGTTGCGCGGCGCCGTGATCGTCGGCGAAGTCCAGCGACACGTCGTTGTCCACCTGGACGATCAGGAACGGGCCGAACGACGTGGGCTCGGGAAGGCCGAGGATCTCGGCCAGGAACGTCGCGGACTCCTGCTTGTCTCGGACACGGACAATCGTGTGGTTCAGCTGGACGTCACGGTCGACGTTACCGACGCTACATGGTGCCGGCTTCCGGGTCGGCAATGAAGCTGTGCAAGCAGCCGGGACTGCAGAAGTACCACCGGCGGCCGCCGTGATCGGCATGCCATCGGCTGGTAGCGATCTCGACGGCCATTCCGCACACGGGATCGGCGGCTGTGGGCGAGGCCGTTGAAACCAGCAGCGACCGGCGAGCGCAGTTCCCCGTGCGCTCGCCGTGCCACCAACTCGGCTAGGACGGCGACCGCGATCTCTCGATGGTCCGTGGAGCCGAGGTCGAGCCCCGCAGGCGCCTGCACGCGGGAGAGCTCGGCCTCGGACACCCCGCGGTCGCGCAGGTACCCGAGAGTCGATGCGGCCCGCTTTCGGGACGCGACCAGCCCGACGTAGCCGGCTGGAGTTCGCAATGCGGCCTGCAGATGCGGCCTCGTCGTCATGTCCTTGGGTCGCGACAACGATCGCCGTCCCGACGTCCACCGGCTGGCTGGCCAAGGTCCTCGGCCGACTCGACGACGACCGCGCGCCAACCGAGCCCATGGGCGAGCGCGGCCAGCGTGTCGACTGCGGGCGACCGCCCCGATCGCCACGACCAGCGGCGCCGGCACAACGGGTTCCAGCGACACGGCGAGCGCCCCCTCACTGCCGCATTCCATCGGAACGACGACCACACCCTCGCCAAAAGCCGCCGCGGCCTCGGCGGGCAGTCCGAGCAGAAGCAGCCGAGTACGACCGTCGTCGAGGGATGTCAGGGCCTCGCGGCGGACCGTCGGCTGGGCGCAGGCGCCGCCCAACCATCCCCGCATCGTGCCGTCGGCCAGGATCAGCGCCTTCGAACCCAGTTGTCCCGACGACGGCGCTCGCCGCCACACCACCGTCGCCAGCACGAACGGATCCCCGCGCTCGGCTCAGCGCCGCGGCTTCGGCAAGGACGGCGTCGGTCATCCCCGGCTCGGCCCCGCCTCCTGTATCGCCGACCACACGCGGGCCGGCAGCACCGGCATGTCGATGTTGCGGATGCCCAGGTGGGCGAGCGCGTCGATGACCGCGTTGACATACGCCGCCGGGGAGCCGACGGTGGCCGACTCGCCGACGCCCTTGGCACCGATCGGGTGGTGCGGCGACGGCGTGACCGTTGCCGCGAGCTCGAACCGCGGCGTCTCCCACGCGGTTGGGATCAGGTAGTCCATGAAGTTCGAGCCGATGCAGTTGCCGTCGTCGTCGAACGTGATGAACTGCATCGACGACATCGCGTAGCCCTCGGCCAGGCCGCCGTGGATCTGGCCGTCGACGATCATCGGGTTGATCCGAACGCCGCAGTCGTCGACGGCGACCATCCGGCGCACGGTCCACTGACCGGTCTCTGCGTCGACGTCGACCACGACCACGTAGCTGCCGAACGGGTACGTCATGTTCGGCGGGTCGTAGTAGTGCACGCCCTCGAGCCCGGCCTCCATGCCCTCGGGCAGGTTGGAGTAGGCGGCGAGCGCGACGTCCTGGATCGTGACGCCCTGACTGGGCGAGCCCTTCACCGAGATCCGCCCGCCGTCCCACTGCATGTCGTCCTCGGACGCCTCGAGGAGGTGGGCGGCGATCTTGGTGGCCTTGTCGCGCAGCTTGCGGGCGATCACCGCGGTGGCGGCGCCGCCGACCGGGGTGCTCCGGGACGCGTAGGTGCCCAGGCCGTACGGCGTGTTGTCGGTGTCGCCCTCCTGCACCGTGATGTCGGACACCGGGATGCCGAGCTCGTTGGCGACGATCTGGGCGAACGTCGTCTCGTGGCCCTGGCCCTGGCTCTTCACCCCGAGCTTGAGGATCGCCTTCCCGGTCGGATGCACCCGCAGCTCCGCCGAGTCGAACATGCGCAGGCCGGCGATGTCGTATTCGGTGCCGTGCCCCGCGCCCACCACCTCGGTGAAGCTGGCGATGCCGATGCCCATCAGCCGACCCTCGGCCCGGGCCTGCTCCTGCTCGGCGCGCAGCTCGTCGTAGCCGATCAGGTCGAGCGCCTTCTGCAGGGCACGCGGGTAGTCGCCGGAGTCGTAGACGAACCCGGTGGGGGACCGGTAGGGGAACTGCTCGGGCTTGATGAAGTTCCGCATCCGGAGCTCGGCCGGGTCGATGCCGAGCTCGTACGCCGCGTTCTGCACCAGCCGCTCGATCAGGTACGACGCCTCCGTGACCCGGAACGAGCACCGGTACGCCACCCCGCCCGGCGCCTTGTTGGTATAGGTGCCCTGAGTGACGACGTGGGCCGCGGGGTAGTCGTATGAACCGGTGACGATGTGGAACAGGCCGGCCTTGAACTTCGTCGGCTGAGCGTCGGCGAAGAACGCGCCGTTGTCCGAGAGCATGTTGACCCGGAGTCCCAGGATCTTCCCGTTCCGCTTCAGCGCCAGCTCCCCGTGCATGTGGTAGTCACGGGCGAAACCCGTCGAGATCAGGTTCTCCGTCCGGGTCTCGACCCACTTGACCGGGCGTCCGATCACCAACGAGGCCGCGGTTGCGACCACGTAACCGGGGTAGATCGGCACCTTGTTGCCGAAGCCGCCGCCGATGTCCGGTGACACGATCCGGATGTTCTGCTCGGGCAGCCCGGCCACCATGGCGAACAGGGTGCGGTGGGCGTGCGGCGCCTGTGACGTCATGTAGATGGTGACGTGCTTGGTGGCCGGGTTGACGTCGGCGACGCACGCGCACGTCTCCAGCGGCGCGGGGTGCGAACGCGGATAGTGGGTGTCGAGCTTGACGACGACGTCCGCCTCGGCGAAGGCGCTGGTCGGTGGCCACCTGGTCGCCGGACTCCCAGTGGTAGCACGAGTTGTCGGTCTGGCCGTCCTTGTCGTCGCGGATCAGTGGTGCACCGTCGGCGAGTGCCTGCTGTGGCGACAGCACGGGTGGCAGCGCGTCGTACTCGACGTCGATCAGGTCGAGCGCGTCGTAGGCGACGTACGGGTTCTCTGCGATCACCGCTGCGACCTCCTGGCCCTGGAACCGCACCTTGTCGGTTGCCAGCACGGCCTGGGTGTCGCCCGACAGCGTCGGCATCCAGGCGAGGTTGTAGGCCGCCAGGTCGTTTCCGGTCAGGACTGCGACGACCCCCGGCACTGCTGCGGCCGCGGTCGTGTCGATCGACACGATGCGCGCGTGCGGCAGCGGGCTGCGGAGCAGAGCCAGGTGGAGCATTCCCGGCAGCACGATGTCGTCGACGTAGTGTCCGGCGCCCTGGATGAACCGGTCGTCCTCCTTGCGCCGCACCGAATGGCCGATGCCGCCGACCTCGGCAGTGGTCGTCGTCTCGTGGACGGTGTCTGCGGTCATCGTCTTGCCCCTACCCGCCGGCCCCGACGGTCTGCCCTCGCGCGCAGCCGCCCGGATCGCCTTGACGATGTTGACGTAGCCGGTGCACCGGCACAGGTTTCCGGAGATCGCCCACCGGACCTCGTCCTCGGTGGGGTCGGGGTTGGCTTCGAGCAGGTTGGTGCCGACGAGCATCATCGCCGGCGTGCAGAACCCGCATTGCAGGCCGTGCTCCTGCTTGAATGCGCGCTGGATTGCACTGAGTTCGCCGTCGTGCCGCAGCCCCTCGACGGTCGTGATGCTGCGCCCGTCGGCCTGGACCGCGAACAGCGTGCACGACTTCACCGGCTTGCCGTCGAGCAGCACCGTGCAAACGCCGCAGCTGGTGGTGTCGCAGCCGATGTGGGTGCCGGTGAGCCCGAGATGGGTGCGGATGAAGTCGGCGAGCAGCACCCGGGGTTCGACCGCCGCTCGCCGCTCGGTGCCGTTGACCGTGACGGTGATGTCCACTGTGGCTACTCCTCACGCGCTTCGGGCGAGTTCGACGGCTCGGGTCAGCCCCCGGCGTACGAACGTCCGCACCACGGCTCGCTTGTACTCGGCCGAGCCCCTGACGTCGGTGCGGGGATCTGCTGCCGCAGCGGCAGCCTGTGCGGCCTCGGCGAACAGCTCATCGCTGGGCGACTCGCCGACGAGCATCTGCTCGGCCTCGGCCGCCCTGATGTTCTTCGGCCCGACGGCCGTCAGCGCGATGCCTGCTTGGGCGATCCGGTCGCTGTCGGTATCGAGCTGAAGATGCACCGCGACGGCTACGGTCGCGTAGTCGCCCACCTTTCGTTCGAGCTTGAGATACGTGCCACCTGCGGGCCCGTCGTACCTCGGGACGTGGATCTCCGTGAGCAGCTCGTCGGGCTCCAGCGCACTGGTGAACAGGTCGACGAAGAAATCGTCCGCGGCGATGGTCCGCTCGCCGTCCGCACGACGCGCGACCATCGTCGCCCGGCATGCCAGCATCACCGAGCCCCAGTCACCCTGCGGGTCGGCGTGCGCCAGTGAGCCACCGATGGTGCCGACGTTGCGGACCAGGGGATCGGAGATCCACGGCGCCGCCGCGGCCATGGTGCGAGTTCTCGGCCTTGACCACATCTGAGCTGGCGATCGCATTGTGCCGAGCCAGTGCGCCGACGCGGAGGCGACCGTCGACGACCTCGATCGAGTCGAGGCCCGGCACCCGGTTGATGTCCACCAGCTTCGTCGGCGTGGCCAGCCGCAGCTTCATCAGCGGGATCAGGCTCTGACCGCCGGCCAGGACTTTGACGTCCTCACCCCCCTCGGCCAAGATCGCGAGCGTCTCCTCGACGCTGGTTGGGGCGACGTAGTCGAAGACCGCTGGGTACATGGGCGCCTCCTGGCGGAACAGAACCCCCCGAAACGCTCGAATCAGCGTACGCCCGGTATTTGTGATGAGGAATATCGCGCCGAGTATGAGTTACGGAGTCGACGGTCAGCCCTTGGGCAGCGCGAGCTGACGGCCGCGGTAGAACGCCTCGCCCTCGTCGATGATGTAGGGAGCCATCGCCGTCCTTCGGCGATCCTCCTCGGCCGAGGTGCGCCAGGCGTCGCACGACTCTTTGGAGTCCCAGAACGAGACGCCGGTCACCTCCAGTCCGTCCTCGGTCCAGTACGCGTACGCGTGCTGCATGCCCTCCGGATACCGATCCGGGCGCCAGGCCTGCTCGAACTCGTCCAGGGAACCCGGCTCGAGTCGGCGGGTGGTGATCCACACGAAGGACCCGTCCATAACAACCTCCAGATTCATGCGGGCCGGCTTAGGTCGTCGACAGCTTCCAGCAGGCGGTCGACGTCGCTCCTGTCGTTGTAGTGCACGAGGCCGGCCCTGATACCACCGCCGGATTCCCGGACACCGAGCAGCCCAGTCAGTTCCCAGGCATACATGTGCCCGTGCCACACGTTGATGCGGGCCCGTGCGCAATGCTCCGCGACTGCGGGGGGTTCGAGCCCTCGTACTCGGAAGTACTCAGTCGCTGTCCGCCGCTTCGGCGCCGCCAGAAGCTCGACGTGGTCCATCGCGGCCAGTCCGGCGTGCAGATGGGAGAACAGGTCGAGCTCGTAGGCGGCCACCGCGCTCATCGACGTCACCACGCGGGCTCGTCGGGATTGGTCGGGGCTCTTCTCGCTGGCCAAACCAGCCAGGTGGTCGACCGCAGCCGCGACTCCGGCAAAGTCGGCGAATGGCGAGGTCCCCGTCTCGAACCGCCACGGAACCTCGTTCGGTGATGGTGCCAGCTTGTCCGGCCGAAGCGGCTCCCAGAACGCGGGATCGGCGATCATCGCGCCGATGTGTGGGCCGGACCATTTGTAAGCCGACGTCAGCCACACGTCGGCACCGAGTTCCACCATGTCGACGGGCAGGTGTGGCGTCGCGTGCACTCCGTCGACCACGAGAGTGGCGCCGTACGGCATGGGCGCGCTTGGCGATGGCGGCGACGTCGGGGATCGAGCCGGTCAGGTTGCTGGCGGCCGTGACGGCGACGAGGCGGCTGTGCTCGCCGAGCACGTCGTCGTACGCCTCCGGGTCGAGATTCGTCGACGGCAGCCGCGGCTCGACCCACCGCACGACCGCGCCGACCCGCTGAGCCCAGATCAACCACGGCCGGACGTTGGCGTCATGGTCGAGCCGGGACACGACGATCTCATCGCCCGGCCGCCAGGTCGCGGACAACGCCTGAGCCAACCGGAAGATCAAGGTCGTGGAGTTCGGACCCAAGACGACCCCGCGAGGGTCGACCCCGCCAACCAGATCCGCCACGGCCGTGCGCGCCTCGTCGGTGTAGGCACCGGACCGAGCACTGGCAGCGAACGCGCCGCCGTGATTGCCGATTCCGTGCCGGTATGCCTGGACCATCGCGCTCGATCACTGCGTTGGGCACCTGTGTCCCGGCGGCCCCGTCAAGGTACGCCCAGCCGTCGGTCAGAGCGGGGTAGTGCGCCCTGACCGCGGCGATGTTGAAGCCCGCGTTGGTCATCGACCAGACCCTATGGCCCCCGCGGCATGCTTCTCAGCTCTTGCGCTTCGGCTTCTTCGGCGGCTTTGGCGGCAACGTGGCGACGTGGTCCAATGCCCGCTCTGCCCAGCTGACAGCTCTGGCCTGATCGTCGCGCCACGATGCCGGCAGGCTGACGTAACCGCCCATCGGGCGTTCGGCGGGCCCGAACGGCCCACCGCCCTCAGCCAGTAGCTGCTCCCGGTCTGCCTCGGCCAGCTTGACGCCGACGTCGGAGCCGAACAGGCCGGCGAACATGTTGCCGTTGACGAACCCGGCGACGTTGCCGAACATCGGCTTCACCTCGACTCGCGGGTCCGCTGGCAGGATCGAACGGAAGTAGTCCTTGTCGTCGTCGGTGGGCTTCGGAATCTGCACGGTCGGTCCTCCTCGCCGACGAACATATTCCCCGGCGGTTCGTGCACCGCAGCCGGTAGCGTCAACACATGCGGTTCCGCGTTCTGGGACCGCTGCAGGTGCGGCGGTCCGACGGCGACCAAGTGAGCATTCCCGAGCCAGCGCAGCGGGCCCTGCTGACTCGGATGATCATTGCTGACGGTTCCGTGCTTTCGGCCACCGAACTGTTGGCGGCGGCATTCGCGGATGGGTCGCGGCCAAGTGAGGACTGGCTCGCCGCCACGATTGCCGATCTCGCCGCGCACCTTCGGGAAACCGGTGCCGACGTCCATGCCATGGGCAACGGTTATCGGCTTCGCCTGGATCGCCGAATGCTCGATGCGGCCCGTTTCAGTGACCGAGTCGCCGCAGCCCGTGGGTTCCAGGATCCACCAGAGCGGATCGCGGTGCTCGAGCAGGCGCTGGCCTTGTGGCGTGGGCCGGCGTACGGCGAGTTCTCGACGGGGTTCGCCGCCGACGCGGCTCGGCGGTTGGAAGAAGAGCGAGCTGCGGCAGTCGAAGCCCTTGCCCACGCGCGACTGGAGATCGGCGACGCGGGCAGAGCCGTCGACGATCTCGAGAACCTGGTCGGTCGGCACCCGCTCCGGGAGCGGACGAATGAACTGCTGATGCAGGCTCTGGCGACCAGCGGCGACCGCGCGGGGCGCTGGCGACGTACGCCCGGCTACGCGCCCGCCTCCGAGAAGCCGCCGACCAAGAACCGTCTGTGCAGCTCAACCGAATCCAGAGAACGCTGCTGTCGCAGGCGGTCGGTCGCGTCCCGCCGGCTTCGGTCCGGCCACCCCCGGCGTCGGTAGGTGTCCGGAACCGGCCCTCCCCCCGGAACCGATCACCAGCTTCGTCGGTCGCGACGACGAGATCGCCGCCCTCGACGCCGCCCTCGCATCGGCCCGGGTCATCACGTTGCACGGACCGGGGGGCGTGGGGAAGACCCGGATCGCACTGCACGCGGCACACCGCAGCCGCGCGGATGTCAGAGTCGGCTGGGTCGAGCTGGCACCGATCGCCGACCCGAACGCCGTGCTCTACGCCACGGCCGATGCACTGGGTGTCCGTGAGCTCGACGCAGTTGATCCGATCGGCAGCCTGGTTCGGGCTCTTGGCGATCAGCCGACCCTGGTCGTCCTCGACAACTGCGAGCATGTGGTCGACGTGACGGCGCATCTCGCTGAGGGGCTGGCGCAGCGGTGCGCGTCGGTCACCGTCCTTGCCACGAGTCGCGAGCCGTTGGGCGTCGCTGGTGAGATTCTGCTTCCCGTGGCGCCGCTCGGCACCGCGGAACCGCCGGGCACCGACGGCTCACCTGCGTTCAGTTGCTCGCCGACCGGCTCGCCTCGGCGCGGGGGCGAACGTTGGAGCCTGACGAGCTGCCGTTCGCTGCCGACTTGGTTCGGCGACTGGACGGCCTGCCGCTGGCTCTGGAGTTGGTGGCTGGCCGCGCTGCCGCCCTGGGACTCCCCGAGCTGAGCAAGCCGCCGGGCGGGCATCGAGCTGTTGGATCGGGGCCCGCGTACCGGCGACGTCCGGCACCGGAGTCTGCGCTCGATGATCAGCTGGTCCTTTCAGTTGCTCGACGATGCCGAGCAACACCTGTTCGCCCGGCTATCGGTATTCGCCGGAGCGTTCTCGATTGCGCGAGCCGAGGTGGTCTGTTCCGACGACCGGGTGCCACCACGCCGAGTCGTCGGGCTGCTTGCCGACCTGGTCGACCGGTCGCTTGTCGTGGGTGGCAGGGACGTCTCCGATGGCCGGTACCGACTGCTGGTGACCCTGCGCGACTTCGCGGCCGAGCAACTGCAGGCATCCGGTGAGGGAGAACGGTGGCAGCGGGCCCATGCAGCCCACCTCGCCGACGTCGCCGCCGCACGATCAGCGGCACTGCACACTCGGGCCGAGTTGGACGCGGTCGAGCATCTCGTGGGAGATCTCGAGGACTTCCGGGCCGCCTACGCATCGGCTCACCAACACGCCGACGTCGGCACCGCGTTGCGCCTTTCGGACGCGATGCACGACTTCGCGAGCCGGCAGATCCGTCACGAGTTGTTCGAGTGGGCCGAGCGGGCGGTGACCATCCCGGTGCAGACCGAGCACGCGTTGTATCCGGCGGTTCTGGGGTCTGCGGCCAAGGGGTCGTGGCTGGGTGGCGACCTGACCGGCGCCGTGCGGCGTGCCGAGAGCGCGTTGTCCAGATGTCCCGATCCGGACGACCCTCGCCGTCTGCGGTCCCTTCTGTCGTTGGCGGAGGTCGCACTGGTGTCGGGACGGCTCGACGAGGCGATCGTCCGGTACCGCGAGGCGGCTGCGCTTGCCGACTCCTGCGATGAGTTCGGCGCACTTGTCGACGCCGAAGGCGGACTGGCGATGACCCTTGCCGACGCCGGACACCGCGATGAGGGCCTCGAGCGAGTGGAGCGGTGCGCAGAAGTCGCCTACGCGACCGGTTCACCCAGCCACACGGCGTGGGCGCGATACGCGGAGGCGCGCTGCCGGGCGGAGGACCAGCCGGCGGTCGCGGCCGAGCGCCTCGAGGAAGCGAGCCGGCTCGCCGCGACCGTCGGCAACCGGTCAACCGAGTTTTCAGCGCTGACCCGTCTACTCACCGTCCGAACCCAGACCGTGCAGCCGACGGCCTTGTTGCAGGCCTATCGAGACACGCTGGACCGGTGGCGGCGGACCGGTAGCACCACGTTTGTGGGTAACGCTGCGGAATCTGGCACAGCCGCTTCGGCGCGCTGGCCTGGAAGACACCGCCACGACGTTGCACAGAGCCGCTAGCGCCGCTCTGGCGGGTACCAGAGCGGGTGCCGGCGCACTCGACGCAGCGCTGCAGCTCGGACATGAGGCGATCGATCAGTTGACGGCGGGGCAGAGAGCGGCACCAGGCGTCGTGCCGGCTCAGCGGGGCCCCGCCGCCGTGGATGGTGGCCAGACCGGCGCATTCCGTCGGGACGGATCGTTGTGGACTGTGCAGTTCGCCGGCCAAACTGCTCATGTCCCCGACCGAAAAGGCTTACACGATCTGGCGACGCTGCTCAGCCGCCCGGCCAGGAAGTGCACTGCCTGGACCTGCTGATGGCCGCGCCGACGCCGGCCGTCGCGCGCGTCGATTCCGGCAGCCTGGCCGAGCCGGGCGACCTCGGCGAGGTCATCGACGCGCCTGCACGTGCGGCGTACCAAACCCGCATCGCGGACCTTCAGCAAGAGCTGGACGAAGCCGACGCAACGGGTGACATCGGGCGTGGTGAACGAGCTCGGCGGGAGCTCGACTTCCTGGTCAGCGAGTTGACCGCGGCGTATGGGGTCGGCGGTCGGCCGAGGCGCGCGGGTGACCCGGCCGAGAAGGCGCGCACCGCTGTCACGTGGCGGGTCCGGCATGCCATCGCCAAGATCGCCGACGTTCATCCATCGCTCGGTCGGCACCTGCGGCGATCGGTGCGAACCGGCCGGTACTGCGCATACGAACCGGACGAGGCCGTCGACTGGCAGCTGTGAGGAGGCCGCCTCACCGAGTGAGGCGCCGGCTCACGCCTTCGGGAGTAACACCCGCTCATCCCGAAAGGCATGTCCATGACCTCCCCAGATCACACCGCCTTGGACGGCTACCTTCCGGCGCCGATGCTTCGCCGCCGCACGCTCGGCAGCAGACGTATCGCCGTCGCCGAGGCGCTCTCAGCCGCCGTGCGGGGCTCGGTGCTCACGCCGGCGGACAGTGAGTTCGACTCGGCACGACGCGGCTGGAATCTGGCCGTCGACCAGCAGCCGGCGGTCGTCGTCGAGGCGGAGGACGTCTTCGACCTGGTCGCTGCCGTGCGGGTCGCTCGCAGCTTCGGCATGTCGGTATCCGCTCAGCCGGTCGGGCATGGCGCGACCCGCGCAGTCGACGGCACCGTGCTGCTGCGCACTACGGCCTTGCGCGAGCTAACCGTCGACGTCGTCGGCCGCACGGCACGAGTCGAGGCAGGCGTCCGCTGGCGGGACCTACTCGCTGCGCTGGACGGCACGGGGCTGATCGCACTTGCCGGAAGTTCCGCCGACCCGACAGTCGTCGGCTACACCCTCGGCGGGGGCCTGTCCTGGTTCAGCCGACGGTACGGACTCGCCGCTAACAGCGTCGTCGCGATCGAGATGGTCGACCCTGATGGTCGCCACGTGCGGGTGACCGCCGACTCCGACCCCGAGCTGTTCTGGGCTCTGCGCGGCGGTGGCGGCGACTTCGGGATCGTCACCGCGTTGGAGTTCGAGTTGTACCCCGCGGAGCACATCTACGGCGGGCGGTTGTTGTGGCCCGTCGAGCATGCTCCAGAGATCCTGCGGACCTACCGAGATCTGACCGTGGTGGCACCGAAACGACTGTCCCTCTGGGCCTGGCTGTTCGAATTCCCCGACCTGCCGTTCCTGCCGGAGCTGATGCGCGGTGCGTCGCTTGTGGGCGTCGACGCGGCCTTCCTCGGCTCGACTGCGGAAGGCGAAAGGCTCATGGCCGCGCGGCGTGCCGTGGCACCTCCAGTGATGGACACGTTCGGGACTGTGCCGGTCGGCCAGTTGTCGAGCATCGCCGTCGAGCCGGAGGACCCGCTGCCGAGCATGACCACGTCGATGCTCTTGCACGATCTCGATGACGATGCGATCGACGACCTGTTGGCGGCGGCGAAAGTACCTGGTGGCTCACCATTTGCAGCGCTCGGCATCCGGCATCTCGGCGGGGCTTTGACCCGTGTCGACGGATCTCATGGCGCCGCGGGTCACATCAGCGAGCCGTATCTGGTATTCGGTGGTGGGGTCTTGGCGGACCCGCAGATGGCCGGCCCGCTTCGGGACGCTATCGACCGGCTCCATGCCGCCACAAAGCGGCACCGCTCCGCGCGGCAGCTGTTCAACTTCCTCTCCGACGACGCTGACCCGCGTGCAGCCTTCACGCCGTCGGTATTGACGTCGCTGCAAGACATCAAACGTCGCCGTGACCCGGCTGGCGTCATCCGGTCCAACCACCCCGTGCTCAGCCCGGTCGCCGACGACTGGCTCTGAGCCAAGTCCACTTCCCGAAAGGTCAATTCCATGCTTGTGTTCCGACGGCTCCGTGCTGTTGTGGTCGCCGCAACGGTGCTGACGATGACCGGACTGATCGGCGGGCAGATGCTCGCCGTATCAAACGCGGCCGAGACCGCAGATGGCCCAGTCGAGCCAGCCATGCGGGGCGTCCCCGTGCCCGACCTCGACTGGGCCGATTGCGGCGGCGACCTGGAGTGCGCAACCGCCGTCGTACCACGGGACTACGACAAGCCGCGCGGGGCCGCCATCGAGCTCGCGCTCATCCGCCGGCCGGCCATCGACACCGAGAACAAGATCGGCTCGCTTATTCGTCAACGCGGGCGGCCCGGGCATCTCGGGGCTGGAGTTCTTCCGCACGGCGCCGCCCGGCGCGCTCGACTCGTTCCCGCGCTTCGACTTCGTGACCTGGGACGCGAGGGGGATCGGGGAGAGCAATCCGGCGATCGACTGCACGACGGACGCCCAGGACGACGCCGCGCTCGACGGCGTATTCGTCCGCCCGCAGACGCTGGACCGCAAGGCGCTCGTCGCGGCTACCCAGGCGTTCGTGGACGGCTGCGTGGACCGCAACCCGGGCATCCTGTCGCACTTGTCGACGGCCAACACCGCGCGTGACCTCGACCTGCTGCGTGCCGCGGTCGGCGACGAGAAGCTGAGTTACGTCGGCATCTCTCACGGCACCCACATCGGCGCCGCGTACTCAAGCCTGTTCCCCGACCGGGTGCGGGCGATGGTCGCCGACTCGCCGGTCGACTTGGGCGTGTGGTTCAAGTATCCGACGGCGATGTGGCGGGAAATGATGGACTCGCAAGAGGCCAGCCTGGACCGCTTCTTCTCCGCCTGTGCAGCCAGCCAGCCGGCCTGTGGGTTCGGTGGCTCCAACCCGGAAGCGGCCTTCGATGCTCTGGTCGCACGGCTCAACCAGAACCCAGCGCCAGCGCCGAACTCGGCCCACGAGACGCCGGTGTCCGGTGACGACGTCCTGAACATCGCCGCAGAAGAGGTTGTCTCACGCTCGCGGTGGTCGACGCTCGCCACCGCACTAGCGCAGGCCGACACCGGTGACGCTAGCCTGATGAGCGACCTCTACGATGCGATCGCCGGCCGGCGGCCGGACGGCAGTTGGACTCAGTCGGGCGTGTTCTTCACCACCACGGCGCAGGACTGGAAGACGTCGAAGAAGATCGGGCAGTATCTCGACGAGGGTGCCCGGGCCTACGAGCGTTCCCCGCACTTCTGGTTCCTGGCACAGGGCTACGAGCGGCTCGCGTACGCCCTCTACCCGGTACGGCAGCAGGACTACTACCGCGGACCGTTCAGCCACCCGTCGGACGCCGTGCCCGCACTGGTGATCGGTGTCACACACGACGGCCGCACACCATATGCATGGGCCGAGCGTTACGCCGCCGACCTGGGCAACACCCGGCTGCTGACCTACGACGGTGACCGGCACGGGGCGCTCACTGACCTCAACCCGTGCGTGTTCTTCACCGCGTTCCAGTACCTCAACGACCTCACCCTGCCGGCGGAAGGCACTACGTGCACGCAGCACTACGAGCCATTCCCGAGCACCGACGAGTCGGCAAGGTCGCAAAGCCGCAGCGGAGAGCAGCCACTCCCCGAACAGTGGCCGCTCCCCACTGCCGGCCTCAGCTTCCCCCGCTGAGGTCCGCCGGGAGGCGGGGGGCGTCCACCACCCCGCCTCCCGGCTTCGCCCTGCGGCGGGCCAGCTGGGCGAGCTCGACCCGGTTGGCGGTACCCGTCTTGCGCAGCAGATTGGACACGTGGACGCTGACAGTCTTCTGGCTGATCACTAATTCGCGGGCGATCTCACCGTAGGTGCGACCGGCCACGACGTGGGCGAGCACCTCACGTTCTCGAGCGGTGAGACCAGGCAAGCCCGCGGTTTCAGCCAGCGTTCCTTCGTCGATGATGTCCAGCGACACCCTGGCGCTTTGTGCCAGCTCTTCGATCTCGGCCAGCAGGGGCGCGGCCTGCAGTTCGACGGCCAGCCAGTGCGCACGCCGCAAGGCCGTTGTCGCTGCATCGCGGGCCGTTCGATCCTTCGCGAGCGCCTCGGCGGCCCGCCACCACGCGTATGCCTCGTCCCATGCGAGATTGCCTTCGGCGCAGGCTTGCGCGGCGCGATGCCATGCTGTCGCGGCGGTCGGGTCGGCTCGGCCGCGCTGCACCTCGGCGTCATACCACGCTTGCATCGCGCGGACTTGGGCGTGATACGCCGATCCGGGCACGGCGTTCACCACAACGAACGGATACCGGCGCCGGAAACCGACCAGTTGATCCACGGCCCGCGCGGGATCCTCGCCGCGGTCGCGACGTGCCTGCGCGTAATCCGCCAAGGCCCGGGCGGCAAGTGGGATGAGGCGCTCGACCTGAGTAAGCCGCGGTCCCGTCCACTCGAGTCCTGAAAGGGCGACCATGATCGCCCGCTCGGTGTCGCCGATCGCCACGGCTAGCTCGGCGCGAACCACGTCGAATGGGAGAGCAAGGTAGCCCCACTGGTTGCTGAACAACTCCTCAGCCCGAGCCAGGTGCGCCTCCGCATCGACCAAGCGGCCTTGCCGGCATGCCAACTGTGCTGCGGTCAGCCGGGCCGTCGCGTCACCCAACCGCCCGGGAGTTGAACCCAAGGCCACCCGCAACCGTTCGGCGCAATTCCGAACATCCCCCAACATGAGCAAACGTTGCGCCTCTATCGCCGACAGCCACGCGACGTAGCAATGTGGCGCTCCGAAGGTGGACATCTGTTGCCGACTCAAGCGGAGGTGTTCGACGGCGTCCCGGCTGGCCGCACCGCCCAGGCAGTCGCTCGCCCACAGGGCGGCATCGACGAACGTGAAGTAATCCGTGACCTTTGCCGCGGCTGCCTGGGCCTCCATCGCTTCAGCGAGTCCTCCGGCGTCTCCTGCGAAAACGCGAGCCGTAACCTTCGCGATGAGTGCGTACGCCAGTGCCTTGGCCGACCCGCATACTCGGGCCAAGCGGATGGCCTCGTGGACACGTGCAGGACCGGATGGTTCGCCTTGCCACAGTTCGGCCTGCGCGAGTACAGCGACCGCCAAGGCATGCTCTGCACTAGAAGGGTGCTCCACTGAAATCCGAAAGGCGTACCTCGCAGCTTCCAGAACGTCGAGCGTTCTGCCTGTCATTATGTGCAGATCGAAGCGTCGAACGAGTAACTCGGTGGTGATCAGCGGGTCGGCGTCGCTTTCCACGATCGCCAGCAGGTCCTCGATGGCGACCAGCTCTTGTTCCTGCTCTCCAGTGCGCTCAGCCGCGGCGCGGATGCGTTGAAGAAGATCGAGCCGGGGAACTCCGGGGTCGGGCACGCTAGGCCACAGATCGAGGGCGCGGCGGAGTAGTCGGAGCATTTCGGTGGCGCCGCCGACTCGCTCGGCCGCTTCGGCACCACGTAACGCCCACCGGAAGGCGTCCGTTGGGTGCCTTGCCTGATGGTGATGATCAGCGAGGGCGACGACTGCTTCGACGCCCAGATCGGACGTACTGTCGGTGGCCTCGAGTGCGGCGGCGAATGCGGCGTGCAGGTTGGTGCGTTCTTCGGGCAGCAGGTCCGCTTCGAGTACCTCGGCGAGCAATGGGTGGACGAACCAGTAGCTGCCGTCCTCGCCGACATCGAGCACGGCGGCGTCAACCGCTTCCCGCAATAGTGCCACCAGATCGCCGCCCACTCCGGTTGCGGCCGCCACCGCACCCAATTGGTCCGCCCGCTGAGGTCGGCCGGCGACAGCGATCAGCGCCGTCAGGTCGTGCGCCGGCGCCGACAGCCCACGCCAGGCGCCGGTTGCGGCTTCTTGCAGGTCGGTGGGCAGACCGGCCGGCAGCGACCGGGCGTCCGGGGACAGGCCACGCACGAGCAGGCTGGTCAGGTAGGCGTTGCCGTCGCTGCGCCCGTACACGTCGTCGACGAGCGACTGGTGCGGCGGCCGTCCCAGCAGCCCGGCGAGCTGCTCGGCCGTTGCCACCCGGTCGAGGCGACCGAGGGTCAGCTCGCTCACCCCTGGGAATCGGCGCACGTCGGCCAGCCACCGGCGCAATGGCTCGCCCTCTTCACCGGCGCGAACCGTCGTGACGACCGCCAGCCGCCGGCCAACCAGTCCGGCCAGGACGTACATGAGCACGTCCAGCGTGCTCTGGTCCGCCCACTGCAGGTCGTCGACGACCAGCAGCACCGGATGCTGCCGGCACACCGCCTCCAGCCAGGTGTCGAACCCGGTCGGTCCCTCTTCACCGGACTCGCCGAGCACCGGCACCGGCACATCGCTTTCTGCGGCCCACCCTCGCAACGCCGTCGTCAACGGCAGGAATGGCACCGCAAGCGAGGTCAGCGGCAGACACGGCGCCCACAACACGTCGGGAAGATCGTCGACCCGGTCGCTTGCCTCGTGGACCATGGCGGTCTTGCCAACCCCGGCCTCGCCAAAGACCATCAAGGCGCCGCCGTCGCCCCGAGTCGCAGCGTCGACGAGTTCGACGACGGCCGCAATCTCGACGGCCCGCCCCACCAACGGCCGGCGGGCAACCGCGGCACGGTCCGCCACTCGGTCGAGTCTGCCACCGCAGCCCATGACGGCGCCGTCAGATCTTGCGGCCCGATCTCCGTCCGTCTTGATCAGTCGGCGGACTTGTTGGTGAGGCGGAGGGCCAGTTGGGCGAGTTCGACCCGGTTTGCGGTACCGGACTTGCGCAGCAGATTGGACACGTGGACGCTGACGGTCTTCTGGCTGATCACTAATTCGCGGGCGATCTCACCGTGGGTGCGACCGGCTACGACATGGGCGAGCACTTCACGCTCCCGAGCAGTGAGGTCCGGCAGGGCTTCGATTCCGGCAAGCGGGGGCTCGTCGACCACGGCCAGCGATATCCGGGCACCCTGTGCCAGCGCTTCGATGTTTGCTAGCAGGGGCGCCGCCTGCAGGTCCACGGCCAACTCGTGCGCCCGGCGCAGGGCGGATACCGCCGCGTCGCGGGCGGCTCGATCCTTCGTGAGCGCCTCGCCAGCTCGCCACCAGGCATAGGCCTCGTCCCAGGCGAGTTCGGCGTCGGCACAGGCTTGTGCGGCGGACTCCCATCCCGCGACGGCGCCCGGTTCCTCCCGGCCTCGTCGGATCTCGGCGTCGTACCATGCCTGCATCGCGCGGACCTGGGCCTGGTACATCGGTCCGGGGCCAGTCTCTGCGACGACGGTCGGATAGCGGCTTCGTACATCGTCAAGTCGTGCCACGGCAGGTTGGGGGTCATCGCCGCGGTCGCGAAGCGCCTGCGCCTGGTCGGCGACGGCCAGAGCTGCGATCGGAAGTAGCCGTTCGCAGAGGGTGGGCGGCACGCCCTCACTCTGGAGACCAGCCATTGCCGCGGAGAGCGCTCGCTCGGTATCGCCAGCCGCGGCTGCGAGCTCGGCACGTACGGCGTCGAACTCGAGGGCGAGGAACTCCGACTGAGCGGCAACCAATTCCTCGGCCCGGGCCAGATGAGCCTGTGCTTCGACCAGCCGGCTCTGTCGGCACGCAAGTAGCGCCGCGGTCAGCCGAGCACTCGCGTCGGGCTTCGGCCCAGGCGTCGATCCCAGCACGATTCGCAGGCGCTCTTCGCAACTACGCCAGTCACCTCGCTGGAGAAGGCCGGCTGCCTCGTCGGCCGACAGCCACGCGATGTGCAGGTGCGGGGCTCCCATCGCGGCCAGCGCCTCCCGGCCGCGGCGCCTGCGATCCAGTACCTCCCGGCTGGCGGGACAGTCCAGCCGGCCCGCTGCCCACGTGGTGGCGTGCGCGAACGCCATGAAGTCGCCCGCTTGCGCCGCGGCAGCCTGGGCTTCCTCTGCGTCACTATCGTCCGCATCACCTTCGTCGGTGATGGTTCCCGCCATGACCTTCGCCGTCAGGGCATAGGCGAGCGCCTTGGCCGACCCGCAGGCACGCGCCAGCCGAACAGCTTTTCGTGCATTCGCCGGACCAGACGGGAGGCCGTGCCACAGTTCGACCCGGGCGAGTTCAGCCATGGCGAGCGCGTGTTCCGCACTGGTCGGGTACTGCTTCGAGATCCGGACTGCTTCCTGCGCATTATCGAGAGCAGCGAACCTGCGCCCCGTCGCCTGCTGCAAGAACGTGCGTCGGAACAACAACGCCGCACCCAGCAGCGGTTGCATGGTGCGATCCACCATGGCCAGCAGTTCCTCTACGGCTGACAACTCCTCCTCTAATGCTGCTGCTGTTTCGGCCGCGGCACGGATGCGTTGCAGCAAGTCCAGCCGGGAGATCCCGGCGTCGGGAACGTCGGGCCACAGGTACAGGGCGCGGTTGAGCAGCCGCAACTCCTCCGATGCGCCGCCGGCCCGCTCAGCGGCTTTGGCGGCGACCAGGGCCCATCGGTAGGCCTCCTGCGGGTGGCCGGCCCGATAGTGGTGGTCGGCGAGGTCGACGACTTGCTCGACGCTTATCTCGTCCGCATTCCCCTCCTGTTGGAGCGCGGCCGCGAACGCGGCGTGCAGGGTCTTGCGTTCCTCAGGCAGGAGTTCTTGTTCGAGCACCTCGGCCAGCAGCGGGTGGACGAACCAGTAGGTCTCGTCCGGGCCGACCTCCAGCACGGTGGCGTTGACGGCCTCCCGTAACGACGGCACCAGGTCGTGGACCGTGGTCGCGGCTGCCACCTCGTGCAGTTGGTCCGGACGCTGGGGTCGTCCCGCGACTGCGACCAGTTGGGTCAGTGCCCGTGACGGCCGCGAGAGACCATGCCAGGCGCGGGTCACAGCCTCGCGCAGCTCGGTCGGCAGGCCGGACGGCAACCACCTCGCCTCCGACGAGAGGCCGCTCACCAGCAGCGTGGTCAGGTAGGCGTTGCCGTCGCTTCGCGCATATACGTCGTCCACCAGCGACTGATGCGGCGGACCACCCAACAGGCCAACGAGTTGTTCGCCGGTAGCAACGCGGTCCAGCCGGCCCAAGGTCAGCTCGCACACGCCAGGGAACCGGCGCACGTCGGGTAGCCACCGGCGCAACGGCTCGCCTTCGCCGGTGCGAATGGTCGCAACGACCGCCAGCCGACAGCCAACCAGTCCGGCCAGGACGTACATCAGCACATCCAGCGTGCTCTGGTCGGCCCACTGCAGGTCATCAACCACCAGCAACACCGGATGTTGCCGGCACAACTCGTCGAGCCAGGCGTCGAAGCCGGCCGGGCCGTCGCCAGCCGACCCGCCCACTGCCGGCACCGCCACATCGCGATGGCCGCCTGCCCAGGTCCGCAACGCCGTGGCCAGCGGCAGGAACGGCACGGCCAGCGACGCCAGTGGCAGACACGGCGCCCACAACAGGTCGACGTTCTCGGCGACCTCGGAGCCGGCCCTGCCGGACCAGTGCGGTCTTACCGATGCCGGCCTCGCCGGAGATCAGAAGAGCACTCCCGTGCCCAGCGGCCGCATCACGCACGATGCTGACGACCGCGTTGATCTCGCCGGCATGCCCGACCAGCGGCCGGCGGGCCAGCGCGGCCAAGTCCGCCACCGTGTCGAGTCTGCCACCGCATAACTTCCAGCGAATCGGGTGGCATCGTGGATCAGTCGGCCGGCGGGCTCTGTACCCGGCGGGCGAGTTGGGCGAGCTCGACGCGGTTGGCGGCGCCGGTCTTGTGCAACAGGTGCGAGACGTGCACGCTGACCGTCTTCTCGCTGAGCACCAGGTCGCGGGCGATCTCGCCGTAGGTGCGACCGGCCACGACGTGCGCAAGGACTTCGCGCTCGCGGGGGGTCAGGCCGGGCAGGGCGTCGGTCTCGGGCAGCGGGCGTTCGTCGATCGCCGCCAAAGACACTCGGGTGCCTAGTGCCAGCGCCTCGGTCTCGGCGAGGAGGGGTGCGGCCTCCAGATCTATGGCGAGTTCGTGTGCCCGCCGGAGCGCCGCTACGGCCGCACTGCGAGTGGCCCGGTCCTTCGTCAGCGCCTCGGCGGCCCGCCACCAGGCGTAGGCCTCGTCCCAGGCGAGCTCACCATCGGCGCAGGCCTGCGCGGCGTGCTGCCATGCTGTCGCGACAGCCTGGCTGTTCTGGCCACGCAGGATCTCGGCGTCGTACCACGCCTGCATGGCGCGGACCTGAGCCCGATGCATTGGTCCGGGGCCGGTGTCGGCGACGACGGTCGGATGTTGATGCCGCAGGTCGTCCAGTCGCGCCATTGCGGGCGCAGGGTCTTTGCCCTGGTCCAGCAACGCTTGTGCGTCGTCCGCCATAGCTTTCGCCGCCAGCGGAATGAGCCGTTCCACCAAGTTGTCATGACCATGGTCCTCTACTCCGGCCAGGGCGATGGCCACCGCCCGTTCAGTATCACCGGTGGCCAGGGCAAGCTCGGCCCGGACCGCATCGAGGCCCTGGGACCGCAATATCGATCGAGCCGCGAATAGTTCCTCGGCGCGCACGAGGTGGCCATCGGCCTCGGCCCACCTGCCCTGCCAAGTGGCCAACAGAGCCGCGGTTAGCCTGGCCAGCATGTCCCCCCGCGGCCCGGGCGTTGATCCCAGCGTCACCCGCAGCCGCCCAACGCAGGCCCGCCAATCCCCGAGCAAAAGCAGCCCGAAGGCCTCATACGCGGAGGTGTTCGCCACGTAGCAATGCGGCGCTCCCAGCGAGATCATCTCCGCGCGCCCCCGCCGCATGTGTTCGATCACGTCCCGGCTCGCCGCACTGGCGTCCAAGCAGTTGGCCGTCCAACCTACGGCCCAGACGAACCCCGGGATATTTCCGGCCTGGGCCGCAATTTTCTGCGCCTCTTGAGCATCGGCCAGCCCACCGCTGTCACCGGCAAGGACTTGCGCCTTTACTTTGGCAATGAGGGCCCACACCAGGGCCATAGGCGACCCGCAGGCCCGCGCCAACCGAATCGCCTCTTGCGCCCGGGCTGGGCCAGACGGCTTATCGCTCCACAATTCGTCGTTCGCGAGTATGGCAACCGCGATTGCGTACTGCGGGCTGTCCGGAAACTTTCCGGAGATTCTCACCGCCTCCGAAATGCATTCAACGGTGGACACTCGACCGGTCTCGTCTTGCAAGAAATCCTGCTGCAGCAGCAGTTCGGCGGCGAGCAGGGGCTGCTGATCCGGGTCGACCGAAGCGAGTAGGTCATCGATCGCGGCCAGTTCTTGCTCTTGCTGTCCAGATCGCTCGGCGGCCGCTTGGATGCGTCGCAACAGGTCGATCTTGGACAGGTCAGCATCCGGCACCTGTGGCAGCAGATCCAGCGCCCGGCGTAGCAGCCGCAGCATCTCGGTGGCGCCGCCGGCCTGCTCGGCCGCCTCCGCAGCGAGCAGCGCCCACCGGTAGGCCTCCTGCCGGTGCCCGGCTCGGTAGTGGTGGTCGGCCAGGTCCACGATGCCCTCGACACTCATCTCGTCCGCGTTCACCGCGGGCTCCAGCGCGGCGGCGAACGCGGCGTGCAAGGTGGCGCGTTCCTCGGGCAACAGGCCTTGTTCGAGCACCTCGGCGAGCAGTGGATGCACGAACCAGTAGGTGCCGTCTTCACCGACCTCGAGCACGGCGGCGTCGACCGCTTCGCGCAGCAGCGGCACTACATCGCCGCCGACTCCGGTTGCGGCCGCCACCTCGTCGAGTTGGTCCGCGCGCTTGAGGTCGGCCGGCGACTGCGATCAGCCGGGTCAGCTCCCGGGCCGGCGCTGACAGGCCACGCCAGGCGCGGGTCGCGGCGTCGCGCAGGTCGGTGGGCAGCCCGGCCGGCAGCGACCGCGCGTCCGGGGACAGGCCGCGCACCAGCAGGGTGGTCAGGTAGGCGTTGCCCTGGCTGCGGGTGTAAACCTGGTCCACCAGCGACTGGTGCGGCGGGCGCCCTAGCAGCCCGGCCAGTTGCTCGCTGGTGGCCACCCGATCCAACCGGCCCAGGGTCAGCTCGCCGACCCCCGGGAACCGGCGCACGTCGGCCAGCCACCGGCGCAACGGCTCGCCCTCCTCACCGGCGCGCACCGTGGTGACGACCGCTAGCCGGCGGCCGGCCAGCCCGGCCAGCACGTACATCAGCACGTCCAGCGAGCTCTGGTCCGCCCACTGCAGGTCATCGACAACCAGCAGCACCGGATGCTGCCGGCACACCGCCTCCAGCCAGGTGTCGAACCCGGTCGGGCCCTCTTCGCCGGACCCGCCGAGCACCGGCACCGGCGCATCGCGACGTGCGGCCCACTCCCGCAGCGCCGACGTCAGCGGCAGGAACGGCACCGCCAGCGACGTCAGCGGCAGACACGGCGCCCACAACACGTCGGCAACCTCGCCGACCTGGGCGCTCGCCTCGCGGACCAGCGCGGTCTTGCCGACCCCGGCCTCACCGGAGACCAGCAAGCGCGCCCCCGTCGCCCCGGGCCGCCGCATCGACTAGTCCGACGACGGCCGTCGACCTCGCCGGCACGCCCCACCAGCGGCCGGCGGGCCAGCCGTGGCCCGGTCCGCCACCTTGTCGAGTCTGCCACCGGGCTCGTCATTGCGCCCTCAGTTATTGGGGCTCTCGGGTTCCGAAGATGAGGGGTCAGGCCCGACTTCTGAGGGGTCGCACCCGATGTGGCTCACGCCTCCAGCGGCGCAGCGTGGAAGCACCACAACGACGCCTCAGGAGGCATCATGAACCGCACCCAGCTACTCGCCCGCTGCGCCGCAGCGGCCGCAGCAGCCACCATCATCGCCGGACTGGCGGCCAGCCCGGCCGCAGCCCGACCCGACCAAGGAGACCCGATCCCCGACCGGTTCTCGTCCCACCTGCACGCTCAGCCGTGTCGACACACAGCTGGTCAAGTGCGACAACCTCACCGGCGGCGGCATCCCAGCCCCCGTCTGGGTGCCTGAGCTCTGACGTACGCCAGTATGGCCGTGTGGGTGTCCACGACAATGCCGCACGGGTCCATCCCCGGACCCGTGCGGCATGGCGGAAGTGGCTCGAGTCCAACCACGAATTGTCCACCGGTGTATGGTTCGTCTCCTGGCGCAAGCACACTGGTAAGCGCGGACCCGGCTACGAGGACGCCGTCGAGGAGGCGTTGTGCTTCGGCTGGATCGACAGCGTCGCACGCAAACTCGACGACGACCGGACGATGCTGTGGTTCTCACCCCGCAAGTCCGGCAGTGGCTGGGCCCGGCCGAACAAGGAGCGCATCGAACGGCTGACGGCGGCTGGGCTGATGGCACCGGCCGGTCAGCGGGTCATCGATCAGGCGCGAGCTGACGGGTCGTGGTCGCGACTGGATGACGTCGAGAACCTGGTCGTTCCCGACGACCTCGCCGAGGCGCTAGCCAGCCGACCGCCTGCCCGAAAGTACTGGGACGCCTTTCCCCGGTCGGTGCGTCGGAGCATTCTGGAATGGATTGTCCTTGCCAAGCGAGAGGCGACGCGGGCCGCCCGTATCGAGGAAACCGCGCGGCTCGCGCAGGTCAACGAACGCGCCAACCAGTGGCGGCCGAAGGACCGGTAGGAAACGCGATCCCATATCGTCCGACGCCAGCGACGGGCATACTCGACGATCAAGAGGTTCCCGGGCCGAGACCGTAGAGAGGCAATGACGCCATGGCCACAGACATCAACGACCTGCTGTCCCAGATCCCAATGAGCCAGCTTGCTCAACAGCTCGGAGTCGACGAGCAAACCGCCCAGCAGGCGGCTCAGCAGGCGCTGCCGGCACTGCTCAGCGGCATGCAGGCCAACGCCCAGGACCCAGCCGGCGCTGCGTCGCTCAGCGAGGCCCTCGGCCAGCACGACGACAACCTCCTTGACGGCGGCATCGACTTCAGCCAGATCGACACAGTCGACGGTGACAAGATCGTGAGCAACGTCTTCGGCGATAACCGTGACCAGGTCGTGAACCAACTCGGGGGTCTTGGCGGCGGCGGCGGGGGCATGGGCAACATCATCGGCAAGCTGCTGCCGATGCTCGCGCCGATCGTCATGACGTACCTGGCCAAGCAGTTCAGCAAGCGCGGCGGTGCTGGCGCGACCGCTTCGGCAACCGGTGGCAGCGCAGCCGGCAGTACAACCGGCGCAGGCGGCCTGGAGGACCTGCTTGGCGGCCTCATGGGTGGCCAATCTGGACAGGCCGGCGGCCTTGGCGACCTGCTGGGCGGACTGCTCGGCGGAGGTCGCCGCTGAAGGTCCTGGTCGCCCGGGAGTCGGTGCTGCACGAACGCCGGGTCGCGGTCGTCCCGGAGTTGGTGGGCCGGCTGACCGACGCCGGGCTGGAGGTCCTGGTCGAGGCTGGCGCCGGCGTCGGCGCGCTGCACGGGGACGACGACTACCGCTCCGCCGGCGCGAGCGTGGTGTCCGACGGCGACGGCCCGTTGTCCGGTGCTGACGTCGTCGTCTCGGTACAACCATTAGCGGCGGGTCGCGCACGGCACTTACGTCGCGGCGCTGTGACGATCTCGTTCCTGTCGACGTCGCAGGAGCTGAGCTTGGTTCGGGCGTACCGCGACGTCAAGGTGACCGCGTTCTCCCTCGAGTTGGTGCCGCGGATCTCTCGGGCGCAGTCGATGGACGCGCTGTCGTCGCAGGCGCTGGTCGCCGGATATCGTGCGGCGCTGGTGGCGGCCGAACGGCTGCCGCGGTTCTTTCCGCTGTTCATGACGGCGGCTGGAACGGTCCCACCGGCGCAAGTGCTGGTGTTGGGCGCCGGTGTGGCGGGACTGCAGGCAATTGCGACCGCTCGCCGCCTTGGCGCGCAGGTCGAGGCGTATGACGTTCGGGCCGCGGCCGCCGAGGAGGTTCGCAGCCTGGGCGCCCGGTTCGTCGAGCTCGACCTGCCCAGCCTCGAAGGAGAAGGCGGATACGCCCGCCAGATGACCGAGGAGCGGGCCAGACTCCAACGTGACTTACTCGCGCCGCACGTTGCAGCAGCCGACGCGCTGATCACCACGGCGGCAGTTCCGGGTCGGCCCGCGCCACTGTTGGTCGAGCGGTCAGCGATCGAGGCCATGAAGCCAGGCAGCGTCGTGGTCGATCTGGCCGCGGAATCCGGCGGCAACGTCGACGGTTCCCGCCCTGGAGAAGAGGTCGTGGTCGGCTCGGCGGTGGTGTGGGGCGCTCGGAACGTCCCGAGCGACATGCCGGTGCACGCGAGCCGACTCTATGCCGCCAACGTCGTCGAGCTTCTCCTGCTGATGACTCGCGACGGAAGCGTCGAGCCAGACTTCGCCGACGAGATCGTCGACGGCGCATGCGTCACCCACGACGGCATCGTCCGGCACGGTTACACCAGGGACCTGCTGGGCGAGGTGGGGTGATGGAGTCGTCGGTGGCACTGCTGACGATCTTTGTCCTGGCGGTGTTCGTGGGCTTCGAGGTCGTGTCGAAAGTGTCGTCGATCCTGCACACCCCGCTCATGTCGGGTGCGAACGCCATTCATGGGATCATCCTGATCGGTGCCGTCATCGTCGCGGGCCGTGCGGAATCGGGCGGCGTGCTGGTTGTCGCCCTGATCGCTGTGCTGCTGGCGACGGTCAACCTGGTCGGCGGCTTTGTCGTGACCGACCGGATGCTCGAGATGTTCCGGGCCCGACGACCGGTACCTGGCGACCAGCCGAAGGGCGCCGCGTGATCCCGGTCTGGGCGCAATTGGCCTACGTGGTTGCCGCGGTGTGCTTCATTCTCGCGCTCAAGGGTCTTTCTTCACCGCGCAGCGCTCGGCGCGGCAACCTGCTGGGGGCCGTGGGAGCGTTGGTCGCCGTCGTCGCGACGTTTCTTGCCTACGACGTACGCAACCTGCCCTGGATTCTGGTCGCGATCGCTGTTGGCGGAGTCGTTGGTGTCGCATTCGCCCGTCGGGTCGCGATGACTGCGATGCCTCAACTAGTCGCCCTGTTCAACGGAGTTGGTGGTGCCGCAGCAGCGCTCGTGGCGGTGCTCGAGCTTTCCGCGGAGGCCCATGCAACGGCGAGCTTGATCGCCGTGGCGTTCACGATCCTGGTCGGAGCGGTGTCCTTCGCCGGATCGGCGGTGACGTTCGCAAAGCTGCAAGAACTGATGACGACGAGACCGGTGGTCTTCGGTGGTGGCCAGTACGTTGCTGCGGCGACGCTGGTGGCCGGTCTGGCGCTGGCGATCGCCGTCGCAGGCACGGGAAACCTCATGCTGGCCCTCCTGCTGGCTCTCGCCGGCCTGGCGTTCGGCGTATTGCTCGTGCTTCCCGTCGGAGGGGCGGACGTCCCGATCGTCATCTCGTTGCTCAACGCGTTCACCGGCCTGGCGGTCGCAGCAGGTGGCTACGTGTTGGACAACACGCTGCTGCTGGTCGCGGGCACCTTGGTCGGAGCGAGTGGCACGATCCTGACCCGGCTGATGGCGCAGGCGATGGGCCGCTCCGTGCTGTCGATCTTGTTCGGCGCATTCGGAGGTGGTTCGACAGCGGGGTCTGCCGTGGCCGGGAGCGAACGGCCCGTGCGCTCTGGCGGACCCGACGATGTCGCGATCTTGCTCAGCTTCGCCCGTCGGGTCGTCATCGTGCCCGGCTATGGGCTGGCCGTTGCACAGGCGCAGCACACGGTGCACGAACTGGCCGGACTGCTGGAAAGTCGTGGCGTTGACGTCTCCTACGCGATTCACCCGGTCGCGGGACGCATGCCCGGCCACATGAACGTGCTGCTCGCAGAGGCAAATGTGCCGTATGAACAGCTGCGTGAGATGGACGCGGCCAACCCGGAGTTGCGGTCCGCGGACGTCGCGCTGGTCGTTGGCGCCAACGACGTGGTGAATCCCGCCGCGCGCAACTCGCCTGGGTCACCCATTTACGGGATGCCGATCCTGGACGTCGATCAAGCCAAAGCCGTCGTCTTTCTGAAGCGGTCGATGCGTCCTGGTTTCGCAGGGATCGAGAACGAATTGCTCTACGACCCCAGAACGACCTTGCTCTTCGGCGACGCCAAGGAATCGCTGGCCAAGTTGGTCGCTGCCGTCAAGAATCTGTGAGCCTCGAACTGCCCGACAATGGCCTGCGGACGGCGCGATTCGTCAAGCGTGGTAACGGAAATCGGCTACTTCTGGGCTGTGTACAACGCGATCAGGTTGTCGGTGGCGTGTTCTAGGTTCGAACGTATGAACGAGGCGACGGACATGGTGATCCGGGTACCAGCTGAGGTGCTGGCGTCCCGGCCGTTCGGGGTGGAGGTCGCCGGCCGGGTGGCCGATCTGGTGGAGGCGCTGCACCGGGCGGCTGGTGAGCCGCCGGCGCAGCGGGACACCGACCCGGAAGTCGCCACCGAGGCGGATCTGGTGGATGAGATCGGCTGCTGGGAACGCGCCAAGGCGCGCAGCGAGGCCCGCCAGGTCAAGGCCATGGCGGCGTTGGCGGCGAGTCCGATGTTCGCCGGCTGCGCCGAACACGGCTCAGACGACCCGACCCATGGGGCGCGTGGTGCGGCGTCGATCGTGTCCGCCGAGCTGCGAATCTCCCCCGGGCACGCCCGCACCCGGGTCGAGCTCGCCTGCGAGCTAGTCGAAGATCTTCCCGCGGTGGTCGAGGCGCTGGCGGCCGGGCGGATCGACGCCTACAAAGCCCGGGTCCTCGCGGAGGAAACCCGCCCGCTGGCCGAACACCGGCAGCTGCGCCGCCGGGTGGTGGACCGGGCGCTGGCCAAGGCCGACAAGCAGACCGCGACCCAGCTCCGTGCCGCGGCCCGCAAGTTGGTACTGGCGGCCGACCCAGCCGGGGCGAAGGACCGGCACCAGCGGGCGCGTAAGCAGCGGGCGGTCTATCCCGCCGTGCCCGGAACCCGACGGCATGGCCTCGCTGCTGCTGCGGCTACCGGCCGAGGACGCACTCGCGTTGTGGATCGCCGTCGACGCCGCCGCCCGGCAGGTCAAGACCGCCAACCCCGACGGCCCGCGCACCCTGGCCCAGGTCCGCGCCGACGTCGTGGCCGACCTGGGCTGGTCCGCGCTGTCCGCCGGGCACCTGGGCTGCTGTAACCCCGCCTGCGCCCACGTCTCGCACACGCTGGGCGAGCGCCGCGGCAAGCCGGCGCAGGTCGGGGTCACCGTGCCGTTCTCGACGGTGTTCGGGATCGACGAGCAGCCCGGCCGATCTGCACGGCTACGGCCCGATCACCCCGCGGTGGCCCGCCGATTGGCCGCCGACGGGGTGTGGCGGCGGCTGCTCACCGACCCCGTCACCGGAGCGCTCAAGGACTACGGCAGCCACCCGCTACACCCCACCAGCCGATCTGGCCGATTTCATCGTGGCCCGGGACAGAACCTGCCGCTTCCCCACCTGCACCTGGCCCGCCGAGGCGTGCGACCTGGACCACACCGTCCCGTTCGCCCAGGGCGGGCCAACCGCGGACTTCAACCTCGGCCCGGCACACCGCGGCCATCACAACGACCACACCCACCACGGCTGGCGAGTCCAACAGCCCGAACCCGGCCGGTTCATCTGGACCGCACCAACCGGACACCACTACCAAGTCGACCCCGAAATCATCGGGCCCTTCCGCGCAGAAGATTCGCAGACCGACCCCGACCCACCACCGTACTGACCCGCTGTCTTTGGTCAATGATTGCGGCGTGGACAGCGCATGGACGGAGATCGCGGGTGGAGTCTTCGTTCGACGCTACGCCGCGCTGGACCAGACGCTCGGGCTCGTCGTCGGTGGAGAGCGGTGCCTGGTCGTCGACACCGGCCGGGACGAGGTGCACGGCGCGGAGCTGGCGGCGGCGATCCGAACGGTGACACCAGTGCCGTGGACAGCCGTGATCACGCACTCGCATTGGGACCACTTCTTCGGCACTGCCCCCTTCTTGCCCTGTCCCGTCTGGGCCCATGAGCGCTGCCGCGCTGTTGTCGCCGACCATGCCGACGAGATGCGTGAGAGGGGCCTTCGCCACTACGCCGACAATGGCGACCTGATATCGACTACCGCTCTGCGCATCGCGGCTGCGATACAGCCGACCGATGTGTTCAACGATCAGGTCGCCATCGATCTCGGCGGTCGTAGCGTCACGCTGGCACATCTGGGTCTGGGTCACACCGACAACGACGTCATCGTCGACGTGAGCGACGAGGCCGTGGTCTTTGCCGGTGATCTGGTCGAGCAGGGTGCGCCGCCGGTTATCGGTGCCGATGCGTATCCGGTGGAATGGCCGGCAACGTTGGACCGCATGCTCGGTCTCGGGCCCCGAGTAGTCGTCCCCGGACACGGTCGATCGGTCGACGCCGCATTCGTCCGGAGCCAGCGCGATGAGCTGGACGTCGTGGCCGCCCTGGTCCGAGCCGTGTCGACCGGTGAGCTATCCGAGGTCGAGGCCGTCAAGCGGTCGCCGTACCCGCCAGACGCCACGTTGCCCGCGCTCGAGCACGCCAGGACATGGCAACAGGGTCAGCCGACGATGCCGTAGAGCCGGTCACCGGCATCTCCGAGCCCCGGCACGATGTACCCCCTGTCGTTCAGCCGCTCGTCAAGTGCCGCAGTGACGATGGTGACGGGCACATCCAGGTTCGCCGTTTCCTTCTCGAGGAACGCGACGCCCTCCGGCGCTGCGAGCAGGCAGACCGCCGTGATCTGATCCGCACCGCGTTCAGCGACGAAACGGATCGCGGCCGCCAGGGTGCCGCCGGTGGCGAGCATCGGATCCAGCAGATAGCACTGCCGCCCCGTGAGGTCGTCCGGCAACCTGGTCGCGTACGTCGTCGCCTGCAGCGTCTCCTCGTCGCGGATCATCCCGAGAAAGCCGATCTCGGCGGTCGGCAACAGCCGAGCCATCCCGTCGAGCATGCCCAGCCCGGCCCGCAGGATCGGCACCACCAGCGGTTTCGGGGCCGACAGCTTCACGCCGATCGCGGGCCCCACGGGCGTCGTGATTCGCAGCGGAGCGACCCGGGCGTCGCGAGTGGCCTCGTAGGCGAGCAGGGTTACCAGCTCGTCGGCGAGCAGGCGGAAGGTCGGGGATTCGGTGCGCTCGTCCCGCAAGACGGTCAGCTTGTGGGCGACGAGTGGATGCTCGACAACCTGCAGGCGCATGGCGCGAAACCTATCGTCTGCGAGGTTTCCAATCACTGGGGTCGACCGCCAACCCGGGGCGGTGCTAGCGTCGCAACCGCTCGTGTGCGAACGACGATCAACGCTCGTGTACGAACAAGGAGGCGCGATGCCCGAGGGTCCCGTCCCTGCACCGGAACCCCCAGATCTCGACTCAATGGGCATCGCCACCGGCCCGTGCCGGCCGGGACATCCAGCCCGAGATCCTGAACGGCTGCGCCGACGAGCCCTCTTTCTGCGCGAGCTCTCCCAGGCACGCGCTGCATTGATACGGACGGCCTCGTGGCGGGTCATGACCGCCCGAGCACTGGCCCGTCGTGGGCCAACCAGCTCTGGGGCGTGAGCTCGTCGATCGGCCCGCCCAGTTCGATTGACATGCACGATGACGTGATGCGCCTCGCGCTCGCGCAGGCTCGGGCCGCGCTGGCGACCGGCGACGTACCCGTCGGCGCGGTTGTGCTCGGTCCCGACGGCGCGGTGATCGGCAGCGGCCGAAACGCGCGGGAGGCCGCCGACGATCCGACGGCGCACGCGGAGATCCTCGCGCTGCGGGCCGCTGCCGCGACTGTCGGCTCATGGCGCCTCGACGGATGCACGCTGGTCGTCACGCTGGAGCCGTGCGCGATGTGCGCCGGGGCGACAGTGCTCGCCCGGATCGCTCGGCTCGTCTACGGAGCAACGGACCCCAAGGCCGGCGCCGTTGGCTCGCTATGGGATCTGGTGCGAGACCGTCGGCTCAACCACCGGCCAGAGGTGGTGAGCGGGGTGCTTGCCGACGAGTGCGCCGCGCTTGTTGCGGGCGTTTTTTGACGCTCACCGGTCGCCCTGAGTGCCATTTCGGTTTTCGTTCCGGCGACGCGCTCGGGTACCCTCGGCGACGGTGGCGTGTCCGAGCGGCCTAAGGAGCACGCCTCGAAAGCGTGTGAGGGGGCAACTCCTCCGTGGGTTCAAATCCCACCGCCACCGC
>CAWCED010000029.1:0-94146 GCA_963794465.1 uncultured Actinomycetota bacterium | reverse complement strand
ACGCGTGTCTCTCTTTAGTCTTGGGCTGGCATTCGAGATAATGGCGCATGCCGAATCGGGTGCGGGTTTTGGCGGTGCGCGATCAGGACCGCACGGAGCTGGAGCGGCGAGCGCGGTCGAAGGCGGAGCCGGCGCGGGTGGCACAGCGGGCCCGGATCGTGTTGCTGGCCGAGCAGGGCCTGACCGGTCCGCAGATCGCGGAGCGGGTGGGCTGCACCGAGCCGACGGTGATCACCTGGCGGCGTCGGTACGCCGAGTCCGGGTTGGCCGGGCTGGAGGACGCGCACCGGCCGGGTGGGCCGGTGACGGTGATGACACTGGAGGTGACCGCGGAGGTGCTGGCCGCCACGGTCACCCCGCCGCCGCAGGCGCTGCGGGATCGGGGACGCACGCACTGGTCGGCGCGTCGGCTGGCGGACTGGCTGGCCCGCCATCGCGGCATCCGGGTCAGTCATGACTCGGTCGCGGCGCTGTGGCGGCGGTTCTGCCTGGCCCCGCACCGGGTGGAGGGGTTCAAGTTCTCCACCGACCCGGAACTGGAGGCCAAGATCCGCGACGTGGTCGGGCTGTATCTGGACGCGCCCAAGGGCGCGGTGGTGGTCTGCCTTGACGAGAAGAGCCAGATCCAGGCGCTGGACCGGACCCAGCCGATCCTGCCGATGCGACCCGGGCAGGTCGAGCGGCAGACCCACGACTACGTCCGCAACGGCACCACCACCCTGTTCGCCGCGCTCGAGGTGGCCACCGGGCGGGTCGTCGACGCCTGCCTGCCCCGACACCGGCACCAGGAGTTCCTGCGTTTCCTCAAGCAGGTCGCCAAGGCCTACCCCCGGGTCCAATTGCACGTGGTCTGCGACAACTACGCCACCCACAAACACCCCACAGTCCGAGCGTGGCTGGCCAAGCACCCGAGGGTGCACCTGCACTTCACCCCGACCAGCTGCTCCTGGCTCAACCTGGTGGAGTGCTTCTTCTCGATCATCACCCGGCAAGCCATCCGACGGGGCACCTTCACCTCCGTCGCCGACCTCACCGCCGCGATCGAGACCTACATCGACGGCTGGAACGAGAACGCCGAACCGTTCACCTGGACCAAACCCGCCGACGAACTCATCGACAAGATCAACCGTGCGAAGACTAAAACAAGCGACCTTACAGTCCACTAGGCGGTTCACTGCAAGATTGCTCTTGGGACCGGGCGATCCGAGCCGGTTCCTCGTACATTCCTCGATCATCTGCCTGTCAAAGGTGCGAGGTCGATGCCTCAACGGGCCTAACCCGCCCCCAAATCGCCGACTGCGAGTCTAGAACACGAATTCCCGCCAAGTAGGTTCTCCGGGCTCATGTGGCAGGAGGCTAATGAGCGTATTGGGCGCCGTGTTGAATGCGAGTACGCCAAATTTTGCTCTCTGAGTGCAGCCCGTGAGATCGTCGTAGCACTGCGTGAATACTCCGGGCCTAATGAACACCTCGTTATTTACGCCCAGGTCTCCCCACGTGAGTCCCTGGCCATTAAGGAATTGCTCGGCAAAGAACGCGCCGACAGGGTTAATCAGGGGACCATTCAGGTCAACATTCCAAATGTCTCTTACTTGACCATCGTCTACCTTCCACCAACCCCCCTTGCGGAAGCTGGAGAAGGGGCCGCACCCGCTATTGCTGTGACTCCAAATGAGAGAAACCCAGGCGGTGACCCCAGACGCGTTGCCAAAAAAGAGCGTCATTTCTGTCGCCCCCTCATTTGCTAGTCGGCGGCTCGGAACTTATCCCGCTTTCGCGGATGCGGGCTTCTAACTCAGTTACTTCTTCCTCCGAAAGGTACTGCGGTTGACCACGCTCGGCGAACTCGCCAGCACGTTCGTCCTCAGGTGTAGCGTCGGGCTCAGGCTCGATTCGTGTCTGCCATCTCGACCTCCTGTTAGCGAGTCGTGGAGACTCGATTATATAGCGACGCCGCCAATGCGCAATACGCAATAGCATTCCGACTGGTTCCGGACCTGAGCCTCTGCTTGGTCAAAGTCGCGTCGAAACTCTACGTTTTGAGGGCTTTACGCAACTAACCAGGGCAAAGTCGCACTCGGATTTGGGTTACGTTTCGTAGTGTCCCGACTCATTTGTCTTCTTAGTCCACCATTACCGCTCGGGTGGGTCCATTGGAGACGCGATTGGTGTCGATGCAAGCGAGCAGGTCGTCGCGCCAGGTTGCTGGCGCCTCACGTCCTCCACCCGGAGCCATAGCCGGGGCATCCGGCCTACGTGGACCCGCAGTCCGACGTGTGTCCGGTCCACTGGTCCGCGTACGCGTCGATCTCCTCTGCGGTCCCGTCGTCCCATGCACCCGGGCGATCACAGGCACTGGGTATGAGGCACCACGTAGTGCCCCGTCCACTCCTCGCCCTTGGGCCATGACTCGTTGACGGCCCAGCGCTGGTCCATACCCAATAGTAGAACATGTGTCCGACGGATGTCGTGGAGAACCTAGATCCGCGAGCAGGGCTTTCGCGGCGGCCACGACCGTCGACGAACTCCGACTTGATCTCGCGAGGTTCGACGAACCGGGCGCGGTAGGCGCCGACCCGGCACCTGCCCGAGCAAACTCCGCATCACCTCGCAGACGCCAAGACAGTGGCTCGCCGCAGTACCGGCAGTCGCCACGGGCCATCGGATCAGGCGACCCCGTCCAGACTGCTTACGACAGTCCCACCAGCACCGTCGTGCTCGATGACGTCTGCGCTCCGATCGGATCCGGGGCGGTCGTCGTCAGGCCCGTGTCTGCTGTGCTCGCGCGGAAGGTCGAGTCGCTGACGGACACCTCGAGTCTGCGTAACCGATAGGGGCACCCATTACATCCCTCGAACAGACCGAACTACCGATCGCCACCAGGCCAGTGGCGTCGACCCGGGTCGACGTCGACACGTCGCTTCGAGTGGACGTCGACGGCGTCCCGACAGGAGTCGGTGGCGGCGCCATCGATGCCTTGCGCCATCCGTGACCGTGTCGCGGCCATGACAGCACCGGGGCGGCCGGGCTGATTGACCAATCAGTACGCTGCGGGCGTGGCGACGGCGGACCAGCCCGCGGCGGCTGCTCTCACCTACGCAGCGGCGGGGGTCGACGTCGAAGCCGGTGAGCGGGCTGTCGAGCTGATGAAGGAGTGGGTCGCCAAGGCCCGGCGACCAGAGACACTCGGCGAGATCGGCGGCTTCGCGGGCTTGTTCGACGCGAGTGCGCTGGCGTCCTACCGCCGACCGTTGCTGGCCACGAGCACGGACGGCGTCGGTACCAAGGTCGTGATCGCCCAGCGGATGGGTGTCCACGACACGATCGGTTTCGACCTCGTCGGCATGGTCGTCGACGACGTCGTCGTGTGCGGCGCCGAGCCGCTGTTCCTGACTGACTACATCGCCTGCGGACAGGTGGTGCCCGAACGGATCGCGGCGATCGTCAGGGGCATCGCGCAGGCGTGTGTGACGGCCGGCTGCGCGCTTGCCGGAGGCGAGACGGCCGAGCATCCCGGCCTGCTCGGCCCCGACGAATTCGACCTCGCCGGCGCTGCGACAGGTGTGGTCGAAGCCGACGCCCTGCTCGGACCGGACCGGGTGCGGCAAGGCGACATGGTGGTCGCGATGGCCTCGTCCGGCCTGCACGCGAACGGGTATTCGCTGGTTCGTACGATCCTCGATCGGGCCGGATGGGGGCTCGGGCGGGACGTCGTTGAACTCGGCCGGACGATGGGCGAGGAACTGCTCGAACCGACCAGGATCTACGCGCCGTCGTGTCTCGCGCTGGCTCAGACGGCGGATGTCGACGTGCACGCGTTCGCCCACGTGACCGGCGGCGGCATCGCGGCCAATCTGGCCCGGGTACTGCCCGGAGACGCCTCGGCCCGGGTCGATCGAGCGACCTGGTCGCTGCCGCCCGTCTTCGGGCTGCTCGGCGCACTGGGCAACATCGAGCACGATGAACTGGAGCGCACCCTGAACATGGGCGTCGGCATGCTCGCCATCGTGGCAGCCGACGATGCTGACGCTGCAGTTGGTCTTCTGGGCCGTCATCAGGTGCCCGCCTGGGTCGTCGGCGACGTCGTGGACGGCCACGGCACCGTGGAACTGGCCGGCCAGTACGGCGGCTGACGTGCCCCGCGCCGGCGGGACACGGTTGTGCCACGCTTTCCGGCGTGGTCCGCTCGCCGGTGTTCCGCCTGCTGCTTGGCGCAGCGCTCCTGGTTGTCCTGACTGGATGCCTCAAGGTCGATCTGGCACTGGAGATCAGCCAGGACGAGTCCGTCGACGGCGAGATCATCCTCGCTGTGAGCGAGGAGTTGGCGCAGTTGACCGGTCAGAGCAGAGAGGAACTCATTGCTCAGTTCGAGGCCGACGTCATGCGGAATGCGCCGGAGGGCGTGACCAAGGAGCCCTACCGGACCGAAGGTCTGGAGGGAACCCGGCTCATCCTCGACGACGTCCCGGTCGCCGTGTTCGATCCGGCCGATCAGACGCTGTCGATCGTGCACGAGGACGATCACTATGTCGTCAACGGCATGTTCGACCTGGCTGCGATAACCGGTGAGCTGTCAGACACCGATCGGAAGGCGCTCGAGGGCGTCGCGGACACGATGGATGTCCGGATCGCAATCACCTTCCCGGGCAGGGTCGTCGACCACAACGGCGAACTCGATGGCCAGACAGTCACCTGGGTTCCCACGAGCGTTGAAGCCCTCGAGATCCACGCTCGCGCCGAGGACTCAGCACCCGCCGTGGACGCAACCCGGGTCGAGGAATCGACGCCGGGTAGATCGTTTGCCGGACCTGTCATTGCCGCGCTGCTCATCGTGAGCGTCGTGGCACTGCTGACGCTGCTCCGGCGCCGAAGCAGCCAGCCCCGCAGTCAACCCTGACTAGCGCCCGGTGCGCCCACGCGGCGGTCAGCGCCAGCGGGCGCTCTGCTCGTCGGTCTCGTCGAAGTCGTAGTCGGAGGCGTCGTCGCCCTGGTCGGCCTCGGCCTCAACCGACCCGTCGCCCCCCAGCTCACGCTGTAGTGCGTCGAAGTCGGTCTCCAGTGACTGATACTTCAGCCGACGGGCAACCTTGGTCTGCTTCGCCTTGGCCCGGCCGCGCCCCATAGGGTCGACCCCCTCGCACAAAACTGGGGCGACCAGTCAACCGGACGCCCTCGCAACTTCGGTGACATCTGCTCGTGGAGACAACGCTACAGGGTTCCCCGGTGTTCCGTCTCGCCTGGTCTGGTGCGACCTCACGAGCAAAATCAGGTCGGCAGGTGGATGCCTCGCAGCCGGGATACCTCGGCCATCCGCCGCTCTGCCAGCCGGTCGGCTGCGACCGCGGGCGGCACACCTTCGTCCGCCGCCAGCGCAAATATCCGCCGGGTCGTCTGAAAGATCTGCTCGGCCTTGCCGCGGGCCCGGTCGAAGGAGAACCCGTGCAGTTCGTCGGCCACCTGGATGACCCCGCCGGAGTTCACGACATAGTCGGGCGCGTACAGGATCCCGCGATCGTCGAGCGTCTTTTCGACGCCGGGATGCGCGAGCTGGTTGTTCGCGCCGCCACACACCGCACGGCAGGTACCACCCGCCGCGAGCGCCTCGACCGTCTCGTCATCGAGGGCTCCACCGAGCGCACATGGGGCATAGACCTCGATTCCAGCCTCGGTGAGCGCGCGTGAGTTCGGAGACCGAGCCCACCTCCGGGTATGCGGAACGCAGCCGCTCGATCGCGGGTTCGGAGACGTCGGTGACGACGACGTCCGCGCCGTCTTCGAGGAGCAGGGCGGCAAGCTTGGCGCCGACCTTGCCGACGCCGGCGATGCCGACCCGACGGTCGCGCAGTGACGGCACCTGCCACAGCCACTCGGCACATGCCCGCATCCCTTGGAAGACGCCGAAGGACGTGAGCACACTCGAGTCGCCGGCACCACCCTCCGCGGGGGACCGTCCGGTGACCCACCTGCACTCGCGGGCGATGACGTCCATGTCGGCGACGTAGGTGCCGACGTCGCACGCGGTGATATAGCGCCCCCCGAGCGACGCGACGAATCGACCGTACGAGCGCAGCAACGCCTCCGTCTTGTCCCTGTCCGGGTCGCCGATGATGACTGCCTTGCCGCCGCCGAGGTCGAGCCCGGCCAGCGCGTTCTTGTAGGCCATTCCGCGGGAGAGTTCGAGCACGTCGGCAAGCGCGTCGTCTTCGCTCGGATACGGGTAGAACCGGGTGCCGCCCAGCGCAGGCCCGAGGGCGGTCGAGTAGATCGCAATGATCGCGCGCAGCCCGGTCGGCTCGTCCTGACAGAACACCACCTGTTCATGGCCGGTGTGCCGGCCGAAGACGCCGGTCCCGGTCGAGGCGGCTGTCGAGGTGTCGGCCACTGTGGTGACCCCTTCATCCTCCGGCCCGCGCCGGTCCGATCGGCACCGCTGCGGGCATCTGTTGTGACCGTCACGATATGCCGGCAGCGACTCCCGCGGGTGACCGGTTGTGTTCGACTCGCGGCATACGTCGTCTCTGCGTAGTCTCTGCCTAGCGGCTTGAAAGAGTCGGCCGAACGGGGAAACCGCGCAACACCGTTCGGTACCTTCCATGCCACAGCGCGGTGGCGTGGAGTGACCGATGGTGGCGGAGCAAGTCCGCCGACCACGAGGGAGTTGACATGGCGACGAGAACACAAGACGCCGAACCCCTCCTTACGCCTGCCGAGGTTGCTGCCATGTTCCGGGTCGACCCCAAGACGGTCACCCGGTGGGCCAAGGCCGGCAAGCTCACATCGATCCGGACACTCGGCGGGCACCGCCGTTACCGGGAGTCCGAGGTCCGGGCGTTACTGACGGGGCAGATCCCTGCGCAGCGAGCGGAACCGGACGCAGAGCAACAGGGGTAAGTGTCTCCCGGCGGCCTCCGTGTCCGCGGCGGCCGCCGGAGTCTCGACGGGGGAACCTCCCGGGCGGGAGGCCGCGTGCGGGCACGCTGGAAGATCAAGCCGGTGGCCATGGTCGCCACGGGCGGACTCCTCGTTGTCGTCGCTGTAGTAGGCACCCGGGCACTGGGCAGGCTGGACGTGGAATTCCGGCCGTTGCTGACCGTGCCGAATGATGCAATCCAGGTCGTTCTCCTTGTAGCGGCGGTCTTGTGCGTGCCGCTGCTGATCGTCGGCATGTTCCTCCGCCGCCGGATGCGGCAGGCCGAGGGGAACAGCGAGTTGGAGTGGTTGCGACGCCTGGTCTTCCTTGCGGTCCTCATCGCTGCGGTCCTGGTGCTTCGCGAGCTGCTACCAACCGAGCGCGAGCAGGATACGACCACCGATGCCGATTCCGGCGAGACGCAGGGAGGTCCCGCCGACGTGCTGTGGTCCAGCCGGACGGCGATTCTCGCGGCGCTGCTGGCACTCGGAGCGGCCGCGCTGTTGTGGTGGCGACGGCACGTTGTTCGCGAGCCGGTGGTAGCGGCGGCCGATGCCGAAAGCGACCGTGACACCGATGCCGTCCGCGCCGGTCGCGCTGTCCTGGACCAGGCGTGGAATGACCCCCGAGCGGCGGTGGTCGCATGCTACGCGGCAATGGAGGACGTCCTCGCGGCAACCGGCAGCGCCCGCGGACACGCGGAAACGCCCGAGGAACTGCTGCAGCGGGCGATCGTCGAGGGCCGGCTGGCCCCGGAACCCGGCCGGCGGCTCACCGAGCTGTTCCTGACCGCTCGCTACTCGTCCGCATCGGTGTCCGCCGCTGACGTCGCCGCCGCGCGCGAGGCCCTTGGCAGCATCGACGCCTTGGTGACGCAGTGGCCCTAGGTGTGCCTGAGGACTTCTTCACGGTGCCACCGGGCCCGCCGCAGCGCCGCACGGTCGCACGGCCACGGCGGGCGATTCCGTGGTGGTCGGTGATACTGATCTTGGCTGGCACACTGGCCGCCGGGCCCGTGGGCCTGTTGGTGGCGACCTCCGTTGCCGGCGCTCTGATCGTGCTGCGCCTGCGGCTGATCAGTGCGGATCCCGAGGTACGGGAGCTGCCTGCGCTGCCCTGGACCCGCAAACCGCAGGCGTCGGTGCTGCCGGGCTTCACCCGGACGGTGGGCGCCGTCGAGTGGGGATTGGTGTCTGCCTTCGACTTCGACACGTCACTTCGGCCCCGGCTGACCAGGGTTGCCGCCGTCAGGTTGGCCGACCGGCACGGTATCGATGTCTTCGATCAGCCGCGGGAGGCGGCCCGAATGCTTGGCCCGGAAGCCTGGGCGCTGCTCGACCCGGAGCGGCCGCCGGTAGCCGACCGGACCGTCCGGGGGCCGGACCGAGCAGCAGTCGCGCGGGTGCTGGACGCGATCGAGCGGATCTGACGGAGGACCAGTGACTGACACCATGAGCTCGCCTGCGTGGACGCCGGTGGCGACGGGGCGCCGAGCGCACGAGGTGCTCGACGAGGTCGAGCGCGCGGTCGTCGGGAAGCGGGCGGCGCTGGAATTGGTCCTGCTCGGGATTCTGTCCGGTGGACACGTGCTGCTCGAGGATCTTCCGGGCCTCGGTAAGACCCTCATGGCGCGCTCGTTCGCGCAGGTCCTAGGGCTGCAAATGCGTCGCATCCAGTTCACGCCGGACCTCCTGCCCTCGGACGTGACCGGCGCGCCGGTGCTCGACCCGAGGACTGGCGAGCTGACCTTCCGCGCCGGGCCGGTGTTCGCGAACCTGTTACTCGCCGACGAGATCAACCGCACGCCGCCGCGCACCCAGGCCGCCCTGCTTGAAGCGATGGCCGAACGGCAGGTCACGGTCGACGGCGTCACTCACCTGCTGCCTGAGCCATTCACCGTCCTCGCGACGGACAATCCCATCGAGTTCGAGGGCACCTACCCGCTTCCCGAGGCTCAACTCGACCGTTTCACTATGCGGATCCGGATCGGGTATCTGGCCCCTCCAGACGAGGCGCTGATGCTCCGGCGCCGGATTGACCGAAAGGCGCCAGAGGCATCGTTGCAGTCAATTGGCGAGGCCACTGACCTGTTGGCCATGACCCGCTCCTTGGAAGACGTAGAGGTCGACGACGATCTGCTCGACTACGTCGTACGTATCCAGACCGCGACTCGAGAACACCCGCACATCGTCGTCGGCGCGAGTCCACGAGGTGGTCTGGCCATGCTGGCCCTGGCGCGCGGGCGCGCCGTGCTCGCCGGCCGGGCATTCGTCACGCCTGACGATGTGAAGCAGGTCGCCGTGCCAGCGCTGGGACATCGGCTCGTGCTCCGACCCGAACTGTGGGTCCGCCGGGTCTCCGGTGAAGACGTCGTTACGGAGGTCATCGAATCCGTGGGAACCCCGCCCACCAAGCCGCCGTCGTTGTCGGGCACCGATTCGTCGTGACCACTGCCCAGGTCGAGCCCCGCTGGCGACCATCACCGCTGGCGGGTCGGCTGGCCACGCTCGGTGCGCTGGCCTCGGCTGCTGGGCTCGTTCTCGGCCGGCCCGAGCTCGTCGTGCTCGCCGTGCCCGCCCTTGCTGTTCTGGCGGCGGGTCGGCGGGCCGGACCGGGTGAGGTCGGCATCGCTGCCACGACGCCAAGCGATCGCTACGTCGAGGGCGACACCGTTGACATCCAGGTCCGCGTCGCGCCGGGGCCGGCCACCGGCGGGTTACGTGCGGAGCTGGCGCTTCCCGGCGATTCGTGGACCGCCGACGGGTCGCTGGTGATCACCGGGAACCGTGAGGCGACGACGACCTGGTCGGCCAAGCCCACCCGATGGGGCCGGTGGAGCCTGGGACCGGTCCGATTGACGGCTTGGGGGCCGTCCCGGCTCGACATCGCCACGGCCGAGGTCACGTTGGGGCACGTCGACGTGCACCCCCCGGCGGCGTGGGCGCGGCACCTACCGGTCCCGCCGCGGCTGGTCCAGCGGACCGGCTTGCATGCCGGTCGGACCGAGGGATCGGGGGTCGAGTTCGCCGGCGTGCGGCCGTATGAACCCGGCGATGTCGTGCGCCGGGTTCATTACCCGGCCACTGCGCGGCGGGGTCGTCTGCACCTCACTCGTCATGCGGTAGAGCGGGCTGCTGACGCGGTCGTGGTCATCGACGCGACGACTGAGGTTGCCGATTCCCTGGACGTGTCGGTACGCGGTGCTGCGGGAGTCGCACAGGCCTATCTCGCAGTGGGCGACCGGGTCGGTGTGGTCGCGCTAGGCGGAATTGTGCGCTGGCTGCCGCCGGGCGTCGGCCTGCGGCAGGTGCATCGTGTCGTCGAAACCGTCCTTGACGTGCGACTCGATGACTCATATGTGGCGCCGGACCTCAGCCGGCTGCCGCGGCGGGCGCTGCCGCCAGGGGCGCTGGTCGTGGCGTTCAGTCCGCTGCTGGACCCGGCGGTTCTCGAGATCGTGCGCGACCTGCGAGAACGCGGGCATCCAACGGTCGTCGTCGACGTGCTCCGGACCGAACCCGAACCGCCACCCGGCACCCGCGCCGGCCCGGAGGCGGTTCGGCTGTGGCGGCTCGAGCGCGACGCCCTTCGGCATGAACTTGCCTCGATCGGCGTGACCCTCCTGCCATGGGGAGACGACGATTACGCCGTCGGGCTGCTGGACCGCGTCGCCGCTCGCCTGCACCCGCAGCTCGCTGGTGGTGTGCGATGAACCCGATAGTCGCCGGCGTCCTGGCCGCCATCCCGGGTGCCAGCGCCGTGGCACTGGCCGGTCTGCACACACCACCCGACGCGCGGCTATGGATCTGGGTCGCGGCCGCTGGCGTCCTGGCCGCGGTCCATCCGGCCCTGCGATGGGCGTGCACGCTGGCCGTGATCGGAATCCTGGTCGGGGTCGTTCTGGGGGTCGCCGTAAACGGACTGCCGGTGGCGGCGGCCGCCGGACTTGGCGTGTTGCTCCTCGCCTACCTGCTGGCCCTCGATCTCGCCGACCTTCTTGGCGGGGCCAAAGGCGCCGCGGTGACGCTCGCCATCGGTTGGGCCGTCGCCATGGCTGGGCCGGTTGCAGCCGGCCTCAGCGCCGTCGCGCTGGCCCTGATGGTGGTCGCGGCGCCCGTCTCGCCATCGCTTCCCCTTGCGCTGGCCGGGCCGGTCGCGTTGGTCGCCTTGAGCGTGCTCGCAATGCGGCGGCGAGCGCCGCGGCAGTGAATGGAATCGACGCCGGGGGTGATCATATGGTCCGCACGGTCGATGACGTCATTGAGCGGATGCTCGAGATCGAGGCCATGCTCCCGCGCCGCGACGGCATCGCGGCGTTCAACGGCGTCTATCGACAGATGTCCGAGCAGCTCCGTGATCGGATGCGGAACGGATTCTTTCGTGACCCTCCGCTCATGGAGCGGTTTGGCGTGATCTTCGCCGGGCTCTACTTCGACGCTGTAGATGCGGCTACCGCTGGGGCCGAGGTCGCGCGGCCATGGGAACCCCTTGCGGCCGCGCGTCGGCGTCGCGGGGTGGCGCCGGCGCAGTTTGCGCTGGTCGGGATGAACGCGCACATCAACCATGACTTGGCGATCGCGGTCGTGACGACGTGCCGCCGAATGCGCCGCGAGCCGGTGACCATGCGTGATGACTATGAACGGATCAATGATGTGATCGCCGCGATAGTCCGCCCGATCCGGCAGTCGTTCCTCGACTCGCTCGTCGTCGAAGCGGGTAAACCCCTTTCGCCACTGGCCGACGTCGTGTCCAACTGGTCGATCGACAAGGCCAGGGATGCGGCCTGGGTACACGCCAGGACGCTTTGGCAGATCCGGGATGTTCGTTCGCTCACTAGTGCATACCGGCGAACCCTGGGCAGGACCGTTGGTCTCATCGGCCGTCAGTTGCTCGTCGCCTAGGCCGTCCCGAGTCCGGCGCGGCAGCCCCCACTGGCAGCCAGGTAGCTCCGAAGCAGGCTCAGGTTTCGTCATCCACGAACAGCGCAAGTGAGGCAGTGAAGCCGTGCAGGGAGTTCTTGCCGCCGACGGTGGCGAGTTCTCCGGCGGCCACGAAGCCAACCGCGCCACCCGCAACCACGTTGCCCTCGTGGAACAGCGCGGCTCGCCCGGATTCCCGGGTGCCGCTGACGAGGCCGCCCATCACTGTGGCGCCCGGCGAATGCGCGTTCAGGTGGTCGAGCAACAGGTGGGTGGGAACCTCACGCCCGCACGCCACTACTGCTTCGGCCACGCACCCGACCGCCGCATCGGGTCGAGCGAGCCGGTGAACGGCGTCGAGCACCTCGCTGGGTGGGCCGCATGATGTGGCGATGTGCGCCTCGTTTGCAGGCACTCATCCCGTTGATCTTGGCGAGGTGGTTGGACAAATCGGGCATGAGGCCACCACTTCGCCATGATCAACGGGTATCGGGATGCTCCGAGCGGGCATCCAGCTCGACGACGAGGGACTTGGGTGCGACGACCCGATAGGCGTCCTCGACCAGCTCGGCGATCTCGTCCCAGTCGACCGGCACGTCGAGGCGGACGCCGAGCCAGCCGCGATGTCCGACGTAGGGCGGCCGGAAGAACCGGTCTGGCGCTGAGTCGACCAGCATCGCCTGGGCACCTTCGGGCGCGGCGCACCAGAACCCGAGCACGTCATCGTGATGGTGGTCGGCGTAGGTCACGAACGTCTTCTTGCCGCGCACGAACCAGGTCGGCTCGCCGTGGCTCATCCGCTCGGTGGTCTCGTGGCAGGCTGAGGCAGATCTCCCGCAGCCGCGGCAACGGATCCTCGCTCACGGGGGCGTCTGCTGCGCCGACGGCTCCCGGAACTTGGTACCAATGGTCAGCAGCAGCAGCCCGACGCCGAGAATCATGAAGAAGTTTCGCGACGCGCTCTCGTCGGAGAAGCCCAGGACGAAAGGGGCGACGATCAGGAAGATCGACAACACCATATCGACGGTCACGTGGGCGGTGATGGCGAGTTGCTTGACCAGGCTGGTCGGCATTCCCGCGGTGATGGCGGTGTTCACCAAGATCACGATCCCGACGACGACCGAAACCCCCGTGGGGATGCTCGAGTCGAAGTCGAACAGGATAGGGCCGGCCAGGAACACGACGCCGAGGATGTACTCGACCACGCCGTGCGCCGTCCGGGGAACGGGTCCCTCGCGCAGCATTCCCCAACCGTAGCGGTGCGCGCCCGCGATTCTGAGACATCCGGGCCGGTCGGACCCGCACTACCTGTCGCAAGATCACGCCGCGCTTGCCGGGTGACGTACGGTCGTGTCGTGCGCGGATGCCGGGCGGCCGGATGACCCTCTCGACCCATGTCCTCGATGCGGGCAGAGGCTGCCCGGCGGTGGGCGTCTCCGTCACACTGCACCGCCGAACCAGTGCGGACTGGCTGCTGCTCGGCGTCGGGTCGACCGATGACGACGGCCGGATCGCGGCATTGGCCCCGAACGGGCTGGAAGCCGGCATCCACCGGCTCGACTTCGACACCGGCGCGTACTTCGCCGCCACTGACCAGACCGGCTTCTACCCCGAAGTGCAGGTGACGTTTGACGTCGCCGATCCAGACCAGCACTACCACGTCCCGTTGTTGCTCAGCCCTTATGCGTTCTCGACGTATCGGGGAAGCTGAGCGATGGCAGCGACGCTGGGGCCCAATCAATACGGCAAGGCCGAAATCCGAGTTGTGCGGGTTTATCGAGACGCCGAATCCGCACCACATCGTCGACTACAACGTCAGCTGCTCCCTGTCCGGCGACTTTCTCGACACCCATGTCACTGGTGACAACTCGAAGGTCCTTCCGACCGACACGGTGAAGAACACCGTCAACGCCTTTGCCAAGCAGGACGGTAACGCTGCGCGCCAGCCCGAGTCGTTTGGCCTGGCCCTGGCCCGCCACTTCGTCGACGACAACGCACAGGTTGCGCGCGCCCGGTTGCATCTCGAGATGTACCCATGGGTTCGGCTGGACCAGGACGGCTCGCCTCACCCGCACGCGTTCGTCCGCCACGGCGGCTACCTGCGAACCGCCACCGTGACCTACAGCGGCCAGCGGACCTCGGTGGTTTCCGGCGTGGACGAGATGGTCCTGCTCAAGACCACCGACTCGGAGTTCAGCGGTTTCCACCAGGATCGGTTCACGACCCTCGAGCCGACGAGCGACCGGATCCTGGCAACCACGGCGACGGCGAAATGGCGGCACACGGACACCGATGTCGACTGGGAGAAGTCCCATCAGGGTGTGCTCAACACGCTGACCAGCGTGTTCGCCGGCCACCACAGCATGTCGCTGCAACAAACGCTCTACGCCATGGGAGAGGCGGTGCTGCAGGCTGATCCCGAGATCACGGAGATCCGGTTCGCGCTGTCCAACAAGCATCATTTCGTCGTCGACTTGAGCGCGTTTGGTCTGCAGAATCCGAACGAGGTGTTTCACGCCGACGACCGGCCGTACGGCCTCATCGAAGCGGCCGTGCGCCGCGATGACGCAGCTGATCCAGGGCTCGAGTTCGATCCAAGCCTCGGATGGTGGGGCTGAGTGCTGGACGAGTCCAGGGAGGTGGAATGTCCGTCGCCCATCCGACGTCGCTGAGTGAGGTGTTCGACGCGCTCGACGACCTGCCCGACGCGCATCTGCTCGCCGGTGGAACCGACTTCATGGTCGAGGTGAACTTCGGCCACCGGTCGCCGACGTCGGTCGTGTGCCTACGCCGGGTCGCCGAGCTGCAGGGCTATTCGATCACCGACGACGAGGTCGTCCTCGGCGCCGGGGTGACCTGGACCGAGGTCGAGAACGATTTGGCCGATGTGTTGCCGGCGCTCGCCGCAGCGGGGCGCACGGTCGGCTCGCCGCAGATGCGAAACGCGGGCACGGTTGGTGGCAACGTCGGCACGGCGAGCCCCGCGGGTGACGGGCTGCCGGTGTTGGTCGCCCTGGACGCCACCGTCGTGCTGGCGCGGCGCGGCGCCACTCGGAGCATGCCGCTGATGGACTTCATCACTGGCGTCAAACGCACGGCGATCGAACCCGGCGAAGTGATCTGGCAGATCAGAATTCCTCGGCTGACCGGGCCGCAGGAGTTCCTCAAGGTCGGCACCCGCAACGCGATGGTCATCTCGATCGTGTGCTGCGCCTTGGTCATCGACCTCGCCGGGCACACGGTCCGGCTGGGCCTCGGTGCGGTATCCCCGCGGCCGCTGCGGGCTGTCGATGCGGAACGGTACGCCGCCGCGGCGATCGATTGGGATGCCATGTCGGCACCGCCGGAGGCGGTGGTGCGCTTCGGCGAGCTCGCGCGATGGGCGGCCACACCGATCTCCGACCAGCGCGGTACGGCCGACTACCGGTACCACGCCGTGGGCGTCATCGCCGCCCGGGCCCTGGAGCGGAGTATGGCGGCATGACCGAGATTTCGGGTCGGCAGTCGACGGTCGACTTCACGCTGACGGTCAACGGCCGAGAAATGACGGTGACCGACGCCTGGATAGGAGAGAGCCTGCTCTACGCGCTGCGGGAGCGTTTGGGCCTGCCGGGCAGCAAGAATGCCTGCGAGCAGGGTGAGTGCGGCTCGTGCTCGGCGCTGATGGACGGTCGGCTGGTCGCCACCTGCTGTGTTCTTGCCGCCGACGCCGCGGGCAGCGACATCCGAACCGTCGAGGGCTTTGCGCCCGAGGGCGAGCTCACCGACGTGCAGCGAGCGTTCATCGAGCAAGGGGCGGTGCAGTGCGGTTTCTGCATCCCGGGCATGGTCGTCGCCATCCACGACCTGCTTGATCGCAACGTCGAAGCCAATGAGCTGGAGCTACGCGAGGCGATCTCGGGGAATCTGTGCCGGTGCACCGGCTACGGACGGATCTTCGCTGCGTTCCGACAGGCTCAGGAGGGGCGGATCCATGCCGGCGCCTAGCCTCCCATCGACATACACCCGCAAGCGGCACGCGCCCGGCGTTGGCGAGAGCGTCCTGCGCCCGGACGCGCCAGCAAAAGTGCAGGGCAGATTCGCGTTCTCGTCCGACCTGTGGATGGACGGCATGCTGTGGGGGAAGACGCTACGCAGCCCGTTCCCGCACGCCCGGATCGTGCACCTGGACCCGACCCCGGCCCTGCTCGTACCCGGCGTCCACGCGGTGATCACCAACGACGACTTGTGGGGCAGCCGGACATTCGGCCTCGAGCACCATGACCAACCGGTGTTCGCGAACGACGGTGGCGCTTTACCACGGCGAGCCGATCGCTGCCGTCGCCGCCGATCACCCGGAGATCGCTACCCGGGCGGCGGGGGCGATCACCGTCGAGTACGAGGAGCTCGAGCCACTGTCGGACCCCGAGGCGGCGATCAGACCGGACACGCCGCCGATCCACCCCGACGGCAACGTCTTTCGACACATCCGGCTGCGTCACGGCGACCCAGCGGCAGAGGGCGAGATCGTTGTCGAGGGCGACTACGAGGTCGGCATGCAGGACCAGGCATTCCTCGGTCCGGAGTCGGGGTTGGCTGTGCCCGCCGAGGACGGCGGCGTCGATCTGTACGTGGCCACGCAGTGGTTGCACGTCGACCGGGACCAGATCGCCGCCTGCCTGAACCTGCCCCGAGACAAGGTGCGGCTCACCCTTTCCGGCACCGGCGGTGCGTTCGGCGGCCGCGAGGATCTGTCGATGCAGATCCACGCCTGCTTGCTGGCACTGGTGACCAACAAGCCGCTGAAGATGGTCTACAGCCGGGAGGAGTCCTTCTTCGGCCACGTGCATCGGCACCCGGCGCGGATGTGGTACCGCCACCATGCTGATCGCGACGGCACGTTGGTCAAGGTCGAAAGCCGGCTGGTTCTCGACGGCGGCGCGTACGCGTCGTCGTCGACTGCGGTCATCTCGAATGCCGTCAGCTTTGCCGCTGGCCCTTACCTCGTGCCCAACGCAACGGTGGACGGATACGCCGTCCGGTCGAACAACCCACCGTGCGGCGCAATGCGCGGCTTCGGCGCCGTGCAGACGTCGTTCGCCGCCGAGGCCCAGATGGACAAGCTCGCCGCCGCGCTCGCGATGGACCCCGTCGAGTTGCGGCTCCGCAATGCGCTGAAGACCCACGACCAGCTGCTGACCGGTCAGGTCATCATCGGCACCGCGCCGGTTGCCGAGTGCATCACCGCATGTCGCGACCTGCCCCTACCGGAGCCGCTTGCGGACGACGCCCCGATGATGACGCTTCCTGGGGGAGCCGGTCGGACTGCCCAGCAGCACAACGTCCGCCGCGGCGTTGGGTTCGCCGCGGGCTTCAAGAACCTGGCCTACTCCGAGGGATTCGACGACTTCTCCACCGCCCGGGTCCGCCTTGAGTTGGGACCTGAGGGCACGCCGTTGGCCACGGTTCACACCGCCACCGCGGAGGTCGGGCAGGGCTTCGTGACCATCGCCAAGCAGATCGCGCGAGCAGAACTGGGCGTGTCCGACGTCATCGTGCAGACGGCCGACACCCAGGTCGGCTCCGCGGGGTCGACCAGCGCCTCCCGGCAGACCATGATGTCCGGCGGCGCGATCCAGATGGCGTGCTCCGCCGTCCGCGAGGTGTTACTCGAGCGGGCCGCGCTGGAGTTGCACCTGGCGCCGGCCGACCTGGTGCTCGGAGAGGGTGAGCTGGTTACGAAGGATGGTCGTCGTAGCGTGTCATTGGTCGACGCATTGCGCGCCGGGCCGGTCGAGGCGAGCCGCGAGTACCACCACCCGCCGACTGAACCGCTGGACGACAACGGCCAGGGCAACGCGCACTGGTCGTTCGCATTCGCCGCGCACCGGGCAGTCGTGGACGTCGACGTCGAACTCGGGCTGATCCGGGTGGTGCAGGTCGCCACCGCCCAGGACGTCGGCAAGGCGTTGAACCCGTTGGCTGTGACCGGGCAGGTCGAGGGTGGCATTGCGCAGGGAGTCGGCCTGGCCGTGATGGAAGAGATCATCGTCGACGGCGGCCGCATCCGGAACCCGTCCTTCACCGACTACCTGATCCCGACGCCGCTGGACATGCCGTCGGTCGTGCAGACCTGGATCGAGCAGCCGGAACGGGGAGCGCCGTACGGCGCCAAGGGCGTCGGCGAGCCGCCGACGATCTCGTCCACGGGTGCGGTGTTGGCGGCGATCCGCCAGGCCTGCGGGCTGCCGCTGAATCGGATCCCGGTTCGGCCGGACGACATCGCGTTGGCGTGGCAGCCGGCAACACCGGTCGGCTGAGCACCTGTGGCGCCCCGTCGAACGGTGCTGCGCGGGTCGCGCTGGCCTGGCGACGTGGCAATGTCCGATGGACGGATCACCGCCGTCGGGTCGGTGCCCGCGGAAGACGGCGACCAGGTCGTATGGGTCGACGGCGACATCGTCACTGCTGGGCTGGTCAACACCCACCACCACTTCTATCAATGGATGACCAGAGGGTGGGCCTGCGACTGCACCCTCTTCGACTGGCTCAGGACGCTTTATCCGGTGTGGGCGCGGATCACGCCGGACGACGTGGAGGCAGCCTCGGCTGTAGCGCTGGGCGAGTTGGCCCTAGGCGGCTGCACGACAACGGCCGACCACCACTACCTGGTGCCTGGCGGGGACGATTCGGTGTTCGACGCGATCGCCCGCTCGGCGCGGCTCATCGGTGTACGTACATACATTGCTCGGGGCTCCATGGATCTCGGGCAGAGCTGGGGCGGGCTGCCGCCGGACTCAGTGGTCGAGGATCTCGATGCGATCCTCGCGTCGACCGAGTCGGTATTCAAACGACTGCACGACGGCGAGCAGATCAGCGTCACGGTCGCCCCGTGCAGTCCGTTCAGCGCTACCACCCAGCTGATGAGCGAGTCAGCGGACCTCGCTCGCCGGCTTGGGGTCCGTCTACACACCCACCTTGCGGAGACCCTCGACGAGGAACGAGCGTGTCTGGACCGATTCGGCAAGCGTCCGTTGGAGCTGCTCGACGAGCTGGGCTGGGTCGCATCGGACGTATGGATCGCGCACGGCATCCACTTCGACGACGCCGAGGTACGTCGACTGGGGGAGGCAGGCATGGGCATCGCCCACTGCCCGTCGAGTAACTCCCGGCTCGGTTCGGGTATCGCCCGGGTGGTGGACTTGAGGGCCGCCGGCGCCCCGGTCGGTCTCGGTGTGGACGGCGTAGCCAGCAACGAGGTCGGCACGCTGTACCCCGAGATGCGGATGGCGCTGTACCTCGCCCGCCAGCGGGACCTCTCGGCGGCGACGTTCTCACCCGCCGACGCGTTCGCAGTGGCGACCGAGGGCGGCGCCCGGTGCCTCGGCCGATCTGACATCGGGCGGCTCGAACCAGGCCTGCGAGCCGACGTTGTCGTCTGGCCGGGGGATGACCTCGCCGACGTGCTCGACCCGATTGTCGGCCTGGTTCTCGGCCCGGACCGAGCCGCCCGGCACGTCTTCGTCGGTGGGACCGCAATCGTTCGCGACGCGCAACTTGTAAACGCCGACATCACTACCCTCCGCGGCGACCTGGCCCGACGGGTGCGAAAGCTGTGGCCGGACGGAGCCGCCTGATGAGCGGCTCTGCGCGGCAGCGGCTGCAGTGGTTCAACCAACTACCCGCCGACGAAGCCGTCGATGCTCTGCTCCCGGTCTGTCATTCCCGGCGGTGGGCGGCTGCCGTTGCGGCCGGGCGCCCGTATGCAGACGTCGACGCCCTGCTGGCGGCCGCCGACCGGATCTGGATGACCTTGCGCCCGCAGGACTGGCTGGAAGCACTCGCTGCCCATCCGCGTATCGGCGAACGTGGCGGCAGATCCGCCGCGTCCTCCGAGCTCGAGCAGTCCGGCGTCGGGGTCGCCGCTGCGGACGTGCGAGCATCCATCGCCTCCGGCAATGCCGACTACGAGGCGCGCTTCGGCCACGTCTTCCTGGTGTCCGCCGAAGGTCGCAGCGCCGAGGAGATCCTGACCGACCTTCGCTCCCGGTTGACCAACGACCCCGACCTGGAGTTGCGCGTCGCCGCGGAGGAGCACCGACGGATCACCCGGCTGCGGCTGCACCGGCTGCTCAACTGAGCGGCCCTTGGCATCGCCTGCGGCCGGTTCTGAGGGCGGTTGGCATCGCCTGCGGCCGCGCCACCGAGTTGTGAAGATCGTCGTGACGGCCAGTGCACATCTTTGCGCGGACGATTCATCACGACGATCTTCACGGCGCGGTCTGGTCAGTAGATGCCCGTTCGGGCTGTCGGTGGGAATGGGTAGGAAGGACGGAGAGCCGTCCCTGACACAGGAGTGGTGATGATCGGTCGGTTGAAGTCAGTGGTGCTGGACTGCCCAGACCCGAAAGCCCTGGCGGAGTTCTACTCGAAGTTGCTCGATTTGCCGATCACGTCGGTCGAAGACGACTGGGTCGACATCGGCGACGGGCAGACCCGGGTGAGCTTCCAGCAAGCCCCGGATCACCAAGCGCCGCGGTGGCCGGACCCCAACTTCCCGCAGCAGTTCCACCTCGACATCGATGTCGAGGACATCGACACCGCCGAGCCGAAAGCGCTGGCCCTGGGTGCGACCCTGCTGTCCAGCGAGGCAAAGACCTGGCGGGTCTTCGCCGATCCCGCGGGTCACCCGTTCTGCTTGACCTGGGACTAGCCAAGAGTGGACAGGGGCGGGATCGATCCGCCGACCTTCCGCTTTTCAGGCGGACGCTCTTCCGACTGAGCTACCTGTCCTCGGTGGGAGCCCGACGAGTGTATCGAACAGACTCGCCCGCCTCGACGTTCTCGGGCGCAACCCCCCGGGCTCGGGCGTCGAGGCGCGCGAGGTAAGCGTTGTATGCCGCGAGCTGTGCATCGGTGTCTCCCTCTCGCCGGTCGAAACGCCGCGCCTCGCGCTCGTCGGACCGAATCCACTGGACAAACAACGCGCCGAGAACGAGCAGTCCGGGCAGCTCGGCAAAGCCCCACGTCAGCTGCCCGGCGAGGATCTGATCGGGAAGGGGGTCGGGCAGCCAGGTGATCTCGGTGCCGAGCTGGCGATAGTACTCACCGGCGATCAGCCGTGCTGACTCCATCAGCGCAAGCCCGAAGAACGCATGGATGCCGACGACGCCGAGCTGCATGACCAGGCGAGCGATGTATGGCGGGCGTTTCGGTAGCGGGTCGATTCCGATCAGGACTTCGTAGAACAGGAAGCCGGCCAGCAGGAAATGCAGACTCATCACCAGGTGCGCGGTGTGGTTGCGCATCGCGTACTCGAAGACACCGGTGAAATAGACGACGAACGGGCCCGAGACGAAGATCGCCAATGCGATCAGCGGATGGGTGATTACCCGCACGACCCGGCTCTGAATGGCCGCCAGAAGCAACTCGCGTGGTCCGGTCTCTCCGCGCCGAGCCGGTGTCATCGCGCGGAGGGCTAGTGTGATGGGCCCGCCGAGCACCAACAGCACCGGGCTGATCATCATCAGCACGATGTGCTGGCCCATGTGGACGGACAGCATTGTCATGCCGTAGGTCATGAACCCACTGAGCTGGACGAGAGCAACCGATCCGACGCCGAGCAGCCACGTCACGACCCGGCCCACCGGCCACGGGTCGCCGCGGCGCCGGAGCCGCCACACCCCGCCCAGGTACAGCAGAACAGCGGCGAGGCATCCCAAGGCGAACAGCGCGTCCGGGTAGGTCTCGGTCAGAAGCTGCCCGGGAGTAGGCGCAGTGGGAATCGGAAAGCCCAGCAAGTCCCGCACGAAGGACGCGGCCGGCAGATCGTCGGGTACCGGTGGAGCGGTCCTGCCCAATGCCACACCGAGGGCGAGTGCGGCTGCCATGACGACGATTTCACCGGCAGCGAAGCGGCGGAACGCCGTCGGCCGGCCGGCGTCGAGCTCGCGGAGAGTCCGGCGCCGGTGCATTGTCCCGAACCAACCGAGCGCGACCAGGGCAGCGACTTTGCCGACCACCAGTACGCCGTAGGAGGTCGTGACCAGGTCAGTGATCGAGCTGATGCGAATCCACGCGTTCAGCACGCCGCTCGCGCCGACCATCACGAAACAGCCCAGGGCGAGCGCGGAATATGACCTTGCGACCCGGGCGAGATACCTACCCTGGCGCGCCGCGTACCACGACACCGCGACCAGCCCGCCGACCCACAACGCGATGCCGACCACATGCACGAGCAGCGACGTCACGGCGGAATGGTGGTAGTCGCCGGTGGTCGAATGGCCTGCGAGCGTTGGTGGAACCAACGTGCCCATGCCCAGGCAGAGCACGGCGATGGCACCTCCGCGGCCAAGAGTGAGCCGGGCAGCCGGCACCAGGGCCAGCGCCAGAACGACCACTGCGGCGTAGGCCTGGCCCTGCGCGACACTCGCGGTGTACGTGGCCACGGCATTGCCGGTGAGCGCCTCCCATAACGGCTGCCCAACCAGGTCGGACAAGGTCAGCAGATGCACGACGGCAGCAGCGGCGGCCCACACGATTGCCAACATCGATGCCGCCCGCATAGCCCCCAACGCCTCGCTACCGAGTTCACCCTGGGGAGCGGGCAGCATGACGGCCAGCGCCAGCAGACCGACGGTCACGGCGGACGCAGCAGTCAGCACGAGCTTGGCAACCGGCAGCCCCCACCGGGTCAGCTCGCCTGGATCGGTCAGCCCGGGAACGTCCGGTGCAGTCGCCCCGCTACCGACGACGAGCGCTATCAGGAGGACGATCAGTGACGTGATCGCAGCCGCCGCACCCCACTGCCGCACCGACGGTGCGTCCGAGGCTGTGGGTATGCCGGTGGCCGGGGTCATCACTGGCCAGTCTCCGCCTCGGCGGCCTCGCCGCGTTCGTCCGGTCGACGGCCCGCTCTGACGACGTAGAGGACGGCACCCATCACCGCCGCCGCTACGACGCCTCCAGCTACCGCGAACAGCGCACTCGTATTCCCTGTCTGTTCGATAGTCGCGGCTGCTGCGGACGGTGTCGGATGCCCTTTGTGGGGGCTCGGAGACGCCGTCTGCGTCGATGGTGTCGGTGCGGCCGCGGCGACCGTGAATGTCAGCGTGCCGCTGATCGGGTGGCCGTCTGCCGATGCCACGCGGTACGAGATCTGGTAAGCGCCTTGGGCAAGCTGGTCGACGTCTTGCGTGACGGTCACGCCGGCGATCTGCGGTTCGCCTTGTTCATGGTGGCCACCGATCGCGTCGAGCACGGCGATCTGGCCGAACTGGGTCTGGACCGGCTGGTCGAACTCGAGCGCGATCTCTGCTGGGGCGGCTGCCACGGTCGCGCCGTCGGCTGGTGTGCTGCCGACGAGCTCGTTGTGGGCAGCGGCATGGCCGGCGGTGACGAGAACGAGCACGCCGACGAGCACGGCGACACTCATCGTGCGTCTGTGGTCGCGTGGACCGTACGTCATGGGGTGTCCTGTCGGTTGGGCGACTTGCCGTAGTGCGGTCGACGTCAGGTGCTCGAAAGCAGCGGCGGACCTCGACGCGGAGCTATCCGGCTGATCAACAGGACGTATCGGTGAGCGGCGCCCGCAGTCAATGCCGACGGATTGACCGGTGGCGGTGCCAACGCAGGCAGCGGCGATATCCCGATGCGTCGACGTAGTAATACGGCCGACAGCGCCGCCATCGACCAGAGCACGGACTCGCCTCCGGCCAGCAAGACCGTGAGGGCTCCCGCTGCAAGGACGTGACCGGCGACCATGCCGACGCCGGATGTCGCTATGCCGCCGTGCCCGTGGGCCGAGAGGCTGAACAGAACGTGAAACACCGGCTGGGAGGTCAACAGCAACGCGGCGATCCTGCCTGTACTCAGCCGTCGATCCGCGAGAGCGACGCACGCCACAGCGAGCAGTCCGGCCGCGAACAAGAACGGCCCTACCGCCGGGAGACCACCACCGGCCATGCCGTGCGCGACCGCAGGTACGACCAGGCAGGCGGCGGACAAGGCCAAGCCGCGCCCGACCCGGCCACCTCCGCGCCCCAGCGAACCCACGGGATCAGCCTAGGAACCCGAGCCTGCCGCGGGAAGGGCTCATGCCTACGGTTCGTTCGCTGAGCGGCGCCGGATGGCCTCGCGCACGGTCAAGGAGTTCGAGGCCGGCGTTCGACGTGTGCTTTCAGCCCGTTACCTTCCGTTGCCAGGTACTTGTTCGTCAGGCCGGCCGTTAGCTGACCGACGACCCGGCCGATCGGCCCGTCCTGCTCGAGCACCAGCGTGACGACCGAGCCAGGCTCCGCCGGATCGGTCACCGGCCACATCGAATGTTCACCGCCCAGCACCAGGACCACGGCACCGGACCGGCCCCAGACGAAGAGCGGATGGAGGGCAACGTGGGGCTTCGACCGGCGCGTCGCGTCCGTAGGCGGTCTTGGGATCCGGACCGCCAGCTTGACTCCACCCAAATGCCTGATCTATAGTGCTAGGATCCTAGAGAAATGAGCTCCGGGTGATCGAGTTTCATCTGGACAACCGCTCGGGGGTCGCCCCTTATATGCAGCTGATCCAGCAGGTTCGTCGGGCGATGCGGCTCGGCCTGCTCACCGAGGGTGACCAGCTGCCCACGGTGAAGGACGTGGTAGCGAGGCTGGCGATCAATCCCAACACGGTCCTGAAGGCCTATCGGGAGCTCGACTACCAGGGGCTGGTCGCGGCCCGTCCCGGTGTGGGCACGTTCGTGACCCGGACCCTGACCGACGAGTCGCTGTCCGCGCACGAACCGCTCCGCGAGGAGCTGACCGATTGGCTTGCCCGGGCACGAGCGGCTGGCCTGGACACCGAGAGCATCGAGGCGTTGTTCGAGAGCACCATCCGAGCACCCAAAGAGGTGACAGCATGAGCCGAGCCGCGCTTCAGGCCGAGGGTCTCACCAAGCGGTATGGCCGACGCACCGCGTTGTCCGACTGCACCCTCAGCGTGCCGCCCGGCCACGTCGTCGGCCTGGTCGGGCCCAACGGTGCGGGCAAGACCACGCTGCTGCACACGGCCGTGGGTCTGCTGCGGCCGACGGCGGGCTCCATCGAGGTGCTCGGCGAGCAGCCCGCGTCCGGATCCGCGCAGCTGGCCCGGGTGGGATTCGTCGCGCAGGACACGCCGACGTACGCTGGGCTGTCCGTCGCCGACCACCTGCGCTTCGGCGCGCACCTGAACCCCGGCTGGGACGCACGGATCGCGGCGGACCGGATCGCCAAGCTCGGCCTGGATCCCAAGCAGAGAGCGGGCAAGCTGTCCGGCGGGCAGCGCGCCCAGCTGGCGTTGACGCTGGCGATCGCCAAGCGCCCGGAGCTGCTGGTCCTGGACGAGCCGGTGGCGAGGCTGGACCCGCTGGCGCGGCGGGAGTTCCTGCAGAGCCTCATGGAGTTCACCGCCGAGCACAACACCAGCGTCATCCTGTCGTCGCACCTGGTGTCCGACCTGGAGCGGGTCTGCGACTTCCTGGTGGTGCTCGTGGCCTCCCGGATCCGTGTGACCGGCGAGGTCGACGACCTGCTGTCCACGCATTACCGGATCACCGGCGCGCGCCGCGACCCCGCCGGCCGTCCGTTCGGCACCGAGGTCATCGAGGCAAGCCATACCGACCGGCAGTCCACCCTCATCGTGCGCAGCGACACCCCGATCGATGACCCGCGCTGGACGGTCGAGCAACTGAACCTCGAAGACCTCGTGCTCGCCTACATGTCGCAACCCGCCGCCACCCCGCAGCCCGCACTGGAGACCACCCGATGACCTGGTTCGCCTGGCGACAGTTCCGCACCCCGGCGTGGATCGCCGTCGCCGCTCTCACCCCCCTCGTGGTCGTGCTGCTCGTCTCCGCCCGGCAGGTTGGTGACGCCTTCACCGAAGCGGGCGTTGCCGCCTGCGGCGGCAACTGCGCCGATAACATCGACGCCTTCCTGCGCCAGGCGACGGAGAGCGGGATCAGCGGTTTCGCCTACAACCAGTCCCTCAATGCGATGCACGTGGTCCCGGTGCTGATCGGCATCTTCTGGGGGGTTCCGATGGTCGCCCGAGAGATCGAAACGGGGGCATATCGACTTACTTGGACGCAGTCCGTGACCCGGACCCGCTGGCTAGCCACCAAGCTTGCGATCATCGGCGCCGCAACCGTTGCGGTCGTCGGGCTGCTGAGCTGGGCTGTCACCTCTTGGGCACAACGGATCGACGACGCAGCCGCGGACCGCATCAGCCCGACGGTCTTCGCCACTCGCGGCATCCTTCCACTCGGCTACGCCCTGTTCGCTCTCGCAGTCGGCGTCACGGCCGGCATCCTGATCCGACGCTCTGTTCCGGCGATGGCCGCGACTCTCGGTGTCTACGTCGTGGTAGTCGTCACGATGATGGAGTGGGTCCGGGAGCACCTCGTGGCCGCGGTCCACCTCACGCGACCGCTCGACATGTCGTCGCTATCCACGGTCATCGTCAACCCGTACAACGGCGAGCTGGTCATCGAGGGAGCGACACCAGACGCGGGTTGGATCCTGTCCAACCAGACGGTCACGTCGACCGGCGCACCCTTCACCGGTCCGGTCGATCCGGAGTTCTGTGGGCTCGAAGCCGGCAGGCGCACCTGCGACGAGTGGATTCTCAGTCTCGACCTCGAGCAGTCCATCACCTACCACCCTGCGAGCCATTTCTGGCCGCTGCAGTGGGCCGAGACCGGCGTCCTCATTGGGCTCGCGGTGCTCCTCATCGGCTTCTGCGTCTGGTTCACCCGCAACCGACTCACCTGACCCCGGCCGGCAGGGACCGCGACGGCCTGAGAGCAGTTGGGCGACATCATCGATGGATAGCCTAAGGCAGCTGCCATGCTGGCGCCTTGCGATCGTTACGCGCTCATCGGCTACTTGTTCTATTGCGTCATGACCGGTGCCTGGCGAGGCTCGGTCTAGGCGCCGGGGCTGTCGCTCTCACATCGGCTGCCCGCGTTGGTTGTGTGGCTCTCATTTGGCCTGCGCTGTCCCGGGCGTCGGCTCAGAGCGGGGAGAGGCTCAAGAGGGGTTTGCTCGGCTCGAAGTAGCGTTGCCCTCCCGGCTCGATAGCCAGTAGTGGATCGAGCTCGGAGGACCTGGATGAGCCAGCTACCGGATCGCGTGGTCATCGGGCCTCCTGACGACTCTCGGCCGTGATCTTCGCGCCGTCGAGCATGCGGACCGTTACCGGGCCACACATCGGCAATTCCCACCATTCCTACCGTTTCCGGGGAAAAAACGGACAGAGGCGCGGGCTTGCACCGTCAGTGATCTTGAAAAAGCCGGCCACGTCCGCGAGCGGCTGACGGTGGCGTCACCAATCCCGCGACGGTGCGATCGCTGCCCGGTAGCCGCTGCCGACAACTCCACCGGCGGAGATGGTGACGGCCTGCGGTTGTTGTATTCGGATGAGCGCTCGGCGTTTGTGCCCGAGCTTCGATCCGTGTACCCGGTGCACCGTGCATGGCTCGGCCGTGCGGTCGTGCCGCCTTCGAAGCGCGGCGTGACGAAGTCTCAGTCCCAGGCTTGACCTGGCTGGATCGGTTGCCCGCAGCGCAAGCGCGGAATTGGTAGCTGGTTGGCCCACCACTGGTGCAACCGTCGCCACGCCCGTGTCGTGTGCACGTCGTTCACGGGAAGCAGTGTGCGCCCTCTGATCGTGGATGCCCGAAACGCTTTGCACCTCGCCTGCCGTCACTTGCATGGTGTCCTGGTCGTTGCCCCAGCCGATGCCCTCTTGACCGAACTGCGGCCGTTGCCCGTAGGCGATTCGACTTGCTGGCGATCTTCCGGTTCTCAGCCATCGGGACTGACCCGCTAACCGTGGAGTGGAGCGATGCCCAGGTCTGCTGGCCGACTGTCGTCCATTGTCAACTTGCGCGTCTGATGCATCCGGACATGTCGATGACAGCGCGTTGGCGTCGACCGAGGCTCGCCGGGCGCCGTGCTGCGCAGACCTACGCGTTCAGCACGAAGATGAACTCCTCGATGCCGTCGTCGGATGCTGGCGCCTTCGCCTCCTGCACGCGATCGCGCCGAAAGCCACACTTGTCCAGAACGCGGATCGAGCCCACGTTGTGCACCGCGACATGGGCGTACAGCGGCCGGATCGACACCTCGTCCACGAAGCGGGCGAGCGCCTGCGTCGCGACGCCGCGGCCCCAAAACTCGCGTCCGACCCAGTAGCCGAGCAGACGCTGCCCATTCTCCTGCCAGCAGCCGATGTTTCCCGCCACCATGCCATCGGCAACGATGGTGCGCACAACCACGGTGTCGTCGGCGCGGACTTTCGCCCAGTGCGCCGCGAACTGATCCTTGTCGCGAGCCGGAAACGCCGCCATCTCGACCGCCTGCGGATCCGCCTGGTGGTCAAAGAACACGTCGAGGTCCCGGTCTTCGACACTCCTGAGACGCACCGCGGGTGTCACGTCGTAGACCCCGGTCATGTCCAGTCACTCCTTCGCGATAGGCCTCGGTCATTTGCGTCGACCACCGTGGGTGCGCGGGCGGGCACCCGAGACCGACCACCGCCAGGCACCCACCACCTCGACGGCCCGACTATTTCACCGACCACCGACAACATGGTTCCCGCAAACGTCCTGATCTGCCGCGATCCGCGCGCTGTCGTGCCGATGACAGGACGTCCGCTTGTCCGGGTTTTGCCAGTGATCTTTTTCGGAGGTGTGGAACTCATCGGTCGCCGGCCAGTACGGATCCGGCTGCTTGTGGCGAAGGAACGGCAGGCGACGGCGCGAGCAGGCTGGGGCGGATGACGGTCGCGGCGATGGCGATCAGGGTGAGGCTGAGTACGACCCAGCCGACCGTTTCCACCCGGGTGCCTGATCCGAAGAAGGCGCATCCGGTGCCCACCGTCGCCGCGATAGCTAGCCACAGCGGAATTTGCCGGGCGCGCACCATGCCGAAGGTAAGCCACGGCAGCCCGACCAGGTGGAAGAGAAAGATTGCGAGCACGCCGGCCGGCATGGCAGCCGGGCTGCTGTCCACTCGATTAGCGGTGTCGAGCATGGTCTGGTTGATGGCTCCGTCTCCGGCGAGAGAGACCTCGACCCCCGACATCACCATGAAGGTGAAGGCGCCGACCAGTCCGGCTCCGTACACGACTCCTCCGGAGACGACCGCGGCACTGCCGCGGCCGCGGGTGCGGCCGACGATCGCGACCACGCCGGGGATCAGCAGCAGCACGGACAGCTGGAAGATAAGGGAATTGGCAAGCTCCGTCGTCGGGTCCGCCGCCAGGTCCGTGAGCCGTTGCCTGGTGCTGTCGCTGCTGTTCGGAGGGCCGAGGAACGGCGGCACCGTCATGGCCAGTCCTCCCATCGCCATCGACAGCCCGGCCAGCCGAGTCCGCAGCGGGGTGCGTGTCTGGTTCATGTCGTCCTCCCTTGAGTCGGTCGCTTCCGACGTTAGGGAGGTCGAATCGTGTGGGCGTCCGTCGATGGATCGACTTCTCCGCGTTCGGGTCCTCCTTTCGGAGGACTACCGCGAAGCAGCGCCTCCCTAGACTCGCTGCATGAACGCGGCGAGGCGCTTGCCGTCACGGGCTGACTTCGCGGTCGCGGTGACGTTGGCGGCCCTCGGCGTGGTGGAGCTTCACTTCGACTATGCGTTCGAGCGGACGTCGGAGCCGGGTCCAGTGCTGCTGCACTACGTTGTCGCCATCGCGATCGGCGGGGCGCTCGCGTGGCGGCGGACGCATCCCCTGATCGTGGCGCCGTTCGTGCAGGTGTTGCTCGGCCTGCAAGCGGTGTTTGTCGCCCTCCCGAACATGTACGTGCCCACCATCGTGTTGGTCATCGCCATTTTTAGCCTCGCGGCCTATGCACCCCGCTTGCGTCAGATCGCCATTCCAGCTCTGGTTGTCGCCGGGTTCGGCATCCTGCAGAGCTCGCTCGATCCGGAAGACCCGGTCGGGTCCGCCGTCACAATGGTCATTTTCGAGACGATTGTGCTCGCGGCCGGAGCCGTGGTGCGCCGCTACCGCGAACGCACCGAGACGATGCGCGACGAGCGCGACCGTGCTGCGGCGCATGCCCTCGCAGTCGCGGCGGAGGAACGAACGCGCATCGCGCGCGAGCTTCACGACATCGTGGCACACGGCATGAGCGTGGTCGTTTTGCAGGCCCGCGGCGGACGAACCATGCTCGACCCGGCAATCAGCGACCTCGGCCAGGCACGGGACGCCTTCGACGACATCGAGCGCGTGGCGTCCGAGTGCTTGGACGAGATGCGCCGGCTCCTGGACATCCTCCGGTCCAACGCCGACGACACGGCTCCATTGGCGCCGCAACCCAAGCTCGGGCAGCTAGAGCAGCTGGTGGCGCAGGCCCGGGCTTCCGGCGGGGAAGTCGAGCTCGTCGTGGAAGGGGAGCGGCATGAGCTCACCCCAGCCATCGAGCTGGCGGCGTACCGCATCGGGCAGGAGGCGCTCACCAACGCTTTCAAGCACGCACCGGGTAGCCGGACTCGGATGACCGTCCGTTACGAGGGCTCGGCACTCGCCATCGAGGTCGAGGACGACGGGCCCGGCAGCCCGAACGGCAACCCCATCGGCGAGGGACATGGCCTCATCGGCATGCGCGAGCGGGTCGAGCTCTACGGCGGCACGCTTGACGCAGGCACCGCGCCGGCAGGCGGCTTCCGCCTCTGTGCCCGGCTCCCCGTCGCGAGGACGCCGTCATGACCCTCCGCCTCGTCATCGCAGACGACGAACGGCTGGTGCGGGCCGGCTACCGGATGATCCTGCGCGGCGAGCCCGATATTGAGGTGGTGGGCGAGGCGAGCGACGGGCTCGAGGCGGTCGACTTGGCCCGCCGGCTGCGACCCGACGTCGTACTCATGGACGTCCGGATGCCGCGCCTGGACGGCATCGGCGCCACGAAGCGGATCGTCGCAATGGCCAGCGCGCCGGCGGTTCTCGTCGTGACCACGTTCGACCTCGACGAGTACGTCTACGAGGCGCTTCGCGCCGGGGCCTGTGGCTTCCTTCTCAAGGACGCGCCAGAGGAACAACTCGTCGCAGCCCTTCGCGGCGCCCCGGACGGCATCTCCCTGCTGAGCCCCGTCGTGACAAGACGGCTAGTCGAGGCGTTCGCCCGGCCGGCCCCTTCCGACTTGTCCACGATTGAGGAACTCACCACCCGGGAGCGAGAGGTGCTCGTGCTGGTCGCCAGCGGCCTGTCCAACGCCGAGATCGCCGGCGACCTGCACATCGGCGAGACCACGGTCAAGACCCATGTGTCGCGGCTGCTGACGAAATTGGGCCTCACCAGCCGTACCCAGGCCGTCGTGGTCGCATACGAGTCGGGGCTGCTCAGCCCAAGAAGGCAGGGCGGGATCGTCAGCCGCTAGAGCCAGCAGCTCCCTGCGGTGCTGCACTCTTCGAGCAGGCCGCGGCCACGCTGCCTGCGCGGCAGTAGCCGCCGCGACGCGGGCTTCCGGCCGGCACAACGGCTGACGCCCAGGGTGGCGGCTGCGGTGTACCCTCCAGCCGCCGTCAAGACGGCGGTCGCGCACAAGGGTGTGTGAGGGCTTCCGCTCATCAGCGTAAGTCGGTTTGCGTCAAGGGTTTGGTCGGTGCCTCGTCCGTCGTCTGTCCCTGCATAGCGGTGATGGGGCTGGTGCCCAGCAGCGTGTAATCGGGTTGGTGAGACGACGGGCGGGGCTGCCCATGATGAGCGGCGAGGTCACGTGGTGTCCTCAATGCCGCGTAGGGCTCGCCCCGACCGTCAGCTTGACGCGGCCGCGATGACGCTGCTGTCAGGCGGCGATAGGCGGCCGCCTGCGGTGCCGGGTGCCGTGGGTGGCGATGTCCGGGTCCCAGGCCCGGCCGGTGGTGATCACCGCGTGCAGGTGCCGCAGGATCGCGGCGGCGATCACGGTCTGGGCCTGGGTCGGGGTGAGCTTGTTGTGCTCGCGGGTGGTCAGGTGCCGGTAGCGGGCGGCGTAGACGGTGTTGGCCTTCAGCGCTCCCCAGACCGCGCGCCAGGCGGCCAGCCGGAGCCGCGGTCGGCCTTGGCCGGTGAGCTTGGTGCGGCCGGTGAAGGTGCCGGACAGCTTCTCCCGCGGCGCCAGGCCGGCGTGCTTGACCAGGGCCCGGGCGGTGGCGAACCGGCGCGGGTCGCCGGTCTCGGCCAGGATCGCCGCGGCGCCGACCGCGGAGAGCCCGGGGATGGAGGTGACCAGCTCGGTGAGCTCGAGCTCGTCGAGCACGGCGGTCATCCGGCTGCTCGGTGTCGGCCAGCTTGCGCTTGGTGTCGTGCCCAGTCCTCCAGCAGCAGCTGCACCCGCTCCAGCGCGCCGCGCCGGTGGGCGAGCACCCCGGTCGGGTCGGCCAGTGCGGCGAACAGGTTGCGGACGATCCGCAGCGACGGCTTCTGCCCGCCCCGCTTGGTGATCTCGCGTCGCACCGCCCGCTCGAACCGGGCCAGCCCAGGCGGCGGGTGCGGGCGAGGTCGCCGCCGTCGCGGTCCAGGATCACCCACATCGCCGCGGCCCAGGTCTTGGACCGGAACGGCTGGTTGGCGGTCTCCAGCGCGGCCGGCCACACGCACTCGAGCAGGTCGCGGATCTGCTGGATCTGGGCGACCGGCCTCGATGATCAGCTGCTCGCGGCGGGCACCCAGGTGCCGCAGCCGGCCCCAGGTCTCCTCGACCGGCTCGGGGACGTAGCAGCGCAGCTGCGCGGTCAGCCGGGCGATCAGCACCGCGTCCTTGTCGTCGGTCTTGTCGAAGGTCAGGTCCTCGCTGCGCCGTGCCCACGAGGTCTGCATCGGCTGCACGCACACGAACGGCATCGACCGGTCCGCGGCCAGCTGGCCCAGCACCCGCCACCGGTGCCCGGTCGGCTCACACGACACCGTCACCCCGGCGAAGCCCTTCGCGGCGGCCCGCTCCGCGGCCCAGTCCAACGCGACCCCGAGATCCCAGGCCCGGCACCGGAACGTCCGGCGGGCCAGCACCTTCGAGTCGTGGTCGGTGACCACCACCATCTGCTTCTTGTCGGCCAGGTCGATCCCGACGATCGCGTTCTCCAGCGGCACCAGCTCCCGCAGCCGCGCCAGCCGAGCGTTGCGGTTCCGGTCACCCCGAGACACACCATTACCGTTGGTCATGAACGTCCTCCTGTCTGCGATGGGACACCAAGCCCGACAAGCGCATCAGGGGGACGTTCCTACGCCCCGCATCGACACGCAGAACGTCTTTCTATGCCGCGAAACGGTTTGGTCTAGGCGCCCCGAAACGGCGGGCCTTCACCTAGGAGGATATGTATCGCAAATGCAGACTGGTTTGCACGATGTGGCCAACACACCCGCTCGTGACCGAGATGCGTTAGGCCGCACGGATGGCCGTTCCGGAGAGTGTGGAGGCTCCGAATTTGGTCCGGGTATCACCCCCGAACGAACTTAGGCAGCGAATCCGATGAGCCGTGGATATGCCCTCGCATACCGCTTGGGGATCACTCCGTGGGAGCGATATAGAACGGCGGCGGCGGCGAGTTTTGGGCCCCTGCTGGACCGGGAGGAGGCAGAGCGGTCGCGCCCGCTCGGTCGGGCGATCGATCTCGGCTGCGGCCGCGGCCTGTACACCCACGAACTCGCGAGAAGGGGTTGGGAGGTCGTGGGCGTCGACAACGTCCCGCGGGCGATCGACGCGGCGAACCGCAGGAGCATCTCCGGCGCCACCTTCGTGGTCGGCGACGTGACGAACCTCGCGCCGGCCGACCTGGGCATGTTCGACTTCTTCCTCGACGCCGGCTGCTTCTCGGGCCTGAGCCCCGAGCAGCGTCTCGCCGAGGGTCGGGGTGTCTCTGCGCTTGCCAACCCGGGGGCGACGCTGCTGATGTTCGCCTTCGGGCCGAACCGTATGCGCTCGGTCGTGGGTGGCGTATCGAGGGCGGAGGTCGAGGCCGCATTCCCGGGCTGGGAGATGCTCTGCGGTCGAGCCCGCGGAGACCAGGGGGCTGGGGTGGCCAATGAACAAGACAGCGCCGCAGTGGTACCGACTCCGCCGAAAGGCATAGTAGAACAAGGAACGTCCTGTCATGGCGCGGATGGTGAATGGCTCTTTACGGCGTAGTGCACCCGTCAAGGATGGCCGCTTGCCACGCAACCCCGCGGCCGGCGTGAACCTGCCGCGAGCAACCAAGGCCGAAAAGCGCTATCTCCGCGTGGAACAAGTCCACGATCTTGCGGACGCGGCCGGACCCGGCCGTCTCGCCGTGCTCGTGCTCGCCTACACCGGGATTCGCTGGGGCGAGTTGGCCGCGCTCCGAGTCTCTCGGGTCGACCTCATGCGTCGGCGTATCCACATCGTCGCATCGGTCACCGAAGTGGACGGTGGCCGACTCGATTGGGGCTTGCCAAAATCGCATGAGCGGCGATGGGTACCGAGCCCGCGATTTCTCGTGGACGATCTCGCCGCCCTTTTGGCCGGCAGGGCCGCGGATAACCTCGCCTTCACCACGCCCTCGGGTGCGGTGCTCCGGGTCGGTGGAGCGCGCCGGTCGTAGTTCAACCGAGCCGCGACACTTGCGAACGTGCAGGAGGGTTTCCATCCGCACGAGCGACGGCACACCGCGGCCAGCCTCGCAGTCTCAGCCGGCGCGAACGTGAAGGCTGTCCAGCGGATGCTTGGCCACGCGAGGGCTTCGATGACGCTTGACGTGTACGCCGACTTGTTCGATGACGATCTTGAAGCGGTGGCCGACCGGTTGGACGAAGTCGCTCGCCGAGCCGTTGGTGCGCTACCAAGATCACGGACCACCCACGGACCAACGCTGGTCTCGATTACTCGAGAGTTTGACTATTAGGCTGCTGACCTGGGCTTTTAAGCGGTCCTGACGGGACTTGAACCCGCGACCTCCGCCTTGACAGGGCGGCGAGCACTCCAACTGCTCCACAGGACCATGCGTCGTACGTGCCCCCAACGGGATTCGAACCCGCGCTGCCGCCTTGAAAGGGCGGAGTCCTAGGCCGCTAGACGATGGGGGCTACACCGGGACGGCTTGCCCGTGGCTCGTCGCCGTCGGGGACCGGCCAAGCATATGGCGTCGGTCCGGCCTGGACCAAACCCGTTCGGATGGCCCGCACCGCCTGCACGTGGTCACTGTGCAACACGTCGGTGCGCGGTGGCAATGTGACAGTGATCATGGGGCAGCCGGGGATGCGTGCCGGGCTCGAGTCGGGCTCGTCCGTTCTCGCCGTTGTCCTCGTCGGCCTGGTGCCGCTGGATCTCGGCGCTGGTAAGCCCAGCCCGCCCAGGGTGATGTCGTCCCACGCGACCAGCTGCCTGGTGTCCGGGTCGAGGTAGAGCACCGACAGCGTGACCGGCGTCGGCTCCTCGCCCTCCAGGGCGCGCAGCCCGGCGCCACCGGTCGAGCCCTGCACCATGATCCGGGTGCCCTCGTCCAGCACCACCGTCTGCCGCTCGTGTGCGTGCCCGGCGAGCACGAGTGGCGCGGTGCCGTCGAACAGCTCGGCGTGGGTCGGGTCATGGAAGACCACGACGTCGGCGGGCTGGGTCCAGCGAGCGCGCCTCGTCGGCGAGCTCCTCGCTCGCGCGCCGGATGTCCTGGTCGGCGGTGCCGCGGGTGGTCTGGTCGGGCGTGAAGCGCGGGTCGGGAGCACCGAGGAATCTCAGCCCCGCCACCTCGACCGGGTGTGCCGTCGAGCACGACGGCGTTGGGCGCCTCGGCGACCGCTGCGGCTGTCAGAACCGAGTCGTGGTTGCCCTTGACGAAGACGTACGGCCGGCCCAGGTCCGCGATCGGGTCGGACGTAGGCCGACTCGGGTGCGGTGCCGTGGTCGGCGATGTCGCCGGTGTCGACGATCACGTCGACGTCGTACTGCTCGGCGACGGCGCGGATCACCTCCCAGGCACCTGGGTTGAGATGCAGGTCCGACACGTGCAGGAGCCGGATCGTCTCGCCGTCGGGCGCGAACGTCGGCAGCGCGAGCGTCGTGTCGTAGAGCCGGCCGACGTTGGTGACGATGCTCGCCAGCTGGTCGGCATACGCGTCGAAGTTGGAGGCGATGGCTTCGGCGCTACCGACCAATTGCGGGGCCGACGACAGCAGGCCGGTGAACCGTGGCTCTCGCACCGCCTCTGGATCGAAGGTGAGAGCGGCGAGTCCGTAGGCGCCTGCAACGGCTCCGACGGCGACAGCACCGGCGACCAGCCCGCGCCGCACCGAGCGCAACAACAGCCCGCCGACAATGATCGCTCCGACGACGGCTACGAACCCTGCTCGGACGGCTGCCTTCATCAAGACGTCGCGCAAGTCGGACACGAGGCGGTCGTCGAGTGCGGCGAGCTCCGCGGGGCTGGCGACGATTGTCCTGTACCCGCTCGATGTCGACGGTTCGCACGGCACACGTGAACCCGTATTGGGGAGTTGTGAGTGTCCACCACCAGCGTTCCGATCGGGTCGACCTCGACTACGGTCTCACCGCCCCAGGCAGGAGTGATCGCGGCATCGACTCCAAGGGGTCCGACAGCGGCCTCGGTTGTTCCGGCGACCAGCAGGCCGAGCCAAGCGCCGACCAGTCCGGCGACGACGGTCGCCAGCCAGGGCAGGGCTCGCCGCGTCCACGCCGTCCCCGAGGACGGCGGCGAGCCCCCATCGTTCACCCATCGTTGGTAACACAGCGTCGGCCGTCCCGTCTCATGGGTGCCGGGGAAGGTGCCGAAGTTGCACGCTTTATGTCCATACGTATAATTGGGGCATAAGCGCTATATGAATCAACACGCGCCACGAGCAGCGTCGAATTCGCCGCTTCGCTCGGCATCCTCACGGTTACGTTGCCCGACTGATGAGGGCCGTCCTTCGCAGGGGATCCCCCGACTGCGGAGGGCGGCCCTGACCAGCCGGGGGGCCTGGTCAACCCTGTGGGCAACCGTGTGGCGGGGAAACGAGCGAGACTGGTGACGTGCTGGATCTGGGCCGGGAGCAGTTCGAGGACCTTGTCGCGGAGGCGCTGGACACCATACCGCCGGAGCTGTCGAAGCTGATCGAGAACGTCGTCGTCCTGGTCGAGGACGAGGCACCGGAGGACGCCCCGGAGCTGCTCGGTCTCTACGAAGGCACTCCTCTTACCGAGCGCAATGGTTGGTACGCGGGTGTCCTACCCGACACGATCCGGCTGTTTCGAATGCCGATCCTGCGCATCTGCGACTCGTTCGACGACGTGGTGGACGAGGTTCAAGTCACGGTCGTCCACGAGGTCGCCCATTACTTCGGTATCGACGACGAGCGCCTGCACGAACTCGGCTGGGGCTGAACAAGGCATGGCCCCCGGTCCGTAGACCAGGGGCCCTCCCGACGAACGAGGACGCCGAACCGGGAACGCCTCTCGGCGCAACGGCCGCTCGTAGCGGCAAATAATGGGACCCGGGGTTACCGCGGTTCCAACGCCCAGCGAGAGCCCATAGGACTGTCGCCAGCACCAGAACCTACCCCGCTCCGCGGGTATTCCCAAAGTTCGCCCCTGCGCTTGAGCGTGCCGACGAGGTCTAAGTCAGCTCGCCCTCCCGCCACAGCGCTGCCGCGTGCTCGAGTTCCTCGGCCATGCGGAGGTTCCCGTCGGCGAGGCGGGTCTGCCGCACCGACTCGTCCTCATCAGCGCAGTCGTCGGCGAGATGCGCGCGACCGGAAGCGACAACCCGGCAGAAGGCAGCAGCCCGCTCCAGGGCTATCGCGAAGTCGCCGTCGAAGGCGCTGGTGAGAACGGCGTCCCCGAGTTCGGCGACCTCGCGTGGGCCAGGCGGATCGGCGACGCCGGCGACAACACTCGATACCTCGGCTACCTCGCGCCCGCCGACGAACAGCCGGGCCGCCTCGATCCCGTCACGATGTACCCACGTGCGCAACAGGTAGAGCGACCACAGCGTGCCTGGCAGGGTGTCGGCCCCGGCGTCGCACCACAAAGCCGCGATGTCGTCGATTCCGACATCGTCGGCGAGCCCGATCAGCCGACGCGTGCGGTCGGGATCCGATCCGGAGTCGCGCGCGACCCGCAACACCGCCGCGGCGGTCGCGTGAGCGACCATGGCCCGGTCGGCTGGGTCCGGATCGCCGGGCAGGTCCGACCACTCCGCCCGCATCTGCGGGCGGTCGGGCCGGTCCGGCTGGTCCGGGCGCCAATCGCTCACGCCTCTATTGTGTAACGGACTCTCTGCGCTGATGCCAGCCCCGCCCGTCAGCGGATCGGCACCAGCCCGATGTCGTGAGCCTTGGCTTCCGGGTGCCAGAACGCGACGGCGCTCTGACCCTCCGCGCGCACTGCTTCCGTTTCGTCCGTTGTCAGCGGCAGATGATGCACAGTGGCGGTTGCTACCCCGGTGCCCTTCTCGAGCCGGCTGTTCCAGATCGCCCGGACCTCACCGTCGACCAGGACCGAACCCTTGAAAGCACCCAGGGCAGACGCGAACAGCTGCGCGTCGGCGCCGAACCTGCTGCGATCGGCGTGCGACAGCAGCACGTTGTCGTATTCCGGGAGGAAACGCACGGGCGCGACCACATCGGGGTCCGGACGCGGCGCGTCTGGAAGGTCGAACAGCTCGCGCCCTTTCTCGTCGACGAACACGCGCAGCCGTGGCCGCAACCGGTCGAACACCTCGCGAAAGCCGGTCAGCCGAGACCAGGCGGCGGCGTCCGCGACCAGGGCCGGCCCGAACGCCGCTAGGTAGCGCAGCACGGCCTCGTCGATCGTCGCGTCGGTGCGAAGCGAACGGCCCAGCCAGCTGTCCAGCGGCGTCGACGTCACCTGCAGCTTCTTGCCCCACACCCCGCGCGGCGGTATTTGCACCAGGGGCAGATAGTTGCGGCACGCGTAGGTGATGGCTGCAGTCGGGAGCTGCGGGAACTTCTCGGCCAGGACAGCCCGAAGTTTGTGCAGCGGCATCGGTGTCTCGGACAGCAGCGGACGAGCGAATTCGAGCACCGGGGCCATGTCGACCCCACGCAACTGCGGCGCGTACTCGCTGTGGCGCGTCATCTCGGCGTCGATAACCGGCTGCATGACCGGACGCAGGAACACTGCGTCGTCGGCAGTGACCAGGTGGATGGTGGACCGCATCACGACGATGCGGACCAGCTCCCGCTTCTCGATGAGCCGGCCCAGCGCCTCGGGATCGAAGGCGGCCAAACGCGACCAGAGCGCCAGATACGGGTCGAGCGGATTCTGCGCCTGCAGGCCGACCAGATGCGTCACGGCGTCCACCGCGTTCATTTCCGCTCTCTGCGACAACAACTGCCGGGCCAGCGTCGCCCGGTTGAGAGCACGGTTGGAGAGAACGTCGGCACGCACGAGCTGCATCCTCGCAGCCGGCAGCAACAGCCCGGCTCACGGCGCCGGACCCTCCCGCACACTTCAATGATCGAATCCGCGTCATGAGCCGCCGATTCGCGGTTTGGGGCGTTTTTGATCATTGAAGTGGGTCAGGAAGAGGCGATTCACGCGGGCGGAACGCTCGTCGCGGCCCGGGGGGATTACTCGCAGGGTGGGACGACGCCGGTGGCTTCCGGTTGGTCGAGTAGTCGTCGCAGGGTGGATACCGGTACCGCCAGCGACCGGCTGCCGTCCTCGGTAGCCGCATAGACCACGCCGACCACCTGCCCGGACGCGTCATACATCGGGCTGCCGGACGATCCGGGCTGCGCAGTGGCGTTGGTGACGACGACCTCGCCGACGTTGGCGTTGAGCGGGTCCTCCTCGAGGCCGAGGACCGTCCCGATACTCGAGGTCAGCCGTCCGCCGCCGGGAAAGCCGACGACCTCGATCGGGTCGCCGACCGACGGGTCCGTATCCGCGAGGATGACCGCAGCGGGCAGTTCGGACCGCGTGCGGACGATGGCCAGATCGGCGACCACGGCGGCACCGGCGGTGTCGACCAGCAAGTCCTGCCCGTCATACGTGCTGACCTGGAGGGTGTCGGCGCCGGCGACCACGTGCCGGTTGGTGACCAGGACATCCTCCGACACTGCGAAGCCGCTACCGGTGCTCACGCCGCCACAGCCGACGTTCCGAACCCGCACCGCGACGCGCTCCGTGGTCCGGAAACCATCAGGTGACAGTGTCGTGGCGCCAGGTGTCGGTGTCGGCGCAGCCGTTGTCTCGCCGATCGCCGCCGGCTCCGGGAACGCTGGCAGCTCAGGCAGGCCTCCGCAGCCGCCGAGCAGGACAACCGCGGCGCCGAGCGCCCCGAACCGTCGTCTCACTCGATCCCCAGCTGGCGTTTGATCTCTTTGCTGCCGTCCAGTGCCTCGTTGCACGCCCCGCTGACCTCCCGGGCAAACGCAGACACCGACGCGGGGTCATAGGCTTCGATGTCCTCCAGGGCCGTGATCAGTTGGCTCTGCCCGCGCACACATACCTCGAGCTGGTTGGCGACGACCACCACGGACCCGGCGACCTGCCGCGCAACCTCGCGCTCGTCGGCCGTTTGCGCCTTCTCGTTGGCCAGAGACGTGATGCGGTCCTGTGCCTCCCGCAGTTGCTCTTCCGTGGCCGCAAGGTCACGTTCGGCCTGGTCGAGCTCGCCAGTGAGCTGGTCGCGTTGCGCGGCCAGGTCCGTGGCGACGGTCTCGACGCGGTCTGCCTCGGCCGTCCACTCGTCGGTTGTCCGCCACAGGTAAGCAGCCAGGGCCGCCGCGGCGGCAAGGAGCAGTCCGAGCGCGATCGAGGTCAACCTCAGCCCGGTTGACCGGCGGCGCGGCGGCGTGGTGATCGCGTGGTCGGCCCGGCGGAGCGAGTGCTCGATCTCCCGCTCGAGCGCCCTGGTTTCCTCGACGGGTGCGGGCCCAGGGTCTGACTGGTCACCCGCGTGATCACTGTGCTGCCAGCCGGACATGGCAGGCCCCCTGGTCCTTCGTGTTTCGGTATCAGCAGGCTAGCCCGCGCTCCGATCTCCCCCATTCGGTTCTTCGGGGGTCTTACGTCCCGGCCCAGCCGTGCCTAATCTGGCTGCCGAGGCAAGGACCACGAAGGGATGCCCGATGGGCAGCGCGAACGGTCCCTGACACACACGCCGGAGGGGGCTCCGGCGTGTTCCTCACGCCGCGCCTCCTCATCGTCCGATCCAGGTCGTCAAGGAGGACGCAGTGGCCAGGTTCAGCATCACCATCGACGGCAAGCGGTTCGAGGATGACGTCGAGCCCCGAGTTCTGCTCGTTCACTACCTGCGAGATCGGGCCGGCAAGGTTGGCACCGTCGTCGGCTGTGATACGTCGAACTGCGGCGCCTGTACGGTCCTGCTCGATGGCCAGAGCGTGAAGAGCTGTGCGGTGCTGGCCATCCAGGCCGATGGCCGCGAGGTGACGACGATCGAGGGCCTCGCCGGCGCGGACGGCGCGTTGCACCCGATGCAGCAGGCATTTCACGAGTGCCACGCCCTCCAGTGCGGCTTCTGTACGCCCGGGATGATCATGGCCGCGGTGGACTTGCTGGCCAACAACCCGAACCCGACCGAGGAGGAGATCCGCGACGGCCTCGAAGGCAACCTGTGCCGCTGCACCGGTTACCAGAACATCGTCCGGGCCGTGCAGTTCGCCGCGGCCTCGGGCACCGAGGTCACGGCCGAGAGCCGGGAAGAGGTGCCGGCATGACCGCCGTGGCCGAGGGCCGGGTCAACGAGGTCGGTCAGGCCCGGCGACGCCGAGAAGACGCGCACCTGATCACCGGGCAGACCCAGTGGACCGACAACATCACCTTGCCGGGGATGCTCCATCTGGCGATCATGCGCAGCCCGGTGGCGCACGCCACGATCACCTCTGTCGACGTGTCTGCCGCCAGGGAGCGGCCGGGTGTCGTCGCGGCGTTCAGTGGGGCGGACCTGGCCGGGGACTGGGGACCGCTGCCGATGGCATGGACGGTGTCGGAGGACCAGAAGTCCCCGCCGCATTTCCCGCTCGCCGCCGACAAAGTGCGCTTCGCCGGGGACGGCGTCGCGGTCGTCGCCGCGACGAGCAGGGAAGCCGCCGTCGACGCGCTGGAGGCGATCGAGTTCGAGTTCGAGACCTTGCCGGCCGTGCTCGACATGGAGGAGGCGACGGCAGATGGCTCGGCCCTCGTCTACGACGACGTACCCGCGAACCGCTGCTTCACCTGGCAGGAGAGCCATGGCGACTACGCGGCCGCTCGCGGCCGGGCGGAAGTCGTTCTGAAGCGCAGGTTCATCAACCAACGGCTGATCCCGAGCGCGATGGAGCCTCGCTCGGTCGTCGTCCAGCCCAGCCCCGCCACCGGTGAGTACACGATGTGGTCCTCAACCCAGGTCCCACACTTCGTGCAGATCTTCATCTCGCTGACGGCCGGCGTCCCGCAGTCCAGCTTGCGGGTCATCGCGCCCGACGTCGGCGGCGGCTTCGGCTCCAAGCTCGACGTCTACGCCGAGGAGGCGATCGGGGTCGTCCTGGCCAAGAAGCTCGGCGTCCCGGTCAAGTGGACCGAGACGCGCAGCGAAAACTACCAGGTCACGATCCACGGCCGGGATCTCATCCAGGACGCGGAGATCGCCGCGATGCGGGACGGCACGGTGCTCGGCCTCAAGGTCGATTTGATCGCCAACATGGGTGCCTACCTGCAGCTGCTCACCCCATGCATCCCGCTGCTCGGCCGGTACATGTACCCGGGTATCTACAAGTTCGAGGCGCACGACCTCTCGTGTATCGGGGTGTTCACCAACACAACTCCCACGGACGCCTACCGGGGTGCCGGGCGGCCCGAGGCGACCTTTGTCATCGAGCGGATCATGGACGAGTTGGCCGCCGAGCTGGACATGGACCCACTCGAGCTCCGGCGCGCGAACTGGATCCAGAGCGACGAGTTCCCTTCACCTCCGTTTGTGGACTCGAATACGACTCCGGCGACTACGAGAAGGCGACGGCCCGGGCCACCGAGCTGCTCGGTTATGACCAGCTCCGCCGCGAACAGCGGGAGCGCCGCGAGCGCAACGATCCGGTGCAAATCGGCATCGGCGTTTCGACCTACACCGAGATGTGCGGTCTCGCGCCGTCGCGCTGGCTGGGCCGTGAAGGTTACATCGCGGGAGGCTGGGAAGCCGCCACCGTCCGCGTACTACCACTCGGCAAGGTCGAGGTCGTCACTGGAACGTCCCCGCACGGGCAGGGCCACGAGACGACCTTCGCGCAGATCGCAGCCGACGCACTCGGGGTTTCGTACGACGACGTCGTCGTCGTGCACGGCGACACTCGAACGGCGCCGCTCGGGCTGGACACCTACGGCTCCCGGTCCCTCGCCGTCGGCGGCATCGCGATCCTCGAGGCGTGCGAGAAGATCGTCGAGAAGGCCCAGACGCTCGCGGCGCATCAGTTGGAGGCCGACCCTCGTGACGTCGAGTTCTCTGCTGGCCGGTTCTCGGTGAAGGGGTCGGCGGAGCAGGGCAAGGGCATCCAGGAGCTGGCGTTTGCGTCGTTCGTGGCACACGACCTGCCCGACGGGGCAGCGCCGATCCTCACTGCGGATGCCGTGGTCGACCCGGAGACGTTCTCGTTCCCGCATGGCACCCACCTCGCCTACGTCGAGGTCGATACGGAGACCGGCGGAGTCGACTTCAAGCAGTACGTAGCCGTCGACGACATCGGGAAAGTCGTCAATCCGCTCGTGGTCGAAGGCCAGGTGCACGGCGGTGTCGCCCAGGGCATCGCGCAGGCACTCTTCGAGGAGGCGGTATACGACGGAGACGGCAACTTGATCAGCGGCACGATGGTCGACTACCTCATCCCGGGCGCGCCCGATGTGCCTCCGATCACCACAGATCGGACAGAGACCCCGGCGACGACGAACCCGTTGGGGGTGAAGGGCGTCGGGGAAGCCGGGACGATCGCCTCGACGCCGGCGGTCGTCAACGCCGTGGTCGACGCGCTGCGACCGCTCGGCGTCAACGATGTTCCGATGCCGTGCTCGCCGATGCACGTGTGGCAGGCCATCAACACCGCGAAGGGAGAACCGCGATGATCCCGGCGGAGTTCGACTACGTGCGAGCCGGCTCGGTGGACGAAGCAGTGGCCACGTTGCGGGAACGGGGCGAGGACGCGAAGGTCCTCGGCGGCGGGCAGAGCCTCATCCCGATCTTGCGGTTGCGGCTGGCCTATCCGGAGGTCCTCGTCGACGTGAGCACCGTCGACGAGATGCGGGGTGTCCGAGAAGAGGGCGACCGGCTGGTAATCGGCGCCGCAACGACGCACGACGAGGTGCTGCGAGACCAACTCGTGCGGACCCACTGCCCGGTCGTCGCCGAGGTGACCCAGACCGTTGCCGATCCGGCGGTCCGGCACCGGGGGACGTTCGGTGGATCGATCGCCCATGCCGATCCGGCGGGCGACCTGCCGGCGTTGGCGCTCGCGCTGGACGCGTCGATGGAGATCGCCGGAAGTTCCGGCCGCCGCACGGTTCCGGCGAGCGAGTTTTTCCTCGACTACCTGCAGACGGCGATTCAGCCAGACGAGGTGCTGGCTTCGGTATCAGTCCCGAAGCTGGGCGACGGCTGGGGCTACAAGTACGAGAAGTTCCACCGAGTCGCGCAATCGTGGGCGCTGGTCGGGGTGGTAGCGGCCGTTCGGCGCACCAACGGCGCCATCGACGAGTCCCGGATCGGAATGGTCAACATGGGTCCGACTCCGGTGCGGGCTCGAGCTGTCGAGCAGGCTCTGGGCGGGCTGTCGTCTGCGGCGGAGGTGTCTGATGCCGCTGCGTCGGCGGCCGAGGGCGCCAGTCCGTCGAGCGACTTGCACGCGTCGGCTGAATACCGATCCCACCTCGCGCGGGTGTTGACGCGGCGTGCGGTCACCGCGGCGGCTGGGCTGTAGACGTGGAGCTCGAGCACCAGTTCACCGTCCCTGTGCCTGTCGCTCGGGCCTGGGAAGTGCTGCTCGACGTCGAGAAGATCGCTCCGTGCATGCCTGGCGCTGTCGTCGACTCCGTGGATGGCGACTCGTTCACCGGCAAGGTCAAGGTGAAGGTGGGGCCGATCACGGTCGCGTATGCCGGCAAGGCGTCCTACCTCGAGAAGGATGCCGCCACTCATCGAGCCGTGATCGAGGCCAAGGGTCGTGAAACACGTGGCTCCGGCACGGCCGCCGCGACAGTTACCGCGTCGATGGCCGAGGAGGGCGGTTCGACGCGGGTCACGGTCGTGACGGATCTGGCGATCACTGGCCGACCTGCGCAGTTCGGCCGGGGCGTCATGAACGACGTCGGCAACAAGCTCATCGGGCAGTTCGCCGACTGCGTGGCGACGACGATCACCGAGGGCGCCTCGGCAGGTGGGGAAGAGCAGCGGGTAGGCGAGTCGCAGCCGGGCGCGGCTGGCGCCCGGACCGCTGGCGCGGCAGAGCAGCCGGCCCGCCCCACGGCGGAGGCGATCGATCTCGTCTCCGTCGCAGGCGGCTCGATTGCGAAGCGAGTGCTACCGGTCGTTGCCATCGTGGTGGGCATCGTCATCGGCTGGCTGGTGATTCGGCGGCTTCGCCGCTGACTGACGATTCCGCTCGATGTCAGCGGACTGGAGGCCGCCTCGATCTGATCTTCGCGGTGCGTCGGTTGGCGTCGGCTCGGCTAGGCCCCTAGCCTGGTCGGCTTGCACGGGGAGCCAGTGACGTCGTCCGAGAAGAGGAATCGTGCCCGCCCGTCAGGCCGTTACCCCCGTCCTGATCGCCCTGACCCTGTCCATCGGCCTCACCGGTTGTGACCCACGTACGACCGGCGACGACGAGATCACCGTTGTCACGGCCAGCTCGCAAGCGCCCTGGCCATGGGAGACGTCGCCACCGACTCCGACGCCCGCGGAATCGGTCACGGCCACAGCTACTCCGAGCCCGACTCCCACGCCAACCCCGACGCCGACTACCGAAACCCCTGAGCCAGAGCCCGAGCCGGAACCGGAGCCAGAACCCGAACCGGCGGTCACCGAGGCTCCGCCGCCTCCACCCGAACCGTCTCCACCCTCGGACGGGCCGCTCGCGGCCCGAGAGGCCGAGGTCGTCGAACTGACCAACAAGGAGCGCGAGAACGACGGCTGCGATACCCCGCTTCGGGTTGATGACCGGCTGGTGGCAGCGGCGCAAGGGCACAGCGCTGACATGGCAGCTCGGGGCTACTTCAGCCACACCAGTCCGGAGGGCGATGGTCCCGGGGAACGCACGGCAGCCCAGGGCTACCCGCAGTGGTCGGGCGAGAATATCGCGATGGGCTACCCGACACCCGAAGCCGTCGTTGCCGGCTGGATGGAAAGTGCGGGTCACCGGGCGAACATCCTCAACTGTGACTCGGTCGCGATCGGCGTCGGCGCCGCCGACTCCTCGGACGGGATCTACTGGACGCAGGTCTTCGGCAGCGTCTAGCCCCCCGGCCGGGTCAGCGATGCAGGATGGCCAGCGCCTCGGCAATGTCGGGCGGCGGGTTGCGGACCGCCAGCACGCGATCGTCGACGTCGAGGAGTTCGAGCTGCAGTTGCCAGTCTTCGACGAGTTCGCGAGCGTAGCGCCGGAGCAACTGGCGGTTCACGAAATAGCCCAGGCCCGCCACCAACACCGCCGCCAGCACCATGGCCAGGGCGGACAGGCCCAGCATGGCCACGAAGGTGCCCACTCGGAAATCCATCGCCGTTCACCTCACGTCGACCGAGGAGATCGTCGAGTTCTCCCCGTCGAAAGGTCCATGCACGATGCTACGTCAACGAGGCACCGCCGGCTCTGACCCGCATACTTGCCTGCAGGGGGTTGGTTACTGCCGGGGAGGAGTGGGTCAGTGGCAGATGTTCCTCGCGATCGCAACACGGTCGTGAGTAAGGTCCTCGCGATTTTGTCGGCATTCACGCCCGACATGCGAGAGCAGTCGCTCAACCAGCTTGCCCAACGCAGCGGACTTCCGTTGTCGACGACATACCGGCTGGCCACCGCGCTGGTCGACGGCGGCGCATTGGAACCGGGGAAGCACGGTGGGTATCGAGTGGGCCTCCGGCTGTGGGAGGTCGGCTCCTTGGCCGTGCGGGGGCTCACTCTGCGCGACATCGCTGTGCCGTTCATGCAGGATCTCTACGAGGTGACCCACGAAAACGTTCATCTGGCCGTCCTCAGCGGCCTCGAGGCGCTCTACGTCGAGAAGATCACCGGCAGCCGGTCGATATCGGTCAAGGCGAAGGAAGCGCAACGCTTGCCGCTGCACGCAACCGGAGTCGGCAAGGTCCTGCTCGCGTACGCCGGCGAGAAGATCTTCGACGAGGCCGTCGCCCATGGTCTCGACCGCCATACGCCGCACACCATCACCAACCCGCGTCAGCTCAGTCGTGCGCTGGCGACTGTCAGGCGGCAAGGCTTCGCAGTGGGGAACGAAGAAATGCAACTTGGCCGGGTATCGGTCGCTGCCCCGATCACGGGGCCGGCCGATGAGGTCGTGGCCGCCTTGTCCATCGTCGGCCGCGCCAGTGCAATTGACCCAGCCCGGTTGGCGCCCGCGGTTCGGACTGCATCGTTGGGAATCAGCCGGGCCAGCGCCGACCTCCAGCGCAGCGGTGTCGGAGACCCCGCATCGTGGCATGCCAACCTCGGCCACTTGGCCAGTGGGAAAGCGCGAGATCGTACCTAGCGGGGATTGCTACTCGCCGGAAGTCGACAGGCGGCCCCCTGAGTGCCCATGGAGTCTTGACGTCTAACCTGGCGATCGCCTCAGCCACCGTCGTCGCTGTCCTGTCGCCGCTGTCACTGTGGAAGGACTGTGAAATGAATGGTCCCGTGGGACCGTCGCGCCGCTGCGCGGTGCTCGGCTCGCCTATCGCCCACTCGTTGTCGCCACGGCTGCACTCCGCGGCCTACGAGTACCTGGGCATCGATTGGGAGTACGACTTGCACGAGGTGACCGAAAGCGAACTACCAGCGTTCCTGGAGGGCCTCGACCGTAGCTGGCGCGGTCTCTCGTTGACGATGCCGTTGAAGGAGGTCGCGCTCGATTGCGTCGACGAAGCGTCGGCGATGGCGACGATCGTCTCGGCCGTCAACACCATCCTGCTGGAGGACGACGGTCGGCGCGTCGGCGACAACACCGATGTTCCCGGCATGGTGGCCGCGTTGGAGGAGCGATGGATCGGCCGGCCCTCCCACGGAGCGGTGATCGGCGGGGGCGCGACCGCTCGCTCGGCGATCGCCACGTTGTCCGCGCTCACCGATCAGGTCGAGGTATTTGTTCGCACGCCCTCGCGAGCTGAACGCTTGCAGCAGGTGGCGGCCGACCTGCGAGTCGGTTGTCAGGTGCGTCCGTGGGAGGAACGCGAGGCGGCACTCGCGGCGCCCGTGGTCTTGTCGACGACCCCGGCGGGGGGCACGGATGACCTTGCCGACCAGGTGCCTGAATCGCCGGCGGTGTTGCTCGACGTGACGTACGCGCCGTGGCCCACTCCATTGGCCGCAGCGTGGTACGAAGCGGGCGGGACAGTCGTCAGCGGTCTGGACGTTCTGATCCATCAGGCCGTTTTGCAGGTGGTCGCCATGACCGGCCGGGAAGTGCCGGTGAGTGTGCTCCGAACCGCCGGTGAGTCCGCGCTCGCCGAGCGCAGCCGCTGAGCCACGACAGCGAGTCATCACTCCCGCTGGTCAGAAACGTTTCGGGCCGACCAGGCGGCGCGTGCTTGACTCGCGATGCTGTTAGATGGGCTGCCGAGGACGAGGAGTGAACATGGCCGGTGCCCAGTCGTTCGAGCTCAGCGAACTGCAGTCCAAATCCGCGGATGACAGTCGGCCATACACGGAGTTCCTGCGCCGCCCCAACGTGTCGATGGGGCTGTACAGCCTGGCCGCGGGCGGGGAGGACCTACAGCATCCGCACGATGCCGATGAGGTCTACGTGGTACTGAGCGGAGCTGCCACGCTCCGGGTCGAGTCCGAGGACTACGACATCCGAACGGGGTCGGTGGTCTCGGTCGACCGGGGGGTCGAGCACAACTTCGCCAACATCACCGAGGACTTGCAGGTGCTCGTTGTGTTCGCACCGCCTGAGGAGCCGGATTCCTGACACTCGCGCCACCGTTGCCATTCCCGGGCTGCCGTGGTGCCGGAATCGCAGACCCGACGGTGGCGGCGGTCAGCTGCAACCCGTTGACTGGAACAGCCCGCCCGACGGGCGCCTGGCCGATTTGGCGTGAGAGGCCACGGGCGGCCACCACCAGTGCCGGCTGCAGTCTCGGTAGCTCGCTTCTCAGGTCACGGACCGGCAGCTCGATGGCGGCGACCACCTGCCCGCCCGGTCCGAACACCGGCGCCGCCAATGCCGAGACGCCAAGCTGCAACTCCCACCGCGACATGGCCAATCCGTTGAGCCGGATCTCGGCGAGGGCACGGCGGAGGCGGTCCGGCGACGCGAGCGTGTAGGGCGTATAACGCTTCAGCCCCCGGGCGACGAAGACGTCGACGATGCGCGATGGTGAGAAGGCGAGCAGGGCCTTGCCCATGGCTGTGGCGTGCGCGGGCATGGTTGGTGTCGCGGTCGGGAACGACATTGCTTGATGACACGCCGACTTCTCCAGGTACGACACCCCGCACTCGGCGAGGACGCCGAGCCTGACGTCCATGTGCGTCGTCGTCGCAAGATCGTCCAGGACGAACCGGGCCCGTTCGAGCACTGTCGGCACATGGGTGGCCTTTGCCCCAATGATCCGCAACGGAACACCCGCACGGTAGTTCGAGTCGTCAGTGCGCTCCAGCAACCCCAGCGAAGCCAGCTCAGTGGCCAACCGGTGAACGGTGGAGATCGGCAGTTCCGTGCGGTGGGAGATCTCGGTGAGCGAGTGGACGCTGCCGTGACAGAACGTCTCCAAGATGGCGACCACTTTGCTGGTCACCGACCGGCCCGCTTCACTCGAGTTACCCGCCACCCGCAACGACCTCCGTGTCGGTTGACAACAGTGTCTGCTTTCGGGCGACGCACCGGAAGTGCGGTGTTGCCACCCAGTGGCAACGGGATTGTTACACGGCCGACACCCGAAGGCCATGGATTGGAGCACTATGCCGCTGGCACCGGCGTGTTGCGGGCGCAGAACTCCCGCGTGGCGCTCACCGCCGCCGTTCGGACCGCGAGCGCAAGCCGGCGAAGGTCCGATCGTCGGGAGCCCACAGCAATGGACAGTGCGGCTGCCGCGATGCCGCGCTGGTCGAGGACTGGCGATGCGACCGACAGCGATCCAGCCGCCATCTCCTCGCGGGCAATCGCGACTCCGGTGCTCCTGATCTGCGCCAGGCTGCGCATCAGCTGCGCGGGCAGCACGACCGTGCGTTCGGTGTACCGCGAAAGGCCGCGCTCGACGATTCGTGAAACCAATTCGTCGGGTGCGAAGGCGAGCAGCGCCTTGCCGGCGGCAGTCGCATGGAGCGGCAATCGAGCTGGCCGGCGTACGGAATTGGTGGAGACGGCGATCGGTCCGGGGATTTCCTCCAGCCGGAGCGCCTCGAGACCGTCGATGACAACCAAGGCGACGCTTTCGTGGGTGACCTCGTTCAGGTCCAGCATGAACGGTCGTGCGACGTCGCGAAGCTTGGTCGCCACGGGAGCCACCGTGCCGACCTCCCACAGCCGGGGTCCGACCCGGTAGCCGCCGCCAGGACGCCGCTCGAGACCTCCCCACGTCACCAGCTCGCAGGCAAGTCGGTATGTCGTCGACAGCGGTAGTCCGGCCCGGTTCGCCAGCTCGTTCAAGGTCAACTCGGGTGTCTCGACCGTGAACGCATCGAGGACTGCACCCACCTTGCTCGTGACGCTCCGGCCGGGCGTACCGCGATTCCCAGCCATCTGTGTGCTCTCTGCTGAATACGCGCGCATGGCGCCTGGAAGACCAGCGTGCCCCCTCAGCCCGCCCGGTCCCGTCGACCGCTTCTGCTCAGCAGAAATCGCACAGCCGGTCCCCGACGCCCCCACCTTGGGGTGATTGACTCCAAAGCCAAGGCATCGCTGTCCGAAATGTTGGGAGGCGCGCATGAGCACCGAGACTTCGGCCAGCGCGACCAGCGGCCCCATGGTCCTGCAGGGCCTCGACGACCTGCGCAGCAAGGTCGGCAGCACGCTGGGGACCAGCCGCTGGGTCGACATCGACCAGGACGCCGTCAGCACCTTCGCCAAGCTGACCGGGGACGAGCAATGGATTCATGTCGATACCGAACGGGCCAAGGCGGGACCGTACGGCGGCACGATCGCACACGGGTTCATGACGCTGGGAATGTCCACCGGTTTGCTTTGGGACGTCGCAGTCGTCGAAGGGTTCTCGGTGATCTTGAACTACGGACTCAACCGGGTTCGCTTCCCGTCGCCGGTCCCAGTGGGCTCGCGCATCCGCATGCGCGTCGATCTTGCGGAGCTGAAGGAACTCAACGGCGGCGCGGAGGTCGTTTATCACCTCGAGTACGAGATCGAGGGCGGTTCGAAGCCGCCCTGCGTGGCGGACCTGGTATTCCGCTATTACGACTGAACAGCGCCCTACTCCGGAACGCCCAGTGTCCGGGCGTGCGGGTTCGTGACCAGCAGGGATGCAGGCTCGCACCCTGACAACTGAGCGGGCCGGGACACCGTGCGGGGGCCATCGGCGCCCACCTGCCGTCCAGCGGAACCGTGCTTGTCCCTAGTCCAGCCGACCCTGAATGGTGGACGAGCAGCCGGGCGTGTATCGGCGGCCTTCGCGGATCCGGGTCAGCGACGGAGGCTTCATGACGACAACCGAGGAACGTCCCGAAGTCGGCGCATCAGTCGACGCCGGCGGCATCAAGACGAACTACTTGGAGGCTGGCAGTGGTGACCAGCATGTCCTCCTCGTCCACGGGTCGGGCCCGGGCGTAACCGCATACGCCAACTGGCGGCTGGTGATGCCCGACCTCGCTCAGCAGTTCCACGTCGTGGCGCCAGATATGGTCGGCTTCGGTTACACCGACCGCCCGTCCGGCCAGGCGTTCGGCCTGCAGGTCTGGGCGGACCAGACGCTCGGGGTCATGGACGCGCTCGGTCTCGACCAGGTCCACCTCGTGGGCAACAGCTTCGGCGGGTCGATCGCACTACGCGTTGCAGCGACGAACCCCGATCGGGTGGACAAGCTGGTGCTCATGGGCAGCATGGGCGTCCCCTTCGAGATCACCGAAGGTCTGGACACGGTGTGGGGATACACGCCGTCGTTCGAGAACATGCGCAAGGTGCTTGACTACTTCGCCTATTCCCGCGAGCTGGTGAACGACGAGCTGGCCGAGGTGCGCTATCGCGCCAGCATGTCACCCGGCTTCCAGGAGTCGTTCGGGGCGATGTTCCCAGCTCCGCGTCAGCAGTGGGTCGACGCACTCACCACTGCGGAGGACGAAATCCGCGATCTTCCGCACCAGACGCTCATCGTGCATGGTCGCGAAGACCAGGTGATCCCGGTGACGAACTCCTACCGGCTCATGGAGCTCATCGAGAACGCCGACCTGCACGTGTTCGGCCACTGTGGCCATTGGTCGCAAATCGAGCGGACCGCCGATTTCAACCGGCTGGTCCGGGACTTCTTCGTCGGTGAATGAGGACTGGCACATGGCGAACCGGAAGAAGGAGAACGACGCGAAGCCTGCGATCGGCGAGCGAGATGCCGACCAGCTGCGGCGGATCTTCGAGACGATGGTCCTCACCCGTGCGGTCGAAGACCGGATGGTGGCGATGTACAAGGGGGGCGACCTGCTCGGCTCGCTGTACACCGGCCACTGGCACGAGGCGATCTCGGTAGGCGCGGCATCCGCGCTCCGACCCGATGACTACCTGGCGCCGATTCACCGTGACCTCGGGGCACACCTGTGGCGCGGCATGGAGCCATGGCAGGTGATGGCCAGCTTCATGGGGAAGGCGACCTCTCCGACCGGCGGGCGCGACGGCACCTTGCACTACGGGCGGTTGGACCTGAACATCTACAACCTACCGAGCCACATCCCCGCCAACTACCCGGTCGCGATAGGCATGGGATTCGCTGCCAAGTATCGCGGTGAGGACAAGGTCAGCCTGGCGTTCTGTGGCGACGGGTCCACGTCGCGTGCCGACTGGCACGAGTCGATCAACATTGCTTCGGTCCTCAAGTTGCCGTGCATCTTCGTCGTCGAGAACAACCAGTTCGCCTACTCCACCCCGCTCAGCCTGCAGTCCGTGTCAGAGACGTTCGCGATCAAAGCAGTCGCCTACGGGATTCCTGGGACCAAGGTCGACGGCACTGACGTCCTCGCCGTCCATGACGCAGTGGCGGAGGGGGTGGCCCGAGCCCGCGCGGGCGAGGGGCCATCGCTCGTCGAGGGCGAGACGATGCGGATGCATGGGCACGCCGAGCACGACCCGGCCGACTATGTGCCGAGAGAAATGCTCGAGGAATGGTCGAAGAGGGATCCCGTGGAACTCTTCGAGCGGGTACTGATCGACAACGGGGTAGTGGACACGGAAGCGGCCGAGAAGATCCGCGCCGACGCCCGGCAAAAGGCGATCGACGCGCGGAAGAAGGCGTTGTCGGACCCGATGCCGGATCCGAGCACGGTGGAGGAGGGCGTATATGCCGACTGACAGCGGTCAGGCCACCTACCTCGAGGCCGTGGCATTGGCCCTCGACAGCGAGATGGACCGGGATCCGGACGTCTTCATCATCGGCGAGGACGTCGGGCAGTTCGGTGGCGCGTTCAAGGTCACGAAAGGCTTCCTCGAGAAGTTCGGCCCACAGCGGGTGGTGGACACGCCGATTGCCGAGACTGGATTCACCGGTCTCGCGGCCGGCGCGGCTCTGGTCGGGCTCCGTCCGGTGGTCGAGTACCAGTTCGCCGACTTCATCTCCTGTGCGTTCGACCCGATCATCAACGTGCTCGCCAGGCACCACTTCCGGACCGGGAATGCCATGCCGGTCACGATGCGCGCGCCCTTTGGCGGCCGATTGCGGGCCGGCCCGACTCACTCGCAGAGCGTCGAATCCTATTTCGCCCACGTGCCCGGCCTCAAGATCGTCATGCCGGGGACTCCCGAGGACGCCGCGGGGCTGTTGATCAGCAGCATCCGGGACAACAACCCGGTGCTGTACCTGGAGAACAAGTATCTCTACCGGCGGCTCAAGGCCAGCGGGCCGCTCAGTCTCGAACCGATTCCGCTCGGCCAGGCCAACGTCGTCCGGGAAGGAAACCAGGTCAGTCTGCTGACCTACTCCGCTGGGGTCCACCAGGGGCTCGACGTTGCCGCTGAGCTGGACAAGGAGGGCATCTCGGTCGAGGTCGTCGATTTGCGCACCCTGGTCCCGCTTGATGTCGAGACTCTGGTCTCGTCGGTCAAGAAGACATCGCGCGCAGTCGTGCTGCACGAGGCGGCGCTGCGAATGGGCTACGGCGCGGAGATCGCCGCTGTCATCCAGGAGGAGTGCTTCTGGTGGCTCGATGCGCCGGTGACCCGTATTGCCGCCAAGAACACGCCCACGCCGACCAGCCCGCCGCTCGAGGATGCCGTCATCCCGCAGCCGGCTGAGATCGCCCAGATTCTGCGAAAGGTGGCGACCTCGTGAGCGATTACGACATCGTCGTCGTCGGCGGCGGACCCGGCGGTTACGCCACGGCGCTGTACGCGGCGTCCGCGGGCCAGTCCGTCGCCTTGGTCGAGGAAAACAAGGTCGGCGGCACCTGTCTGCACAGGGGCTGCATTCCCGCCAAGGCGCTCTTGCAGGCCGCGGAGATCTACCGCGCGGTCAAGCATTCTGGCGACTTCGGGTTCCGGTTGCCCGAAGGTGCGGAGCCGACGACCGACTGGCCGGCGGTCAACGCCCGGAAGGCAGGCATCGTCGGCCAGCTGCACAAGGGCCTGTCCGGTCTGCTGCGCCGCCGCAAGGTCAGCGTGGTCGAGGGGCGTGGGCGGCTGACCGCCGACGGCGCAGTCGCTGTCGGCGACCAGACACTGAGCGGCAAGGCAATCATCATCTGCGCCGGGTCCACGCCCCGGTCGCTGCCCGGCCTGGAGGTCGACGGGCAGAAGATCATCACGTCCGACCATGCCACCAACAGCGATCTGGACGCGCTGCCCGAGCGGGTGGTAGTCGTCGGCGGCGGCGTCATCGGGGCCGAGTTCGCATCCGTGTACACCGATCTGGGTGTGCACACGACGCTGCTGGAGGCGCTGCCGCACGGGGTGTTGCCGATCGGGCCGGACCGCCAGGTGGCGGACATCCTCGGTCTGGCGCTGGCACGCCGGGGCACCGATATCCACCCATCCGCGCGGGTCGGAACGGTCGAGACCACCGACAACGGCGTCGTCGTGCCCTTCGAGCACGCCGAGGGCGTCGAGAAGATCGAGGTCGACCAGGTCCTCGTGGCGATCGGCCGCCGGCCGACCACCGAGGACATGGGTCTGGACGAGGCGGGTGTCAGCGTCGATGACCGAGGGTTCATCGAGGTCGAAACGAACACGATGGCGACGTCCCGGGAAAACGTCTACGCGATCGGCGATTGCGTCGACACCCCTGGACTCGCACATGTGGCCTACGCCGAAGCGGTCGTCGCCGTGCAAGCCGTGCTCGGCGAGAACCCGGTCCCGGTCGACTACGCCAAGGTTCCGTGGGTGGTCTATACGCACCCCGAAGTGGCGTGGGCCGGGCTGACCGAGGCGGAGGCCAAGGAGGCCGGCTACGACATCGAGGTCCACAAGCATGCCTTCGCCGGCAACGGCCGGGCGATGATCATCGGCGACACCGACGGCATGGTCAAGGTCGTCGCGCAGAAGAACGGCCCGATCCTCGGCTTCCACCTGGTCGGGCCGTGGGCGAGCGAGCTACTCGCCGAGGGCTACCTCGCGACGAACTGGGAGGCGTTGCCGAGCGAGGTCGGCCACTTCATCCATGCCCACCCCAGCCTGTCCGAGGCCATCGGCGAGACGATGATCACCTTCTCCGGCCGGTCACTGCACGGCTGACTGCTATCTGGGAGACGAGAGATGTCGAAGGACGTGTGGGACATCGCGATGCCCAAGCTCGGCGAGACCGTGACCGAGGGCACCATCGGAAGCTGGCTCAAGCAGGTCGGTGACCCGGTCGCCTTCGACGACCCGCTGTTCGAGGTCTCCACTGACAAGGTCGACTCCGAGATTCCCAGCCCTTATGACGGCGTGTTGCTCGAGATCCTGGTCCCCGCCGGACAGACCGTGCCCGTCGGGACACCCTTGGCCAGGATCGGCCCCCCCGACGCTGACCTGCCCTCCTACGACGCCGACTCGCCAGCAGTCGGTGGATCGGAGGGCCCCACGACGGCGTATCCGGAGGCCGCCTTCGTCGAATCCGGTGTCCAGCTAGCGCCGGTCAATGCCGAAGGTGACGTGAACGAGGTCACCATGCCCAAGCTCGGTGAGACGGTCACCGAGGGGACCATCTCGAACTGGCTGAAGCACGTCGGTGACCGGGTGGAGTTCGACGACCCACTGTTCGAGGTGTCGACGGACAAGGTCGACTCCGAGATCCCCAGCCCGTACGACGGCGTGGTGCTCGAGATCCTGGTCCCTGCAGGCGAGACGGTGCCGGTCGGCACCACGCTGGTTCGGATCGGGGAGCCGGGCGCCGCGACCGGCCCGGCGCCAGCCGCTGCCGCAGCGCCGGCCGCTGCTGCCGCGCCCGCCCCCGGCGCCACTCCTTCGGCCGCTCCGGTTGCCCCGGCAGCAGGCGGCGATGGCGCTGGCCGGATGCTCTCCCCGATGGTGCGGCGGCTGGCCGCGGAACACGGGCTCGACCTCTCGGCCGTCTCCGGCAGCGGTGCCGGCGGACGCATCCGCCGCGAGGACGTGCAAGCCGTCATCGCCCAAGGAGGAACCGGCGCGCCGGTCGCGGCACACTTGGCGCCGGCGGCTCCGGCAGATGTGGCGGCTCCAGCAGTCGCGCAACCTGCTGCCGCTACGGCACCGGCGGCGGTCTCGACCGACGAGCGCGACGACGTGGTGCCGCTGAGCCGGATGCGGCTGACCGTCGCCGACCTCATGGTCAAGTCGCTGAACACATCGGCCCACGTGTGGACCTCGGTCGAGGTCGACTTCGACGCGATCGACAAGGTCCGCGCAGCACACAAGGACCAGTTCAAGAAGGAGGTCGGCGCGTCGCTGACCTACCTGCCGTTCATCGCCAGGGCGGTTTGCGAGGCGTTGCGGGCTTACCCGACGGTCAACTCCTCGATCGATGTGGGCGCCAAGACCATGACCCTGCACCCCTACGTCAACCTCGGTATCGCCGTGGACATGGACCAGCAGGGTCTGGTCGTGCCGGTGGTGAAGGACGCCGACGCGATGAACATCCGGGGCATTGCCAAGACGATCACGACCATGGCCGCCGCCGCACGGGCGAAGAAGCTGTCGATGGACGACATGAGCGGGTCGACGTTTACGATCACCAACCCCGGCCCCTTCGCGAGCTTCGCCTCGTCGCCGGTCATCAACCAGCCCAACGTCGCAATCCTCTGCACCGACGGCGTCACCCGCCGGCCGGTGGCCGTCGGCGACGCGATCGCGATCCACCCGATGGGGATCATCGGCTTGGTATACGACCACCGGGCCTTCGACGGGTCGACTGCATCGCTGTTCCTGTTGCACTTGCGTAACACCCTGCAAGATCGGGACTGGGCTGCCGAGGTGTCCTGACCTATCGCGCCGGTGCCGGCAGCCGACGAGGACCTCCCCGTTACGGTCACGTTGTCGCGCAGCGTGGTGCCCGGCCGGGAGGCGGAGTTCCAGCGCTGGGCGTCGCAACTGACCGAGGTTGCGTCGGAGTTCCCCGGCTTTCTGGGCGCTGGCCTGCTGCTTCCAGGGCCTGCCGGTGGTGACTGGCACGTGGTTTACCGTTTCGACTCCGCGGATCACCTCGACGCTTGGGAAGGATCGCCCCAACGAGGAGAGATCCTCGCCGCTGCCGCGGACCTCATGACCACGACCGGGCGCAGGGACCACAGCGGTCTGGAGACGTGGTTCAACCCGCCCGGCGTCCCTTCACCACCACGCTGGAAGATGTTCGCGGTGTCACTGGCGGGGATCTTCACCCTTCAGCTGGTGTTCAATCTGCTGCTCGCAGCGCTTGGCTTCGACGCGAACGTCGTCGTCCGGGTTGCCATCGTCGCCACGGCGGTGACCGCCATGATGACCTGGGCGGTGATGCCGCGACTGGCTCGGCTGCTCGAGGGATGGCTGTACCGGGACACGGCCTGATCGCGTGGGATCATCGTCGTATGGCAGCGGTTCTGGTGTCCGGTACGGCAGACACGGCCGGCGCGGTTGCGGCGGCCCTTCGCGAGCTCGACGCCGACGTCACCGAGGTACCCGACCTCGATGCGCTTGCCGTCGCCTGCGAAGCCGCGGGCGAGTCGACGTTCGATGCGTACGTGCAACTGCCCGCCACGTTCGAGATGGTCGGAGACACGGTCGTGCGCCGGGTGCATCACTTCTACAGCGCCGGCGTGCTGGCGAGATTCGTCGCCCTCGCTACCGTGTTGCCGACGCTTCGCGCCGAGGCCAAGGTCACGTTCGTGCTCGGCGCGCTGCGGCCCGAGGTCGCGTCGAATGACGACCTCGCTGCGCGGCGTTCACTGCTGAACGTCCTGGGCCATGCCGCCCGAGCTGACGCGCCGGAGAAGCGACTTGCTGTGCGAGTCCTGAGTTACAGCCTCGCCCCCGAAGCGATTGGCCGCGCGGCGCTGGGCCGGGACTCCTCGAGTGCCGTGTGGTTAGAGGAGGTGTCCCGCCTGCGGTACGACGATTGGCGGACCGAACTTCTCGGAATGATTGCGGTGGAGGCCTAGCTGCTTGACATCCTCGGCAAAGTGCGTACTATTTCAAGCACAGGCAAGCAAGCCGAGGAAAGGAACGGACATGACTGCCAGCACTGCAACCAAGCCGTACGAGCAGTACACCGAGTTCGCGCAGCAGGCTCAGAAGGCGCTGCTGAGCGCGTTCGACACCTGGACGAACACCGTCCGGGACGCGACTGCCCAACTGCCGAAGCCGGCTCAGACGGCCACCGAGGCCGAGCGTGCGGTCGACCAGACTGTCGACTTCGCCGAGCAGGTGCTCGCCGTGCAGCGTGCGTATGCACACGACGTCGTCAAGGCGACAACCGGCGCCCTGCGGCGCATCCCGGGGTTCGCGGCGGCCTGACCCGGCCACCGCCCCGTCCCGCCGACTGGAGGGGTTTCCACGTCTCGCTGCACGCAAGACGTGGGAGATCCTCCAGTCGGGCGCGAGCAGGGTTCGACGAACCGGTCAACCGGCTCCGGTCCGCTGGCTCAGCGGCCCAGGTCCTTTGCGGACTTGCCGGCAATCCCCCAGCCTTCCTTGGGCACGTCGTGGATCAGCACACGGACGTTCTCCTGCGGTGCGCCGACAGCCTCGACCAGGGCCATGGTCACCTTCTCGATCACGTCGCGCTTTTGCTCCTCGGTGCGCCCCTCCATCAGGTAGATCTGTGCGAACGGCATCTCGTCATTCTTCCTTCGGGGGATGATGTCGCGGGCTCAGACGAAGCGCATCGACACCGTGCCCAGGTCCTGGAAGCGCACTGCCACGTTGTCGCCAGCCTCAACGGGGATCGCCTCGGTCACACCACCGGTCATGATGAAGGTGCCGGCCGGGATCACCTGGTCACGCTTGGCGAGGTGATCGGCCATCATCGCGACCGCGGTCAGCGGGTGGCCCAGCACGGCTGCGCCCGCGGCCATCGTCATGATTTCGCCGTTTTTCTCAAGCACGACGCCCAAGGTGCGCAGATCCAGCTCCCCCAGGTCGCGAGGGCGGCCGCCGATGACAAAGCGAGAGGACGACGTGTTGTCGGCGATCACGCTCTTGAGGTCGAACTTGAAGTCGCGGTAGCGCGAGTCGATGATCTCGACTGCTGGCACGACGAAGTCGGTGGCAGCCATCACTGCGGCGACGTTGCAACCCGGGCCGCTCAGGTCGGCGCTGGTGACGATGCAGAGCTCGGCTTCGACCTTCGGGTGAATGAGCTCGGAGACCTTGATCTCACTCCCGTCGGGGCAGGACATGTAGTCGGCGACGAACCCAAATACGGGTGTGTCAACACCCATTTGCTTCATCTTGGCGAACGAGGTCAGCCCGGCCTTGAGGCCGACGATCTTGTTGCCGCGCTCCTCCTTGCGCCGCCGGATCTCGTCCTGGATCGCGTAAGCATCGTCCCAGTCCATGTCCGGGTGGTCGCCGGTGATCATGGTGACGTCGTGGGCCTGCAGCTCGGCGTTCTCGAGGTGCTCGGCAAGCTGGAGGATCGTGTTGTTGTCGAGATTCATGACGGTTTCCCCAGCCTCAGACGAATCGAACCGACGTACCACCCAGGCCGCCGACGGTGCAGATCAGGCTGTCGCCGGGCACCACATCCACCAGCGGCGACTGTGATCCGGACAGGATCACCTCGCCGGCCATCAGGCCGATACCGAGCCGGCCGAGTGTGTTGGCGAGCCACGCCACCGCGTTGGCCGGCGAGCCCTGCACCGCCGCGCCGGTCGACGTGCTGACGACTTCACCGTTCTTCTCCAGCACCATTCCGGCCAGCGCCAGGTCGAGCTGGCGTGGACTCTTGCGCACACCGCCCAGGGCCAGCACCCCGCACGAAGCGTTGTCGGCGACGGTGTCCTGGATCTTGATTCGCCAGTCCTTGATCCGTGAATCGACCACCTCGAAGCATGGCACCACAAAATCCGTTGCACGCAGCACGTCCGCGGCGGTCACACCGGGCCCCTGCAGATCGCGGTTCAAGACGAACGCGACCTCGGCCTCGGCTCGCGGAGCGATCATCGAGCCGGCTTCGATGGGCACGCCTTCGTTGAACACCATTCCGGAGGTCATCTGACCGAAGTCGGGTTGGTCGACCTTGAGCATTTCCATCACGATCTTGCTGGTGACACCGATCTTCTTGCCGATGATGGTCTCGCCGGCCTCTAGCCGGTGCGCGATCATGTGCTGCTGGATCTGGTAGGCGTCCTCGATGGTGATCTCGGGTTCACGGTCGGTCAGCGGATCTACTGGCGTGCAGTCGACAAGGGCCTTGTACAGCTCTTCGCCGTAGTGTTCGATCTTGGTCTGGTCCATGCCCGTCCTCGGTCCGCGTTCAGTACTTGAGCATCACATTGCGCAGCTCGGTGTAGAACTCCAGCGAGTGAACCCCACCCTCGCGACCGATGCCGGACTGCTTCGAGCCGCCGAACGCCGTGCGCAGGTCACGCAGGAACCAGCTGTTGATCCAGCACAACCCGACGTCGATCTGAACGGCAAGTCGGTTGGCCCGGGCGATGTCGCTGGTGAAGATCGCACGTGGCCAGACCGTAGGGCGTGTCGTTGGCCATCTGCACCGCTTCGTCGTCGCTGTCGAACGGCTGGATGTGGCAGCACGGGCCGAAGATCTCCTCCTGCACGACCGAGGCGGTCTCCGGCAGGCCGGTCCAGATCGTCGGTTGTACCCACGCGCCTTCCTTCAGATCGTCGGGCATGTCCGGAACGCCGCCACCGGTGACGATGTTCGCGCCCTCCTGCTTGGCCTTGTCGTAGTAGGAGAGCACCTTCTCGCGATGCTCCAGGCTGACCAGCGGGCCGATCTTGGTGTCCGGGTCCTCTGGCCGGCCCGGCTTCTGGGCTTCGGCCTGCGCCTTCAACGCGTCGACGAACTTGTCGAAGATCGGCCGCTCGACGTAGACCCGTTCGGTGCCGAGGCATACCTGGCCGCAATTCTCGAACGTCGACCGGGTCACGGTGGCGACCGCGACGTCGAAGTCGCAGTCCGCGAAGACCAGCGCGGCGTTCTTGCCGCCGAGCTCCAACGACACCGGGCGGATTCCGTCTGCTCCGGCCTTCATGATCGCCGTACCAGTGCCGGTCTCACCGGTGAAGGTGATCCCGTTGACCCCCGGATGCTCGGTCAGGAATGCGCCGGCCGAGTCGGGACCGAAGCCGTGGACGACGTTGTACACGCCCTTTGGCACACCGACGGTGTTCATGACCTCGCCCAGCAACGTGGCAGTGCTTGGGGTCTCCTCCGACGGTTTGACGACCACGGTGTTGCCGCACGCGAGCGCCGGTCCGACCTTCCACGTCATCAGCAGCAGCGGCAGGTTCCAGGGACAGACCACCGCGATGACCCCACGCGGAACGCGCACGGCGTAGCTCATTGCGGTCTTGCCGTCCGGTGTGGCCATCTGGAATGACTCGGTCGGGGTGTTCTTGATCGTGTCGGCGAAGATCTTGAAGTTGGCTGCTCCGCGAGGGATGTCGACGTGCGAGGCGAGGCTGTGCGGTTTGCCGGTGTCGGCGACCTCGGCGGCGAGGAAGTCGTCGAACCGATTGTTGATCTCGTCGGCGACCGCGTTGAGCACGTCGACCCTCTTGGTGACCGGCAACGCACCCCACTCACCCTCCAGTGCTGCACGCGCGGCCGAGACAGCGGCGTCGACCTCGGGCTTGCCAGCCTCATAGACGTTGCCGATCAGCGAGTTGTCGATCGGGGTGCGCTTCTCGAACGTCTTGCCGCTGGCGTTGGTGACGTACTCGCCGTTGATGAAGTTCTTGATGTCCGCCATGTCACTCACCCTCGGTAATTGAGGCGTTGCCGTGCCCCCCGATCGCCGCGTCCGGGGCCACCACGGGACGAGCTTAGGTGGGCCGATCGGAGCCGCCGTGTGCACTTCCGGTCAACGGAAGCCGCGTTCTCACTGCTGGTCACCGAAGTCCGAGCAGGCCCGCCGCGGTTCGCCACAGGATCGCCGACGTGGCGGTCTCGTCGAGGTCGAGTTTGCGCACGAACCCGACAGGGTCGCGTTCGCCGAGCTCGAACGGGTGGTCCGTGCCGAGCAGCACGTGCTCGATGCCGACGTCGGCCACCAGCCGTTCCAGTAGCGGCGTCGAGAACACGGCCGTGTCGTAGTACAGCCGATCGAAGAGCTGGCTGGGCGGCACGGCCGTGGTGTGGGCGACTTCCTTGCGGTCCCAGCCCATGTCCAGCCGTCCCCGGATCGCAGGCAGACATCCGCCGCCGTGCGCGAGGCACAGCGTCGGGGCAAAACGTTCCAAAACCCCGCCGAACGCCATTCGCGCGACCGTGAGGGCCGTCTCCATCGGATAGCCGACGAGTTGGGGTAGCCAGAAGTCGCGCTGACGTTGGGCGTCCGGTACGCCGCTGGGGTGCAGGAACACGAACGTTCGGCGGTCGGCCACGAACGACCAGAAGTCGTCGTTGACCGGATCGTCGAGTTCCTTCCCCGCGCCTCTGCTGCCGATGGTCAACCCGGGCATTCCCAACTCGTCGACGCACCGCCGCGCCTCGTCGGCGGCCCACTCCCAGCCGACGGGTGCGAAACCGAGCCCGACGAGTTGGTCCGGAGCGGCGGCGACATATCCGGCCAGTTCGTCGTTGCCGCGTTGCACCAGATCGCGCACCAGGGCGCTGTCGTCGGCCGTCGAGCCGAACAGAAATGGCGGCAGCGCGACCGCATGGTGTGTGACGCCGGCCTGCTCCATCTCGCGCAGCCGAGTCTTGACGTCGTACATCGACTGGGCCAACGGCAGAGGAGCCCCGGGTCCGACGCCGCTGACTCGCGGGTCAAGTCGGACGATCTCCGACGAAACCTCGGCGAGGTCGGCCAGGCCCTGTCGCTCCAACGACTCCAGCAGGGGCATCGGCATGGCATGCGAGTGGATGTCGAGCGCTTCCAAGCCTGGACTCGGCATGTGTCCTCCAGCGGTCCCAGTTCAGCCATGGTCCACCGGTAGTGAAACCAGTTGCCCGGCCTACTCCCACTGGTCGGAAGCAGTGCGTCGAGACGTCGAGCCAGGATGGAAGACTCCAAAGGTGCTGCCGAGTGACTCCGGCGACGACCAGGGGCAGTTCGATCCGGCGGTCTTCCGCGAGGTCATCAGCAACTTCATGAGCGGCGTCGTGATCGTCACCGCCAGGCACGAAGACTCCATCCAGGGCATGACGGTGAGCGCGATCTCCTCGCTCTCCCTCGAACCCCCGATGCTGGTGATCTGTCTGAACCGCAATGCGCGCACTCAGGAACTCGTCCATCTGGCCGGCACCTTCGCCATCAACATCCTGGGCGAGCAGCAGGGTCATCTCGCGGACCGGTTCGCCAGCCGGCACGACGACCGTTTCGCTGGTGTGCCGCACCATCCCGGGCTCACTGGAGCGCCGGTGCTCGACGACGTCCTCGGCGTCGTAGAATGCCGCGTCGAGGAAGCGGTGACGGGTGGCAGTCACCGGGTGTTCCTGGGCCGGGTGGTGCATGCCGAGGCCGGGGAAGGCACTCCGCTGGCCTACTATCGGGGCAAGTTCGGTCGCTTCGAGTTGGCCCAGGATGCCGACGCCTACCGCCTCTTGCGCGACTTGGTGCTGGAGCGAAAAGCGGATTTCGATGGAACCATCGACCCTGGTCGGCTCGCGGCGACGTTGCGCTTGCCGATATCGGCGGTCCACTATGCACTGACCCGGCTGTCCGGCGACCGGCTGGTAGCCCGCGATCCGGACCGCGGATATGTCGTCGCTCCGATGGACGCTGAGCACTCCGACGACGTACACGACGCCCTGCTTGCCATCCAGCTCGGCGCGGCGGAGCTCAGCGTGGGCCAGATCGATGCGGATCGGCTGGCAGAGTTCCGCCGGCTGGCCGAGGCCACACTGATCGCGCCCGACGGCGCCACGGACGTCGACGCCTACGTTCATGCCAACGACCGGTTCCACGAGTACCTTGTGGAGCTGACCGGCATCAACGCGCTTGTCGACGCATATTCCGGGCTGTCGCTGCCGACGTTGATGACCCGCACACTCGGCACGACGGCTGACATCGACCGGCAACTGGGCGACGACCACGTGGCGATCGTCGACGCGTACGAGGCCGGGGACCTGGCGGCAGCCAAGCGGATCATCATCGAGCACTCAGAGCGGGCTAAGTCCCAGCAGCGGGCCGCTATCGAGGAGGCGGAACCGGACACCGCTGGGCGCGATCGTGTCTGAGAGTGGCACCCGGTCGCCGGCTGAGGTGGCGCCCGAGGTATTCCGGCTGGTACTGCCGCTCGGTATCCACGGCATTTCCAGTATGAATGCGTACCTGCTGAAAGACGACAGCGGCGACACACTGATCGACTGCGGGATTGCTGTTGCTGACGAGGGCGCTGGCGCAGCCGATGACGGAACCATCGTGTTGGGCAAGGCACTCGCGGCATGCGGCAGTTCGTTCGACCGGTTGCGGCGGTTGGTCGTCACCCACGCCCATATCGACCATTACGGATTGGCCGGCGAGGTCGTCGCCCGTAGCGATGCCGACCTGTGGATGCATGTCGAGACCAACCGGGACCTGCGCAAGTACGAGGATCCGAGCGCCGCAGTGGACCGGCGCACTGCGATGCTCGCCGACCACGGCCTCTATGGCGAGGTGCTCGAGGAGGCCTCTACCGGACTTCGGTCGTGGATACCGGTGATGCCGTCAATCGGCCGGCCGACGACCGTGCTCCAGGGCGGCGAGCGCTTCGATGCCGGCAGCCGAAGCTGGCAGGTCGTCCCGACACCAGGCCACTCGCCTGGGCACGTCTGCCTCTGGTCGGCGTCGGACCGGCTGCTGTGCTCGGGAGACCACCTGCTCAAGAACATCTCGCCACCGGTGACCTTCGAGCGAGGGTTCGAGCGCGACCCGATGGGGTCCTACCTGATGTCCCTGGAGACGGTCCAGCGGTTGGCACCGGCACTCGTGCTCCCCGGCCATGGTGACGTGTTCGCCGACGGCGCCGGCCGGGCGACGACCATCGAGAAGGGTAAGCGAAAGCGGTTGGACCAGGTGCGCGAGCTGATCAGCGGGCCGGCCGGCCGGACTGTCAACGACCTGACGGCTGAGGTGTTTCGGTTGCGGCTGGCTGGCTCGCAGATGCACTTCGCCGTGGCGGAGGTGCTCGCATACCTCGCCCATTGGGAAATGCGCGGCATCGCCTATAGGGAACGGGGAGCGGACGACGTCTTCATCTGGCGGGCCGTCAGCACGGCCTGAAGCCACGCGACCGACGGCCTACCGCTGGGCGGGACATGCCTTGTGGCTTGCGCGTTCGCCGGGGCAGCGTCAAAACGTGGCGGGTGATCGTCGCGCGGGCCATAGGCCCCGCCGGCGGGACGTCGCACGACGAGCTTTCTCGTTCGCTCCGGCGGGCGTCGACCCCCTGCAGCCCGCCGGAGTCCCGAGCGAAGGGACCGGGCAGGACGCGCAACCCGCCGAACGACCGGTCCCGTGAGAGGGGCAGCTGTGGACCCACGGACGAAGGTCGGCATCGGTCATTTCACAATGCTCGGAATTGCCCCTCCGGAGTTGGTGACGATCGCCGCGGACGCGGGATTCGACTTCATCGGGGTGCGCGCGGCGGTGGCGGGGGCGGGGGAAGAGCCCTGGCCGATGGCGCCCGGTTCCCCGATGTTCAGGGAAACGCTGACCAGACTCGACGATCACGGTGTCGAGGTCTGCGACATCGAGATCATTCGACTGACTCCGGAGACGCGGCCCGCCGATGCGACCCCGTTGTTGGAGGCGGGCGCCGGGCTGGGCGCACGGTTCCTGAACGTCTTTGGCGATGATCCCGATCTGGAGCGTGCCCACGACACCCTTGCGGAGTTGGTCGAGATCGCCCAGCCCTTCGGCATCCGTCCACTCGTCGAGGGAACCAGCTACACCGGAATCCAGCGGATCCAGGATGTCGCCACCGTCAGCACGGGCACCGGCGGTGGAGTGATCATCGACCCGCTCCACCTGCATCGGACCGGAGGGACACCGCAGGACGTCCGCGATCTCGACCGCTCACTGCTGGGCTACTACCAATTGTGCGATGCCCCGCTCGAGACGCCCACGTCGCTCCCGATGCCGACCTCGTTGCCGCGTAACCAACCGCTACCCGTGTCGCAGCCGCAGATCGAGGCCAGAGCTGCCAGGTTGCCGCCGGGGGAGGGCGAGCTTCCGCTGGTCGAAATCGTCTCCGCACTGCCGCCCGAGCTGCCGGTGAGTGCGGAGGTGCCGAACCTCGCCCTACTCGACGAGCTCGGACCGGCGGAGTTCGCCAAGCGCGTCTATCGGGCGACCGTGCGCATCATGGACTTGGCGGTCAGCCAGACCGCTTCCTAGCTGCGGAGCGGGTAAGGAAGTGAGCGGCGTGGAGAGTGGGTTTCGCCCGTTCCCGGGCGCCGGGAGCCCTCGCCAACTTCCCCGTGTCAAGCCAGGCCGGGTCGTAGGCATTGGCGCCATCTGCAATCTTCGACCGCAGATCGTCGCCGACGCGCGTTCCCAGAGCTTCTCGGTCAGTGAGTTCGTCACGCTGGAAGATGGCCGAGGCGTGCTCCTGCATCAGGATCGCGGCTTCACGATCGGCGTGGGAAGAGCGAGTGAGCGATACGACGATCTCCGGGCGGGCCAAACTCGGGACAGCATCATCCAAGACGTGTTGAACGTCGTGCTTCCCGATGACAACGAGACGGCAGCAGTGGAGGACCACCCTTGGTCATGGCTGGCGGAGCTTGCTCGGGCTCGCGGTCTGAATGTGACTGCGGAAGATCTGCGAGGACTTCCGTATGAGGTGGTCCTCACCGGCGAGGTAATCCGATGGCTTGAGCAGCCTGGCAGTTGACGCTGCCAGGTCCGTGAGCGGCCGGCGAGCGTGGCGCACCGCGAGTGGCTAGATGTCGGCCACAAGCTCGTCGAAGACCTCCGCACGGCCCCACCTACTAGGGCTTTCCGGACCTCGTCGCTCGGCGTTTCACATGGTGGGAGCGCCGTTGCTGGGCGCGACACCTTCGACCCAGCATGGCCGGATCGACCACATTGCCGTCGGCGTTCATGAGCCGGGTGAATTTGGTGACCAGGCCGTCGTCCGGCGTTCTCGCCGCCATGGCTCGGTGTGATGAGCGACCCGGGGCTGCCGCGGCGGCTGATGGTCGTTCTGCTGGTCCAATCCGCGCTGACTCAAGCGCTCACCTTCGTCCTCCGGCCGACCATTGCCTACCGGGCACTGGAACTCGATGTGGCTGCGGCTTGGCTTGGAGCGTTGTCGGCCTGCTTCGCGTTGGTGCCGCTCGCCCTGGCGGTGCCGTCGGGACACGCCGTCGACCGCTTTGGAGAGCGCCGGGTGATGTTCGCCGGGGCGAGCGTCATCGTCGCCGCGGGCCTGTCGTTCGTGCTCCTCGGCGACAGTATCCACGGACTCGTTCTCGGCAGTGTCCTGCTGGGCACGGGACATCTGGGTCTGATGATCAGTCAGCAGGCCACCGTTGCCAACACCGTCGGACCCGGGCGGTATGACACGGCATTCGGTTACTACACGTTCGCGGCGTCGCTTGGCCAGGCCTTGGGTCCCGGTCTGATCGTTCTGATCGGCGGAGATCGCCTGATTCCGGACACCGGCCGGATCTTCCTGGCGGCAACCGGAATGGCGGTGGTGTTGCTCGGTTGCACAATGCTGCTGCCGTGGTCGCGGCCCGCCGCCGCGGCCGCACGGGCGACATCCGGTCGAGTGATCGACCTCCTGCGCATCCCCGGGTTGGCTCGTGCGCTCCTGACGAGTTGTGTCGTGCTCGCCGCGGTTGACATCACCTTGGTGTATCTGCCCGCGTTGGGCGAGGAACGAGGACTGAAGTCCGGTGTCATCGGCTTCCTCCTCACCCTTCGGGCGGTGTCCAGCATGACGACTCGCCTGTTCCTCGGTTGGCTTTCGCGGCTCATTGGCCGCCGACGCCTCCTCATCGGCAGTGTGGTTGCCGCCGCAGTGTCGATCGCCGCCGTCGCCATCCCGATGCCGGTGTGGGCTCTCGCGCTCGCGGTGATCGTCCTTGGCATCGGGTTGGGTGTCAGTCAGCCGCTGACCATGTCCTGGCTGGCAGAGGTCGCACCGCCAGGTTCCCGCGGCCGGGCCATGTCCCTCCGTCTGACCGGCAACCGGCTTGGCCAGGTCCTGGTCCCCAGCGTCGTCGGCCTGATCGCCGGAGGGTTCGGAGTCGCCGCCGTCCTATGGGTCACCGCCGCCGGCCTCGGCTGGGTCGCATTGGCAGCCCGACGCCTCACAATTGACTCCCCATCCGCGCCGACGTCTCGCTGTTGATTCCCTGCCGCGCTGAGGTCTCACTGTTGATTGGCTGCCGCGCTGAGGTCTCCCTGTTGACCCCGAGCTGAGCCGCGGGTTCTCTTTGCACCGCAGGTTGCGCCGAGAGTGGAACACAGCCGCGGCGAGTTGCCCTCGGCGTGCGTCCTGCTGTAGCCGTCTGTCGAGCTCGGGTCCGCGGCTTTCATGACAACGCGCGAGTGGCGCTCCCGAGGGCTTGCATTACGGCGGTTGGGGTTCTGCGAAGAGGTCGGGCTGTCGTCCTGTGGCCGCGGTTCGACGTCTCTGGCCTGGTGGTCGGCCGCTGCCAGCGTCGTTGGCAGCGCCGGCGGCACGTCGTTGTGCCGGTCGGCCGGTTGGTCGCTCGGGTGCCGATGGCCCGTCGCGGCGAGTCGGCCGGTCCCGGCCGTCCGATGGGCCGCCGTCTCCCGGCCCACCGGTTCCGGTCGGCCGGTCCCGGCTGTCGGGCTGGTGTCGGGGGTGTCGGGGGTCGTCGGGGGCGACGAAGGCGCGTTTGCCGGTGCCGGGGACCAGTGCGTAGCCAAGGCGGGTCTTCAAGTCATGGTGGAAGCCGCACAACGGGTCGAGTTCGTCGAGTCTGGTGTGGCGGGTTTCCGCCCACGGGATCTGGTGGTCCCACTCCACCCGCCGCCGGTCACAACCCTCCACCGCGCAGGTCAGGTTCGTCCACAGCAGCGCCGCCCGCTGCGCGGCGGTCGGCCCGCGACCCAGGTGGGTCACGTTGACCACGTCGACACCGCGGGTGATGACCAGCTTGAGCACGGCGTCACCGAGCAGGTCGCGGGCCACCGAAACCGGCACCGGGCCCACCCCCGCAATCTCGCAGAGTTCACCGCCGGCCACCCGGCCGCGGCGCAACGCCGCGACGTCCACTCGCAGCAACGCCAAATACCGCGGGTTCACCGACTGCCGCGACACCGGCCGGGCCGGGCACACCGGATTGCGCTGCGCGGATGCCGCGAAGATGCCCGCCGCGCCGGCAGGCTGGGTGGGCTCGGGCATTTCGCCGGCCGTGCCCGCGGCGGCAGACCTCTCGCCGGTCGCCGCGATGGACAAGGCGGGATGGCCTGCGGTGCCGCTGCCGTGGTCGTCGTCGGTGGTGGGCTCAGCGTCGCCCTCGCCGGTCAGGTCCGTGGCCTCCCAGGTGTGGTCGGAGCTCTCGCCGCCGGGGAGAACATCCCCGGCGTTGTCGGTGCCGGCGGTGTCGTCGGCCCGCGCTGAGTCGGTGTCCGCGACCGTGGCTGTGTCCGGCTGCGGCTCGCTGTCGCAGCGGCCGGCAGCGTGTTCGGCCAGGTGCATCAGGGCGTCGAAGGCGTAGGCCTCCACCGGTTCACACCGGCCCTGGCGGCGGGCCTGCCGGAAGATCGCGTCGGTCACCGCGGTCAGCACGGTCAGGAACGCCGCCCCGGCCTGGGCGGTGCCCCGAGCAGTCAGGTTCCAGCCGCCCTCGGGGTCGGTGTAGTGCCGCAACCGACGGGCAGCGTGGATCCGCCGATGAGTGGCATCCGGGTCCGGATCCGCCGCGGCGCGGACCCGGGCGCACTCCTTCGTCAACTGCGACATCGACCCCTTCGACGCCAACCCGAGCAGCCGGTCCTGCGCCGACCGGTCAGCCGCGGCCGCATCGGAGATCACCGCCGCCTGCGCCGGCGACAGTTCACCGCGGCGCACCGCGGCCTCCACCTTGTCCAATTCCGGCAATCGTTCGGAGGTATCCAGCGCATCCTTGGCCGCTCCGACGCTGGTGCCGGCGTCTCGGGCCATCGCCTCAGCAGCACTCCGCTGCCCGCTGCGCGGCGGCGAATGCTTAGCAGCCAGCCGCCGCGCCAGCAGCGTCTTGCCTCCCGCGGCGAGCCGTTCGACCCGGTCCAAGGCGTACCACCAGCTTTGCGCCGTCTCGCCCGAGAGCACATCCGGGTCCAGGCGCGCTACGGCACCGGCGAGCTGGTCGCCGCACCGGACCACCGTGTCGAACATGTGATCGAGGATATCGAAGGGGTCTGACACGTCGAAAGCGCGAACCAATGACCTGTGCACAACCCGAACTCAACCTTCTCGTCCCAGCCATTCGTCGCGCCCGAAGGAGCGCAAATCGCTGAGCCCGAGTACCGCCCATAGACGACGACAGCAGCGGTGTGGCAGGTGAGACCCGGGGGACCAGCGCCCTAATGAATGAGAGGTAAGAGGCGCTAGCCGTACACCTTTGGCCTGCTCCGAGCCGACAAGACAGCGGCGAGCTCGGCGGCGGCCTCGCCGACGTCGTGCCGGGACAGGCAGACCCGTACGTGCGCCCGTCGATACGACGCCGCCCTGGCCAGGAACAGGTCCTGGACCTCCCACGGCTGACGCCCCCGGATCAGCGGCCGGTCTACCGCCAGGGCATCAAGCATGCCCACGATCACCCGAAACGGTGTGTAGAGGTGGACGACGATCGCCTTGGACAGCAGCAGTTCGGCGGCACCGGGCTGACTGAACGCCCCGCCGCCGAGAGCGACGACGCACGGTGGCATGGACAATGCGTCCTCCACCGCCTCCCGCTCGAGCTTGCGGAAGATGTGCTCACCTTCCTCGAACAACTCGGGGATGGTTCGTCCGGAGCGCTCCTGGACGACGTCGTCGGTGTCGATGAACGGGCGATCCAGCAATCGGGCGAGCTCCCGGCCGACGGAGGTCTTGCCGACTCCCATGAACCCGACGACAGCCACAGTTCGACTGATGAAGCGCCGATGCGCGTCGGCCTGGTTGCGCCACGCCACCTGCTCGTCCGCCGCCGGCAAGACAGCGGTGTCCTCAAGCGCCAACACAGCGCACCCGATCCGCGTTGACCCAGTCGCTGGCGCTGTCAAGCACCATGCAGGTCTGCGCCCGAAGGAAACCGGGAACCAATGACAGCTTCTCGGTCACCAACGATTGCACTTCCTCGAGCGATCCGGCTCGGACCTTGATCAGCCAATCGAAGTCACCGCTGATCGCATGCGCCTCCTCCACACACTCGAGATCTCCGAGCATCTGCCGGACGACGCCATAGTTCTCCGCGGTCTGCACGACCCGGATCATCAGGAAGGCGGTCAGCGGTACCCCTACCGCGGCAGGGTCCAGGCGTGCAACGCATTCGCGCACCACACCGTCGGCCTGCAGCCGCTCGAATCGCAGAGTCGCGTCCTCGACGGTCGTGCCGACTTCAGTCGCAACAGACGTCAGGTCTGGCTTGATCTCCTCGGCGAGTCGGTGCAGCAGCCGACGGTCGACGTCGTCGAGAACGCGTGCTGTCCCAGCCATGACACAGAGCATTCCTTCCCGGCTGAGGATGGACGCGGGACAGCTTACGTGTGGATGTACTCACCGGGTCCGTCGTACATCACAGGGTGAGACGCGCTGCCCATCGGCGGCGGGTTCCGTTGCGGGCCGGCGTGATCGGTAGACCATTTGGCCCAGTCTTCCCACCACGACCCGCCGTGCCGCACGGTCTTCTCCCGCCATTCGATTGGCGACTCGGGCGTCTCGTCGCCGACCAGATACCAGCCTTTGGGCCCGGGTGGATTGACGATGCCCGCGATGTGTCCACCACTGCTCAACACGAAGCGCACCGGCCCCGACAAGAGCTGGGTGGCGGTGTACGCCGACTTCCACGGAACGATGTGGTCGTTCTCGGCTCCGACGACGTACGACTCCTGCTTGATGTCGGCGAGCTGGATGCTCTGGCCGGCCAGTTCCAACGCGCCCTTCGAGAGGTTGTTTTCGACGTAGAAGTTGCGCAGATAGAAGCTGTGCATGGCGGCTGGCATCCGGGTGCTGTCGGCATTCCACGCCAGGATGTCGAATGCGGGCGGCTGCTGTCCCAGCAGCCAGTTGGACACCACGTAGTTGAAGATCAGGTCATTGGCGCGCAGCAAGTCGAACGTGGTTGCCATGGATGCACCCTTGAGGTGGCCCTCCTTGGCCATCTGCTTCTCCAGCCGCTCGACCGCCCGTTGGTCGGTGAATACGCGCAACGCGCCTGGATCGCTGTAGTCGAGCAGTGTGTTGAGCAGCGTCAGCGTTCCGACCCGCGGGTCGCCGCTGGCGTTGAGGTATGCGGCAGTGATCGCGGTCATCGCACCACCGAGACACAACCCGACGATGTCGATTGTCCCGGCGCCGGTGATGTCCTCGATGACGTCCAACGCCTGCCGTGGGCCGTGGACGAGGTAGTCGTCCATCGTGACGTTCGCCTGTTCGGGTCCAGGGTTGCGATAGCTGATCGCGAACACCGTCCGGCCGTGGTTGACGGCCCACTCGATGAAGCTGCGGCCCGGCGCGAGGTCCATCACGTAGTACTTGTTGATCCACGGTGGGCTGCACAGCAGTGGGTTGGCGTGCACTTTCTTGGTAGTCGGTTCGTATTGCAGGAGTTCCATGAGGTCGTTGCGGTAGACGACCTTGGCCGGCGTCGCGGCGAGATTCCTGCCCAGGACGAACGGGGAAGAGTCCACCTGGCGGGGCTTGCCACCGTTGTGTATGGCATCGTCGACGAAGTTACGGGCGCCGTCGATGACGCTCCGGCCGCCGGTGTCCAACGCCCTTTTGATGACCGCCGGATTGGTGAGATGGAAGTTGGTCGGGGCCAAGGTGTCATGCAGAAGGCTGACGGCGACGTTGGCCTTCTCCTTCGTCAGCTCGTCAGCGCCCGAGCCCTCTACAAGCTCGTATCCGAAGCGTCCGGCGATCTCGTAACTGAGCCGCATTCCGTAAAACAGCGGGTTCTCGGCCCACGCCGGGTCCGCGAACCGGCGGTCCTTGGGGTTGAGCTCGACCGGTGGAGGGAGTTCACCGCCGAGCCAACGGCTAGCTGCGACCGCCGGAACCGGTACCAGTCGCGTCATCAGCCGCATCGTGGCGCCGAAGCTGGCCGCCGGATGCGTTATCGACGATCGAAGCGCAGCGGCAAAGGCACGACCAAAGTCCGCGACGTCGGCATTGCCGAACTCGCCAGCCTCCGGTGCGATGGCTCCGACAGCTTGGTCTGCGACTTCCCAGGGTGAGTCGAGTGCCATGATCACTGTCTCCTTCCGGGTAGCGGCCAGCGCGTCGGCATTCCTCCGGCGCCCAGGACGTTACCCACGTCGACGGCGAGCCTCTCCTCCGTCTCAGGGTCAGCATGCCTTGTCTGGTGGGCCTTCGTCCCCTCTGTCCTTCCATTCAGCGGCAGTGGGAGACGACATGGTCCGGCCTACTGCGTGAGGTTTTGGGTGCTATAGCGCCGCTAAACTCACAACGATCATGGGGCCGTTCGATGGTCAAGGCTCGACGTCGACCGGCTGACCGGTGCGGGCGGAGGCGATGATCGCCTCGACAACCTTCATCGTCCTGAGCCCGTCGCGGCCGCTGCAGATCGGATCGGCCTCGCCTCGGATCACCGCGGCGAAGTGCTCGATCTGGTTGGCCAGTGGGTCGGTGCGCTGGAGGTTCAGAGTGCTGGTGTCGAACGGCTCCCACCAGGACCTGGTTCCAGCAAAGACCTTGAGGCGCATCGTCGGCACCGACAATGAGCCAGTCGTCCCGGCAATGTGATAGCAGTCCTCGTCCGGATAGGCCGCGTAGCTGGTGTTCTCTTGTGACGTTTGTTCCCACGACCGCGCAGAGGCCGCGGTGTCGGACAGCACGAACGTGCCGAGAGCGTTGTTCGCGAAGGTGAACACCATCGCGGCGGTGTCCTCGACGGGGAACCCGCGGGTGGCGGTGGTGGTCACGGCGCGGACGGTGACGATGTCGCCGACCAGCGACAGCAGGTTGTTCACGTCATGGCTGAGATTGATCAAGATCGGTCCGCCGCCCGGCTGCCGCCGCCAGCCCGCGTCGAAGTAGTCGTCGGGTTTATAGAACAGGGCCGTCCCGACGACGGCGACGATCGGTCCGAGCACGCCGCTTCGCACGATCTCTCGCGCTTTGGTGATGATCGGGCTGTAGTTGCGGTGGTGGCCGGTGAGGATCGGCACACTGGCCGCCTCGCCGGCTTCAACCAGCCGGCTCGCGCCCTCGACGGTGTCGCCGATCGGCTTCTCGACGATGAGCGGCACGCCTGCTGCCACGCACTCCAGGCCGCCGTCGACGTGCACCTGGTTCGGCGTGGCCAGGATGACGCCGTCGGGCTTGTCGGCGGCGAACATCTCGTTCAGCGACCGGTAGCAAGGCACGTTGAATTTCTCAGCGAGCTCCGCACCAGCCGGTCCGGGATCCACGATGGACGCAAGTTCGGCAGCTCTGCTCGCGTCGATCTCCTCGGTGTGCCGGGTTCCGATCAGCCCGGCCCCGACGACGGAGATCCGTACCGGGTTGGCCGTGGGCACGGACCTCGTCTCCTGACTACTTCTGGGACAGCTGGTAGAGCCCGTTGATGGCCAGGACGTAGCCGTAGACGCCGAAGCCGACGACGATGCCGCTGGCGACGGGAGAGATGAAGGAGTGGTGTCGGAATTCCTCGCGCTTGTGCACGTTGGAGATGTGGCATTCGATCACCGGCACACTGGCGCCTTCGATCGCGTCGTGCAGCGCTACCGACGTATGGGTATGCGCACCCGGGTTGTATACCGCCCCGATCGACTCGCCGGCCTTTACCGCCGCTCCGCACTCATGGATCCAGTCGATCAGCTGACCCTCATGGTTCGACTGGCGGAAGATCACGTCGAGATCGAACTTCTTCGCTTCCTGCCGGCACATCTCTTCCACGTCAGGAAGCGTGGTGCTGCCGTACACCTCGGGCTTGCGAGTGCCGAGCAGGTTCAGGTTGGGCCCATTGAGTACGAGTACCGACGTCATCGCAGCTCGCCTTCCAGCACAGTGCCACCGCCACGAGGCGGGATGGGGGCTACGACCAGTCCAGTAGTGCCACTAGGCCAGGTCAAGCGTTATCGCCCGCCCTTCCGTTCAGCGGATTCTGCTCACGCTGCGATGCCCGTTACTGCCCTGCCTGCCTTCAGCAGCGCATCTGCGAAGACCGCTGGTGCATTCACACAAACACCGTGGTCTGCTGGGAGGTCTAGCACGATCGCACCCGGAATTGCCTTGGCCAGGCGTCGTTGCCGGCTCGAGGGGACAAGCCGGTCCTCGGTCGTGACGAGCACCGCAGTCGGAACATCGACGTGGCCGATCCAATCGTGTGAGCTGAATGCCGCGGCTGCTTGGATGGCAGACAACGCCGTGACGAGGCTGGTCCGGCCAAGTTGGGCGCGAACCCACGACCGTCGCTCGGTGGGTATCTCACCCAGGGCGACCTCCAGCGGCTCCGCCCTGAGCCCGTTCGTCACCGGCGACATGCGTATCGACGCCTCCACCAACGGCAAGGCGATGAACGCGAGCTGTTCCATCGGCGATCCACGGACGTTGCGAGCCGTGGCGCAGAGCACCATCCCCGAAACCAGGGTTCGGTGTCGTCGCCAGATCTCCTGCGCCACCATGCCGCCCATCGAGTAGCCGACGGGGACGAGTTGGTCGATGCCGAGCACGTCTGCCAGTGCAGCGATGTCGTCGGCGCACTCGGCCAGGTTGTAGGGCTGCCGACCCGGCAGACCGTCGCCGTGGCCGCGCAAGTCGGGAGCGACGACGCGGAACTGCTCCCCCAAAGCCGCGATGACCTGCGACCAAGCCAGCTCGGCGGTCATCGCGACTCCATGCAGGAGGGCGAGTGTGGGCGCGCTGCGCGGCCCAGCGGACTGCCAGACGAGCACCTGACCCCTGCCGGGCAGATCGACCGTCCCCACCGTGGGCGCCTGACCATCGCGCGTCATGCGGAGACCAGCGTCACGAGGATCGATAGGAGAAAGCTGCCAACCATCGACAACGACAGTGCATTGGCGGCGAGCCGGACGTCGAGCCGCTCCAGCGAGGCAAATGTCACAGTGCTGAATCCGACCGGAGCAACCGCCAGCAGAAGGAGGATCGTCCGGTCCATGCTGTCGAGGCCCAGCAATACGACCAACAGCACGCCGACGAGCAGACCTGAACCGAGTCGCGCGGCGACGACGGTCGCGGCTTTCCAGAAACCCTCTCGTGGCAGGGCAAGCATGATGCCAACGGCAATCGAGATCACCGTTGCTGTCGCGGTCGCGAATGGTGTGAGTGCGCTGGTGAGTGCATCGGGAAGGTCGACGGACAACGCATTGACGGCGGCGCCAGCGGCGATTGCGTAGAGCGGAGGGCTCTTGAGCAGGCGGTCCAGGAGCAGCGGGCCGCCATGATGGTCCGGATTCCCACGAGCTGCGGTGTAGTACACCCAGCTGAAGGTCAATGTCGTGTTGACGGCGTCGAATGCGCCGATTCGAGCGACGCCCTCCGCACCGTAGAGCGAGGTGATGAACGGAAGCGCAAACCCCGTGTTTACGACCATTGCTCCCGTGATCAGGACGGCATATTGCTGCCGCGGCCAGTGCCCCGACCTGCCAATCAGGCGCCCGGCGAGATGTCCCGCGGTGACTGCAATGAGAGCGGCGATCGGGTAGAGCGCCAGCGGACCGTCCAGTCTCACCGCGGCAAGCGCCAGGAACATCAGAGCGGGCAGGCAGACGTAGAAGACGATCCGGAAGAGGAAGTCTCCGTCTCGGGCTTGCGCAACGCCGAGCCGCCTGAACAACATGCCGGAGCCGATGCCGATGAATACCGGCAGGAGGCGCAGCAGCGTCTCGACCACGCTCTATGACGGCCTGGTCGGCGTTGACGTCCGGCGGGTGGGCGAGGCGACGGATCGGCACGTCACCAGCCCGAACCCCTCCCGCCTTCTATGCCCGATGCCGTCGATGACGGTCGCCCACCGGCCGCTGGTGCGCAAGGGTGCTTCTGCTCAGCAGCAGTTACGCCGGAACGGACGGCGTCCGTCGGCCAGTCAGGACGGGAACTTCAGCAACCTGCAGGTTCGCGCTCGGATTCCCTGACTAGTCGGTGCGCACAGCATTTGTCAGGGCCGCTGCTCTGACGACCTGTGCGAATGCAGCCGGAGGTCCTGACAAGTCGCCGTGTGGTTGCCGAGCCGACGCCAAGCCGCAAGTAGGCTGTCAGCGATTCTGGGCAGCGGCACCGCTCATCGTTAGCCCAGCAACATCTGGGCCTCTAGCTCAAGCTGGCAGAGCAGCGGACTTTTAATCCGCGGGTTGTGGGTTCGAGCCCCACGGGGCCCACTACCTGCTGTGTCCGCGCTCGGCTGATCCTTGACGAAGTGGGATCGGCTGATGCTTGACAGCGTGTTCGGTTGATGGTTGACGCCTGCTCGGTTGATCCTTGACATGATCGCTTTGCTGCCTTTCGGCTGTGTCCGGAGGTGGTCTGGGTGCGGGAGCTGAGCGTGGCCGAGCAGCGGTACTTGGCGGTGTTGGCGGTCATTGAGGACGGAATGTCGGTGACCGAGGCGGCGGCGAAGGTGGGGGTGTCGCGGCAGAGGCTGCACGCGTGGTTGGGCCGCTACGCCGGGTCGGGGCTGGAGGGCCTGGTCGACCGGTCGCATCGGCCGCGGTGGTGTCCGCATCAGATGAGCGCGGTGGTGGAGTCGCGGCTGGTGGAGCTGCGGATACAGCATCCGGGCTGGGGGCCGGCGCGGCTGGCCTACCGGTTGGGCCGGGAGGGGTTTGACCCGGTGCCGAGTGTGGCCGCGATCGGGCGGGCGCTGCGCCGGCTGGGGCTGACCGGGGGGCAGCGCCGGAGGGGACGGCGGGAGTATCGCCGCTGGGAGCGCGGCCAGGCGATGGAGTTGTGGCAGCTGGACGTGATGGGCGGGGTGCGGCTGGCCGACGGCTCGGAGCTGAAGGCGGTCACCGGCATCGACGACCACTCCCGGTTCTGTGTCACGTTCGGGCTGGTGGAGCGAGCCACTTCGCGGCCGGTGTGCGCGGTGTTCGCCGCGGCGTTGCAGACCCATGGGGTGCCCGAGGAGGTGCTCACCGACAACGGCAAGGGTGTTCACCGGCCGCTACGCCAGCCGGCCGATGGAGGTGCTCTTCGACCGGATCTGCCGGGAGAACGGGATCACCCACCGGTTGACCGCGCCCCGGTCACCGACCACCACCGGCAAGATCGAACGGTTCCACGGCACGGTGCGCCGCGAGCTGCTCAACTCGACCGTGTTCGACTCCAAGGCGCACGCGCAGCGGGTGATCGCCGGGTGGGTTGAGGAGTACAACACCGACCGGCCGCACCAGTCGCTTGGGCGGGCGACGCCGGTGCAGCGGTTCACCACCAGCCGGGTGGCCACCGCTGATGACGCCGGGGTGCCGCTGCGGCTGACCTCGCTGGCCGCCGACCGCGGCGGCGAGGACTGGGTGACCCGCCGGGTCGCCTCCAACGGGGTGATCAGTGTGGCCTGGCAGCAGATCAGCGTCGGCAAACACCGCGGCGGCGAACTCGTCGACGTGCACGTCAGCGACCGGCTGCTGGAGGTCTGGTCGGGCAACGAGTTGATCCGCAGCATCGCCCGCGACAACAGCACCGCTGTCCGTAAACGCCGCGCCAGCCGACCCAACGCCTAACGATCATGTCAAGCATCAGCCGAGCAGAAACCGTCAAGCATCAACTGATCATTGACAGCCCCCACCCACCCTGTGTGGTGCTCCGGCTTCAACCTCGTCCGAACGGATGCAGAGGGGTGACGCGCCTGCCGGCCCTTATGCCAGGCCGAGGATGGACAGGAGTAGGAAGCCGATGAGGACCATGGTTCCCTCGGCGTAGGCGATCACGGCCAGACGCCATCGGGCGGCGAGGATGGGGTGAGGCGCTCACGATGCGCCGCGATCGGCAGAATCGTATGTGCCGCGTAGGCCGGTACCCCGATCAGAAAGGCCACGATGGTCAGGTTGAGTGTCGCCTCTGGTGACCGCAGCCCGGGAGCGAGCACGGCAATCAGGATGGCGTAAGTCAACGGTGGCGAGGCCGGCGAACAGCGGAAGCATGATGCCCAAACGGACCGAGGCGTAGCGAGTTCGGTAAAGGGAGCTGGCCAGCTGCCCGTAGCCGACCACCAGCGCGCCCAGCAGTAGCCAGCCGGCGATGTCGGCGATGGTTTCCAGGCCGAACGTTTCGAACAGTGGTACCAGCGCGAACCAGCCGAGGAACACCGAGAACAGGCTGATCGAAGCGCCCGCGTACTGGGCGGCGGTCAGATCGAAGATCGCCTCCGGTACGGGACGGGATACGTTGGCGAACAGCAGGCTGGACGAGAAGTAGGCCATATAAGCCACCACAAACATGGCAAGGACCGTTGTAAACGAGGTGCTTGCCGGGTCGGGAACGTTCGTAGCTTGTGTCACCAAGAAACGAGTGCCGCCACGGCGAAGCCCGCCAACCCCGCCGAGAATGGTGACGTGCCGCGCGGCCACATCTGCGATCTCGAACGTCGGATCGCGCCTGACCTCATAGCGCGGGCCCGCGGCTCACACAGCCGCAGCAATCGCCAGCATCGCGGCAACCACAAAGCCGACAACCGCTGCCATCGCGGCACTGTACCCGCAGCTGGATCCGAGCCCGGTTCCGTTGGCGCCGCCTCTCGCCCGGTCACGATCGTCGAATGCCCGAGCATGTCCTGCACCGTGTTCAGGTCCACCCCGCAGGGGCGAGGGTGGCCGCGCCGTGGTGCAGGTCGTGCAGGCGGACGGGCGGCAGCCTGGATGCATTGACCTGCGCTCGGAAGCCGTGCGTCACGTGTCCCGGCCGCAAGGGCGCCCTAGATGGTCGGTGAAGACGCGTCCGGATGCTTGTGCCGTGGTTGGTGATCGCGCGAGCCGACCAAGCATGGCGGCGGTGACGGCGTCCAGCGGCATGAGCCGGCGGCTTGCGGCAGTCTTGGGTGCGGCCACGGTGACAGCGCCGCCGATCTCGACTAGCTGTTGCACGACCATGAACTGGGCAGCGTCGAGGTCGACGTCGAGCCAGCGCAAGCCGCATGCCTCGCCACGGCGCAGCCCGCTCAACGCGATGAGAGAACGGGTGGAGCGGCGAGCAGGCCGTGCTGGATGCGCTGCTTGCCCAAGAATCATCTCGGCCAAACTCGCGGCAGGACGGGGATGGGCCGCCGGCCGCGGAGATCACTGACCCACGCGAGGTTCGGGCCTGTGCCTCGAGCGGATTAGGTCTACGTGGATGTGACCTACGTCACACTCGAGGATTCCACCCGGCCACGAGGGCACGGACGTCGGCTGCTGATGCGAGCCTGAGGGCGGCATCCGCCAGCGACCGGCAGGCATCCACATCGAGCTCTCGGACGGCCTGCTTGACCAGTGGCACGGAGTTGGGCGTGACGCTCAGTTCGTCGACGCCGAGGCCGAGCAGCACCGGCACGGCGGCGAGGTCTGAGGCGACCTCACCGCAGACGGCCACTCGTGGGCCGCCGGCAGCAGCGCGGCACACCTGGTCGACGAGACGGAGTACGGCGGGGTCCAACGGGTCGGCGATCGTAGCGACCGAGTCGTTGCCCCGCTCGGCGGCCAGCGTGTACTGAGTGAGGTCGTTGGTGCCGATGCTGAGGAAGTCCACATGCTGGATGAATGAGGCCGCCTTCAGCGCGGCACCAGGTACCTCGATCATGACACCGACCTCGAGCTTCGCGGGCAGCCGGCCACCGCCCAGCAGCGCCGCCTCTTCGAGGAGGGCGCGAGCTTCGTGGAGCTCGCTGACCGTGCTCACCATCGGGAACATCACGCTGACCGGCAAGTCGCCCGCGGCGACCCGGCAGATCGCCTGCAGCTGGTCACGCAGCAGGCCGGGCCGGGCCAGTGCCAACCGGATGCCGCGCATGCCGAGGAACGGGTTTGCCTCAGGCGCAATGTCGAGATAGGGGACCGGCTTGTCGCCGCCGATGTCAAAGGTTCGGATCACCACTCGTAGGCCGTCCAGACGCTCGACCACGGCACGATATGAGGCTTCCTGCTCGTCGATGCTTGGTGCCGTTTCGCGGTCGAGAAAGAGAAACTCGGTGCGGACCAACCCGGCGAGGTCAGCGCCGTTTCTCACAGCGGCCGTGGCCTCAGCAGGGTCGCCTATGTTTGCGCCGACGTGGATCGTGGTCCCGTCCCTCGTGGTCGCTGGCAGGCTCGCAGCCGCGAGGGCGTCATCGAGGCGACGCTCGCGGTCGGCGGCGCGGGCTTTGATCGCGACAAGTGTCTCGGGATCGGGGTCAACCACGAGCTCACCGGTCTCGCCGTCGAGGCCAATGATCGTTCCGTTCGGGATCTCCAGCACTTCGGGGCCGGCGGCCACGACGGCCGGGATACCGCGGGATCTGGCCAGGATCGCGCTGTGCGCCGTTGGGCTCCCGTAGGCGAGCACCAGTCCGGCGACGTGTTCGGCGTCGAGCCCGGCGGCCTCGGCTGGCGTCAGGTCAGCGACGACGAGGACGCCGTCGCGCTGCTCGAACCCCAGCGGCCGACCCGACATTGCCAATAACACCTGATCACGCAGCGCATGCACGTCGGCTGCGCGAGCCCGTAGATACTCGTCCGGCAATCCAGCCAGATCGGCCTCTGTGGAGTCGAGGACCGCTGACCACGCTCGCGGCGCGGTTGTTCCGTCGTGGATGCGTCGGCGCACATCGTCGAGAAGCTCGGAGTCGTCGAGAAGCATGAGATGCGCATCGAAGACGCCCGCCTCTGACTCACCCAGCTCTCGAGCGGTGCGCGCTCGCGTGCGAACTGTCTCGCGTCGGACGGCAGCGACTGCCCCACGAATCCGACGCCACTCGGCAACGGGGTCAGTGACGCGGCCGTCACCGACTTCCACAGCGGCCGGCGCGTTCCGTCGGACTGGGGTCCAGGACGGCCCGACGGCGATGCCGGGCGCAGCCGGCAGCGGGCCGCGACGAATGCCGGCCGGCGCGGGGACCTCCGACCGACCGGCCGCGGGTGCCTCGTCGAAGCGCCGGGCCGCCAGCGCGACGAGATGATCTACGGCCGTCTTGGCCTGGTGACCGCTCGCGGTCACCTCGACCCGATGGCCGGCAAGCGCTCCGAGTGTCGCGACGCGGCTCAGGCTGGATCCCGGTACCGGCTCGGATCCGGTGGTCAGGTTCCGAAGCCGGACCCGAGCGTCCAGTGTGCGAACCTCGGCGACCAGTCTCGCGGCGGGGCGGGCGTGCAGTCCGTGTTCGTTCATCACGATGAACACCGCACTGGCCGACGGCTCGTCGTCATCCGCTGGTATGGCCTGGGGCGTGGCCGAGACGTGCAGATGAGACTGCTTGCCGGCCAGTGCAGCCGCAGCTTCAGCCTCGACCTCGTCGATTTTCGCGCCGCCCACCGCTGCGACCGTCGCAGCGACGAGACCCTCGACGAGCGGCGCCGAGCACAGCCGCACGCGCGCTGCGACGGCCGGATCAAGCAGGTCGAGCGCCATCTCGGCAGAAAGCACGGCGCTGCCGAGGTCCATCAACACGAGGACGCCGTCGGGTCCGTCGACCTCCTCGACGGCTTCCTTCACTCGAACCGCGTCGGTGCCGAAGGTGGTCTCGTCTAGCCCCGCGGCTACCGCGATACGGACTGGCCGGCCGTGCAGCATCTCCGCCGCCAAAGCGACGGCGGCGCGCGCGAGTGCCCGGCTGTGCGAGACGACGACCAGCCCAACCATGATCTATCCGAGCGCGCTCTCGGCTGCCCTGATGAGCAGCGCGATGCTGGTGGCGCCGGGATCCTGGTGGCCGACGCTGCGCTCGCCGAGGTAGGACGCCCTGCCCTTGCGGGCGAGCATCGAGGTCGTTGCGTCGCGACCTGCTTCCGCGGCAGCAACGGCAACGCCGAGCGCCGACGGCAGGTCGGAACCGGCGGCGAGAGCATCATCCAGAGCGTCGACGGCAGGTGCGAGGGCGTCATACATCGTCTTGTCGCCCGCCTCGGCCTTCCCACGGGCGACAACACCGTCCAGGCCGGCCCGCAGAGCCGCGGCGAACACCTTGGGTTCGAGCTCGGCAGTGTCGCCGGAGGCAGCTGACAGGCGGATGAAGAACGTTCCGAACAGCGGGCCGCTCGCGCCTCCGACCGTACTCACCAACGTCATTCCCGCCTGCTTGAACAGCGCGGTGGCGCTGGCCGGCGGCTCGTCGCCGTCCAGCGCCGTGATCACCGCCGTCATCCCTCGGTCCATGTTGGTCCCGTGGTCGGCATCGCCGATCGCGGCGTCCAGCTGGGTCAGCTCCTCCTTGTTCGCGCTGATCAACGCGGCAAACTCGCGGACCCAAGCCTCCAAACCTTCGAGGGTGACGGCATTGGACATGGTCAGGCTCCCCACCTCAGTGCCGGCGTCTTCACCGGAGCATCCCAGAGAGCAAGCAGGTCGTCGGTGACCTTGACCAGCGTCACCGAACAGCCGGCCATTTCCAGCGAGGTGATGTACGGACCGACGAGCGAGCGGGCGATGTCGACACCGTGGCCGGCCAGGATCCGGGCTACCTCGTTGTACATGAGGTAGAGCTCGATCAACGGTGTTCCGCCCATTCCGTTGACGAAAGCGATCACCGCGTCCCCGCTCGCCGAAGGGCAGGTCGGACACGATCGGCTCGACCAGCATTTCGGCGATCTCGCCAGCGGTCGCCAGTGGGACGCGTCGGCGGCCCGGCTCTCCGTGGATGCCGATACCGATCTCGATCTCGTCCTCGCCGAGCTCGAAGGTCGGCTTGCCCACGGCCGGGACGGTGCAGGAGGTGAGCGCCATGCCCATGCTGCGACCGTTGGCGTTGACGAGCTTGGCCACATCGGCCACCTCCGAGAGTGGGCGACCCTGCTCGGCCGCCGCACCGGCGATCTTCTCCAGGAGGACCGTGACGCCAACGCCGCGCCGGCCGGCCGTGTAGAGGCTGTCCTGGACCGCGACGTCGTCGTCGGAGACCACGGACGTGACCTCGACACCGGTCTCGGCGGCAGCGAGCTCGGCGGCCATCTCGAAGTTCATGACGTCGCCGGTGTAGTTCTTGACGATGTGCAGAACCCCTGTGCCGCCGTCGACCCGCTTGGTGGCCTCGAGCATCTGATCCGGGACCGGCGAGGTGAAGACCTCGCCGGCGCAGGCGGCGTCGAGCATTCCATGGCCAACGAACCCGCCGTGCAGGGGTTCGTGGCCCGAACCACCGCCGGAGATCAACGCGACCTTTCCCGTCACCGGAGCGTCGGCGCGGTAGACGATCTTGTTGGCGTGGTCGACGCGGAGGTCTGGATGTGCCGCCTCGACGCCGAGCAGTGCTTCGGCGACCACGTCGGCCGGGTCGTTGATGAGCTTCTTCATTTGGATGCCCTCCGTATGGTGTCGAAGCTAGACCGACGTAGATGTCTTGGTCACGGGGCTCGGTGCCGGAACCGGTTCGGGCAACTCGCGCGTCCTGGTGATGGCGACGTAGATCAGTGCCGCCGCAACTCCGGCAAATATCTCGGCCAGGAGATAGACCGGCGCCTGGTTCCAGGCGACCTCGCCGCCCCACAGCTGCTGGACGATCATCGGGCCGAGCGTTCGAGCCGGGTTGATCGACGCCCCGGTGGCCGGGGCGACCGGGATGATCGCCGCGAAGACGACCAGGCCGATGGCTATACCGGCGAATCCCGGAGCTGCGGCCTTGTGGATCACGCCGAAGATCGTGAAGACGAGGATGAACGTGCCGACGAACTCGGCGATGAAGGCCTGCCCGGCGCCGACGCCGGGGCCATAGGTGGCCACGCCCAGGCCCACCTCGCTGGCTTGGTCGCCGAGCACGCCGATGATCGCGAACGAGCCGATGACCGCGCCGACGAGCTGCGCTCCGATGTAGGAGGGCACTTGCTGCCACGGGAATTTGCCCGTGGCGGCCAGGCCGAGGGTCACGGCGGGGTTGATGTGGTTGCCCGACACGTGCCCGAGCGCGTACACCGTCGCCACGACCACTGTCGCGAAGGCGAACGAGATCACTCCCAGGTCGGCCATGGTGAACGGGCTGTCGCCGTTGACGATCAGGGTGGCGGGTACCGAGCCGACGCCAACGAATACGAGGAAGGCGGTACCCAGTACCTCCGCCGCGAGCTTCTGTGGGGACCGTAGACCTTCCATCCGAAACCTCCTGGCACATGGCCGAACAATATTCGGCAATGTCGAATAGTGCTTGGAGATTACGACTATGTTTCACTTAGCGCAAGAGGTGAACGAGAATCACGTCTGCGAGGTCGCGGTGATCCAGTCGGTGGATCGAGCCATCCGGATACTCTCCGCTCTGCAGGGAGCTCGGCAGATGAGCCTGTCCGAACTGGCCGGTCGGCTGGGGCTACCGCCATCGACCGTCCACGGAATCGTTCGCACGCTCGTCGCCCACGGGATGGTTGGGCAGGACCGTTCCGGGCGTTATCAGCTCGGGCCCGCGGTGCTGCGGCTGGGCAATGTGTACCTCGACACACTCGAGCTCAGGTCACGGGCCATGACCTGGGCGGAGGAACTGGCTCGCCGTACCGGGTTTGCGGTCCGGACCGGTGTGCTGCTCGCAGAAGACGTCGTGATCATTCACCACGAGCCGCGCCCGGACGGGAGCCGGCAGATGCCGGAGGTGGGCATCGTGATCCCGGCCCATGCGAGCGCTCTGGGCAAGGCGTTGCTCGCGTATTCGGCAGACGACGAGGATCGGATACTGTCCGTTCCGACACTACGAAGCATGACCGGGGAAACCGTCACCGAGACCGCGACGTTGAAAGACCAGCTCGTAGCTGTTCGGACCAGTGCAGTGGCGACCGAGCGTGACGAGGCTGTCCTCGGCGAGTGTGGTGTCGCCGCGCCGGTATTCGACGCGAGTGGCCAGACGGTGGGCGCTGTGGGAGTCGTCGTCCCGACCAACGAATGGCCGGTCGACGACGCAGTCACCGATGCCGTCCGTTCGGCGGCTCGGACGATTTCACGAGAGCTGGGCGCAGCTCAGTGGCCGGCCCCGCCGCCCGGCTGACGCTTGCGTCCGGCTGCTCCTCGCACAAACAACCAGGACACATGACGGTCGAGGAACCGGTCGATGTCGGCGATCCGCCAAGCCGCGCGTCCGAGACCGGAGACCAAGGCAAGCAGCCAGATCGTGAGGTTGGCCGGAGAGTTCCCGCCAGCAGAGCCAAGACGGCCAGCAACCAGTCCATGTCGCCGAACCGCGAGCCGGCGGCCGACGGGATCTGGGCCCGGACGTCGACCAGGGGCCGGACGCACTGCTCTGTGGTGGCCGCGGCATCCTCAGGCGTGAGCCTCTCGGCCCGCAGTCGGCCGTTGTCTGCCGTGCTTGTCGTGCGCTGGCGCGGGTGGAGTGGCCTTGCCGCATCGGCCGTCCTGGTGGGTCGCTCTCTTTGTGGCTGCCCGTCTCGTTGTTTGAGGGTGGCTCTTTCATGGCATGCGGCGGCGGCGGGACAGCCGAATACCCCGCGGACAGCGGCAAATTCCTGTGGGGCAGGAAGTTCGTGCGTGGAACGCGCGCGCGGGTAGCGACGCCGTCGGTACAGGAGCCCCCCGACCGCCGGTTCGCAGTGGGTTTCTACGGGTCGATGCGGCCCTCGAAGAAGTGGACCGCGTCGGGTCGGACGAGCTGGTACACCGCGTACCGCTGGCTGCCGCCGGCGGTGAAGCTCGCGCACGGGCCGTGCGGGATCTCCAGCTCGTGCAGGGTCATGCCTCGCTCGCGGAGCTGGCGCACGGTGGCGGCGTAGTCCTTGACGCGATACACGAGGATCGGGCTGGTGCCGTGCAGGTGTCCAGAGAGCAGGATTGATGGCCCTGGCTCACCGACGCGCAGGCAGGCGACGGTCGTGCCCATGCCGCGCACCTTCCAGACCAGCTGGGCGCCCAGCGTGTCGACATGACGCTTGGCCTCGGCGTCGACGTCGGTGGTTGGAACGTAGATGAAATCCAGCGAGCCGAACATGCACACCTCACCCCGTTCTGTATCCGGCGCGGGAGCACGACAGCCGCCACCGGCGCCGCTGTGCCCGTTTGGACGGCACTGCACTGCTCTGATGCTTCCAGGCCGCTGCTAGGCGGGACCGGCCACCGGGTACCCGGCCGGCCTGCTGTGGATGATCTTGATAGCACGGAGGCGGAAGCTTGATAAATCAGATCCCGCGTCATCAGATCCGGGAGTATGTCCATTCGAGACCAGGGTGTCGCGGCCGGGAATGGAGGTTGCGCTGGGACTCGGGGACAAGGCGCCGCGTGTCAGCCCGAGCAGGCCACCGATACTCGCTACTTCGGCCACAGGGGTGTCGTCACCGAAACCGAGGTCATCGTGCACGGGCAGCTGGCGTGGCATGGTTCGTGGCTGTTTGTTGCCTGAGGCTGGCCGGCCGATCAGTGTCAGGATCGTACCCGGTCGGATGCTCTCATGGTGGCTGCCCGCCTGTCACGGTTTGGGTGTGGCTTTTCATGGCGTGCGGCCCGGTCGGGTACCGCGGCGAGGCGTGGCTCGAGAAGGGTCTGCTCTGCTCGAAACAGCGTTGCCCATCCTCGCTGACCGATGTCCGGGTTCGAGGTGAGGAGGCGACGGATGGACCGTGTCATGATCGGGATGGACCCGCACAGGCGGTCGGTGACGATCGAGGCTCGCGCAATCGGGAAGTCGGTAATGGGGCGGCGCTCAGCGGGTCGCCGATGGCTCCGCTGTTGGCGGTGCCGCCGGGAGTACGTGACGGTCATAGTTGACCAGCCGTTCGGGCCGCTCGGCTCTCATCGTCGAGGAGCCCGTGCATCGGCGACCCGCCCGGCCCCTGATCGGCCAGCTGCCCTGGCGGCACAACAAACGACTAACCCACGTCCTCTGGTGCCAGTGCGGGAGCGTGGCGCGCATATCGTTGTCGTCGACTAGGAGGGAAAGCATGACTTCGGTGCCGACTGTTGGGCGGTTGGTTGGCCCTGCTGACGCTCGGCGTAATCAGCGTAAGCGCCGCGCCTCCGGCGAACGGTGACAATGCTCGCGAGGAAGAGTTGGGAGTACGGGCGTCCGCGCTCGGCGGTAACTCGGGCCAGTCGTGCCGGTACGGTGATCGCGGTCGCCTGCTCCGCTTCGATCGAGTCGCGTCGCATCCCACGGCCGCTGACGCCCGCACGTATTTCGACGCGTGGATCGAGTTCTATCGAGATTTCTATGCGTTCCCCCCGAGCCTCCCCGTGAACATCGGTTATGGCTTCGACACGTACAAGGTGACCTACTGCACCGACGATGCCAAGCTCCCCGATCGGTCGAGCGCGAGGCCGACGATCGCCACGGGGAACGTGTCCGTACCGCGCAGATCTGGACGGCTCCCAACAGTCGCCTACCTACACGGCACGTCTGTCTCCTTCTACGATGCGCCTTCGAATCCAAACATCTTTGGCGAGTTCAACGAGAACGGCGAGAGCTTCGACGGACCGCCGTCGAGCGCGGTCTTCGCGGGCGGCGGCTTCATCTACATCGCTCCGGACTATCTCGGCCTCGGTGATTCGACAGTGCCGCGCCATCGCTACTTCCACGCCGCCACGGAGGCGTCGTCAGCGGTCGACTTACTCGCAGCCTCGCGCCACGTTCTGAGGAGCCTAAACGTGCAGCGGAGCGACGAGCTGTTCACGTTCGGCTTCTCCCAGGGGGGTCACGCGGCGCTCGCTGTTCACCGCGAGTTGCAGAATGCACATGTCGACGTGGCGGCCACGGCCACGGTCGGCGGAGTCTTCGACGTCGAGCGCTTCTTCCTGTCGTCGATCGCGGACGAGACCACGGTGACGCTCCCGCTGTACGTCTCGTACATCTTGCTGGCCTACGACGACATCTACGACGTGTACGGAACGCCCTCCGATGTTTTCAGGCGGCGGTATTCGTCAACAGTGCCCGGCTTGTTCGACATGAAGCACTTTTTCGACGACATTCTGGCGGGCCTGCCGTCGACCTCGCGCGAGCTCCTCAGGCCGTCGTACTACGCCAATTTCAGCAACAACGCGAGCAGTCCCCTCCGCATACGACTACGCCAGAACGCGGTTGACCGGTGGCGGCCCGAAGCGCCGATCCGCGTCTATCACAGCCCCAACGACGAGGAGGTCTTCTTCGAAGATGCGCTCTTGTCCGTGGACAGGCTGCGGAGTCGAGGCGCTGACGTCAGCGTGAGGACGCTGCCGGGCTTTGATCACGTCAACAGTTGGATTCAGGCCATACCGCGCGCGGTGACCTACTTCAGAGCGCTGGACTGATCCCTCGCGTCCTCGCGGCAAGGCCGGACGATGGGCCGTATTGGCTAAAGGGAGTCTCTACAGTTCCAGGGGATTGCCGCATGACCAATCACACGCACCAGGCGCCCACACAGGAGGCGACCTTTCCCGCCCGAAACCTCAACGACCCCCAATGGCAAAGGTCAAGCCAACGGCACTTGACACCTCCAATAGGGAATCAAGATCGCGCGGGCTTGAGGTCGGCGGACTGTGGTCCAGGCTCGCGATGAGCACGCCCGCGGCGATGAGCAGTGCGCCGAGTATGAGCAGCAGGCTGGCGAACTCGAGTGGGAGTTCGGCGGCGAGCGCGCCGAGGGAGGCTCCGGTGAACACCGCCAGGCCGGTCAGGCCGAACGCTCGGGCGGGCGTCGAGCCGGCGCGGCTGCCGACCAGCGCGATCACGCGGGCACCAGCGGCAATGCCAGGTGGTTCCGCCGCCCGTCGCCGGAGCGTGTACGCACCCGGGCTGAGCCGGGGAAGGGGCAGGGCCCTCAATGGTGATGAGCACGTGTCCGGCCATGCGATCTGGTGGACTAGAGAAGCGAGAGGTGACCTTGAGCGAGCCGGCATTGCGAATCGCCGGCACCGATCGAGGGCATCCCTCCTACATGCGAAGAGGTGCTGGCCGAGGAACGGGTGATCGAGTGGGTGCGTACGAGGACGTGTTCCGGTCCAGTACCGCTGATCCCGAGGCGTTCTGGCTCGGTGCCGCCAAGGCGATCGACTGGCACGTCGCCCCGACCACGGCGCTCGACGCGTCGCGCCCGCCGTTCTACCGCTGGTTCCCCGACGGGGAGCTGAACGTCTGCCACAACGCGCTCGACCGGCACGTCGACGCCGGGCGCGGCGACCAGGCGGCGCTGATCTACGACTCCCCGGTCACCGGCACCCAGCGCACGTACACCTACGCGCGAGCTGCGCGACGAGGTGGCCCGGTTCGCCGGTGTGCTCGCCGGGCTCGGCGTCGGCCACGGCGACCGCGTGGTGATCTACATGCCGATGGTGCCGGAGGCGGCGGTCGCGATGCTCGCCTGCGCGCGGATCGGCGCGGTGCACTCGGTGGTGTTCGGCGGGTTCGCGCCCGAAGGAGCTCGCCGTCCGGATCGACGACGCGGCGCCGAAGGTGATCGTCTCGGCGTCCTGCGGCATCGAGGGCAAGCGGGTCATCGAGTACAAGCCGCTGCTGGACAAGGCGATCGAGCTGGCCGCGCACAAGCCGCAGCGATGCGTGATCCTGCAGCGCCCGCAGGCCGCGGCGGCTCATTGGGCGGCGATCGACGTCGACTGGGCCGACGGCGATGGCCGCCGCCACGCCGGCCGACTGCGTGCCGGTGAAGGCCACCGACCCGCTCTACATCCTCTACACCTCCGGCACGACCGGGAAGCCCAAGGGCGTGGTGCGCGACGGCGGCGGCTACGCGGTGGCGCTGCGCTGGTCGATGCCGAACGTCTACGACGTCGGCCCCGGCGAGACGATCTTCACCGCGTCCGACGTCGGCTGGGTCGTCGGGCACTCCTACATCGTCTACGCGCCGCTGCTGGCCGGCGCGACCACCGTGCTCTACGAGGGCAAGCCGGTCGGCACGCCGGACGCGGGCCAGTTCTGGCGGGTCGTCGCCGAGCACGGCGTGAAGAGCATGTTCACCGCGCCGACCGCGTTCCGGGCGATCAAGAAGGAGGACCCGAAGGGCGAGTTCGCCGGCCGGTACGACCTGTCGGCGCTGAGCTACCTGTTCCTCGCCGGCGAGCGGCTCGACCCGGAGACCTACCGCTGGGCCTCGGACCTGCTGGGCATCCCGGTGATCGACCACTGGTGGCAGACCGAGACCGGCTGGCCGATCGTCGCCAACCCGGCCGGCATCGAGCTGCTGCCGATCAAGCCCGGCTCGCCGACCCGCCCGCTGCCCGGCTGGGACGTGCAGGTGCTCGACGCCGACGGCACGCCCGGTCGAGGCCGGCACCGACGGCGCGATCGTGGTCAAGCTGCCGATGCCGCCCGGCTCGCTGCCGACGCTCTGGAACGACGACGAGCGGTTCGTCGCGCTCGTACATGTCGGCGTTCGACGGCTACTACCTCACCGGCGACGGCGGCCGCCTCGACGCCGACGGCTACGTGTTCGTGATGGGCCGCACCGACGACGTGATCAACGTGGCCGGGCACCGGCTCTCCACCGGCGGGATGGAGGAGGTGCTCGCCGGCACATCCCGACGTCGCCGAGTGCGCGGTGATCGGCGTCGCCGACCCGATGAAGGGCCAGGTCCCGCGCGGTTTCGTCGTGCTCAAGGCCGGCGTCGAGCGCGACCGGGCGGAGACTCGCGCGCCGAGCTGGTGCAGATGGTGCGCGACCAGATCGGCGCGGTCGCCTCGCTCAAGGACGTCGCGGTCGTCGCGGCGCTGCCGAAGACCCGCTCCGGGAAGATCCTGCGCAAGACCATGCGCGGGATCGCCGACGGCGCCGACGAGCCGGTCCCGTCCACCATCGACGACGCCGCCGTGCTCGACGCGCTGCGGCCGGTGCTGCGCCCGGGATAACAGCCCCTGATGCGCCTGTTCCATCTCGTTCGGGCCGGTCGCGGCCAGCGGCGGCCACGCTGCACCCGGCACGGGTCGGCCGGCTGATTCTTGAGCTGTGAGCCGCAGCCCCCGCCGAGGGGTTCAGGACGCACGAGCTGATGTCGACACCTTCCGGGCAGCCGCTATATGAGGCCGCCGGATTCGTACCGATCGAACACGTTGAGGACATTGCCGGCTGGGCGCCAGGCCGTTGACTTTGTTAGGGCTGCTGGCACCGGGGTCGACGGCGGCTCCAGGTGACACGTCGCCGCAACGCCCGTGGGCCAAGGTGAGGCCAGGCACGACGAGAACGGACGTGGCGGCCAAGCCGAGAGGCGCGACCCGACTGGTCGTCATCGCCACCCGACCGACAATTCGCCATCGTCGACGTTGGTCCGGAAGGGGATAGCCCCGGCGATCAAATCCTGTTCTCCGACGACCTCCTCGACCGCGCTAGGACGTGCGTCGGCTACAACCAGGTGCGATGCGAGATCATGTTCGTGAACCGACCGGGGTCAGATCGTCGTCCACGGAGCCGGTCTGAGGACCTTTGGGTCACCGGCGGTACCCGCGAGTTCGCCAACGCACACGGTCAGCTGCACGAGACGTTCCTACCGAACGGGGATGTCAAGACCGTGTTCGATCTCTGCCTCGGTGCGACCAAGGGTTAGCTGGGACGCGGCACTCCGGAGGAGCCTTGGCTGGCCGACGGTGCTCGCCCGGTCGCAGGTCCGGTATGGGGACGTACCGGTCGTTCCTGCCGACCTTCGTGAGCTCGCTGATCAGAACGACAACCTGCTTCCGGTCCGAGGGGCCCGTACCTCATGTTCGTGGCATGGTCGTGGCATGAAATGACGTCAACTGTGGTCGACTGGTGGGGTTTGTGGGGAAGGCGGTGAGAACGTAGTCGCAGGTAGAGGCCACAGTTGCCGTGATCCTGCGTCCTTTAATCCGCGGGTTGTGGGTTCGAGCCCCAAGGGGCCCACCCAACGACTGGCTCACTTCCGGCTCACTTGCGGCGCTGGCGGGTGCTGCTCACCCGAGGAGGGCGCTAGCCGCGAGCAGGGTTGAAACTGATCGGGTCCACTTTGCTGTCTCGGGCATCAGACAGTGGGACTCAACGTCCGAGGTCAGCCGGACCTGCCGCGCTCGACGTCGAAGCGGCCGCGTCCGCAGTACGGCTCAGCCCTGCTGTTTGGCGTCGTTGCGCCCGTCGGAATGCCCTTTGTGAAAGCGAAGGGCCTCCATGTCTTCCTTCGGCTATGCCTGGTAGTGCGGAAGGATTTTACCTTCTTTCACATAGGTCAACGCTTCTGACACCTGGTATGCGTGGACGGCGGAAGCGAACATCGACAGCCGGTCCGCCGGCGTCGTGATCTCTTCGCTTTCGAAGAACGCCGCTCGCGCGGGTGCGTCTACAAAGCCGAGGATCAGCGAGGCGTGGAGCCGCTGGTCGGTGGTGTTGTCGTG
>CAWCED010000028.1:0-57364 GCA_963794465.1 uncultured Actinomycetota bacterium | reverse complement strand
CTGCGGTCAGGTCCCAGAATCCCGCCCCGAAGTCGGCTCCCCCGAAGACCGCGTACGCCACCACCGCCAAGAGAAGCACGACGGCGACTGCGGTGCTCACCGGACCGCCTCCTCCTCGTCGACGTGGCCGGCATTCGCCGGCCCGCTCGGGGCGTAGGGCGCGTCATGGTCGGTGAAACCCCCGGCTCGCCGGAAGCGCCGGCTCATCGCCGCGCAGGACGAGGATCGTCGTGACGCCGAGGGCGATGTACAGGACGATGATGGCGATGAACGTGATCCAGACACCGGTGTTGCCGGTGGCCGCATCCTCGACCTTCATGTAGTTGTAGACGATCCATGGCTGGCGCCCGACTTCGGTCACGATCCAGCCGGCCTCCATCGCGATCACCGCGAGAACGCCGGAGACGGCCGCAGCCCGCAGGAACCACTTGCTCGCCGGCATCGGCGGCGGAAGACCCAGCTGGCCGCGTACCAGACTGACAACAGGAACAACAGGGTTCCCAGGCCGACCATGATGTCCCAGCACAGGTGGACGATGTTGACCTCTCGGGTGCTTGGCCGTTCGTCCGTCGGAAAGGCATCCAGACCCTGGACGACAGTCGCGGTGCCGGTACTCGGGTCGGACAGCCACGACGCCAGGCCGGGGATCTTGATGCCGCCGCTCACCGTGCCGTCGTCGTTGAGGTGGCCGAGCAGAGTTTCAGGGACATCGCTGCTGGTCGTCGGCACCAACTCGATAGCGGCGAACTTGGCCGGCTGGTTGTCGTACACCCACCGGGCGAGCAAGTCCCCGACGAACATCTGGGTCGGCGTCGCGACGGCCGCGACGGTGAAGGCGATGACGAAGCCCAAGTAGTGGTATCGGTCCCGCCGTCCGCGCAGCATGCCGGTGGCGTACACGGAGGCGACCAGGAACCCGCCCACCAGATAGGCGGCGACGAGCATGTGGGCCGCTTGCAGCGGCATGGAATCGTTGAAGATCACTTGGATCGGGTCGACCTGGACCACATTGCCGTCCGAGTCGAGCGTGAAGCCGGCCGGCGCGTTCATCCAGGCGTTCGCGGCGACCACCGAGATGCTGCCGAAGATCCCGGCTAGGACGATCGGGACGCCGGTCCAGAAGTGCGCCCAGGGCTTGAGCCGACGCCAGCCGAAGATGTAGATCGCGATGAAGATCGCTTCGGTGAAGAAGAACAGCCCCTCGAACGCGAAGGGCACGCCGAACGCCTCGCCCCACTGGCCCATGAACCGCGGCCAGAGGAGACCGAACTCGAAGCTCAGGACAGTGCCGGTCACGGCACCCACGGCGAATGTCACGGCCATGTACTTCGACCAGCGCTGGGCCAGCACGAGCGCGTCCCGGTCGCCGTGTTTGACGGCCCGATAGTTGGCGATCAGGGTCATGAACGCCCACGAGACGCCGAGCGGCACCAGGATGATGTGGAACATGAGGGTGAACGCCATCTGCGCCCGTGCCCACGGGACCGGATCTACGGCGACGAACGCTGCGAGCGTATGCACGGTCAGAGCCTGATCCGTGGCGAGCGCGCAGGCATCACCCGGAAGGGATGACGCTCAGACGATGCCGAGTTCTCGGGCTCGGCGGACTGCCTCATTGCGTCGCGCCACCGACAGCTTGCGCAGGATGCCACGGATGTGGGTCTTCACGGTATTCACCGAGATGAACATGGCCGCTGCGATCTCCTCGGTCGTGAGCAGGTCCGACAGATGTCGCAGCACCTCAAGCTCTTTGTCCGACAGGGCTTGGTCAACGCGCGGTGCTTCGGCCTGTGCGGACTCGGGCTGCCCGCGGGCGACCGAGTTGTGCTCCGGTCGAAGCCACGAGCCCCGGACAGCGATGTCCGGATCCGTACGGATCAGCAGGCGGACCTGCGGTGCGATGTGGGCGAACGGCCGCCGGATCCCTTCATGCTCGGCCAGCGCTATCGCACGGATCACGGCCATTCGGCCCGCGCCCAGGTTCCCGCGGGCACAGTGCCGTTGCGCGCGGAGCAGCAGGTGCTCCACTTGCTCCGACGGCGTTTCGGCCGCAAGCTCGCGTGGCTCGCCGCCGTGACGGTCATTGGCCCCGCCTTCGATCGCTACGGTTTCGGCGTCGAACAGCGCCTGCAACCAGGGAATGTGGACCACGTGGCCGCTCGATAGACGCTGCGCTCCCTTACTGTCGCCGCGGTCGCGCCTGAGACGGATCCGCAGCAGCGTTGACACCGAAGCCAGCATTTCGTCGCTTTCGGCTTCGGGAAGCCGAACTGCTCGACCAAGCCAGTGCTGGGCCGCGGCCAGGTCTTGCCGCTCGAGAGCAACCCAGGCGTGAGCCAGGTGCGCGGCAGCCGGGCGGTCCGCGGCCGCGACACCGCTCTCTACAGCAAGCCGCTCTGCTGTGTCGGCGAGCTCTTGCCCGCGCGACAAGTTTCCGCGGCAGACATCCGTCAGGGCGAGCGCCGCAAGGCAACGCAGCCGCCGTGGCTCACAACCCGCGGCCGCGCCGGCGACGAGTGCCTCGGCTAGGCTTGCGCGGGCCGCGTCGAAGTTCCCGGCTCGAAGGTGAGCTGTGCCCTCTGAACCCAAGATCAGTGCCCAAAGGTCTTGGTGCTCTGCCGCCTGTTCGACCGACAGGGACCGTAGTGCCCCGCGCGCATGCCGACCCGCGGCTAGCGTCGCGTCTGTATCACCATTGGCATCACCCAGCCGCGTTCTCACGACGGCGGCTGCGAGGAGCAGATCGGAACCGGCAGAACCGAGGTCCTCCTCGCAGTGCGCGAGACAGTGTTGCGCGCGGTCGAGGTCACCCTCGGCGAGCGCCAAGGCGGCGCGGACGACGGATATCTCAGCCGAGTCGACATCAGCTGGGATTCGGGACAGGGACCTGGCCATTCCGCTCCCTGTGGGCGTTGGCACTAGCAGGGTTCCGATCACCTTGTGACCGACGACCAGGCCCGCCGCGCCGACCCAGTCTCCGGCAACCACCGCATGGTCAACCGCTTCTGCTACCCGTCCAGAAGCCGCGAACCAGCCGGCCGCGCGTCGATGAAGCTCGGCAACGTCGGCTGGCGCCTCCATCGCGAATTGGGCACCGAGGAACTCTCGAAAAAGCGAATGTGTTCGATAGCTGCCTGGTGATCCGGGCACGGGTTGAACGAACGTGTTTCGGTGAGACAAGTCAATGAGCATGCGTACGCTGTCGCGCCGGCCGGTGAGCTCGTCGGCCAAGCCTGGACTGATCTCACCAGCCACGCTGGTGCGCAGGAGAAATTCGCGATCGCTTGCCGGCATTCCATCGAGCACCTCGGCAACGAGGTACTCCGTCACCAGCGAGTTCGTAGGCCCGAGGCCCACCTCGATCTCATCCGCAGCTGCCTGGCGGGCCCTCCGTCGCAGTGCCATCGTCGCCAGGCAAATTCCGGCGGCCCAGCCCTCGGTACGTTCGACCAGTGTCCTCGTCGCCGGCTCGGATATGTCCACGCCGTGGCACTCGAGCAAGGCATGGGTCTCTGCGACCGTAAAGGCGAGAGCGTCATAGCGAATCTCCGAAACGGTTCCTTCCAATCGATAGCGGTGCACAGGGAGCACCGGATCGGATCGAGTGACCAGGAGCAACCGCAGGCTGGGTCCCGCGTTCCGGAGCAGAAGGTCCAGCTGCTCTGCCACCGTCCGGCTTTTCAGGCGCTCAGCCTCGTCCAGCACCAGGACGACAGGATTCGGGTGCGTCAGAAGTTCGACGGCGAGGCGCTCGATGAATGAAGAGTCGACTGTGCCGGGATTGGTCGGACGCATCGCACTGGCAACGACCACACCGTTCTGGGCGAGCGAGTCCAACACGTGCGACCAGAAGACACCTGGTTGGTCGTCCCTGTCATCCAGGGTGAGCCAGGACACCGGCAGGGCTCGGGCAGGAGCCTGCGCCGCCCAAGCGGCGGCAAGGATGGACTTTCCGGACCCGGCGGGGGCGCAGATCAACGTCAGGGGCGCGGCGCTCACACTGTGGGACACGCTGTCGATCAGCCGGGATCGATCAACGACTCGAAAGGGTGGTCGCGGCGGCAGAAACTTGGTGGACAGAACCGGCGGGTGCCCATCCTGATCGGTCGCGATGGCACTGACGGCCGATACAGATCCATTCGTCACGGTGCGTGCCCCCAACGACTCGGATTCGGCTCGCCACGAGTCCTTGATCAACGATCGACTCAAAACAGGCGCGAGTCATCCCCCCGATGGGGTGAAATGGATTCAACGGGTTTGCCCGCATTCATCACAATGGATGACGACGAACACCGGCGAGCGGACGAGAGTCGATTCCCATGCAGCCGGTAAGTCTCGGTCCGCGGGTTGATCGGCCCGCGCTACTCACCGCATTGGGAGACTTTCCGGTGCCTGTGTACAACGCTCGAATTCTTGGACCTTTCGCTGTTCCGCTCCTGATGGACTGAGTGCGCTGATGCAGCTGCTGGCAGCGCATCGCACGGCCGTCGTCAGCGTCAACCTGGTTGAAGGAACGGTGGATCGGCGCGGTCAGTGACCGCTGTCCCCTTACTGTCACCCTGTGACGAACGACCTGCCCGAAGACGCGCGATCGCCGGATCATCCCCAGGACGCGGAGGTTTCGCGTTCGGAGAAGGGTTTCGAGATCTTCGCGACCGCCCTCCTCGCGGTTGCCGCGCTGGCCACGGCGTGGAGCGGATATCAAGCCGCGTTGTGGGACGGTATCCAGTCCAGCAACTACACCCAGGCGTCCGCAGCGCGAACGAATGCGGCCCAGAAGCACACCGAGGCCAACCAACACCGGCTGGGCGACCTCACCGTGTTCGAAAACTTCATCGACGCATCCCTTACCGGTAATACCGAGCTAGCCGACTTCTATCGGACCCGGTTCAGTCCGGAGTTCGAGCCAGCCTATGAAGCATGGGTCGCGCTCGATCCGCAAACGAACCCGGAAGCTCCGGCGAGCCCGCTGGCCATGCCGGAATACCAGCTGCCCGAGGAGCAAGAATCGGCCGACCTGACTGCGCGGGCCGAAGCGAAGTTCGCCGAGGGCGAGACGGCGAACAACTACTCAGACGTCTACACGGCGTCCACATTGTTCTTCGCATCGGCGCTGTTCTTCGCCGCGATCTCCGAACGCTTTACCTACCGACGGGCCCGGATTGCCTTACTGGCCTTCGCCTGTGTCGGCCTGATCGCAGGCATTACGGTCGCATCCACCCAACCGATCACCTTTGGTTGACACCGTTTTTGGAACTGCCGAAGGTTCCGTACTGGCTATCCATTGAGCAAAGAAACCGCTGAATTTCGAGCTGAGGTCTTGGCATGGATTGCCTGGTGGAGACCCGGATTGTTGTCCTCGAACACATGTACGATTGAGGCATGTTCGAGGATCTACCCGGAGCCGAATTGGCGGCAGCGTTGGCCGGCGTCGACGTCGCCGCGCTGGACGCTGTGGACGCGCTCGATTACGCGTTGGCGGCGGCCCGGCTGGCGTCGTGGGCAGCTGCAGCCGAGGCTGCGGGACTGGCTCGTGTTCGGCAGGCGTACCCGGTATTCGAATCGTCGCTGGATCAGGAGACCCATCACATGGACACCGACCGGCTGGTGCTGGCCGAGGTGCGCGCCGGCTATGGCTGCTCGCTGAACGCCGCCTCGGCCAAGATGGGCTTTGCCGAATTCCTACGTGACATTCCGGCAGTGGCGGCCGCGCTGGCTACCGGTGTGATTCGGGTAGAGCACGCCCGAATGTTGGCCCGGGAGACCGCATGCTTGGCCGGCGCGCCCGGAGTACGCGCGGCTGTCGTGGACGAGCTGCTGGCTGGGCAGGCCGCGGCGGTGGCGGCATCCGGGTCGGGGTGGACGATGCGGCAGTGGTCGCTGCGCACCGCCCGGGCGGTGCTGGTGGCGGATCCGTCTCGGGCCGAACAATCCGTCGCCGACACCCGAGCCAGACGCCGCGTGTGGCACACCGTGGACACCGGGCACGCCCAAGGCATTTTCGGGCTGACTGGCCCGGTGGAGGTCACCGCCGCCTGCCACGCCGCCGTCGATGCGTTGGCCCGCCGATGGGAGGAACAGGGCCGGGCCGGCACGCTGGACCAGCTGCGGTTCGATGCCGCCTGCCAGCTGCTCACCGGCGCCGACGAGCACTCGGTCGGTGGCGTAGGTTACGGGCAAGTCACCATCCCGCTGTCCAGCCTGGTAGGGGTCGACGACGCACCCGGCGAGCTGGTCGGGGTCGGCCCGATCCCGGCCAGTGTGGCCCGCGAACTGATGGCGAACGCACCAACGTGGCGACGGCTATTGACTGACCCAGTCGACGGTCATGTGGTCACCCAGCAGATCAAGAGCTACCGGCCCAGCGCGGCGATGCGCCGGTTGGTGTTGGCTCGGTCCGGCGGGGTTTGCTCGGCCCGAGGCTGCGGCGCCCGCCATGGCCTGCAGATCGATCACGTCATCCCAGCGCCGCACGGCCCGACCAGCGTGACCAACTTCCTCCCGCAATGCCCACCGGACCACAACGGCAAGACCCACGGCGGCTGGGAACACGTCCTCGACCCAAACACTGGGGCGCTCACCCAGATCAGCCCGCTGGGCCGCAGCTACACCACCCTGCCCACCCCGCCGGTCGGGCCAACCGGGCTGCGCGGCGATCCGCCCGGCCGCCGGCCAACTCCGATTCCGTTCGACCCGGACCAGGCCTACTACCCCACCGGGCAGCCGCCGCCGGATCCCGCCGACGACGAGACCGCACCGCCGGACCGGACGCCCGACGTGGACCGTTGGCCCGAAATCAGAGCCACCCTCCGGGATCGAGCCCGTATCGCCCGCCGCGACCGGCGCGCCGCCGAGGCCGCCGAGCAAGCCCTGGTCCACCGACTGCACGCCGAACTCGAAGCCGCCACCGACCACCAACTCATCGCCGCCATCAACGCCGAATACCTCGCCGACGACCTCGCCGCCTGACGACCTCGGTCTGTCCCTCACTCATCAGGCGGCGGTGAGAAACGACAGCACATCGTCCTGAAGCCGCTTGCCATGGTGCTTGGGCAAGCCGTGACCGACATCGGGATAGACCCGCAGCTCGGCCCGCGGAATCGCAGCCGCCGTATCTCGGAGCACCGATTCGGGGAAGAACGGGTCGTCCGCTCCACCGATCACGATGGCCGGCATGTCGAGCCGTGCAAGCTCGTCGACGGCGTTGTGGTCCAGGTCGGCGTCGACGAGGGTGATGAAGTCGGCGGCATCAGTGGGTGTCGGCGCTTTCCCCCCGAACAACGAGCCGAACGCCCTTGCCGCCCGTTGCGCTCCCGCGCCGTCGATTGCAGCCGCAGTCATATCCCCCCGCAGTTGCCGCCATTGTTCGTTCTGGGCCAGATCTCGCCAGTGCAGGCAGATCTCCCGGCCGCGCGGTGAGAGGAAGGCACCGCTGACGACGAGGACCAGCCTGTCCACCAGGTCGGGCTGGTCCACCGCGACGTATTGTGCGATCGACCCGCCGGTCGACAGGCCCATCAGTCGAACTCGTCCGAGCTCCTGGCTCAACAACCGGGCGTAGGCGGCCGCGATTTCCTTGGTGCCGGCTCCGGACGACAGGCCGAGTGGGCGCTGGACGATGTACAGCGTGTACTCGTCGGCGAGACGTCGGAATCCTTGGCCATACGATCGTGCGACCAGCGCGCTCGGTGTCTTGTTGTCCAACGTCATCCCGGGCAGCACGACCAGCGGCTGGCTGCCGACGCCGACACGCACGTAGGGGAACTGCTCGCGAAATACTCCAGTCTCGACCTTCATCTGGCTGCTCCAGCGGTCATTGTCTCTGGGCGGGGATCGGCATACACGGCGGTCGCAGGTGCCGTCCGCCAAGCTGCCCGGTCGAAGGCGATCACGCCGACTGCGACGATCGCCCAAGCGATGCACTCCAGCCACTCCTGCCGGGCCAGGTCGGCGCCGACGAATCCCAGGTCGCCCATGGTGATTGCTCCCTGAGTGCTGTGCGCGATCAGCGTCAGCAGGACACTGCCACGAGCGTGATTGAACAGCCAGACATAGAAGATGGTGATCGCGAACGTCGACACCAGGCCGATCGGGCCGAGGTCGTCGAAGAACACCAGGGGGAGATGCCAGCCGGCAACCAGAATTCCCAAGATCAAGGCCGAGACCAGCGGCGAGGTGCGTGCCTGCATGCGGGGAAGCGCGAAGCCGCGCCAGCCTGGCTCCTCGCCGAGGGGGCCGTCCAGCGGGTTGACCAACCGCACCAGGAACGCGAGGGCGAAGCTGGTCCATGCCAGCTCCGCCCACTCAGGAGCCGGTGCCCCGCCAGGGCCGACGTTGACCATCGCGGCGATGAACCGGACTGCGAGTGGGACGCCGATCGCGACCGCGTACCAGTACCACGCCACCCGCCACCGGACGATCCGCGCGCCCAGATCGCGGAACCCCGGGCCGCCCTCGGCCACCGCGATGACGATCAACGCCGCAACCAGCGGACCAATTGCAAAGAACGTCTGCTCCGGCCAGATGCCCAAGCCGTACAGCGGCCAGGCCCACCAGGTAAGGGCGTAGGCGAGCACGAAGAACGTGATGAGCCGATGCTTCCTGACCCACGACCGAGGTCCGGAGACCTCCTCGAGACGCTGGACCTGGGCAGGCTTCGCCTCGTCCGGCTCGTCCTGGATCACGCGGGTCTTCATGTGGGACTCCTCGCTTCGGGCTTGCCACTCACGCTGACAGCGGTGAACCTGGGTGGTAAGGCGGGCTACTGGCCGTTTTGAGGGGCGGTTTTCTGGTCGGAAGGTGGTGAGGCAATGTCGGCAATGTCGACCGAGCCGGGCCGACCCGCCGCCATCTCGGCACAAAGTGCGCTGTTGTGGGCCATCGCTGTGGTGCTGTTGGCGACCGTCGCGGCTTCGATCGCGGTCTACGCGGGAAGCGACATCACCCCAATTCACGCAGCGCTGATCCTCTGGCTCGGGCTGTCGTATTCGGTCAGCGGATTGGTTGCATGGTGGCGCCGACCTGCGAACCGAATCGGGCCGTTGATGTTGCTCACCGGGTTCATCACGCTCGCGTCGACGATGTACTGGGCTGACAACACCGTTCTGCACACCGTGGGTCAGGCGCTCGACCTCGTGGTGTTGGTGCTGATCGTGCACGTGTTCCTGGCGTTTCCGACCGGCCGGTTGCGCGGACGATTCGAACGCTTGCTTCTCACCATCGGTTACGTTGCGGCCATCGGCGGCCAGTTGGTCGTGATGCTGCTCGACGGGTTGGGCCCGCGGCAGCTGCTGGCGGTGATCGATCAGTCAGAGGCGGCCGTGATCATCCACGGTGTCGCGCTGGTGACAATCAGCCTGGTTGCACTTGCCGGCGTCGGAGTCCTGGTTGCCCGCCGACGGGCGGGCGGTCGCCCGCTGCGTCGATCGTTCGCGCTGCTCATCGACACTTTTGCCCTGGGCCTCGTCGCGATCGCAGTGCTGTTGGTGGTAGGGCTTCTCGGCGGGCCGGCCTTCCCCCTGATCCAGCGAACGAGCCTGGCCATGCTCGGCCTGGCTCCAATCGCATTTCTCGCCGGACTGCTCGATGCCCGGCTGGCTCGAACCTCCGTCGGTGACCTGGTCATGGACCTGCGGGCCGAGCCCGCCGACATCCGGACGCCGCTTGCCAGAGCGTTGCGTGATCCGTCCCTCTCGCTGGTGTACTGGTTGCCGCAGTTCGGCAGCTGGGCCGACCAGGACGGCAAGGCGATCGATCTGCCTACCGACGGATCCCGGGCGATCAAGTTCATCGAGCAAGACGGAAAGCCGGTCGCCGCGCTCGTCCACGATCCAGCGCTGACAGACGAGCCAGAGCTGCTCGATGCGGTAACGGCTGCAGCCGCGATCGCATTGGAGAACGGACGACTCCAGGCCGAGCTCCGTGCCAATCTCGACGAGCTACGCGGATCGCGCGCTCGGGTCATCGAGGCCGGCCAGAAGGAACGCCAACGGCTGGAACGCGACCTGCACGACGGTGCGCAGCAGCGCCTCGTCGCGCTCTCCCTGGAGCTCGGCGTCTTGGAGACTCGGCTGCAAGGAGACCCCGACGCCAACGCGATCTTGGCCAAAGCCCGTGACGAGGTGGCAGTCTCGTTGGCCGAGCTGCGCGATGTTGCCCGCGGCCTGCACCCAGCGGTCCTGAGTGCGCACGGCCTTGCCGTCGCGCTCGAGTCGCTGGCCGCGCGAGCACCGATCCCAGTCCGTCTGGGCGTCCAGATCAAGGGTCGGGTGGCAGAGCCGGTCGAGGTCGCGGCCTACTACGTGGTCTCCGAGAGCCTGGCCAACATCGGCAAGCACGCTCGGGCCACGTCGGCGACCGTCGACATCGCCCGCAACGGCAATCAACTCGTGGTCGAAGTCGTCGACGATGGCGTCGGCGGTGCCGACACCGAACGGGGTTCCGGCCTACGAGGGCTCGCCGACCGAGTCGAGGCTCTCGGCGGACGGCTGCGAGTTTGGACGCCCCGCGGCGGCGGCACCCGGGTCCGAGCGGAGCTGCCGTGCGAGTAGCCATCGTCGAAGACAGCGTCCTCCTGCGCGAAGGTCTCGCCCGGTTGCTCGGTGACGCGGGCTTCGACGTGACCGCACGATGCCGGGACGCTGACGAACTTCGTCAGCTGCTCAAAGCGCAGCAGCCCGACGTCGTCATCGTCGACATCCGGTTGCCACCGACGCACACCGACGAGGGCTTGCAGGCCGCCGTGGAGATTCGCTCCGCACACCCCGACATCGGAGTACTCGTGCTGTCCCAGTACGTCGAGCTCGGTCTGGCGATGAAGCTGCTCGCCGACTCCGCCGATGGTGTCGGGTACCTGCTCAAGGACCGCATCAGTGACGTCCCCGACTTCCTCAACGCTGTTCGACGGGTGGCCAACGGTGGGTCTGCAATCGACCCGACGATCGTGTCCACGCTGTTGTCACGTCGGCGGAGTGACGACCCGCTGGCCAAACTGACGCCACGCGAGCGAGAGGTTCTGGAGCTGATGGCGGAGGGAACCTCCAACCAGGGCATCGCCGACCGGATGGTCATCACGTTGCGGGCCGTCGAGAAGTACGTCTCCAGCATCTTCACCAAGCTGGGACTCCCGGCAACCGGCAGCGAGTCGCGTCGGGTCCTTGCTGTCCTGCTCTTTCTCCGGTCCTGAAAGGAGCGGCCATGCTGTGGCGAAGTTCGGTGAAGAACTACCAGCTGGCCCTGTGGACGGTGCTCATCGTCGCGGTGCTGGTCGGTCTGCGCGCACTGCTGTTCGCCGCAGGTGTCGAGGGAATGCAGCCGAGCGTCTTGGCATCCAGCATCATCGCCGGCGGGGTCTTCGTGATGGGCTTGGTGATCGCCGGCCAGTTCGTCGTACCGCGCGGACCGCGGACAAGGACCTCACCAGCGAGCACGTCGTCGAGATCGCCGAGCAGATCGAAGAGGCCGAGACGGCACACCGGTGGACGAGGACGAGGCGGCAGTACCCGGCGGGTCGCCAGAGGACGAAGGCGCCCCGGCTGACCTCGATGAGGTGATCGACGCCGTCACCGAGACTGCAAGGCGTCCAGCGCAACAGCCATGGCAACCGCCAGCCGACGATCGAGGGCCGGGTCCTGGATCGTGACCCGATAGGCGTCGCGAATGCTGCCGAATTTGCGCTCCACGGCCATGACCGGCTTTCCGTCGACTGTGGTGAAGTCGAAGTGGTACGGCAGCCACATCGGCACGTCGTCAAGGAACGGCACAAACGTGAATATTCGCCGCACAACCGCCACCACGTTGTTGCGCTCCTCCCCCCGGCACTCGCCCAGGTCCGGCTGGGACAGGTACCACGTCGAGCGGAGCAACGAGGTGGTGAAGTCCTTGCGGAACTTCCCGACCGGCTTGTCGTCAGCGCCGAAGACGTCAGTCACCCCACTGACATCCACTTTCTTGCGGCTCTTGAACCGGAACAGGCGCTGGCTGCGCTCCGCGTCTGCGTAGAACGTCGCTTCCTCGCGAAAGGTCATGCGCTTCTGCTGGCAGGTTGCCAGCAATTCGCCTGGCTTGTCGTTGTCCAGCCAGGTGGTGATGTCGTAGCGGTTGACCATGAGCGTGTAGTGCTGACGAACGAGGAACCGCTCCTGCGCCTGCAGGCGGTCAAGTGCCTGACTGAGATGCGTTTCCATGACGACTCCAGGATCCGGGCTCGACGGCCGGTTTCAGCGTCACATTCGTCGTGGATGTGCAGAAGGCGGGTAACAAGTCGAATGAGCTACCAGAAACCCGTCCCCCTAGTGACGAGTCTCCCGGCTTACCGCCCACGCCATCGGCTGCAACCGTGGATGGCATCCACCGGAGCCATCGGGAGTCGTCATGGAAGCAAACGTCGACAACGAAGCTGTTCCTGGTCGTCAACGCTGGGCAGAACAACGACAGCCGAGCGGGGGGCGAGCCCTCCTGATCGTCGGCGTCATCCTTGCCTTCGTCGGGATCTGGCTGCTGGTCGTCGGCGGACGCGCACTGGTGGCGGCCCAAGGGCGCGATTCGGATGGCTTCTACAGCACCGACACGGAGGTGCTCGCGACCGATTCGTATGCCTTGTCCTCCCCGCCGGAGTTCAGCGGCGCCGGTCCGGACGTGCTCTATGCCCGAAACTTGCTCGGCGACGTGCGGATCAGCGGCGAGAGTTCAACCTCCGGGAGCCCGCTGTTCATTGGGATCGGCCCGGCCGACGACGTGGCCGCATATCTCGCCAACGTCGGCCACGCCGAGGTCAGGGACTTCGAGGTTTCGCCGTTCGACGTGGAGTATGAATCCCATCCTGGTGACGCGCCGTCCGAACCGCCGACGGCACAGCCATTCTGGGCTGCTTCGGTCAGTGGAACCGGAACGCAGACTCTTGAGACCGAGATTCCCAGCGGTGACTGGTCGGTCGTCATCATGAACGCTGACGGCTCCGCCGGTGTCTCTGCGGATCTGCAGGTGGGGGCCACGTTGCCCATCATCAGCTGGATCGCCATCGGCGCCTTGGCCGTCGGTTGCCTTTTGCTCGTCGTCGGGATCATTCTCTCCGTGTTGGGTATGCGGAGACGTTCGTGACGATGCGGAATGCGCACGTTGTCGTGGTCGGCGGTGCGGTAGGCGGAATGTCGACCGCCCTGCTGCTCGCAGAGCTGGGGGCGTCGGTCACGCTGCTGGAGCAGATCGCCGAGCCGGCGGCCGTAGGAGCCGGAATTCTGCTTCAGCCCAATGGCCTGGCCGTGCTGGCCAGCCTGTCGCTGGCCGAGGAGTTGAATGCCAGCGGTCACCGCATGCCTGGTGGGGTCGTCCGGTCCGCGAGCGGTAGGGCAATCAGCACGGTGAACGTGCGCGACTACGGCCTCGGTTTCGGTCATGTTCTCGCTGTTCGCCGCAGCCGGCTCATGGAGGTGCTGGTCGAGGCCGTCACTGCTCATCCTGGCATCGACGTTCGTCTTGGGTCCGAGGTGACGGCCGCACGTCCGGACGGCATCGTCGAGGTCCGGTCCGCCGCGGATGTCAGCACGATCGGGGCAGACCTGGTCGTCGGCGCTGACGGCATCAACTCCACCGTTCGTGACGGCGGAGATTTCGGTTCCGATGTCCGGCCCGTCGGTGCCACCTACGTTCGCGGCGTCGTGGACGCCGCGGAGGCCGGTTTCGAGGGTGAGTATTGGACGCCGCTCGGTCTGTTCGGCGGCGCGTCGCTGGGTGACGGGAGCACGTACTTCTACGCCGCCGTCGATGCCGTGCCAGTCGCTGCCGCGGTGGCCGATCGGGATCTGTCGCTGTTCTGCGCCCTCTGGAGCAAGGCCCTTCCGGCGTCCGCTCCCGTCCTCGGTCAGCTGACATCGTTCGAGCAGCTCCTCGTCAACGAGGTCGTACGGGTCGACTGCGATCGCTGGTCAGATGGCCGGCTGGTGTTGGTCGGTGACGCCGCGCACGCGATGGCGCCGACCCTCGGGCAGGGTGCGAACAGCGCTCTCGTGGATGCGGCCGTGCTGGCTGTCGAGCTGGCGGACGATTCGGTAGGCGGCGTGCAGCAACGTCTCGCCAGTTACGCGGAACGGCGTCAGCCGCGGGTGCGGAGGGTCCAGAACCAAGCCGATCGGCTCGCGAAGCTGTCCAGGCTGAGCAACAAGCCGATGCTGAGGACCAGAGATGCCCTACTGCGCATCGCCGGCCGGCTGCCTGGGACGGCTGCCCGGCTCAACCGGATGGCGCAGCAGGAAAACCCGGCGGAGCTCTATCACTCGCTCTCGCGGCTGGCCGCGACGCACAACTCATGACGATGCGACGCCCATCGTCCTCGTAGGCTAGGACTCGGCGTCCCGGGTAGTCTCCACGTGCCACCAGCCGGCCGAATGGACCCCCATCGCCACGATCCCGGCGACGAGGAACGCAACCCCGGCGACCCACGTGATGTGCCAGAAGCCGGCGACGATCCCAATCACGGCGGCCGCCTGTGCGACCGACTGCGCGACGACGACCGAGACGGACGCCGACCGGCGGCCGCGGAACATCTCCTGCCGGTTGACCAGCACGAGCGCAGCCAGAAGCGGGATGGCCACCGCGAACGCGATGACGCTGACCCTGGCCGGCGTGTCGAGCGTTTTCGTGGCCGCCAGGAACGGCTGCACCATGACCACCGCGACGCCGATCAGCCCCCCGTAGATCACCCCGAGCTGCCGGAGTCCTTCCTCCTTCGCTTCGCCGCTGAGCGCTTCCGCGGCGACACGATCGGCCTCGGCCGTCACTCGCGCTTCCTCCTCCGAAGCCCGTCGCATCGCCTCGTCGGCCACGCGAGCGTCGTCGTCGTCAACGCCGTTGCTCACGATTCGCCTCCTTCGCCCCAGGTGTCTCCACGACCGGAACGGTAGTCGTGGCGCTCCGACAGGCTTGCGGCGTAGATCGCAGGTTCAGCGGGTAGGCGTCGGTTGTCGCGATGCCCCATAGCATCGCCACCCGCCCGGAAGGAGACGCTGGCGTGGATGCCCACGAGGTCGTCGAAGAACTGGAACATCCCGGCGCCCGTGATCTGCTGACAAAGGCGTCCTTGGCTCGGCTTGCATACAACGGGCAGGATGGTCTACCTCGTGTCATACCGATCGGCTTCTTTTGGACCGGTGAGCATGTCGTCATTTGTACGGCGACGACGGCGCCGAAGGTCCGGGCTGTGTCCGACCGGCCGGACGTTGCGGTGACGATCGACGTCGGCGATACGCCTGATGGGGCAAAGGCGCTGCTGATACGCGGTCGCGCGTCCGTCGAGATCGTTGACGGCGTGCCTGATGAGTACCTCGGGCAGGCGAGCAAGGGGATCGCCGACGAGCTGGGCGAGAAAGGCATGGCCGAGTTCGAACGGCAGGTACGCAAGATGTACGAGCAGATGGCGCGTATCAGTATCGAGCCCCGGTGGGCGCGATTTTACGACTTCGGGGTGGGACGGCTTCCGTCCTTCCTCCGCGAGCTGGCGGACAAGGCGGCCAGCAAGTAGATGCGCATGCGACACGCTATCCGGTCGCGCTCCCGTCACCTTGGCCGGCAGGCCGCCGATCGGAGCGGGGCGGAGAAGACTTGGCAGGACCACGGGCTGATCTACCCGGCAAGGTCGGCACACCGCCCCACCAGATGACCGATGGGGCCGCTGAACTGGGATGATGTGGTTTGCGCGCCCGAAGGTGTGTTCCATCAGGACATCGGCGACAGGTCTCTCAAGACATCGGCGACACGTCTCCTAGGTGATCGGCGACGCCGGTGACGCGGGTGATGCTCGGTCATGTCGAAGGCGCGTCTGGTTCTTACTGCCCTGTTCGTCGAGCACCAGACCCCGGCCGAGGTGGCCGCCCGCTACGGGGTGCACCGGGGCTGGGTCTACAAGCTCAAGGCCCGCTACCAAGCCGAGGGCGAGGCCGCGTTCGAGCCCCGCTCCCGTCGCCCGAAAACCTCCCCGACCGCGATCCCCGACGACGTGGTCGAGCTGATCGTCCGGCTCCGCAAACAGCTGGCCGAGCATGGACTCGACGCCGGACCGGACACCATCGCCTGGCACCTGCGAGTCCACCATCAGCGCACCGTCGCGGTCTCCACCATCTCCCGCTACCTCTCCCGGCTCGGGCTGGTGGTTCCCGAGCCGAACAAGCGCCCCAAGGCCTCCTACCTCCGCTTTGAAGCCGACCAGCCGAACCAGACCTGGCAGGCCGACTTCACCCACTACCGGCTCACCCGCCTCGACGGCCGCCCGGGCGCCGAGGTCGAGATCTTGTCCTTCCTCGACGATCACTCCCGCTACGCACTGTCGGTGACCGCCCACCACCGGGTCACCGGCCCCATCGTGCTGGCCGTCTTCCGGCGAACCTGCAGCACACACGGGGTGCCGGCGTCGACGTTGACCGACAACGGGATGGTGTTCACCACCCGCTACGCCGGCGGCCGGGGCGGCCGCAACGGCTTCGAAACCGAGCTCCATCGGCTCGGCGTCGCCCAGAAGAACTCCCGGCCCAACCACCCCACCACCTGCGGCAAGGTCGAACGGTTCCAGCAAACCCTGAAGAAGTGGCTGGCCGCCCAACCCGTTCAGCCGACCACCCTGGAGGAAGTCCAGGCGCTGCTGGACCGGTTCATCGAGCAGTACAACCAGCACCGGCCGCACCGCTCCCTGCCGCACCAAGCCACCCCTGCCACCACCTATGCCGCTCGCCCGAAAGCCGCTCCCGGCGACCGCAGCACCGACACCCACCACCGGGTCCGCACCGACCGGATCGACAAGACCGGCAAGGTCACCCTCCGCCACGGCGGCCGGCTCTACTCCATCGGCATCGGCCGAACCCACACCCGAACCCGCGTCCTACTCCTGGTCCACGACCTTCACGTCAGGGTCATCGACGCCGCCACCGGCGACCTCCTCCGCGAGCTGATGCTCAACCCCACCAAGCGCTACCAAGGCACCGGCCGACCACCCGGACCAACACGCCCAACAACAAACAGCTGAACCCGCAAAACGCAGGTTCAACTGTCGCCGATCACTTGAGAGATCACATTGCGCGCCCGAAGGGATTCGAACCCCCAACCTTCTGATCCGTAGTCAGACGCTCTATCCGTTGAGCTACGGGCGCACGGTGCATGGGACCGGATCAAGAGTGTACCGGGCCGCTACACGGCCTCGAGGACGAGCGCTCCCTCCGGATCAACGCCGACCTGAGATCCGAATCGCCGGCTGACTCGGCCCAGGTTGGCCGCCATCCAGCCGCAGTCAGTTCCAGACGCTCGGTGCAGGCGCATCTGCCTGGCCTGGAACGGCGTCATCCGCAGTGCTGACAGCTCGCCGGTGTCGGCGTCAACCGTCGCGACGTACAGCAGCCGAAGATCGTCGCGGTATTCCTCGAATCCAGTGATCCCCTCGTAGTCGTCGATGAGGTCGCCGCAGCCGTAGAGGATCAGCCTCCCTCGGTAGACCTCGATTGGCCGGGGGTGGTGGGAAGAGTGTCCGAAGACGACATCTGCGCCCTCGTCGACCAGCAGGTGCCCAAGCCGAACGTCCGCGGCTGGAACCTCGTATCCCCAATTGGAGCCCCAATGCACAGAGACGACAACGATCTCGCCCCGGCGTTTGGCCTGCCCGATTCGTCGCATCAAGTCTCTTGCGACGCCGTTCGACCACTTGCCGACCACGTTGACCCCTGGCCGATCTGCGGTTGCTGCCCACCTGGCGGGAACCCCACTCGATGGCATGCCGAACGCGAACACCGTGATTGCAGCGGCACTGGTCTCCACTGTCACCGGGCGACGGGCTTCATCCAAGTTTCGACCTGCCCCAACCGTCTGGACGCCGCCATCCGCCAGCACGCCCAGCGTCTCCCTCAGCCCGCGGGCGCCGAAGTCGAGCACATGGTTGTTGGCCAGTGTGCAGATGACGTTGGCAATGAGCCACACACGGCAAGTTGGCCGGGTCCATGCGGTAGTGCACCGCCTTTCCCGGCTCGTAGTCATTGCTGCGGGTGATGCTGGTCTCCAGGTTCACCAGCCGTAGATCGGTCGCGGCCTCGGCCATGACCTGGAATGTGTCTCCCCACGGCCAGGCAAAGTCCACCGGACGAGGTATCGGTCCATTCGCCGCCTCGGCCAGCTCCACGTATCGCCGCGCATCGTGGACGTAACGCTCGTGGAGTACCGGGTCACCAGGATGCGGAAGGACCTGGTCCACACCACGGCCGGTCATCACGTCGCCACCGAGCAGCAGGCGCACGAGGCGGTCCGGCATGGCACTCAACGCTAGGCGACGTGCGGCGGGATACCCGAGTATGCGCGGGCGACCATCGTCACCCATTGATGAACCCCATCTTCATTTGGTGCGAACGGTCCGGGCCTGAAGTGCGGCGAGGACAGGCCGCGTTGTACCGATTCGCAGGCGGCCCAGTCCTGCCGGTTCGTCAAGTCCCAGAACTCGACCGCGTAGGACGGGTCGACATCGGCGTCGATGAAGTACCACATGCAGTCGACCTTGGTCAGCGCCGGTTCGAGAGGCGTCAGCCGGTGCGTCATGACGTAGTCGGGGTGTAGCGAGATCAGCAGGTTCGGGAACAGCCCGAGGTACAGGACGACGCGTGGATCCACCCCATTGATCGGCACGGCGGCGGACGCACCGGACAGCGACATCGTGTCCGCTCCGTCCCGTAGATCCATCGAGCCGCCCACCCATGCGCCCGTCAGGTCGAAGTTGGCGCCACTCGTCGGCGGCGAGACCTGGCAGAGCTCTGGATGGATCAACGGGCAGTGATAGCACTCGTGGTAATTCTCGACGACGACTTTCCAGTTCGCGGCGACCTCGTACCCGACTCGAGCGCGGCAGACCAGCGCCTCAGGGCGATACGGCGCGACGAGGGAGTCCAGGTCGCCGAGATGATCCGCCAGCGGGGCACCTGCACCGGACGCGTTGACGAGCACCCAGCCGTGCCATACGGCCGACGGGCAGTCGGACCAGGCCGTTGTCTGCGGCTCGAATCCGTCGACACCGCTCGAAGCCCGGCGCTTCGCCGAGCGCCCCGTCCAGCCCGTATCCCAGGCGTGGTATGGGCAGAGCAATGCCCTCTGGTGCTTGCTGTGCCTGTCCGGCAGGATCTCGTGCCCGCGATGACGGCAGGTGTTGGCCAGCGCGCGCACACCGCCGTCCGGAGGAAATGTCAGCAGCACCGGCACGTCACCGATGAAGTGCCCGCTGGCTGACCGTTTCCTCCCGCCGCCGCATCGGAGCGCGTCCGCGCGGCCCACGCAGTCCACGAGCCGGCGAACAGGTGCCGGAGCTCCCAGCCGAGCACGTCGTCCGAGGTGTAGGCGACAGCAGGGAGCATCGTGGCCTGACCGAACGGGAGCAGGGCGGGTTCGAGCTCGTGCAGCGCGATCGGCGCGGCCGCGGTCGTCACTGTGTCGTACACCACCAGGCTTCCGGGTACACCACAAGGCTTGGATGCCTGGTGCGGCCATTCCGCCAGGTGAGACGGCGGCGTATGGTGACGCCATCCATCGCGTGACGCCCCAGCCCGACCGATGACCCGTTTCGCGCTGGAGCTCGCGGATCCCCAGCAGGCAAGCGGTCGTGCTGCGGCCGACGGCAACCGTGTGAAAGGGGCCCCCGAAGATGACCGCCGAAGTCACGTCTGCCGATGACCTGACCGACGCACCGACGTCACACCATCGGCTGCTCGGCTGGGTCGCCGCGGTCGCCGAGCTGACCGAGCCCGAGCCATCGCCTGGTGCGACGGCTCCGACGAGGAATGGACGCGGCTCACCGACGAGCCTGGTCGACGCGGGCACGCTGGTCCGCCTGGACGAAAGAAGCCGAACTCGTTCTGGGCCCGCACCGACCCGACCGACGTCGCCCGGGTCGAGGAGCGTACGTTCATCTGCTCGGTCGACGAGGCCGACGCCGGTCCGACGAACAACTGGCGTGACCCGGACGACATGAAGGCCGAGATGATCCGGCATTACCAGCGGGTGCATGCGCGGCCGGACCATGTACGTCATCCCGTTCTGCATGGGGCCGCTGGACGCCGACAAGCCCATGTTCGGCGTCGAGATCACCGACTCGCCGTACGTCGTGGCGTCGATGCGGATCATGGCCCGGATGGGCGCGCAGGTCCTCGCGGCCATGGGCACCGACGCTGAGTTCGTGCCCGTGCCTGCACTCCGTCGGCGCGCCGCTCGAGCCCGGCCAGCAGGACGTCCCGTGGCCGTGCAACCAGACCAAGTTCATCACCCAGTTCCCCGAGGAGCGGATGATCTGGTCGTTCGGCTCCGGTTACGGCGGCAACTCGCTGCTCGGCAAGAAGTGCTACTCGCTGCGCATCGCCAGCGTCATGGCCCGCGACGAGGGCTGGCTGGCCGAGCACATGCTGATCATGAAGCTGACCTCGCCCGCTGGGGCCGTCCACTACATCGCCGCTGCGTTCCCGTCGGCCTGCGGGAAGACCAACCTGGCCATGCTCGAGCCGACCATTCCTGGCTGGAAGGTCGAGACGCTCGGCGACGACATCGCCTGGATGCGCTTCGGTGAGGACGGCCGCCTTTACGCGCTGAACCCCGAGTACGGGTTCTTCGGCGTCGCCCCGGGCACCGGCTGGGAGACCGAACCCCAACGCGATGCGCACCATCGACGGAGGCAACAGCCTCTTCACCAACGTCGCGCTACACCGATGACGGCGACATCTGGTGGGAGGGCATGACCGAGGAGCCGCCGGCGCACCTCATCGACTGGAAGGGCCGGGACTGGACGCCTGACTCCGACGAGCCGTCGATCGCACCCGAACTCGCGCTTCTGCACGCCGATCAAGCAGTGCCCGATCATCGCGGCCGGAGTACGAGGACCCCCGCGGCGTGCCGATCTCGGCGATCCTGTTCGGCGGCCGGCGCGCGACGACCGTCCCGCTGGTCACCGAGTCGCGCGACTGGACGCACGGCGTGTTCATGGGCGCCACGCTCTCGTCGGAAACGACGGCCGCCGCCGCCGGGCAGGTCGGTGTCGTCCGCCGCGACCCGATGGCGATGCTGCCGTTCATCGGCTACAACGCCGGCGACTACTTCGCCCACTGGATCACGCTGGGCAAGGAAGCCGACGCGGTCAAGCTGCCCGAAGATCTTCTACGTCAACTGGTTCCGCCGGGATCGAGGACGGCAGCTTCCTCTGGCCGGGCTTCGGCGAGAACGGGCGCGTGCTCAAGTGGATCATCGAGCGGCTCGAGGGCACAGGCCGCGGCTGCCGAGACCCCGATCGGGCGAGTGCCCGACGGCCGATGTCGCTCGACGTCGACGGTCTCGACCTCACCCGAGAGCAGGTCGAGGTGCCTGCGCGTCGACGAAGACGAGTGGCGGGCCGAGATCCCCGCGATCACCGAGTGGTTCGACAAGTTCGGCGACAAGCTGCCGACCTTGCTATGGGCGGAGCTCGACGGCCTCAAGACCCGCCTCGGCATGACCTGACCGGGCGACCACAAGGTGGCGGAGGCGGCGGGATTTGACCCGCGACGCCATCGCCTACGCGACGGTGACCGATGAGTTCGATACCGCTGTGTAGTCACAACCTTCACCGCGAAGCAAGGAGAGCACTTGGTGGCCACGTTCGTGTTGATCCACGGCGGCGGCGATGTCGGCTGGTACTGGCACCTGGTGCGAGGCCGAACTGCGTCGGCGCGGCCACGATGCGGTCGCCCCCGACCTGCCGTGCGACGACGACTCGGCCGACGCTCGACGATTACGCCGACACGTGTGGTCGAGGCGATCGGCGGCCGCCGCGACCTGGTCGTCGTCGGCCAGTCCTACGGCGGGTTCACCGCGCCGCTGGTCGCCGACCGGGCTGCGGGCCGACATGCTAGTGCTGGTCGCCGGCATGATCCCGGTTCCCGGGGAACCGCCGGCGCGACTGGTGGGACAACACCGGCTACAGCCAAGCCGTGCGCGAGCAAGCCCGCCGCGACGGCGGCTTGACCGGCAGCGACGACCCGTTCGTCGCCTTCTACCATGACGTGCCCCGCGCCCTCGCCGAGGAGGCCATGCGCAAGGAGCGCGACGAGTCCGACGCCGCCTACCAGCAGCCCGTGGCCGCTCGACGGCCTGGCCGGCCGTGCCCGACGCGATTCGTGCTGTGCACCGAGGACCGGTTCTTCCCGCCCGAGTTCCTGCGTCGCGTGGTCGCCGACCGGCTCGCCATCGTCCCCGACGAGATCGCCTCTGGGCACTGCGTCGCCTTGAGCCACCCCGCCGAGCTCACCGATTTGCTGACCGGCTACGTCGCAAGATCACCAGGGTGAGATGAACACCCAGGTCAGAGGGCGGAGGCGGCGGGATTTGAACCCGCGATGGGCGATGAACCCAAACCCGCTTAGCAGGCGGGCGCCATAGGCCGGACTAGGCGACGCCTCCACGCCCGAACAGAACAGGCGCCGCAAGGGTACCCGGCGGGTCCGAGAAGCGGCAAAGTCATACCTATGGAGCGACCGCCGCTCTGGGCGGACCGTCGCGAGGCCGGGGTGGAGCTCGGCGATGCGCTGCTTGCGGCCGGCGTTGGTCCGGAAGCCCTGGTGCTGGGGCTACCGCGGGGCGGGGTGGTCGTGGCAGCCGAAGCGGCGCGAGCCGTCAGTGTGGAGCTGGATGCGCTTGTCGTGTGCAAGGTCGGGGTGCCGTGGCATCCAGAGCTCGCGCTCGGTGCCGTCGGGGGAGCCGGGGTTCGGGTGCGCAACGAGAACGTCATGCGCTACGCCGGGCTCAGCGAACCGGAAGTTGAGCAGGTCTATGCGCTCGCTGAGAAGGAGGTCGAGCGAAAAGAGAGCGTCCTCCGGCAAGGCCGCCCGGCGCCAAGGATTACCGGCCGGCCAGTGATCATTGTCGACGACGGCCTCGCGACTGGAGCCACTGCGCTGGCGGCGGTACAGATCGTCCGTGCGCAGTCCGCAGCCGAGATCACCCTCGCCGTACCGGTGGCGCCACGCGACTACGATGCGCGGATCGACGAGGAGGTCGACCGCTTCCTCGCCCTGGCCCGGCCGCGTCGGTTCAGCTCAGTCGGGACGTGGTACCGCGACTTCCGGCAGGTCGAGGACGAGCAAGTCCGGGCGCTGCTGCGGGATTGACGATTCCCGGTGCACGGTCCCGATGCGATCTAATAGGTAGGTTGTGGTGAGGACGGAAGACACGGCTTCGCGGCCGACCAGCGCGCCGCCGACGGGTGCAGGCACCCGGCGGACCCGGCTGGATTCCCGTCGCGAGCAGCGATCAGGTCATTACGGCCGGTTCCTCGGATTCACTGCACTCGGATCGCTTGTCCCCGGCGCTGGCCTGCTCGCCGCGGGTCGGCGTTGGTGGGGCTGGTTCTTTCTCAGTCTGGTCGTCCTGGGGATTGCCGGGCTGGTCGCGGTGTATTTCCTAGTCCCGCGGGAGCAAATCCTCGCAATCGCCTTCGACCAGCGGAACCTGATGATCGTGGCGGGTGTGCTCGCCGGCATTGGGGTGGTATGGCTGCTGGTCGCGGTGGCGAGCCACCGGGCCCTAGAGCCCGACGGGCTTTCTGCTGGTAAGCGCCTTGGGGGGGCGCTCGTCGTGGTGATCGTCACCAGCCTCGTTCTCACGCCGCTGGCCGCGGGCGTGCAGCGGGCCTACCTGCAGCACGACCTCATCGAGTCCGTCGCCGCGCCCGAGGACGCGAAGAGCAACACCACTCCGGAGCTGGCCGAAGAGGAGGTCGATCCGTGGGCGAACAAACCACGGGTCAACATCCTGCTGCTGGGCGGAGACGGGGCACCGGACCGGCCAGGATCCGTCCGGACAGTCAGATTCTGGCGAGCGTCGACACCAAGACCGGCAACACGATCCTGTTCTCGCTGCCGCGAAACCTGCAGCATGCGCCGTTCCCGGTGGACAGCCCGCTGCGCGCGTTCTACCCCGACGGGTACGACGATGCCTACGACAACATGCTCAATGCGGTATACGAGACGGTGCCTGTGCTTTACCCAGAGGTCTTCGAGGGGGTCGCCTACCCCGGCGCCGATGCGAACAAGTGGGCTGTCGAAGGGGCCCTAGGTATCGATGTGGACTATTTCGTCCTGGTGAATCTCGCCGGATTCAAGGAACTGGTCAATGCGCTCGGCGGAATCACTGTGGATGTCAAGGAGGACATCCCCATCGGCGGTGGTACCAGCCCGATACTCGGCTACATCGAAAAGGGCGAGAACCAGCGCCTCGACGGCTTCCAAGCTCTGTGGTTCGCCAGGTCGAGAGAAGGATCCGACGATTACGAGCGGATGGAACGCCAGCGGTGCGTGATAGCAGCGATCGTCGAAGAGGCAGATCCGGTCACGGTGTTCCGGAGGTATCAGGAGCTGGCCGCCGCGACGAAGGACATCGTGGCCACCGACATCCCGGCCGAGATCTTGCCTGACTTCGTCGAGCTCGCACTCAAGGTGAAGGGCGGGTCGGTGCAGACCCTTGCCTTCACCAATCAGGTGATCGACCCCGCGGATCCCGACTACGCCACGATGCAGGCAATGGTCGCCGATGCCTTGGGGCCGCAGCCGAGCGCGGCCGCCAGTCCATCCGCGTCCGGCACGCCTGCACCCTCGGCGACCACGCGATCAGCCACACCGAGTCCGTCGGCGTCCCCAACGGTGCCGCCCGACGTCCCCGCTGATATCCGCGAGGTTTGCTGAGGCGCTGGCATCAGCCCGGCAGGCGCGGCTCGCTGCGGACTCGGTTCAGGCGCCGGCGCAGCTCTTGCGCCAACTCGCGAGGCCCGACGTCGAGCGTCGTCGTCCGTACCAAGCTGCGCCGCCCCCCAGCCAGCTCGATCGAGATGATCGGTCCGTCGGACTGGACCCGCCGGACGTCCCGCCAGCGGCCGCGCCGAATACCGGCACCGGGCCCGGTGGCGTTGAGAAACCCATCGGCGTCAAGAACGACCCGAGCGCCACGGCCAACCAGCCGCAGCAGCCCGACAACCAGCACGATCAGGGACAAGATACCCAACAGTCCAAGCACGATCCAGACACCGACCACCACCGCCCGGGGTGGCTCGGCCGCCCGAAGAATGCTGGCGCCGATGACACACAGCCCGAGGATCACGGTGCCGACGCCTATCCCACGAAGAGCCACGGCCGTCGGCACCCCATACACCACGGTCTCCGGGTCGTACTCGTCGCGTGCGGCCACCCCTCAATTGTGGCTGACCGCAATGGCGTTGCCCCCCATTTCGGGGGTCGACACAACGTGACTGCTACTCGTACAGGACGTAACTCGGTTGGGGGCGCAGTGCGAGCACCTCGGCAGGCGTCATCAACGCACCGCGACGGGTGTCCTCTTCGAAGAAGAGCTTGAAGCCGGTGTAGACATGTGGCGACAGTTCCCACGCCAGTCGGTTCCACGTCGCTACCTTCTCGGCAGGGACGCCGACCCCGTCGATGCTCTTTACCAGCACGACGCCCGGATGCGGCCGGAGCTGCTCCTCGTCGATGACCGTTGCGGTGTGGAACTGGTGGTAGACCATGACCTTCTCCGGCAGGTCATGGGCCCGCACCAGCGAGGATAGGTACACCGCGACGGAGTCGAGCTCGGCGCCGGTCGTGCTGCCGATCACCTGTCCCGGTACCTCGCCGGCGTCCACCGCCCACTCGGCGTCCAGCGCGAGCCCGACGTCGGGCTCGAGCAGCCACTTCTCGAACGCCTTCGACGTCGCCCATGAAATCCGCTCGCCCAGGTTGGACGTTGAGCAGCAGCAGCCCCCGATGTCGGCGCACGGCTTCGAGAAATGCTGTCGACGACCTCGCTCGGCTCGTGAGTGCGATAGAGGCCTGTATCGGGTCGGCGACGGATGAGCCACCACTGCGATCAGCTCGAAGATGGGCAGCGGCGTGCGCCCATCAGGGGTGTACTGCGCTGCGAGCTTCTCGATCTCGGCCGCACGCTTGTCGATGTCCCCGACGCCGAGCCGACCGAAGGACGCCCCTCGTCCGCCGGAAAAGCCGACCAGACGATGGCTGGGGAAGATCCGACGCCCACCCCTGGGCAGTTCAGCGAGCGGTTCGGGGGTAGGAATTGCGGTTGGCGACGCATCCGCGGAGGCTGTGAGCTGCGCGGAAGCCCCGGTCGGGCGCTGAATCTCCGGCGCATCCCGACCCGCAGCCTCGCACGCGCTCAACAGCAGCGCCAGAGCGGCGGCAGGGATAATCACGCGGCGCATCCGGCCCAGTGTGCCCGGCGCGGATACCAGACCGGCATCGGACCGGCCTCAGTCGTGGGTCACTCCTTCATGGGCACGATGACCGGTCGCTTCGAGTTGGAAGGTGCTGTGCTCGACATCGAAGTGACTGGACAGGCAACTGCCGAGCCGATTCAGCACGACGCCGCCATGCCCATCAGCGAGTGCCCGTTCCGAGACGACGACGTGCGCGGACAGCACCGGTAGCCCACTAGTGATCGTCCAGGCGTGTAGATCGTGCACGTCCAACACCCCGTCAACCTCGATCATGTGACGGCGGACCTCGGCCAGATCAACATCACGCGGCGTCGCTTCAAGCAGCACATCGAGCGCCTCACGCAGCAGCATCCAGGTACGGGGCAGGATGAACAGGCCGATCAGGATCGATGCCACGGGGTCGGCTTCGTACCAACCCGTCGCAAGCATGACCACTGCGGCGACGACGACGGCGACGGAGCCGAGCAGGTCGGCGAGTACTTCTACATAGGCACCCCGAACGTTCAGAGATTCGCGCTGGCCGCGGTGCAGCAGCGCCATCGCAGTGCCGTTTGCCACAAGGCCGACGACGGCGACAACGAGCATCGGCACCGGCTCGACCACCGGGGTATCACGGAGCCGACGCATGCCCTCCACCAGCACGAATCCGGCCACCCCGAGGAGCAAGACGGCGTTGACGGCAGCTGCCAGGATCTCCAGCCGCTGCCACCCGAACGTCCGCCGGGCACTTGGTGGGCGTTGGGCGAGCGTTGTCGCGACTAGCGCCAAGGCGACGCCGCCAGCGTCGGCCAACACATGCCCCGCGTCGGCGAGCAGCGCCAGCGATCCGGATATCCACGCACCGACAAGCTGTGCGACCAGCACGCCAAGGGCAACGATCAGGGCGAGCAGCAACCGCTTCCGATATGCGCCCGCCACCGTTGCGCGCGCGTGACCCATGGGTTCATTGTGCCCATGCGGGCTAAGGGCCAGCCGCGATGATCCGCTCGTGCGACTCCTCCACCAGCCTGCACAGCGGGCATAGATCCCGGCCGTCGCGGCGGGCCCAGTGAGAAAGCTCAGCCCTCGCATCGGTTGCCGTACGGCCGGTCGTGCCCGTGTCACCGCACTCGTCGCAGACGATGACGACAACCGCGCTCATCGGCTCCTCCATGTCGTGCTTTGATGCGTCCCGACCATCGTTGTCGGCAGCCTGCCATGAACCATGCCCGGGCTTGTGGGGTGCCGTCACCAAGCGACGGTCACTGCGACTCCTCGACGACGTAGAACCGGTTCCCGTCGGGGTCGTCGACCGTGTACATCGGCGGCACGCCTGGCCATTGCATGACCTCGCTGACGGCGACCCCACGTTCTCGCATGGTCGCATGCTCGGCCTCGGCGTCGGGGACCGTGAACCGGATGCCGGTATCGGTGCCAGCCGTTTGGTTGGCGCTCTGGTCGCCGGCGGTGAGGGCGATGGAGGTGGTGGCGCCTGGTGGGGCGACCTCGATCCACCGCATGGTCGGGCTGATCGGTGCGTCGAGGCGCTTCTCGAAGCCGAGGGTGTCGACGTAGAACGCGAGGGCTTGGTCCTGGTCCGCGACAGTGACGCCAACGGTATGAACGTCGGTGATGCTGGTTCGGGGCATGGTTCCGGCTCCTCAGGATTGCGCAGGCTCGCCATACATCAGCGAGCCGGGGGTGGTCAGGGTCTGGCCGGTTTCCAGCCAGGTCTTCAGGCCGGACAGGATCATCGGCCAGCCGCCGTAGAGTTCCGGCGGGGCATCGTCGCGGAGTTGATCGTGGGTGACGGTCAGCTGGCACGAATCGCCGACCGGTTCGATCTCCCAGGTCACCCGGGAGGTGCCTCCGCGTTCGGCGTCCTCGCTCCACAGGGTGCGCATCGTCTGCACCAGCCGGGTCGGCGGCTCGACGACCAGGTTCTCGCCCTCGGCGAGCGGGCCGTCCGCGGCCGGGTGCACCAGGGCGTACGCCGAGCCGGAGGTCCAGGTGGACTCCACACCGGCGCCGAAGTGGTACTTCGCCCGGATCGCCGGGTCGGTGATCGCCGCCCACAGCCGCTCGGGGGTGGTGCGGATGTAGATCTCGAAGACCTTTTCCATCGCCTGCTCCAGTTCCTCCTTCAGGCCGGTCAGCCCGGCCGCCCACGACCCGGTGTACTTGCTGACCCAGCGGTCGTAGACCTGCCGGATCGGCACGGTGTTCAGGTAGTGCAACTTTTCCCGGCCGCGGCGCTTGGTGACGACCAGGCCGGCCTCCTCGAGCAGCCGCAGATGCTTGGCCACGCCGACCCTGGTCAGGTCGTGGCGCTTGGTCAGGGCCACCAGGTTCTGTCCATCGCGCTCGCGCAGGGCGTCCAGCAGTGCCCGCCGCGTCGGGTCAGCAAGGGCCCGGAACACCAACTCCACACCCGGGCAGAATAGGAAACCATATGGTTTCCTGTCAAGGCCTCGCCTGGTCGTGCCCAGGAGCGACCCATGAAGCGCTGTGCCGGTCGTGAGCGGCTGGGCGGTGCCGGCGTCGGCGTCGGCGTCGGCAATTGGCGGGCACCCTTCACGGGGCTTGGAGCAGGACGGCGATGCCCTGGCCGACGCCGATGCACATGGTGGCAACCGCGTGCCGGGCGTTGCGGAAGGCAAGCTCCATAGCGGCGGTCATGGCCAGCCGGGCGCCGCTCATCCCCAATGGATGGCCCAGTGCGATGGCGCCGCCGTTGGGGTTGACGTGCTCCGCGTCGTCCGGCACGCCCAGCTCACGCAGGACTGCGAGCGCCTGCGCTGCGAACGCCTCGTTCAGCTCGATCACGTCGACGTCACCAATCTTCAGGCCGACGCGGTCGAGCAGCCGCTGGGTAGCTGGCACAGGACCCATACCCATCACCCGTGGGGGCACACCGGCCGCTGTCGCGGCGGTCACCCGCGCCAGCGGAGTGAGGCCATACCGCTCGACGGCACGTTCCGATGCCATCAGGACGGCGGCGGCTCCGTCGTTGAGGCCCGAGGCGTTCCCTGCGGTCACCGTGCCGTCGGGAAAGAGCGGCTGCAACCTGGCCAACGCGTCCAACGACGTGGTCCGCGGATGCTCGTCCCGATCAACCGTGATGGGGTCACCTTTGCGTTGGGGCACGAGCGCCGGGACGATCTCGTGCGCCAACCGGCCGTTCGACGCGGCCTTCGCGGCGCGCTCCTGAGATCGCAACGCGAAGCGGTCCTGATCCTCGCGCGATACGCCGAACTCGTTGGCGACGTTCTCGGCAGTGCCCGGCATGGAATCAGTCCCATAGAGCTGGTGCATCCGCGGGTTCACGAACCGCCAGCCGATCGTCGTGTCGTAGATCTGCGGGGTCCGAGACCACGCCGCCTCGGCCTTCGGCATGGCGAACGGCGCGCGACTCATGCTTTCCACGCCGCCGGCGATCAGCAGATCCGCGTCGCCGGCGCGGATGGCTCGGGCCGCGATCGCGACGGCGTCCATGCCCGAGCCGCACAGCCGGTTCACCGTGCTTCCCGGTACCTGGGTCGGTAGCTCCGCCAGGAGTACCGCCATCCGCGCGACGTTGCGGTTGTCCTCGCCGGCCTGGTTCGCGCAGCCCATGACAACGTCTTCCACCGCCGCCCAGTCGACTGACGGCAACCGCTGGACCAGCTCCCTGAGCACGTGCGCGGCAAGGTCGTCGGGGCGGACCGGTGCGAGCGCACCGCCGTACCGGCCGATCGGGGTCCGTACGCCGGAGACCAGGTACGCGATGGTCATGGACGCCTCACCGCCTTCGGCCGGCATGGGTACGCAGCTGCTCGCCGGTCGTAGGCAGACTAAGCGACGACAGCTACCGTTCCTCTTCCGCAGCCATCGCCCGCTCCGGACTCAGCGACGGCTCCTCCCCATCCTTGGTCACCATCGCGGCCCCTAACCTTCGACCGGACTGACGTCGACCGGTGTGACGAGTTGGCGGTCGTGCCCCACGACCCGCAAGGGGCCGGTCAACCGGACAGTTGCGCGGCAAGGAAGGTCGTGTGCAGACATCCCGACGAGTACCTCGACGTCACCTGGCTCCACGATGCGCTCGAGCTTTCGGCCTGTGAACGCGGTCCGGTCCGCGTGCACGTGGAACCGCACCCGCACACCCTGGGCTGGCTCCAGCCGGACCCGGGCGAAGCCAGCCAGCTGCCGGACTGGACGCGCAACCTGCGCGAGGACGTCGTGCAGGTAGAGCTGGACGACCTCATCACCCGCTCTCGGGCCGGTGTTGCGAACTCGCACGGAAACGGTGAACTCCCCGCCGGTCGGTAGTTCGTCATGGCTCAGCTGCAGGTCGTCCATCGTGAAGGTCGTGTACGAAACGCCGTAGCCAAAGGGGAACAGCGGCGTCGGGTCGATGCTGCTGATGCCGGCGCTGTCGGTGCCAAGCGGAGGCTGGAGGTAGGTGCTCGGCTGTCCGCCAGGATGCCTCGGAATCTGCACCGGCAACCTGCCGCCGGGCTGGTTCCGGCCGGAGAGCACACCTGCGATCGCCACGCCTCCCTCCTCTCCGGGCATGAACGCCTGGACCAGCCCTGCGGCTCGGCCGTGCAGGTCGCCCAACGCGTACGGGCGGCCGGAAACGACGACCACGACCACTGGGGTGTCGGTTTTCAGCAACTGTGCGAGCAGCTCTGCCTGAACCCCAGGCAGCTGGAGGTCCTCGGCGTCGCAGCCCTCGCCGGACGACCCTTGCCCGAACAAGCCCGCCAGGTCGCCCACGACGGCAACGCACAGGTCTGCCTCTCGGGCCGCGGCGAGCGCAGCTGGGAATCCAGACCGGTCTTCGCCTCGCACCTGGCAGCCCGGCTCAAGGTCGACCCGGACATCTGGCAACTCGGCCCGCAGCGCGTCGACCGCGGTCTGCACCTCGATACCGAGGCCAAAGCCCGGGTGGCGTGGCAGCACATGGTTCGGGAACGCGTAGCAACCCATGAACGTCCGCGGGTCGGCCGCACACGGCCCGATCACAGCGACCCGGCCCAGCGCCGGCCGCCCGTCACCGACCAGGGGCAGCGCCGTGCCCGGGTCGAGGAGAATCACGGACCGCTCGGCGATCTCCCGGGCGAGGCCGCGGTTGGCGGGGGAGTCGAGGTCGGTCGCTGCCGCGTTGGCAACCGAGCCTTCAGGCGTCCAATCAGGATCGAGCAGCCCGAGCTGCACCTTCTGGGTGAGCAGCCGTCGAGCTGCCCGATCGACCAGCGCCTCCGGCACCTCAGCGCCCCGCACCCGATCAACCAGCCCGGGACCGAAACCGAGCGTGTCCGGCAGCTCGACGTCGATGCCCGCGGCGAGCGCCTGCGCGCCGGCCTCATCGGTGTCCGCGGCGACCCGGTGCATCGTGGCGAGGAACGGCACCGCCCAGTAGTCGGACACCACGGTGCCCGAGAATCCCCACTCCGTGCGCAGCAGGTCGGTGAGCAGCCAGCTGTCCGCGGCCGCCGGAAGACCGTCCACGTCGGCGTAGGAGTTCATCACCGAGCCGGCCCCCGCGAGTGCAACGGCGGTCTCGAACGTCGGCAAGATGACGTCCAGAAGTTCGCGTCGGCCCATCGGGACCGGCGCATGGTTGCGCGCCGCGCGCGAGCCGGAGTAGCCGGCGAAATGCTTGAGGGTGGCGAGAACTCCGGCGCTCTGCAGCCCTCGAACGTATGCGGCACCGAGGGTCGCGACGAGGTAGGGATCTTCTCCCATGGTTTCCTCGACGCGTCCCCACCGGTAGTCGCGAACGACGTCGAGCACCGGCGAGAGGCCTTGGTGCACGCCGACGGCTGCCATGTCGTGCCCGATTGCGGCGGCCATCCGCTCGACGAGGTCCGGGTCGAAGGTCGCGGCCCACGCAATTGCCGCGGGATACACCGTCGCGCCAAACGTCGTGAACCCAGTGAGGCACTCCTCGTGGACCACGGCCGGGATACGCAGCCGCGAGGCCTCCAAGACGATGTTCTGTTGCCGTACCAACTCGGCCGCGCCGTCCACCGCAGTCACCGGAGCACTGCCGTAGACACGGGTGAGATGCCCGAGCCCATGGCGGCTGGCTTCCTCCAGGGACAGGTTTCCCGAGGCCGCGAAGACGTCCTGTAATGGCGCGACATTGAGGCTTGCGTCGTCGCCGGTGACTGACTCCGGAGCGGGATCAACGGACGTGCCAGCGTCCTGCATGTCGTTGCCGACCCAACGGCTGCCGAGTTGAGCCACCTTCTCCTCGAGTGTCATCTCTTCGAGGAGAAGCTGAACACGATCGGCGACCGACAACGCCGTGTCGCGCCACGGCGGTGTACCGCCCGCAGTGCCAGTCGGGTCGAATGTTGTCGTCAACGATTTCCTTTCAGACACGATTCACCCTGCGACAAACGTGATCCATTGACACACATTGCGTCAAAACCTACGTTGATCGCGCGGTCACCGTCGAAACTGCCGCCACTGTGGCGCCACGGCATCCGGGGTTGCTGCGTGACGGCAAGCGGTCACCATCAGTCAAGGCGATTGAGTCGTCGCGGCTCGGGAGTATGGAGATCAGCATGGATCCACGGACGATTTCTCGGCGGAGATTCCTCGGCGTCACCATGGGCCTGAGCGCAGGCGTCGCACTCGCCGGCTGCGGCACCTCCGGACCCGGCGGCGGTTCCGGCGGTGGCGGTGGCGGTGAAGGCGGGGGCGGCAGCGGAGCCACCTACTGGTTCCTCACCGGCGCGCCGGGCGAAGGCATCCGCACCAACTCCGTGAACCGGTTCAACGAGGCGAATCCCGACACCCTGATCGAGGCGACGACCTTTCAGAACGACGCCTACAAGACGAAGATCAAGACCGCCATCGGCGCCGGCGAGGCGCCGACAATCATCTGGGGCTGGGGTGGCGGCGGGCTGAAGAGCTACGTCGAGGCAGACCAGGTCGATGACCTCACGTCGTGGTTCGACGAGAATCCCGAGGTCAAGGACCGGCTGTTCCCAGCCTCGTTCGGCGCCGCGACGATCAACGACAAGATCTACGCGATGCCGGCCGAAACCGTCCAGCCGATCATTCTCTATTACCACAAGGGGCTCTTCGACCAGGTCGGCCTCGAGCCACCACAGTCCTGGGGGGACATCATGGACCTTGTCCCCAAGTTCAACGCCGAGGGCATCGCGCCGTTCTCCCTCGGTGGGCAGTCGCGGTGGACGAACATGATGTGGCTCGAGTTCCTCTTCGACCGTGTTGGCGGCCCCGAGGTGTTCGACGCTGCCTTCAACGGCGAGCCGGACGCCTGGTCCCATCCCGCGTCCATCGAGGGGCTCACCAAGACTCAGGAACTGATCGAGGCCGACGGCTTCATCAAGGGTTTTTCCTCCATCACTGCCGACTCGAACGCGGACCAGGCGCTGCTCTATACGGGGAAGGCCGCGATGATGCTGCACGGCTCGTGGACGTACGGCAGCATGGCCGCAGAGGGTGGCGACTTCGTCTCCGGCGGCAACCTGGGCTACATGAACTTCCCGCCTGTCGACGGCGGTACGGGCGACCCCAGCAACACGGTGGGCAACCCCGGCCAGTACCTGTCGATCTCGTCCCAGGCGACCGATGAGGAGAAGGAGACTGCGAAGAATTTCTTCGCCACCGAGGTGCTCTCTGATGCCGAGGTCGCGGAGTGGGTCGAGGCCGGCGCAGTACCGATCGTCCAGGGTGCCGAGAGCGAGCTCAGCGCCACCAAAGACGCAGACTTCCTGGGCTTCGTCTACGACGTCGCGAGCAACGCGAAGGTCTTCGCGCAGTCCTGGGACCAGGCGCTCAGCCCCACCGCGGCTGAGGCGCTGCTCGACAACATCGCCAAACTCTTCCAGCTGTCGATCTCGCCGGAGGACTTTGCCTCCAGCATGAACGAGGTCACTACGACATGACCTTGCCCGCCCCTCCCGTACCGCCGCCCACCGCGGCGGTACGGGCCAAGCCGAGCCCTCCGCAGGCCGGCCGGAGCGGTTCCGTGGCGTGGATGGCGCTGCCCGCCCTGGTGTTCTTCATTGCGTTCGGCGTCATCCCGCTCATCGGCGTTCTGCTCCTGAGCTTCACCACCTGGGACGGCATCGGCCAGATCGTTCCATCTGGCCTGGACAGCTGGAAAGCGATACTTGCCGATCCCGGCCTGCCGCACGCACTCTTTGTGACGTTCGAGATCATGATTCTGTCCTGGCTGGTCCAGACTCCGATGAGCATCCTCCTTGGGACCTTCCTCGCTGGACATCAGCGCTATCGCGAGTTCCTGGCGGTGCTGTACTTCATCCCGCTCCTGCTCAGCTCGGCTGCCGTCGCGATCACGTTCAAAGCATTGCTCGACCCGAACTTCGGTTTCGGCGCCGGGCTGGGCATGCCGCTGCTGCAGCAGGACTGGCTCGGCGACGAAACTCTCGCCCTCGCCGTCCTCATTTTCATTATCTCGTGGCAGTACATCCCGTTCCACTCGCTCATCTACCAAGGCGCCGTGCGGCAGATCCCACGGTCGATGTACGAGGCGGCCGAGATCGACGGCGCTGGACGGGTCCGCATGTTCTTCAGCATCACGTTGCCGCAGCTGAAGTTCACGATCATCACGTCGACGACCCTCATCCTGGTCGGGTCGCTGACGTTCTTCGACCTCATCTTCGTGCTGACCGCCGGCGGGCCCGGCGATGCCACCACGAACCTGGCGTTGTGGATGTACCAGCTTGGCTTCCAAGCCAACCTGATGGGCCCGGCCAGCGCGATCGCGGTGATTCTGGTGCTCCTCGGCCTCGTGCTTGCGCTCCTGCTTCGCCGGCTCGGCGGCAGCGCGAGCGAAAGCCAGCTAGAAGGCGTCTGACATGACGGCGGAGGTAGGCACCGCTACGGGTCAGGCGGCCGCGCTCCAGGTTTCGCGGCGACCGACACGCCGTCGGATGGCCGGTCGCCGCAACTGGCTGGGTGGTGCGTTCGCGTGGGCCTGGCTCCTCGTCGTCATGCTGCCGGTCTACTGGATCGTCATCACGAGCTTCAAAACCCAAGCCAATTACTTCGTGATCAACCCGCTGGTCCCTCCGACCGACCCGACGATGGACAACTATCAGCTGGTTCTCGAGTCGGGCTTCGTCGGCTACTTCATCAACAGTGTCATCGTCACGGTGGGCGCAGTCGTTCCTGCGGTCCTGGTCTCCTTCATGGCGGCATTCGGCATCGTCCGCGGCTACGGCCGGTTCCTGGGATCGGTCAACTCGCTGTTCCTCATGGGGTTGGCCATCCCGCTGCAGGCCACCATCATCCCGGTCTACCTCATCATCATCCGCCTGCGCCTATACGACAGTCTCACCGCGATCATCCTGCCGTCGATCGCGTTCGCGATCCCGCTGTCCGTGCTCGTGCTCTCGAACTTCATCCGTGATGTGCCAAGGGAACTCTTCGAGTCGATGCGGATGGATGGAGCCAGCGAGTGGAAGACGCTGTGGAACCTGGCGTTCCCGCTGACCCGACCCGCGCTGGTCACCGTCACGATCTACAACGGCTTGGCGATCTGGAACGGGTTCCTGCTGCCACTGATCCTCACCCAGAGCCCGGACAAACGCACCCTGCCGCTCGCCTTGTGGACGTTCCAAGGCCAGTACAGCATCAACGTCCCCGCAGTCCTCGCGTCGGTCGTGCTGACGACCCTGCCGATCGTTATCCTCTACGCGGTAGGGCGTCGTCAACTGCTCAGTGGGTTGACCGCGGGCTTCAGCAAGTGACGTCGGTCAATCGCCCCGTATGATTGCGCCGAACCCACTGATCCCGGGGTTCAACCCGGACCCCAGCATCGTGCGTGTCGACGGCGTGTACTACCTGGTCACGTCCACCTTCGAATACCTGCCGGGGATTCCCGTCTACCGCAGTGCAGATCTCGTCGGCTGGGAGCACATCGGCAACGTGGCGGCGCGCACCGAGCAGGTCGGCGTCCACGACGTCCCGACCAGCGGCGGCGTGTGGGCGCCCACGATCCGCCACCACAAGGACATCTACTACGTCATCGTTACTGTCGCCATGAGCCCTCGCGGCTGCGTCATCTTCACGGCGACCGACCCGGCAGGGCCGTGGAGCGACGGCACGACCATCGAGGGCGTCGACGGCATCGACCCCGACCTCGCCTGGGACGGCGGCACCGCCTATGTCACCTTCTCCGGGTTGTCCACCAGCGGGCCGGAGTTCGGCGACCACAAGGGCATCCAGCAGGCGCGCGTCGACCTCGACGCCGGCAAGGCGCTGGAAGAGCCGCGCTCACTATGGTCGGGCACCGGGCTCAAGTTCCCGGAGGCACCACACCTGTACCACCGTGGCGACCATTGGTACCTGATGATCGCCGAAGGCGGTACGGAGCGTGGGCACGGAGTGAGCATCGCGCGTGGGCCCTCCCCGGAGGGGCCATTCGAAGGGCACCCGGCCAATCCAGTGCTCAGCGCGCGGAGTACGTCGCGGCCTATCCAGAACACTGGGCACGCGGACCTCGTCGACACGCCGGACGGTCATTCGGCGCTTGTCATGCTCGGCATGCGGCCGCTTGGGATCACCCAGTCGTTCTCACCACTCGGCCGAGAAACGTTCATCACTCCGGTCGCCTGGGCCGACGGGTGGCCGAAGCCCGACCCCGTGCTGCTGAACCCGCGCGACAGCGTGGACGAGGAGGTGTTCGACTTCGCCGACCGGTCCACGCTGCACGACCCTGGCTGGCTGGCGGTGCGGACGACGCCGGAGTCGGTGGCATCCATCCAGGCCGACCGCCTGTCGATCAACGGACGGGTCGGGCTGGACGACATGCATCCACAGTTCGTCGGCCGCCGCCAGCGGCATCTCACTGCCACCGTGTCGACCACAGTCGACGCCTCCGCCGGTGTGGGCGGGCTCGCGGCGCGCTACGACGAGAGCCACTGGTTCAGCCTCGAGGCGCGCGGCACGCAGGTGACCGCCCGTGCGCAGATCGCCGGCCTCACCCAATCCTGGCAGACCGCCGCCCCGGAAGGGGACGTCGAGTTCCGCATCGAGTCGGCGCCACCGGAACCCGGGTTCACCGCCGCAGCGCTGGGTGGTGACCGGATCCGGCTGCTTGCTGGGGGGAAGTTGCTCGCCGAACTCGACGGCCGCTACTGGACGGCAGAGACGTGTGCGTCCTTCACTGGCCGGGTGATCGGGTTGTATGCACGCGAAGGCACCGTGACCTTCGCCGACTACCGGTACCGCGGTAACGAGGAGGTTCCGTCATGACGCTGACACCGAGCAAGGACGACAAGTTCAGCTTCGGACTGTGGACGGTCGGCTGGCCGGCTCGCGACCCGTTCGGCGATCCGACCCGGCCAGCGCTCGATCCGGTGGAGGCTGTGCACCGGCTGGCCGAGCTGGGCGCGTACGGGGTGACGTTCCACGACGACGACCTGATCCCGTTCGGCTCCGCCGACTCCGATCGGACCAAGCTGATCGACCGGTTTCAGGCGGCGCTGACCGAAACCGGCCTGGTCGTGCCGATGATGACGACCAACCTGTTCACCCACCCGGCTTTCAAGGAGGGCGCGTTCACGGCAAACGACCGCTCGGTGCGACGGTTCGCTCTGCGGAAGACGTTGCGCAACATCGACCTGGCGGCCACGTTCGGCGCCTCGACGTACGTGCTGTGGGGCGGACGGGAAGGCGCAGAGAGCGATGCGGCCAAGGATGTGCAAGCTGCCTTCGACCGTTACCGCGAGGCGATCGACACCATTGCCGCCTACGTTAAGGACCGTGGCTACGGGATTCGCCTGGCGCTCGAACCGAAGCCGAACGAGCCGCGAGGCGACATCTTCCTACCGACCGTCGGGCACGCACTTGCATTCATCGCCGAGCTAGAGCACAGCGACATCGTTGGCGTCAACCCGGAGACGGGCCACGAGCAGATGTCCAACTTGAACTTCGCACACGGGATCGCGCAGGCGCTGTGGGCCGGCAAGCTGTTCCACATCGACCTCAACGGTCAGCGTGGCCCGAAATTCGACCAGGACCTGGTGTTCGGGCACGGCGACCTGCTCAACGCTTTCGCGCTGGTGGATCTGCTCGAGAACGGGGCCCCCGGAGGCGGCCCTGCCTATGACGGGCCGCGGCACTTCGACTACAAGCCGCTGCGAACGGAGAACGAGGCGGGCGTGTGGGAGTCGGCGGCCGCGAACATGCGGATGTATCTGCTGCTCCGCGAACGGGCGCAGTCGTTCCGGGCCGACCCGGAGGTTGCCGCGGCGCTGGATGCCGCAGCGGTGGCCGAACTACGCCAGCCGACACTGGGTGAGAACGGGTACCAGGAGCTGCTCGCCGATCGCGAGGCATTCGAGGACTTCGACGCCGATCAGGCCGGGCGCCGCTATTCCGGGGCCGTCCGGCTCACCCAGCTGGCCATCGACCACCTGACCCGGACCCGGTGACGTGACCATTCGGGTAAGCTCCGCCGGCACGCGTGGGGCGCGGGTGCCGAATCGCGGTCCGCTCGCCAAGCTCTTCAAGTTCCTCGGCAAGCTGCAGGTCCGGATGTACCGCCGCTCTGGAGGGCAGCGGCTCAGCTCCAGGATGGGGTTCCCTGTGGTCCTGCTCACCACCCGTGGAGCAAAGACCGGGCAGACCCGGACAACCCCGGTCGGGGGGTTTCCGGACGGAGAGAACTCGTGGCTCGTCGTCGCATCGCGCGCCGGAGCCGCACGCCACCCAGCCTGGTTTCTCAACATGGCCAAGCATCCCGACGACATCTGGTTGGAAGTCGGGAAAGAGCGATTCAAGGTTCGCGGTGAGTCACTGGAGGGGCCGCAGCGGACTGAGGCGCTCGCCCATATCGCGACGATCTCTCCTCGTTATGGCACATACCAACAGAAGACCGATCGCGAGATTCCCATCGTGCGGCTGACCCGAGAGCCATGAGTGAGCACCTTCACGGAGTGATTTGATCACCAGTGCCGCTGCCACGAGTTGGCACGTCGCGTCGGGTTTCACGCGAGCTATTTCCCGTTCGAGAGAACGCGGCCGAGCTTCGCGCGCCGATTTGGTGCGGTCTGGTGCGACGTCAGTTAGGCGTCTCGAACGACTCAGCCTGCGTCGAGGCGTCGCTCGACGCAGCCTGCTCGAAGCCGTCTGCGGTCGCGGCCCAGCTGGCCAGCAGGTTCAGGGCGTCCTGCGAAGGCGACCCAGGTTCGGCGGTGTAGGTGAGGAGGCTCTGACTGGGATCGGCGGCCAGCGGGAAGGACTCGAACGGCAGCTCGAGGTTCCCCGACGACCGGGTTTGTCCCAGTCGCGGAAGAGCTCGGTCGCGTGTGGGTCGAGGAAGATGAACCTGGCGTTGTTGGGTGGCCTGACTGGGTCGGCATAGATCGGTGCGTACAGCGCGAGCCCGAGGGCGTTGGCCGGCAGGATGTCCAGGCGGCCGTTGAGCACGAACGCGGGTGTGCCGCTCATCGAGTCCAGGACGCTCGGCGATCGCCGCGATACACGGGTAGCCCTGGTCTCGCCAGCTTCCTGCGATGGCTGGTTTTCTAGAGGGTGCGCCGCCGAGGACGCGGTCTCCCACACGCAGATGAACAGAAGGAAGTGCACTCGCATGACCGACAAGAAGGTTTGGCTCATTACCGGCGCCGGCCGCGGCATGGGTGTCGACATCGCCAAAGCCGCACTGGCCACCGGTAACGCCGTCGTCGCCACCGGCCGCAACCCCGAGCGGGTCAGGTCTGCGATCGGAGCGCATGATGACCTGCTGGCCGTGAAGCTCGACGTCACCGACCCCACCGATGCTGAGGTGGCCGTACAGGCGGCGGTCGACCGGTTCGGCCGCATCGACGTGCTGGTCAACAACGCCGGCAACTTCTACGCCGGGTTCTTCGAGGAGATCACTCTCGAGGACTTCCGGACCCAGATCGAGACCACCCTGTTCGGCCCGATCAACGTCACCCGCGCGGTTCTGCCGGTCATGCGCGCCCAGCGCTCCGGCCTGGTGGTCACGATCTCCTCGACGGCCGGCCTCACTGGCGGAGAGTTTTTGACCGCGTACGCCGCCTCCAAGTTCGGGGTGGAGGGCTGGATGGAGTCGTTGACCTCCGAGGTCGCGCACTTCGGCATTCACACGATGCTCGTCGAGCCCGGCTTCTTCCGCACCGAGCTGCTGACCCCGGAATCGACCAGCTACGCCGAGTCCACGATCGAGGACTACGCCGTGCGCACCAAGCAGATCATCGCTAGCTGGAACAGCATGAACGGCCAGCAGACTGGTGACCCCGCCAAACTCGCCAACGCGCTGATCCAGCTCGCAGGCCAGGACGAGCCGCCGCTACGCTTCCCCGCGGGCGCGGACGCCGTGGCCACCTTCGAGCAGAAGGCACAGGACCTCCTCGCCCAGGCCGGCGCCTACCGCGAGCTGTCCAGCAACCTCGCCCACGACGACGCCTGAGTCACCAGTGCGAGAGCAGTCCCAAGCCGGCGTTAGGTGACGACTCTGCGATAGATGAGGTCGAAGTCGGTCGTGTAATGGGTGAAGTCTTCGGCAATCTCCCAGCGGCCGGTGATCGTGTTCCCAACATCGCTGATCCTCGCAGTGAAGCGCTGAGAGAACGGCTGGCCCTCCCGCCAGAGCTTCCACTCGTCGTCGCTGAGGCTCATCTCGTAGATGCGGCAGACGCCGCGCTCGTCGGAATACAACTGGAAGTACGTCCCGTTGGCCGCATCGCATCCGATGATGGAGAGGCTGTCGGGCGCCTCGGGAAGTTCAACCGTCGTCCGTTCGATGAGATGTGCCCGCGAGGCGTGCCACTCGAAGGTGACTTTTCCGCCGCCTGGCCAGAGCTCTCCGCCGGGCCATCTGGCCTCCAACGTCCACTCGCCGACCAGACGCTCGAGCTTTCGAAGCGCTTCCTCTGCGGTTGGTTGGTCCATGGGCCGCACGCTCCTCCCCTCGTGCGTTCGCAGTCGCGACGCACGCCCCAGGCCTTGGGTCGTCTCCGTTCCGTTGTCTGATCCGACGTCACCCGCGGACCGAACTCATCGGTGGGCGTTGGCAGTGTCGGCAGTTCTGGCGCTGAAAGGATGCCTCCGCCCGCCGCCAACGCCCGCACATTCCGCGATGGGCGCACTATGGGAGTTCACTAACGGGCGGCGGGCCCTTCTACATTGATCACCGCGTCCCCCGTCCCTGCACGTACCACGACAAGCGTCGATTCTTCGTCTGACGGGTTGCCCTCTCGATGTATCGCGTGAGGCGGGACGTACACGAAGTCACCGGGGGTTGCCTCCAGCACTTCGGCACCGGCTGGACCGAATTCCATTCGTAGGGCACCCGAAATGACGTAGATGCTCGTCTCGTACTCGCCGTGATGGTGCCACCCAGACACCATTCCGGCGTCGGTGCTTACGAACCCGGCCCACATCGTGCCGGTCGTCACGGCTTGCTCTCTGGTCATTCCCGGTGTGGGTTCACCCGCAGTTCTCTCGGTAGGTCTCACCCGCCTCACAGGTGCGTCATCACTCATGCTTCCCCCTGATCTGGCCTGTCGGCGACCCTGACACGAGAACCAATTCGATCATGGATCTGGTTTGCACGTTCGGTGAATGCTCGGACGTTGCGCGCACATATTCCCTCGTATGGGTTCACGACGCCCTGCCGACAGTGCTGCCAAACAACCGCATCTGCCACTGTGCTTGTGGTGGGGACGGCTGCCGGCCAGCCAGCGGCAGTAGCCGTTGACAACGGGCCACGAGGCGGCGCAGAACCACACCGAGGGTTACAGAGACTCGGGTTATCCCGGCCGTCGCGCGCTTCGCCTGCGCGAGACTGTATCGATGGGCCGACGAATTCGTCCGCTGGTAATCACGCCCTACGCGGTCGTCGACGGGCCAGACCTGGCGGCCAATTACGGCAACCAGCCGGTCGGGCGGAATCGTGCCCGTTTACACGCGATGGTGTATCGGCGCTTCACGCACAAGGTGACTGATCCGGCGTCCGGCTGAGTGTTGACCGCAGGGACACCGCCTCCTGGGCCATCGGATTCGCGTGCTCGGGAACCGATGAGTACTTGCCCGTGTTCCGGTCGTACTCGGTACAGCCGGCATACGGTTGGGCCCACGCCGCGTTGCGACGCGTGCAGCCGAAGGAGGACGAGATGGCCAAGTTGTTTCCCTGTCTCTGGTTTGACGGCAACGCCGAGGAGGCGGCCAGCTTCTATGCGACGCTCCTGCCGGACAGTCACGTGGACCAGGTCTGGCGCTCGCCGGCCGAGACGCCGTCCGGGCCGGCGGGCATGGTCCTGACGGTCGACTTCACGCTCGCCAGCCAGCAGTTCCAGGGCCTCAACGGGGGGCCGGATTTCAGGTTCAACGAGTCGGTGTCGTTCGTCATCGATTGTGACGACCAGGCCGAGGTCGATCGGCTGTGGGAGGCGCTGACGGCGAACGGCGGCGAGCCGGGGCCGTGCGGCTGGCTCAAGGACCGCTTCGGCCTGTCATGGCAGATCGTCCCGCGCCGACTGGGCGAGCTGGTCAACGATCCCGACCTCGAGCGTGCCCGCCGGGCGATGGAGGCGATGCTCAAGATGGGCAAGATCGAGATCGCCGAGCTGGAGCGCGCCGCCGACGCGGCCTAAGGCGCGGCATGGCCACGTACGGCTTCATCCACGGCGCGGGCGACGTTAGCTGGTACTGGCACTGACGGTCGCACGGCTCCGCGAGTTGCTGCTGGTTAGCGCGTTGGTGGCCCTCGACGCCGAACGCGCCGATCAGACGTACGTGCCCGAGCATCGAGGCAAGGGCTGGCTGTCTGCGCGGGCAGGAGTACCTTCTGGCGCGCCGACTGTTCCGGCGGGCTTCGACCAGCGAGGTGATCGAGCGCGACCGCAAGGACGGCTCGGACTGGACCCGCTTCGCCTTCCCTACGTGGTGGCATACGACGTGCTGCGCGGGCTGGTGTACCTGCGCAGCGCTGGCGTCACGCCAGACAAGCGGGTGGCCGAGACGATCGACTTTGTTCGCGTCCAAGCGCGGATGACGGCCGGTGGGCGCTAGAGACCTGCCATCCCCGCGCGATACCGGTCGAACTGGACGAGGGCGAGGGCCGGCCCAGCCGATGGAACACCCTCCGGGCCTTGCGCGTGCTGGACTGGTGCACCGGGGCTGAACAGAGTCCCATGGGCTGTCACGGCCCGGTTCGAACCGCACTCATATGCCGCTGATGGTGCGTTCGGGTTGCCTGATGTCGTAGGAGAAGTTCGGTGGCGGCCGAGCCTTCGGCGATCTACGTGTCCGGGATGCGGTAGACCGACACATGCGATCGGGACTCCGCGGTGAACTCAGTTCCCGCCCAGTCCGCATGCCGGCTCTCCAGCTCGAAACCAGCGAGTTGTGCCATCAGGTCAAGTTCCGCTGGCCAGATGTAGCGGTGCGGGCTTCGGAAGAGCTGCGCCCGCTTGCCGCCGCCGAAATGGAAATGGTGCGAGACGACGCGTTGCTGCAGGACGTCGTAAGTGTCCAACCCGATGTAACCCGGCTCGGAATGCCAGACCGTGGCTTGCTGTCCCGGCGGGAGTTTGCGCAACTCAGGCACCCACAGCTCGATAACGAAGCGGCCGCCGAGTGTGAGGTGACGCGCCGCGTTCTGAAAGCAAGCGACCTGTTCGGCCTGGGTCAGCAGGTTAGAGATCGTGTTGAAGACGAGGTAGACCAGTGTGTACTCACCTGGCGCGCGGGCGGTGGCCATGTCTCCAACGACCACCGGAATCCTCTCCTCGTCGACCTTGCTACGGAGCTGGTCGATCATCGGAGCGGAGAGCTCGATGCCGGTGACTGGTACGCCGCGCTCGGCTAACGGGACGGCGATACGACCGGTTCCGATCGCAAACTCGAGCGCTGGACCACTGCCGGCAAGTTCGGCAAGGCGATCGATCGTCGGCCCCAACACCTCGGGGGCGAACATGCCAGTGCCCGGGGTGTCGTAGCGCTGGGCCGCTTCGACATCCCAAATCTCCTCTTGGCGCATGTCGACGATCCTGGCAACGGACTCCTCATCACGTCCAACGGCATGCTGGGGTTCACGTCAGTGCTGTCGGCAGCGCGGCCGCCACACCACTCCGCGAGTAGTGTCGAACTCGATGGAGGAGAACAAGGCACGCCGGGTGGTCGACGCCCTTTGCGATCGGGGAACGGACGCCGAGCTGGCTCGCGTCGGTGTCTATCAGTTCGGGGTCAGTGTCAAGCTCTCAGACGGCCGTGAGGCTACGTGGGACTCCGACGGCACTGCAGCGCTCGAAGCCCAGGTGATGCGCAACGGCGTCCTGGTCGGGTACGTCCCCGCGATCGAGGGCTCCGATGGTTACTCCGAGGAGCAGATCATCGACGCGATCCTCCGGACCGACTACGACAGGCCTATCGCAACGCGGCGGCCGACGGCGCCCGCGCCCGCACCGCCCCTGCCCCGAAAGGGCGGGCTCTTCCGGCGGTTCATGGACGGGTTCCGATACCGCTGAGGACAGGCGTCCCGCGTACCACGTGCACGCGTTGGTCAGACCTGGACGGGGACACCGAGTTCGTCGAGCAGGTGCCGCACTCGTCGTTCGATCTCGTCTCGGATCGGCCGAACCGCACCGACGTCCTTGCCGGCTGGGTCATCCAGAGTCCAGTCTTCGTACCGCTTGCCAGGAAAGATGGGGCAGGCATCTCCACATCCCATCGTGATGATCACGTCTGCGGCGCGAAGGATCTCGTCGGTCCACGGTTTCGGGAACTCCCCGGTGATATCGATACCGCGCTCGTGCATGGCATCGATCGCAGCCGGATTCAGCTTGTCTCCGGGTTCCGATCCACCCGACCAAGCCACGGCTCGGTCACCCGCCAGCCATTGGAAAAATCCGAGGGCCATCTGCGACCGACCCGCGTTATGGGTGCACAGGAACAGCACGGTCGGCGTACCAGTCATTGCGTTCCCTCCACTCTGGCACCAGCCAGCTGAGAACGGGCCGACAGATCCTCCCTGCTAACAGCAGCTCGCGTCGCAGGTCTCGCAGGTGCAGTACTCGCACTCACACAAGGCAGGCATTGGATACACCTCCTCTCGCCAGGTCGTTTCAGTTACGGCCATTACGGCTTGCGAGCCCGGATGATCGCGGAACCGGCGTGAGTATGGACGCGATGCGTCTCGTTGATGTCGATGTCGGCGAACCCCGCAGCGGCGAGGGCCTCGACAAACTCGGCCATGGTGAGAGCGCCGGCGACACAACCGGTCCATTGCTGCATATCGGATCGAGTCTCCTCGTCCATGTCCGGGTCGCCGATGACGTCCGCGACGGCGAATCGGCCTCCAGACCGAAGCACCCGGGCCGCTTCTCGGAAGACCGCACGCTTGTCAGCGGAAAGGTTGATGACGCAGTTGGAGATCACCACGTCCACGCTGGCGTCGGGCAGCGGAATGTCCTCGATGTAACCCTTGACGAACTCCACGTTCGTCACGCCGGCATCAGCCGCGTGGCGCCTGGCAAGATCAAGCATCTCGCCGGTCATATCCAGTCCGATGGCCTTGCCGCCGGGCGAGACGCGGCGCGCGGAGATCAGTACGTCCGCGCCGCCGCCTGAACCCAGATCGAGCACGATCTCGCCCACGTGTAGGTCGGCGACCTCGGTGGGAACACCGCAGCCGAGCGACATCGACACGGCCGAAGCGGGTGCACCTGCCGCGTTCTGCGAGTCGTAGAGATCAGCACTAAAGCCCGGCGAAATGGTGACACCAGAGATCGGTCCGCAGCCTGAACCGCAGCAGCCGCTGCGCGAACCGACAGCGGCAGCCGCATAGCGTTCCCTTACCGCCTCCCTGATCTCCTCCGGATCGTTACGCAGGTCAGTCGTGATACGGGGAGTCATGCGCCGCCCTCCTGTATCGATGAATGTCGATACACAGTTTGCGCTCTTGCATCGATGACTGTCAACATAGACCTGTGTCTATGACCGACTTGCCGGTGCTGGTGCTGAACGAGCAGGTGTGCTGCTCGCCGCTACTGCGCGAACCAATCAATGAGGGACAGGCGGACGAGCTGTCCCGCGTCCTCAGGGCGCTGGCCGACCCGGTGCGCTTGCGGTTGCTGTCGCTGATCGGAGCGCACGCCGGTGGCGAAGCATGCGTCTGTGAGCTGGTCGAACGCTTCGACCTATCGCAACCGACGATCAGCCACCACCTCAAAGTGCTGCGTGAGGCTGGATTGATCAGCTCAGAGCGACGGGGGACGTGGGTCTACTACCGGGCGCTTCCCGATGCCGTGGAGCAACTGGCCGGCCTGTTCAACCCCGCGGAGCGGGTCAATTAACACACCGAGCCTAGACGGCCGCTGGTGCTCTATCGGACCAGGCAGAACGGGTGGCCAGCCGGGTCGGTGAAGACTCTGAAGCGCTCGCCGCCGGCGTTCAGGTAGGACGCGCCCAGCTCCAGTGCCCGGGCCTGGCCGGCGTCGAGGTCGGCGACAAGGAGGTCGAGGTGGGCCTGCTGGGGATGCGCCGGGTCCGGCCAGCGGGGCGGGTTGTAATCGCTGACTTGCTGGAACATCACGTTCTTACCGTCGGCAGAGATGAGCGAGTCTTCGGGACCGTCGTAGGTGACTTCCATGCCGGTGAGGTCAGCGTAAAAGCGGGCCAGGGCTGAAGCCTCGGGGGCGTCGATCGTCACCGCGAACAGGCCCATCACCGGGCCGACGCCGTCGGCTTGGCACAGGTCGAACGGGTGACCGGCCGGGTCGGCCAGCGTGATCCAGGTCGGCCCGCCGGCCAGCCGGGTGGCGCCGAGGCTGACCGCCCGGTCGGCCGCTGCTTGGGGATCGTCGATTTGCAGGTCGAGGTGGAACTGCTGCGGGTGTTCCTGTCCAGGCCATTCCGGCGGGACGTGGTCCGGTGCGTGCTGGAATTCGATCTCCTGGCCGTCCGGCAACCGGAGGCCGAACCGGTCGGAGTCCTTCCGAACGACGTCCCAACCAGTGAGTTCAGCATAGAACGAACCGACGTGATCGATATCCGCCGCGTCGAATATGGCCAAGTCCAGGCGAGCTGTCACGGTCATCGCCACATCGTGCCCCAACCCTCCGACGAGAAGGGCGCTACTTGATCGGCACCTTCGACGGAAGTGGCCGACGCCGCTCGCGCTTGATCGCCCGCTGCTCGCGGCGCGGCACACCCTCCCGACGCGCGGCGAGGGCCGCGTCGGCCCAGGTCGCATCCCGGTTCGTCGTCCGCAGCTCGCGGCGCTTGCCCTGCACCCAGAGGAAGATGTCGCCCTCCGTCTTGTGACGGTATTGCTCTGGGAGCTCAGCCTCCCGCACCGCGACGAGTGCGGGCAGGTACTCGGTCTCGTACCAGTCCGCCGTCGCGTCCTCAAGCAGCACAAGTTCCGCCGCCTGAACGCTCATCTCGTATGCATGCGCTTGCACAAGATCGAGGAGCTCCCCATAGCCGATCGGCCGGCTGAACTCGATCTTCGCCTCTGGATGGCGAACGAGCAGACGGCTCCGCTCCTTGAAGATCCGGTGCTGCTCGGTATGGATCAGTTGACGCACGTCGACGTCGGGCATCAGCGCGTGGGAGGTACTAATGGCTGTGACCTCGGCGTCGACGTACTCCATCTCCAGTTCATGGGCGAGCGCCACCCGATGGTGACCGTCGACGACGAAGTACATGCCGCCGACCTCGTACGCAGTAATAGGTGGGATAACGCCGTCGGGGAACACGCGGCGAAGCGCCCGCAGACGGTCGCGCAGCGGTGGGCGGCGCGGCCGGAACAGTCTGTCGAAGTCGACACTCCGGTCGACTGAGCCGATGATGTTGGCCACCGGGATCGCCACGACGCCCACGTGGTGCTGGCCAAGAATCCGCAGACGCGCAGTGACCTCGTCGAGCGGGAGCAGCGTCTCGTCGGTCGTCATACCCCCAATGCTAAGGAACGGGGCGACGACCGGGATGTCGTGGGCGGCGCCTACCGGCGCACGATCGACTAATCCTGTACACCGAGCTTGCTGTCGAGCATCCGCGACAGTTCGCCGGCGAGCTGGCCGAGATCCTCGTCCCTGTAGACGCCGGCAAGCTCGTCGAGTAGCCGGGCCACGACATCAGCCTGCGCGCGCGTCAGGACGGGGGACGAGCCCGTGGGCTGAGAATCCTCGCCGAGTCGAGCCCGCAGTTGCGCAACATAGTCGTCGCGGTGCACCGGATTGCCCGCCCGGTCCCGGACAGTCGCGCTCGGCCGGGGTGGGACCGTTCCCGGGGCTGGAGGCGTGCTCAACTCGGCGTGCTCTGGGCAGTAATCGGTTCCGCGGCTCGGGTCATACGTCCAACCGACCGCATGATCACGGGCCCAGGATCCGGCATCGGCGTCGCTACGCCACCGCTCCGCCGCCGATGGCTCCACCTGAACCGGGCATCCCGCGACGTCGCAGCTGAGCACGACCCGCCGAGGCGTAGCCCCTCCGCCGGACAGATGGATGCTCACCGCTGCTGCTCTCTACTCGCCCGACCGCATGCTTCTGACCATGCTAGGATTGTGTTGGTTGTATGAGTGTTTCCTCGCACGTTTTCGAACGCCCGCGGATTGTAACTCCGCCGGGCGGTTTTCATTCGGTGGACCTCGAGCATCGGTGTCCGGATGTGGGGACGACCACCGTGACAGCCCGGGATCGGCTATCGAGCTGGCCCGTACCCGCACCACAGGAGGAGCAAGGCAATGGCTCAGGGCACAGTGAAATGGTTCAACGGCGAGAAGGGCTTTGGCTTCATCGCGCAGGATGGCGGTGGCGCCGACGTGTTCGTGCATTACTCGGCCATCGCGGCTGAAGGCTACCGCTCGCTGGACGAGAACCAGCGCGTGGAATTCGAAGTCACGCAGGGCCAGAAGGGCCCGCAGGCAGAAAACGTGCGCCCAGTCTGAGGTCACCGAGAGGCGTCCAGCAGAATGCTGGACGCCTCTCGTGATATGTGGGCGGGTCCGCGGCCGTCAGACATAGCTGAACAACGGAGGAAAGACGAGGACCACGATCCAGGCCCACGCGCCGTACACCGGCAGGTAGCCGGTCTGCCAACGCTCGAGTGCCACGAACGGCGTCTGCCGACGGACAAACGTCAGCAGTAGCCACGCCGTCCAGGCAAGGTTGACCAGCAGGATGACGTTCTCGCCGAGCGCCGCGGCCTTGTTGGGTGTAGTGCCGTACTCGGTGATGCGCCCGGTGATCTCCAGTAGCACAAGCACGTCGATCGCCAACGCGCTGATCACGAGGGCGATCTGCAGTTTGTCGAACAGGCCGGGCGGGGCCAGCGGATCGCGGGCTGAGATCGAATAGAGCAGCAACCCGAGAACCACGACCAGCAGGAGGTTGAACAGGATCAGCGCTTCGCGCTCAACGTCGATGCCAACATTGGTCCAGCCGATGGCGACGAGGAAGGCCAGCAGGACTGCCGTGAAGAGCGGAGTGAACAGCCGCGCAAGCACTGGGGCGATGTTCTCGACCACACTCTGCTTGGCCTCGACGAGCCACCCGGCCACGACGATCGCGACCACGACGCCGCAGGGCAAGAGCCACAGCGTGATGAACTCCCCCGGGACGATCCCGATTGCCTCGAAGGTGCCGAACATGAACGCGACGAGTACGCCACCACCAAGGGCGATGAGGACGAGATAGACGAACCATTCGCCGGTGAAACGGATGAAGTCCATGCGTCGACGGGACGAGCGCCAGTCCTCGGCCACATAGGCCAGGCCCACTGCGAACCAGAGGGCGATGGGAAGGTGGATGCTGGTGAGGATCACCGACTGTGACGTCTCGGCGAGTGGATAGACGTTGGCCGCCACGGCGCCGAGCGCGAACAGCGCCACCAGTATCCCGAGCAGTGGGCGTCCGGCCTGACGGCGCCAGGCCAGGAAGGCTGCCAGCCAGGGCAGCGCGAACAGGCTGAAGTTCGGCCCGTAGAACGAGCCGTCCTCTTCGAACGTCATTCCGAACAGCTCCGGCACCTTGATGGACACCGCAGCGCCGGTCGCGCAGACGACCATGACCCACAGGTCCCGCCGCGACCGCGTGTCCGCGACCGGGCTGCCGCTCTCGCCAGTCAGCACCAGCTGCTTCCACAGCCGTTCCGAATGCTCCCGGGCAAACTCGCGGGACAGTTCGTCGAGACTGCCCATCCGTTTGACCGCAACCAGGAATGCCTCATCGGCGCTCAGGCCGGCGGCGACGAGCTCGTCAACGGAGCCGCGCAGATGGTCCTCGAGCTCGTCCGCGTCGGACGGCTGCAGTTCGCGGCGGCCCTGTACGTACTGACGCCACTGCGCGAACTGCGTCTCCAACTCATCCTGATCTTCTTGTGCGGTCATGCCCGGCACTCCAGCGGGATCAACGTCAGTGGCCTGCGGTCGCCGAGGCCAAACCAGATCCCCTTGAGCGCGTCCACGACCGTGTCCCACTGTCGGCGCTGCTCAACCAGCTCAGCCAGGCCTTTGTCGGTCATGCGGTAGTACTTGCGCCGCCGCTCGCCAGTGACCGACTGCCAGTTCGATTCCACATAACCGAGGCGCTCAAGCCGGTGCAGCAACGGGTACAGCAGCCCCTCGGTCCAGTCCAGCTCGCCGCCGGACAGCTCGTTGATCCGCCTGAGGATGGCATAGCCGTAGCTCTCTCCATCGGCCAGGATGCCGAGCACCATCGGTGTCGCCGAGGCGGCCACCAGATCCTTGGCAACCTTCACGAGACCTCACCCTTCATACCCTAAAAGTGCGATGCATAGTACTGCTAGGTATCCTCTCGCGCAATGGGACGCGCGCCCGTGTCGGCGGTATCCGCGTTCCCGCCGCAGCACGGACGCACTCATCAGCTCGTTGCGCGTCCTCAGTGGCGTGGACCGAGCTCGGTATCCCCGTACTCTGAGGCGGCCCTTGCGGCGTATGAAGAGGAGTTGATCTTCCATGACCAGGTACGTGATCGGTCCGGACGTGGCCATACGCCTGGCTGAAGACCAGACCGTGATCCGAGACCAGCACCAACTCCTGGCTCCGACGCTTCTCCGCTCGCAGCTGCTGTCGGTGCTCTACCAGGCAGTACACCGCGGCGAGATGACCAACGAGGTTGCCGCGGGACAGCTCAACTATGTGCGCGGGCTGCGGATCCGACTGCTGGGAGACCGCGTCCTGCAGACCGTCGCCTGGAAAGTCGCCGACCAGCTCGGGTGGTCTGACACGTTTGACGCCGAGTACGTCGCTCTAACCCAGCTTCAGGCCGACGCTTTGATCACCCTCGACAGGCAACTCGCGCACGCCGTGAAGAATCTGGTGACGGTCGCACCCATCGCAGCGCTGTCCTGATCGAAGCAACACCTCAAGAACTGGATATGCCGACCCAACCAGAGCACTAGGCAACCTCCGGCGGAACTGCGGAGCCCGGCAGACGGTCGGATCCTGGTGGCACGATCACTCCCCATGAGCAAACAAGGGGTGCTCTGCTCCTCCCAGCTCGTCGAGATGTCGACCGAACTGCCCGAGGTAGTCCTCAAGGAGGGCGCCAACTGGACCAACATCACGTTCAAGGGCAAAGGCTTCGCATGGGTGAACCACCCCGAGAACCAGGCGATGATCAAGGCCCACCATCACGAGCGCGACGCCCTACTGGCGACAGCGCCCGCGGTGTACGAGGCCGGCTGGGCCACGAACTCGTCGGCATGGGTGAGAGTCCGACTCGAGCTCGCCGACCCCGACGAGGTCTTCGAGCTGCTCGAGGAAGCCTGGCGGATGACCGCGACGAAACGCGCGATCAAGACATTCGACGAAGCCCGGGGACGCTAGCCAGCGCCCGACCCGGATTGCCGGATCTGCCGCGCGCGGTCTGCTACTGACGGATCGGTGGGTGCACGGCAAGGAGCGAAAGGAACGGGCATGCGGGTGCACATCGACACCGACTTTGCCGGGGACACCGACGATGCCTGTGCCGTGGCGATGATTCTTGGCTGGCCGGAGGTCGAGGTTGTCGGCATCACCACGACGGCCGATCCGGACGGCCAGAGGGCCGGGTACCTGTGTCGGTTCCTCGAGTTGGCCGGCCGCGTGGACGTTCCGGTTGCCGCTGGCGCTGGTCGGTCGCTGACCACGGGCAGGCCGATGGGCGGTCTGCCTGACCATGAGCGCTACTGGGCCACCCCGGTGGCCGCGCGTCCTTCACCGCCGGGCGTGGCTCTTGATCTGCTCGCGCAAAGCATCGAGTTGGGCGCAGTGATCGTCGCCATCGGGCCGTACACCAACCTGGCCATGCTCCAACAGGCGCGACCAGGACACCTTGATGGGGTTCCGGTTGTCGCAATGGGTGGCTGGGTGGAGGCACCAGCAGAAGGCCTTCCGCCGTGGGGGCCGGAGATGGACTGGAACGTCCAATGCGACACCTCCGCCGCAGTGACGGTCGCCGAGGCCGCCGATCTCACGCTCGTGACCCTGCCAGTGACGCTCCACGCTCACCTCACCGCTGCCGAGCTTCCCCGACTCGCTGCCTCCGGTCCGCTCGGAGACTTGCTCGCCCGCCAGGCGAAGGCCCACGGCGAGGACCACAACATGGCGGAGCTGGGCCGTGAACATGCCGCCCTACCCGATGATCTGGTGAACTTCCACTACGACCCGGTTGCCTGCGCCGTCGCTGTCGGGTGGCCCGGGGCGGTGGTGGAGGAGCGGCACCTGCTACCCGTGCTCGACGCCGGAGTGCTGCGATTCGAAACGGACAAGGCCGGACGGCCGACTCGCGTTGTTGTCCACCTCGACGGCGAGGCCTTCGCCGACGTGTGGATCACCGCGGTCGAGGCTGCCCAGCACCAGCCGTAGGCCTATCCCGACCCGTCACCAGCGCCGTGCGGCGTATCGTCGAGTCGAGGCGCGGGAGGGGGGAGATGGCGACATTTACGGTTGCCGCTGTGCAGGCGGCCTACGTGCTGATGGATCGCTCGGCGACGCTTGCCAAGGTAGAGGAGTTGCTGGCTGACCCCACGGTGCAGGCGGCCGACCTGGTCGTGTTTCCCGAGGCCTTTGTGCCTGGCACGCCCATCTGGATCGACGGGACGCCGATCTGGGACGGTGACGAACAGTGGTTCGCGATGCTCGCCGATCAGGCAGTGGTCGTACCGAGTGAGGCCACCGATCGGCTCGGAGCAGCGGCTCGGGAAGCGGGCGTCTATCTGGTGATCGGGGTTGACGAACGCGAGCCGACGGGGAGCACGATCTATAACACGTTGTTGTACTTCGATGCCAATGGCAACCTCCTCGGCAAGCACCGCAAGCTGATGCCGACCGGCTCGGAGCGCACCGTGTGGGGTATGGGTGACGGCTCGATGCTCGACACCTATCCGACCCCCTTCGGGCGTATCGGTGGGCTGATCTGCTGGGAGAACTACATGCCGCTGGCTCGGTTCTACCTGTACTCGCAAGGTGTCGACGTGTGGGTGGCGCCGACGCTGGCGAGAGGTGACGGCTGGGTCGCGACCATGCGGCACATAGCCCGGGAGGGTCGCTGCTACGTGATCGGTGCGAATCCGTGCGTGCGCGTCGACCAGATCCCTGCGGATTTCCCCGACCGCGAGCGAGTGTGGCGGACCGATCCGGAGGACCCTGAGTGGGTGGAGCCCGGCAACACGGTGATCGTCGGCCCGAACGGGGAGATCCTTGCCGGACCCGTCCGGCACGCCGAGACCGTCCTGGTTGCCGAGCTGGATCTCACCAACGTGCTTTCGGCGCGGCGGCTGTTCGACCCGGTCGGCCACTACCATCGCCCGGACGTGTTCCGGCTCGCCGTCGACATCGCGCCGCGGCCTGTCGTCACCACGCTGCGCAACGGCCTCGCCGACCAATAACGGAATCATCCCTACGCAGGCAGGACAAACTGCGCTTTGCCTTCTCGAACCAGACGCTTCTCATGGGCCCAGCCACGCGAGGTTGGCATGTGGAGCAACCGGCTCAGTCGTTGGGCGACTTCTCGAACCACCAGCCGGTGTCCGCGATTGGGGTGACCGTGACGGGGCCCAGCGAGCTCTCCCACTGCACCGGCTGTACGTCGGGCGAATACAGGTAGGCGAAGTTCCACTCGATCCCGCCGCCGGAGCGTAGGAACCCGACAGACTCGACGGTGCCGTCCGGGGCGTACCTTGCGCTCATCAGCTCGTTGGTGGGGACCCCGCTATGTTCAACGGCGTCGAGAATCCGGTCGAGGTCGGCGCGGGCGGCGGCGTCGAACGGCTGCTCCGCCGGACGCCCTCCGCATGCCCCGTCGTCGCTGAACGTGCCGCGCGGGTATGTCAGGATGTCGCACGGCCCTTCCTCGTACCAGGTGGGCTTGAGCTCCTCGAGCACCGGCAGGACGTAGGCTCGCAGGCTCGCGACCTCCGCAGCCATCTGCCCGGGAGACGGCTGCTCGGTGTCGAACTGGCTCAGCAGCTCACCCAGGTCGATACCGGCGGCGGACGCCGGTGCGTCCGGGTCCTCGAGACCGAGCAAGGTGCGAACCTGGTGGCCGCCGGGGATGGCGAGGGTGCCGACGCCTGCCAGATGCACCGGGCCGGCCAGAGTCAGCGCAAGCAGTCCGGCCCCGACGACGCCGCCGAAGGCCTGCCGGCGTCGGCGACGACGCAGCGCCCGCCGTGCTGTGGCGAGCACGGCTGAGGTGTCGAACCGCACGTCGGGAACTGCGGATGCATCACGCAGGCGGGCGACGACGTCATCCGGCGTGTTCAGGCCGGTCTGGGGGCTCATCACCGATCACCCTCTAAGAGGATCTCGCGCAACCTGGCCAGTGCGCGCGCGTTCTGGGACTTGACCGTCCCGACCGAGATCTCGAGCTCGCTGGCGACATCGGGTTCGGTCAGGTCGAGCAGATGGCGCAAGACGACGACGCGCCGTTGTGCGATTGGGAGTCGCGCGAGTGCCCGGACTATCGAGTTGCGGGCGACGACGGCGGCGGCGTGGTCGGGTGTCGCGGTGTCGGGCATGTCAACGGGTGCCGCCAGGAGCTCGCGGCGGGTGCGCCGCCAGCCGTCGATGCGCAGGTTCACCAGGATGCGGCGAGCGTAGGCCCGGGGGTCGCCGTCGCGCGCCTTGCTCCACGAGCGGTAGGTACGCTCAAAGGTCGCCTGAACCAGATCATTGGCGCGCGCCCTGTCGCCGCACAGCAGCTCGGCAGTGTGCAGCAGGTACGGGCCAACCGAGTCGACGAATGCGGCGAACTGCTCCGCGCGGTCGCCGACCTCCTGGACACGTTCGCGCGCTGAGGCGTCACGGTTCACCAGGATTTCGCTGCCCTCGGGCATGGGCAGGCTGATCGGCTCCGGCTTCACACGGGTCTCCTCACACGCTCACTGTCTACCACGCAGCAAGAGCCGGAACCGTTGTCACGACGTCGTCCTAGGAACGCACGTTCTTTGGCCGTGTGAGGCCTAGCCGGAGGCTGTGTTCAAGGGTCAATCGTCTGCCAACGGTTCGCAGCACACCTGACTCAAGGCGGCACGTATGTGGTTCACATCGTTGCCCTCGGCGACGGCGCCGAGTGCATAGCGCCAGGCGGCTGCGAGCAATCGGCCAAGGAGGCCGCCGGTCAATCGCTCCAGCAGAGCTGCCACCGGGTCCTCGCCTTTCTCCGGATGAGGCTCGGCGAGTAGCCGGGCGAACCCGTGCTGTACCCCGTAGTCGAAACCAACAAGCAGTGCCGCGTAGGCAGGACGATCGCCGGCGCGAGCGGCGGCTGCTCCCTCCATGCGATCCAAGATCCGTTGTTCGACCTCGTGCCGGATGACGCTGTAAAGCCCGAGTTTGCTGCCGAAGTGGTGATAGAGCGATCCGGTTGTCACCCCGGCCGCCGCAGCAAGCTCGCCGACGCTGACGCCGGCATATCCATGACGTCCGAACGCCTCCAGCGCCCGCAAGGCAAGGCGTCCCTGGGCGGAGGACGGGACCGGAATCCACTCCCGCATAGGTCCGTAGTCTAGTATGCTCAGACCGTAATCGGATTATGGAGGAGCGGTCATGAAACTCGAGTTCTGGTAGGCCCCGGTCAAGAGCCTGCCCGACGCACTGGCGTTCTACCGGGATGAGCTCGGCTGGAACGAAGCCTGGCGCGAGGGAGAAACGACGGTGAGCCTGATGCTGCCCGGGACCCAGGTTCAGCTGATGCTCGATGTCGGCGGGACCTACGAGGCCGGTCCGATCTTCACCGTGGACAGCGTGAGCAGCTTCCGTCGCGAACACGGGGCGCTGCGGTGGCGCCATGAGCCAACTGACATTCCAGGCGGAATGCTCGGCGGGTTCGAGGACGAGTCAGGCAACGTGATCTACGTGCTGGACCAGTCGGCTACCTAGAGGGCGGGCGTTCGAACTACAGACCCACCACGCGCAGACAGGCCTTAGCTGTATCGCTGAGCGAGAGTGGTCAGGCGCTCGTTCGCCATGCAGGAGACCAAGCAGCGTTCCTTTGCGTCGCCGAGGAGCTGTGCGATCCAAGTGGTCAGCCCACCGTCGCCGAGTAACAAAGCTCTGCTTGGTTAAGGGTAGAATGAAAGATGATGAATACCTATGTGATACTTATGCGCGGCATCAACGTCGGCGGCAAGAACAGAGTGCCAATGGCGGACCTCAAAAGGTGCCTGGAAGAACTAGGCTTTGCTAACGTCTCAACGTACATTGCCAGTGGCAATGTGATCCTTGAATCCGATAAACGCCCTGGCAAGATAAGGGCCCAGATTGAAGACGCTCTGACTAAGAATTTCAAGCTGGACAGTGAACTCATCAAGGTCATGGTGTTGAGTCGTAAGCAGCTTCAAGCTGTCATCGAAAACAAGCCTAAAGGCTTTGGCGACCAGCCGAAGAAATACCACAGCGATGCGGTCTTTTTGATGGACATTGATGCGGACGAAGCCCTGCCGATATTTGATCCACGCGAGGGTGTCGACAAGGTGTGGCCTGGTGACGGCGTGATCTATTCGCAGCGTCTTAGTGCCGAGCGTACGAAGAGCCGACTGAGTAAAATTGTGGCATCGCCCCTCTACAAATCCATGACCATCCGCAGTTGGACCACAACGATGAAGTTGTTGGACCTGCTGAATGATGGAGACGCTAGTAAGAAGGAGTAGGCTAGCCGC
>CAWCED010000027.1:0-40865 GCA_963794465.1 uncultured Actinomycetota bacterium | reverse complement strand
AATGTATTGCTTGACGATCCCGTCTTCGCAGGTAACACGTTCCGGAGGTCGTCGTTCCTCGCGACGAGCGGCATCCTGCCGCCCGACCAATTCAAGCAGTTCGAGAGCTGGGCCGCGGCGCGGTACGACAAGCCGGGCGGCCCGTTCGACCCGCACACCGGAACCCAGTACGTGTACTCGCAGATCGCCGACGTCTCCTACAAGAGGCTTACCCGCGAGATCGCCGTGCCGGCAGCTGGCGGGTCGATGACGTTCTGGACGTCGTACGACACCGAACCCGAGTGGGACCACCTGTTCGTCGAGGTTCGTTCTCCCGGCGGCGACAACTGGACGACACTGCCGGACGCCAACGGGCATACGACGACGTCGACCGGTCAAAGCTGCCCGGCGGGCTGGGTCGAGCTGCACCCGCAGCTCGCGCACTACCAGACGTGGGACGGCGCCAACGCGTGCACCGCGATCGGCACGACCGGCGTGTGGAACGCGGCGAGTGGGAACTCGAGTGGTTGGCAGCAATGGAGCATCAACCTCGCGGCGTACGCCGGCCAGACCGTCGAGATCTCCATCGCTTACGCCAGCGACTGGGCGTCGCAGGGCATTGGCGTCTTCCTGGACGACATCACGCTCCCCGACGGCACCAGCACGTCGTTCGAGGCCGGCCTGGACGGCTGGGCGATCACCGGGCCGCCCGAGGGCAGCGCACCGAACGTCAACAACTTCATTCGCACCGATGCGTCCGGTTTCCCGGTCGGCAACGCGATCGCCACGCCGCACTCGCTGCTGCTGGGGTTCGGACTGGAGGGCGTCTCGACTGAGGCCGACCGCAACGCAGTGATGGGGCGGGCGCTCGGCCACCTGCTGCCCTGACGGGCGTCGCCCGCCTAGCATCGACTGGAGGGGTTCCCACGTCTCCCGACCGGGAGAGGGGGAAACCCTCCAGTCAGTGCAGGATGTGGGCGTGACGCGCGCCTCGTTGGACAAGCAGCCGCACGAAGTTGCTGCGATGTTCGACAACGTCGCGGCCCGCTATGACATCACCAACGACGTGCTGTCGCTCGGCCAGGACCGGCGGTGGCGGCGTGCAGTGGAGTACGCCGTCGAAGCACATGCGGGGGAGCGGGTCCTCGATCTGGCCGCTGGCACGGGCACGTCCAGCGAGCCATTCGCTGATGCGGGGGTCTTTGTCGTGCCCTGTGATTTCTCGCTGGGCATGTTGCGGGAGGGTAGGCACCGCCGCCCAGCGCTCCCGTTTGTCGCCGGCGACGCTCTCCGGTTGCCGTTCGCCGACGCATCGTTCGACGCCGTGACGATCTCGTTCGGGCTCCGTAACCTCAGCAACATCGAGGCGGGTCTGAAGGAGATGCTGAGGGTGACTCAGCCTGGTGGCCGGCTCGTTGTCTGCGAATTCAGTCATCCGACCTGGTCGCCGTTTCGCACCGTGTACGTCGAGTACCTCATGCGGGCACTGCCGCCGTTGGCCAGACGCGTCTCGAGTAGCCCCGATGCGTACGTGTATCTCGCGGAGTCCATCCGGGCCTGGCCGGACCAGCACGCTCTGGCCGGCAGGATCGCCGCGGTCGGCTGGTCCGACGTTCGATGGCGCGACCTGTCCGGCGGCATTGTCGCCCTGCACTACGCCGAACGGCCGGTGCTCTAACCCCGGGGATCGCTGCCGGGAATTACGCAACAGGGTCGAGTAGTAAATCCGCAGGTCAGGGCCGGATTCGCCCCCCTCTCCGGTGGTCGGCAACGGGCCCTAGACTGTGGCCGACAGTAGCTCGTGAATGCATTCACGAGCGGACCGCGGCGACAACGAGGTGCGAGCGGGCATGAGCCGATCGGCCAGCGATGCCGATGTCATCGTCGTCGGTGCCGGGCCCGCCGGCTCGACCACGGCCTACTACCTGGCGGGTGCCGGGCTGGACGTTTTGCTGCTCGAAAAGGCTGCGTTCCCTCGGGACAAGGTCTGCGGCGACGGCCTGACTCCGCGGGCGGTCCGCCAACTCGTTCGGATGGGCGTGGACATCGACGGGTCGGGTTGGATCCGCAACCATGGTCTGCGGGTCGTCGGCGGTGGCATGCGGTTGCACCTGCCATGGCCCGATCTGGCCAGCTATCCCAACTACGGGCTGGTGCGGACCCGGGCGGACTTCGACGAGATCCTCGCCCGCCACGCCCAGAAGTCAGGCGCTCGATTGCACGAGCGCACGGCGGTCATTGGCCCGGTCCTGGACGAGCGGACCAACCGCATAGTCGGCGTGACCGCCCGTCCGCTCGACGACGACGGTCGACCAGCAGGTGGTGCCTTGAGCTACCGGGCGCCGGTCGTGGTCGCCGCGGACGGCGTGTCTTCCCGGCTGTCGACGGCTATGGGAATTCACAAGCGGGACGACCGGCCGATGGGTGTCGCCGTCCGCACCTACTACCGGACCCCCAGACACGACGACGACTGGATGGAGTCTTGGCTGGAAATGTGGGAGAAGGACAGGCACGGCGAGCCCAAGCTGCTGCCTGGCTACGGTTGGATCTTCGGCACCGGGAACGGCACGAGCAACGTCGGTCTCGGCGTCCTCAACACATCGACCGCGTTCGGCCGGGTCGACTACAAGCAACTCCTGCGGCGCTGGGTCGCCCAGACCCCGCCGGAGTGGGAGTTCACCGACGAGAACCAGGTCGGCGACATCCGTAGTGCGGCGCTGCCCATGGCATTCAACCGGCAGCCGCACTACGACCGTGGGCTGCTGCTCGTCGGCGACTCCGGTGGAATGGTCAACCCATTCAACGGCGAGGGCATCGACTACGCGATGGAGGCGGCCAACCTCGCCGCCACGGTTGTGGCCGACGCGTCGGCCCGCCGAACCGACGCAGATCGGGAGCGGGTGCTGCACCGGTATCCCGCTGTGCTGAAGCAGGAGCACGGCGGCTATTTCACGCTGGGACGCGTATTCGTGAACCTGATCGGTGACCCACGGATCATGAAGCTGTGCACTCACCACGGCCTGCATCATCCGGCGCTGATGCGGTTCGTGCTCAAGCTGATGGCCAACCTGACCGACCGCCGTGATGGCGATGCCATGGACCGCCTCGTCAATGCCATGACTCGGGTAGCGCCAGCCGCGTGATAGGGGATGACAAACGTGATCGACCTCACTAGCATGGGCACCCGTGCGCGCACGCCAGTGCGGTGCGCCACGTCGGCCCACTGCTCCAGCAATTGGGAGGGGAGCGCGTGAACGCGTACGTGCCGATCATCGTGCTGGGCGCGTTGGGCGCCGGCTTCGTCGTGGTGTCGATCGCGATGGGTGCTCTGACCGGCCCGAAACGCTGGAACCGGGTCAAGGTCGACTCATACGAGTGCGGCATCGAGCCGACGCCGCAGCCGGTCGGCGGGGGCCGCTTCCCGATCAAGTACTACCTGACCGCGATGCTGTTCATCGTGTTCGACATCGAGATCATCTTCCTTTACCCGTGGGCGGTCCGGTTCGACGCGCTCGGCCTGTTCGGCCTGGTCGAAATGGTCTTGTTCATCCTCACTGTCTTCGTCGCGTACGCCTATGTGTGGCGACGCGGCGGCCTGGACTGGGACTAGGACGGGACCGGGCATGGGTATCGAGGAAAAGCTGCCCGCCGGGGTCCTACTCACCGGAGTCGAACGGCTGGTCGGGTTCATGCGCAAGAGCTCGGTCTGGCCGGCAACCTTCGGCCTCGCCTGCTGTGCCATCGAGATGATGGCGTTCGGCGGGCCCCGCCATGATTCGGCCCGTTTCGGCATGGAGGTCTTCCGCGCCTCTCCTCGCCAGGCGGACCTGATGATCGTCGCCGGCCGGGTGAGCCAGAAGATGGCGCCCGGTGCTCCGCCAGATCTACGACCAGATGCCCGAGCCCAAATGGGTGATCGCGATGGGTGTCTGCGCCAGCTCCGGCGGCATGTTCAACAACTACGCGATCGTGCAGGGGGTCGACCACATCGTGCCGGTCGACATCTACCTGCCGGGCTGTCCTCCCCGCCCGGAGATGCTCATGGACGCCATCCTCAAGCTGCACGACAAGATCCTGCACATGCCGCTCGGTCCGCATCGTCGAGCAGGCCGAGGCCGAGGCCGAGCAGGTCGCGCTCGAGGCCGCGGCCGACCCATGAGATGAGAGGCCTGCTGCGATGAGCGAGAAGGCGAGTGCGACCAGATGAGCGAGGATCGCGCGCCGGCTCAGGACGACGCCACCGGCCCCGCGGCCGGCGAGGAGGAAAGACACCGCCTCCCGCGGACGCCCCGCCGACTGTCGAGCGGCCAAGCGCAGAGGCGACGACTGCAGGCCCGGGTGACCTACCCGAGGAGATAGCGAGAAAGGAACGCCGCCCGGGCCGCCGCCGGCCCACCCGACCCGGCGCGGCATGTTCGGTGTCGTCGGCACCGGCGACACCTCCGGCTTCGGCCGGCTCGTCGCACGCGACACCAACCCGGTCCGCGTCGGCTCGACACCACGGCCGTGGGGAGCCGATTTCGACGAGGTCGGCGACTCGCTGAGCGGGGCGTTGGAGCAGGCCGGGATCCCCTTCGACGACGCCGTCGAGAAGATCGTCGTCGACCGCGGCGAGATCACCTTCTTCGTCCGCCGAGAGCACCTGTTCGACGTCGCCAGAGGCACTACGGGACGACCCGGCGCTGCGATACGAGATGTGCCTGGGTGTCAACGGCGTGCATTACCCGGGCGAGGACGGGCGCGAGCTGCACGCCGTCTACCCGTTCCTGTCCATCACGCACAACCGACGTGTGCGGGTGGAGATCACCTGCCCCGACGACGACCCGCACGTGCCGTCCATCGTGGAGCTGTATCCGTCGAACAACTGGCACGAGCGGGAGACCTACGACTTCTTCGGCATCGTCTTCGACGGACACCCGGCATTGACCCGGATCGAGATGCCCGACGACTGGCCGGGCCATCCGCAGCGTAAGGACTACCCGCTGGGCGGTATTCCGGTCGAGTACAAGGGCGCAACCATTCCCCCGCCCGACGAGCGGAGGGCCTACTCATGAGCAGCTCGATGGACGACGTGACCTTCGCCGCCGCTGCCGACGAAGTCAACCCCAGAGGACGCCTACGCCGGTGTCCGCGAGACGACCGAGGGCCCCGTCTACAACGTCACGGGCGCAGGACTGGGACGACGTGGTCGGCGCCGCCGTGCCGGGCAGGAACGGGTCGTTGTCAACATGGGCCCGCAGCACCCGTCCACCCACGGTGTCCTTCGGCTGATCCTGGAGCTCGACGGCGAAACCGTCACCGATGCCCGAGCCGGCATCGGCTATCTGCACACCGGTATCGAGAAGAACATGGAGTACCGGACGTGGACGCAGGGCGTGACGTTCTGCACCCGGATGGACTATCTGTCGCCGTTCTTCAACGAGGCGGCCTATGTCCTCGGCATCGAGCGGCTGCTGGGTATCACCGACCAGATCCCCGAACGGGCAACCGTCATCCGCGTGATGATGATGGAGCTCAACCGCATCGCCTCCCACCTGGTGGCCATCGCAACCGGCGGTATGGAGATCGGTGCGCTCACCGTCATGACGATCGGCTTCCGCGAGCGAGAGCGGACGCTGGACATCTTCGAGCTCGTCACCGGCCTGCGGATGAACAGCGCGCTACATCCGACCCGGTGGAGTCGCTCAGGATCTGCCGCCCGGAGCGGTCGAAAGCATCCGTGAGTACGTCAAGTGGATCGACGACCACCTGGGCGAGTACGAGGACTTCTGCAACGAGAACCCGATCTTCAAAGGCCGCCTGGTCGGAATCGGCTATCTCGATCTCACCGGATGCATGGCCCTTGGCCTTACCGGACCGATCCTGCGCTCCACCGGTCTGCCATATGACCTGCGCAAGGCACAGCCCTACTGCGGCTACGAGGCCTACGACTTCGACGTGCCGGTCCGCGACACCGCCGATTCCTACGGGCGGTTCCGGATACGGGTCGACGAGATGCGCCAGTCGCTGCGCATCATCGAGCAGTGCCTGGACCGGCTCGAGCCCGGTCCGGTCATGATCGCGGACAAGAAGATCGCCTGGCCGGCGCAGTTGGCACTCGGTGGCGACGGCCTTGGCAACAGCCTCGACCACATCCGGCACATCATGGGCGAGTCGATGGAGGGCCTGATCCACCACTTCAAGTTGGTCACCGAGGGGTTCCGGGTGCCAGCGGGCCAGGTCTACCAGGCCGTGGAGTCGCCACGGGGGGAGTTGGGTGTGCACCTCGTCTCCGATGGCGGCACCCGTCCGTGGCGGGCACACTTCCGAGACCCGTCGTTCAACAACCTGCAAGCTGTCGCCGCGATGTGCGAGGGCGGGATGGTGTCTGACGTGATCGTGGCTGTGGCGAGCTTGGACCCGGTGATGGGTGGTGCGGACCGGTGACCTCCTTGACCGACACAACGCGCGATGAGATGCGGCAGATCATCGCCCGCTATCCCGAGCCTCGCTCGGCCCTACTGCCGATGCTGCACCTCGTTCAGGCCTACGAGGGGTACGTGACACCGGCCGGGATCGAGATGTGTGCCGAGGAACTCGGGCTCACCGAGGCGGAGGTGTCGGCCGTCGCGACGTTCTACACCATGTACAAGCGGCATCCCATGGGTGACTACCACGTCGGCGTCTGCACGAACACGCTGTGCGCGATCATGGGTGGCGACGCGATTTGGGCCGAGCTCTCGGACACGCTGGGCATCGGCCACGACGAAACCCTGCCCGACGCCACGGTTTCGCTCGAGCGGGTCGAGTGCAACGCTGCCTGCGACTACGCCCCTGTCGTGATGGTCAACTGGGAGTTCATGGACAACCAGACCCCGCAGTCCGCGCGAGAGCTGGTCGAGCGGCTGCGGGCCGGCGAGGAGGTCCACTCCACACGCGGTCCGAGGATCTGTACCTGGAAGGAGGCCGCCCGGATCATCGCCGGGTTCCCGGACGGTCAGGCAGATGTAGGAGTGCCCGCCGGCCCAGCCAGCCTGGCCGGGCTCACCCTCGCGCACGAACACGGCTGGACCACTCCCGAGGGCGGCGCCCCGGCGATCGAAACGAGTGGCCCGACCGCAGCGCCGGAGGGCGCCCGATGAGCACCCTCACCCCGCTGCTCTCGCAGTACTGGCACGAAAGCGACTCCTTCACCCGAGACGGCTACGAGCGGCACGACGGGTACAAGGCCCTGCGCATCGCCACTCCAGCGCCAGCCGGCCGACATCGTGGACATGGTCAAGGAAGCCGGGCTGCGTGGTCGGGGCGGCGCGGGCTTCCCGACGGGCATGAAGTGGAGCTTCATCCCCATGGACAGCCCGAAACCTACTTACCTGGTTGTCAACGCCGACGAGTCCGAGCCAGGCACCTGCAAGGACATCCCGCTGATGTTGGCCTCGCCGCATCTGCTGGTCGAGGGCGTGATCATCGCCTCGTACGCCATCAAGGCGAAGCACGCGTTCATCTACATCCGAGGTGAGGTGCTGCACGTGATCCGGCGGCTACAGCAGGCCGTGCAGGACGCGTACGACGCCGGGTACCTGGGCAGCGACATCCTGGGCTCGGGTTTCGGACCTCGAGCTCACGGTGCACGCCGGCGCCGGCGCGTATATCTGCGGCGAGGAGACCGCGCTGCTGGACTCGCTCGAGGGCCGGCGCGGCCAGCCCCGACTGCGGCCGCCCTTCCCGGCAGTCGCCGGCCTGTATGCGTCGCCCACAGTGATCAACAACGTCGAGACCATCGCCTCGGTCCCATCGATCGTCGTCGCAGGGCGTCGACTGGTTCCGCTCGATGGGCACGGAGAAGTCGCCCGGGCTTCACCCTCTACTCGCTGTCGGGTCACGTCACCAGGCCCGGGCAGTACGAGGGCCCGCTGGGGCTCACGCTGCGCGAGCTGCTCGAGATGGCCGGCGGTGTCCGGGACGGCCGCGAGCTGAAGTTCTGGACGCCCGGCGGGTCGTCGACTCCGCTGCTGACAGCCGAGCACCTCGACGTTCCGCTCGACTACGAGGGAGTGGCCGCAGGCGGGCAGCATGCTGGGCACCAAGGCGCTGCAGATCTTCGACGACACGACCTGTGTCGTGCGTGCGGTCGCTCGCTGGGTCGAGTTCTACAAGCACGAGTCGTGCGGTAAGTGCACGCCGTGCCGCGAGGGCTTCTGGTGGCTGGTCCAGATCCTGGAACGGCTCGAGGAAGGGCACGGTACCGAGGCCGACCTGGACAAGCTGCTGGACCTGGCCGACAACATCGCCGGCCGGTCGTTCTGTGCCCTGGCCGACGGCGGCATCGCGCCGATCACGTCGTCACTGCAGTACTTTCGCGACGAGTACATCGCCCACTTCGACGAGGGCGGCTGCCCCTTCGACCCGGCCGCCTCGACTCTGTTCGCAGCGAGCACCGGAGCGAGGGCATGAGCCACCCGGTCGTCGCTGCACCTGATCGAAAGGTTGCCCGATGACCGTCACGTCGCCGCAACCCCCGAGCGCGGACCGTCGAGCAAACCCCGAAACTCGTCACGCTGACCATCGATGGGTTCGAAGTGAGCGTGCCCGAGCACACGTTGCTCATCCGAGCTGCCGAGCTGCTGGGTATTCAGATCCCGCGGTTCTGCGACCACCCGCTGCTCGACCCGGTGGGCGCGTGCCGGCAATGCCTCGTGGAAGTCGTGGATGCCGGCAACGGCCGCGGCATGCCCAAGCCGCAGGCATCCTGCACCATGGCCGTCACCCAGGGAATGGTCGTGCGGACCCAGCTCACCTCCCCGGTTGCTGACAAAGCCCAGCAAGGGATCATGGAGTTCCTGCTGATCAACCACCCGCTGGACTGCCCGGTCTGCGACAAGGGCGGGGAGTGCCCGCTGCAGAACCAGGCCATGAGCAACGGCCGGCCGGAGACTCGGTACGAGGGTGTCCGGCGTACCTTCCCCAAGCCGATCGCGATCTCCAGCCAGGTGCTGCTCGACCGAGAACGATGCGTGCTGTGCGCCCGGTGTACCCGGTTCTCGAAGGAGATCGCCGGTGATCCGTTCATCGAGCTGCTCGAACGCGGCGCACTGCAGCAGATCGGCATCTATGAGACCGAGCCCTTCGAGAGTTACTTCTCTGGCAACACCATCCAGATCTGTCCGGTGGGTGCCTTGACCTCGGCCGCCTACCGGTTCCGGGCCCGGCCGTTCGACCTCGTCTCGGTGCCGTCGGTGGCCGAGCACGACGCGTGCGGCGCGGCGATTCGGGTCGACTTTCGCCGAGGCACAGTGATGCGTCGGCTCGCAGGCGACGACCCCGAGGTCAACGAGGAGTGGATCTCGGACAAGGATCGCTTCGCGTTCCGGTATGCGACGCTCGAGGACCGGTTGACGCTATCCGCTGGTCCGCGACGAGGAAACCGGCGAGCTCGTCACGGCGTCCTGGCCGGAGGCGTTGGCGATAGCGGCGGGCGGGCTCGCGACGGCCCGTGACAGCGGCGGCGTCGGTGTGCTCACCGGAGGCCGGCTCACCGTCGAGGATGCCTACGCGTACGCAAAGTTCGCCCGCGTGGTTCTGGACACGAACGACATCGACTTCCGCGCCCGGGTGCACTCCGCTGAGGAGGCCGACTTCTTGGCCGGGTTGGCCGGAGCCGGGCTGGGTGTGACGTATCCGGATCTCGAGGAGGCCCCTGCCGTTCTCCTGGTCGGTCTCGATCCCGAGGAGGAGGCCGCGACCGTATTCCTCCGGCTACGCAAGGCCGTGCGAAAGCGGGGGACGACGGTTTTTGCAGTTGCCCCGTTCGCCAGCCGAGGCCTGGTCAAGCTGGACGCCGAATTGGTGCTGGCGGCTCCAGGCACCGAGGCAGAGGTGCTGAGCGCGCTCGGTTCAGGTGACCAGCGGGTCCGGGACGTCAGCGATGCGCTGTCGGCGTCCGGCGCAATCGTCCTGGCCGGCGAGCGGCTCGCCGCCGTACCCGGCGCTCTTGCCGCGGTGGCTCAGCTCGCCGCGACAAGCGGAGCCCGGCTCGCCTGGATCCCGCGTCGGGCCGGTGAACGCGGCGCGCTCGAGGCCGGTGCGCTGCCGCATCTGCTGCCGGGTGGCCGACCCATCGCCGACACCGAGGCAAGGGTCGACGTGGCAGTTGCCTGGGACGTGCCCCATGTGCCCGTCCGTCCTGGTCGTGACACCGACGGCATCATTGCCGCCCTGGCCGCGAACAGCCTGAGCGGCGCCTTGGTGGCCGGTGTCGAGCTGGCCGATCTGCCCGATCCTGCCATCGCGCGGGCGGCGCTTGCCGGCGCCGGCTTCGTGGTGAGCCTGGAGGTCCGTCGCAGCGAGATCACCGACCTCGCCGACGTGGTGCTGCCGGTTGCGGCGGTGGTCGAGAAATCCGGTACGTTCGTGAACTGGGAGGGCCGCGAGCGGCCGTTCGAGGCGGTGTTCGCTGACACCGGGACGATGCCGGACAGCCGCGTCCTCGACACGCTCGCCGACGAGTTCGGCGCGCGCCTCGGACTACCGACGGTCGAGGCAGCTCGAGCCGAGTTGGCTGAGCTCGGCCGGTGGGACGGCGCTCGGGTCGAGCTGCCTGAGGTGCCCGCATCCGACCCGCCGCCGAGCCCCGGCGCCGGGGAGGCCGCGCTGGCGACGTGGCGGATGCTGCTCGACGCCGGCCGGTTGCAAGATGGCGAGCCGCACCTCGCGGGCACTGCCCGTCGGCCGGTTGCGCGGGTGTCGGCGGTGACCGCGGCCGAGGTCGGCGTCGCGGACGGATCAGCACTGACGGTTGGCACCGAGCGAGGTTCGCTGACGTTGCCCGTAGAGGTGACCGAGATGCCGGACCGGGTGGTCTGGGTGCCACAGAACTCGCCCGGCTCCCGGGTCCATCTCGACCTCGGCGCCCACGCGGGCGACGTCGTCACCATCGCACCTGCGCCCGCTGAGCTCGATGAGAGCAGCGGAGGTGTCCGGTGAACCGATTGTCCGCGTTCGCCGGCCAGGTGCAGGAACAGGCGCCGGAACAGGTTCCGGGGTTCGGGAATGACCCGTGGTGGCTGGTACTGCTGAAAGCGGTCGGGATCTTCGTCCTGCTGATGCTCTTCACGCTGTTCAACATCGTGTACGAGCGCAAAGTCGTTGCACGGATGCAGCACCGCGTCGGCCCCAACCGCACCGGCCCGTGGGGGACGCTGCAGAGCCTGGCCGATGGCGTCAAGCTGATCCTCAAGGAGACGATCACGCCCAAGGGCATCGACCGGTTCGTTTACGTCCTCGCCCCGATCATCGCTGCCATACCGGCGTTCATGGTCTTCGCCGTCATTCCGATGGGCCCAGTGGTCTCGATCTTCGGAGTGGAGACACCGCTGCAGTTGACCGATATGCCGGTCGCAGTGCTGTTGGTCCTCGCGATCGCGTCGGTGGGCGTCTACGGCATCGTCCTGGGCGGCTGGTCCAGCGGCTCGACCTATCCGTTGCTGGGCGGCATCCGATCCTCGGCACAGGTCATTTCGTACGAGATCGCGATGGGGTTGTCCTTCGTCGCCGTATTCCTGTTCGCCGGCTCCATGTCGACGTCGCAAATCGTGCAGGCCCAGGAGCCGATGTGGTTCGCGGTCATCTTGCTGCCGTCGTTCGTCGTCTACCTGATCTCGATGGTTGGAGAGACCAACCGGGCGCCGTTCGACCTGCCGGAAGCCGAGGGCGAGTTGGTAGCGGGCTTCATGACCGAGTACTCGTCGGTGAAATACATGATGTTCTTCCTTGCCGAGTACATCAACATGGTCAACGTCGCCGCAATCGCCACGACCCTGTTCCTCGGTGGCTGGCGTGCGCCGTGGCCGATCTCGGCGATCAACGACGACTACTTCAACACCGGCTGGTGGCCACTGCTGTGGTTTGTCGCCAAGGTAGTCCTGCTGATCTTCGTATTCATCTGGCTGCGGGGGACGCTGCCCAGGTTGCGTTACGACCAGTTCATGCAACTCGGCTGGAAGATCCTTATCCCGGCGTCACTGGCATGGATCCTGCTGGTCGCGGCGATGCGACTGGCGTTCAACGAAGGACTGGAACGTCGCGACGTACTGATCTGGGGCGGCGGCTTCGTCCTGCTCATGCTGATCGTGAGCATGATCATCCCCGAGCGGGGACGGGAACCGGCCGAGGATGCGGAGCCGAAACCGTTCGACGCACATGCGGGAGGCCATCCGGTGCCGCCCATGCCTGGAACGACGAGTCCCACCACTGTGGGGGGACTCGCGGGGGGCCGAGCCGCCCGCGGGGGAGGGCAACGATGCCTAGTTTCCTCGACCCGATCGCTGGCTTCGGCGTGACGTTCCGGACCATGTTCCGCAAGACCGTCACCGAGCAGTACCCCGAGCAGCGGCACACGGTCGCCCCACGATTCCACGGCCGGCACCAGCTCAACCGGCATCCGGACGGGTTGGAGAAATGCATCGGCTGCGAGCTGTGCGCCTGGGCGTGCCCGGCCGACGCCATCTACGTGGAGGGCGATTCCAACACCGAGGAGCTGCGGTTTTCCCCTGGCGAGCGGTACGGCCGGGTCTACCAGATCAACTACCTGCGCTGCATCTTCTGCGGCTTGTGCATCGAGGCCTGCCCCACCCGGGCTCTGACCATGACCAACGAGTATGAACTCGCCGACGACACCCGCGAGAAGTTGATCTACGAGAAGCAGGATCTCCTTGCCCCCTTGCTGCCGGGAATGGAGGAACCTCCGCACCCGATGCGCTTGGGCGACACGGAGCGCGACTACTACCTGCGGTCGGGAGCGGGCTTACGCGGTTCCGCCGACCAGCGCGTCGGGGAGGGGATGGGCTGATGGGCGCCGCCGTGCTGGCTCAGGCCGCCGAGACCGCGGGTCATACCGGCGAGACCGTGCTGTTCTGGATCATTGCGCCGACTCGCCGTGTTGTCCGCCCTCGGGTTGGTCATCGCGCGCAAGGCAGTCCACGGAGCAATGTTCGTCGCACTCGCCATGATCTGCCTGGCGGTGCTCTACATAGCGTTGGAGGCACCGTTTCTCGGGGTCGTCCAGGTCGTCGTCTACACCGGCGCGATCATGATGTTGTTCCTTTTCGTGATCATGTTGGTCGGAGTCGATACCAGCGACTCTCGGGTCGAGACGATCCGGGGCCAGCGGGTCGCTGCGGTTCTCGCCGGCCTCGGCTTCGGCATTCTGCTGGTCGCCGTCGCGGCCAACGCGTTGTTCCCGGCGCCGGCAGGGATGGCAGCCGCGGCGCCGGAAGGCAACGTCGTCGCCATCGCCGACCGAATCTTCTTCCGCTATGTGTTCGCCTTCGAGGTGACCAGCGCTCTACTGATCACGGCTGCACTCGGGGCGATGGTGCTGACCCATCGCGAACGACTGTTCCGGCGTCCCAGCCAGCGGGAGCTTTCCGAACGGCGGTTCAAGGCCGGAGGGGTGGCGGCATCGCAATTGCCGAGCCCCGGCGTCTATGCCCGGCACAACGCGGTCGACACGCCGGCACTGCTTCCGGACGGGTCGCCCAGCGACCTGTCCGTCTCGAAGGTATTGGTTGCCCGCGGAACGGTCCGGGTCAGTGACGAAAGCGCGGGTGACGTGTCCCGGCTCGAAGCTCAAGTGGAGGAGCTGACCGGCGAACCACTCGAGGATGTGGAGGGCGAGCGGCCATGAGTCCCACGCCCTACCTGGTGCTCTCGACGATCCTGTTCACCATCGGCGGCGCCGGCGTGCTCCTCCGCCGTAACGCGTTGATCGCCTTCATGAGCGTCGAGCTGATGCTCAACGCGTGCAACCTGGCGTTCGTCACCTTCGCCCGGCTGCACGGGGACATCGACGGCCAGATCGTTGCCTTCTTCGTCATGGTCGTCGCCGCCGCCGAAGTCGTCGTCGGCCTGGCCATCATCGTCACCATCTTCCGGACCCGTAGGTCCGCGTCGGTCGACGACGCGAGCCTGCTCAAGCTCTGACGTCATGAGGGATCAGTGACCAGATGACTGTCGCGTCCGCGCTCGTCAGCCAGACGACGGAGGAGACCGCCACCGTCGCCGAGGGCGTGTTCTCCTCGACGTGGCTGCTGGTCGTGCTCCCCCTGCTGGGCGCAGCGGTCCTCCTGCTCGGTGGGCGCCGACTCAACCGGATCGCGCCGGTGCTGGGCTGCGTCGCGCCGGTGCTGGCGTTCGTACTTGCGGCCGTCTTGTTCGTCTCCATGGTCAGCCGTGCACCTGAGCAGCGCGCCATCTCCGCACCGTTGTACGACTTCTTCACGGTCGGCAACTACAACGTCACAGTCGGGTTGCTGCTCGACCAGCTGTCGATGGCGTTCGTGCTGCTCATCACGGGCGTCGGCTCGCTCATCCACATCTACTCGATCGGCTACATGGAGCACGACGAGAACCGGCAGCGCTTCTTCGGCTACATGAACCTGTTCGTCGCCGCGATGCTGCTGCTCGTCCTGGCCGACGACTACCTGATCCTCTACGTGGGTTGGGAAGGCGTCGGCCTTGCCTCGTACCTGCTGATCGGGTTCTGGCAGCACAAGGACTCGGCTGCCGTTGCAGCCAAGAAGGCCTTTGTGGTCAACCGGGTCGGCGACCTTGGGATGTCGCTCGCCGTCATGTCGATGGTGATCGTCTTCGGCTCGACTGCGTTTGCCGCAGTGTTTCCCGCTGCAGCCGGTGCACCGAACGACTGGTTGGTGGCGATCGGGCTGCTGTTGCTACTGGGCGCGTGCGGGAAGTCCGCGCAGTTCCCGCTGCAGTCGTGGCTGCTCGATGCGATGGAGGGTCCGACTCCCGTCTCCGCCCTGATCCACGCCGCGACCATGGTCACCGCCGGGGTCTACCTGGTCGTGCGGTCAGCGGCGATCTACAACGGCAACGAGATCGCGCAGACAGCAGTCGTCATCGTGGGGACGGTCACGCTGCTGATGGGCGCGATCATCGGATGCGCGAAGGACGACATCAAGAAGGCGCTCGCTGGATCGACCATGAGCCAGATCGGATACATGATGCTGGCCGCCGGTCTCGGGCCGGCCGGGTACGCCTTCGCGATCTTCCATCTGCTGACCCATGGCTTCTTCAAAGCCGACTTGTTCCTCGGCGCCGGCTCGGTCATGCACGGCATGAACGACGAGGTCAACATGCGTCGCTACGGCGCGCTGCGGACCGCTATGCCGGTGACGTTCCTGACATTCGCTGCCGGATATCTGGCGATCATCGGGATACCACCGTTCGCCGGGTTCTTCTCCAAGGACTCGATCATCGAGGTCGGCATTCGCGAACAATCCGGTCGCCGGGTTCTGCGCATTGGTCGGCGCCGGCATCACCGCGTTCTATATGACCAGGGTCATGCTCATGACGTTCGCCGGTGAAAAGCGGTGGGCCGCCGAAGCGCATCCGCACGAGTCGCCGTCGGTCATGACCATTCCGCTGATGATTCTCGGCGGGCTGTCCGTCGTCGGCGGTGCGGCGCTGCTGTTCATCGGCGGCGGAATCGTCGAGTGGCTTGAGCCGGTGACGGGTGAGGAGCACGTCGAGTTGGGGATCCCGATCTGGGCGATGACCGTGATCACGCTCGCCGTCGTCCTGGTCGGAGTCTTCGTCGCCTGGCAGATCTTCGGCCGGCAGCCGGTTCCGGTCACCCAACCGCAGGGCTCGGTTGTCACCGTCGCTGCCCGGCGCGACCTGTACGGCGACGCCGTCAACGAGGCCGTGTTCATGCGGCCGGGCCAATACCTGACCCGGTCGCTGGTCTACGTGGACAACCGCGGGATCGACGGCGCGGTGGTCGGTACTGCGTCTGGGGTCGGTCAGTTCTCGACCCGGCTGCGCCGATGGCAGACGGGATTCGTGCGCTCGTACGCCCTGTCGATGCTCGCCGGCGCAGCGATCGTCGTCTTGGCCATGCTGGTGGTGAGGCTGCCGTGACGTTTCCCTGGCTCACGACCCTGATCGCCGTCCCCCTGCTTGGCGCCGCCCTCACGGCGCTGGTGCCGCGGGGGCTGGAGAAGACCGCGAAGCGGCTCGCTGTGTTCATCTCGGTTGTCACGGCGATCCTCACAGTGATCGCCGCGGTTGCGTTCGTGGCCGACGGAGCGCCCGAGCAGTTCGTCGAGCAGTACGAGTGGATCGGCTCACTCGGCGTCTTCTATGCCGTCGGCGCCGATGGCATCTCGCTCTCGCTCATCGTTCTGACCGCTGTCGTCACTCCGATCGTGCTGCTGGCCATGTGGCGCGAGGCCGAGGCCGAACGCCGCAATCCAAAGCCGTTCTTCGCGCTGATGCTGCTCTTGGAAGCCATGATCATCGGCACCTTCGCGGCCGAGGACGTGCTGCTCTTCTATGTCCTGTTCGAGGCCATGTTGTTGCCGATGTACTTCCTCATCGGTCTCTACGGCGGCCCACAGCGTCGGTACGCGGCTGTGAAGTTCCTGCTCTACAACCTGCTCGGTGGGCTCGTGATGCTCGCGGCCGTCATCGGGCTCTACGTGCAGTCATTCGACGCCGGTCAGCCGTCATTCCTGCTCTCCGACCTGGTGGCGTTGGACGTTCCCGTCGAGATCCAGCGGTGGCTCTTCCTGGGGTTCATGTTCGCCTTCGCGATCAAAGCCCCGCTGTGGCCGTTCCACACGTGGCTGCCGGATGCAGCCGCGGAGGCGACCCCTGCCAACGCCGCATACCTCTCCGGGGTCATGGACAAAGTCGGGACGTTCGGCATGATCGCGCTGGTTCTCCCGCTGTTCCCGGACGCCTCTCGTGAGTTCGCGCCGGCGGTCGTGGTGCTCGCGGTGATCAGCATCCTCTACGGAGCTCTGCTTGCCGTCGCGCAGACGGACATGAAGCGGCTGATCGCGTACACGTCGATCTCGCACTTCGGGTTCATCGTGATGGGCATCTTCGCGTTGACCAGCCAGGGCGCTGCGGGCTCGACCCTCTACATGGTCAACCACGGCCTGTCGACCGTGGCCCTGTTCGTGATCGTCGGCTTCATGATCGTCCGACGTGGATCACGGCTGGTTGCCGACTACGGCGGCGTGGCACAGCCGGCGCCGATCCTCGCCGGGTCGCTGTTGTTCGCCGGATTGTCCGGACTGGCGTTGCCGGGGCTGGCCACGTTCGTGAGCGAGTTCCTGGTGTTGGTGGGCACCTACAGCCGGTACCGGATTGCTGCGGTCGTCGCGACGGTGGGGATCATCCTGGCCGCGCTGTACATCCTGCTCTTCTATCAACGCACGATGACCGGCCCGGCACGGGATGCGACGAGAGACTTCGTCGACCTGCGCCGGCGCGAGCTACTGATCGTCGCGCCGCTGGTCGCACTGCTCCTCGCGGTCGGGTTCTTTCCGAAGCCTCTGCTGGACGTCATCGACAACGGCGTACAGCCCACGCTCGCTGAGGTGGGCGTGAGTGATCCGGAGCCCATCACTCCCGCTGCGGAAGGAGCGAGTGAGTGAACGCGCCAAGCATCGAGTACGCCGAGCTGCTGCCGATCCTCATCGTCTTCGGCGCAGCAATTGTCGGCGTTCTGATCGAGGCGTTCGTGCCTCGCCGGCCGCGGCACGTCCTGCAGATCGGCCTGGCACTCGGCGCGCTGGTGGCCGCGTTCGTCGCGGTCGTCCGGCTGGCAGGAACGTCACTCGTCGGCGCGGCGGGGTCGGTGGCAATCGACGGGCCGGCCCTGTTCCTGCAGGGCGCGATCTTGGTGTTCTCCGCGATCAGTGTGCTGTTCTTCGCCGAACGTCGGCTGGAAGGCGGGGGTGACACCTTCGCCCCCTCCGCTTCGGCGCTGCCTGGCGGTGCCGCGGAACGGACCCTGATCGCGGCGGGTGTGCTGCAGACCGAGGTCTATCCGCTGATGATGTTCGCCGTCGGCGGGATGCTGCTGTTCCCGGCCGCCAACGACCTGCTGACACTGTTCGTTGCGCTGGAGGTGCTTTCCCTCCCGCTGTACCTGCTGGCCGGGATGGCTCGCCGTCGGCGACTGCTGTCGCAGGAGGCGGCGCTGAAGTACTTCCTGTTGGGCGCGTTCTCGTCGGCGTTCTTCCTCTTCGGCGCGGCCCTGATCTACGGGTTCGCGGGCTCGGTGCGGCTCTCGGAGATCGACGCGGCGCTGGGCGCCAGGGTGGGCCAGGAGGGCCTGCTGCTGGCCGGTGTCGGCCTGATCGCGGTAGGACTGTTGTTCAAGGTGAGCGCTGCGCCGTTCCACTCGTGGACCCCCGACGTCTATCAAGGCGCACCGACACCGGTCACCGGTTTCATGGCCGCCTGCACGAAGATCGCCGCGTTCGGGGCGATGCTGCGGATCTTCTATGTGTCCTTCGGTGCGCTGAGCAGCGACTGGCAGCCGATGTTCTGGGCGGTGGCGATTCTCACCATGATGGTTGGGGTCGTCGTCGCGCTGACGCAGACGGACGTCAAGCGCATGTTGGCGTACTCCTCGATCGCGCACGCCGGATTCATCCTCACCGGGATGGTAGCTGCTGACGAGATCGGCACCGCCAGCGTGCTGTTCTATCTGGTCGTCTACGGCTTCACCACCGTTGGGGCATTCGCCGTGGTGACGCTGGTGCGCGACTCTGCTGGTGAGGCCACACACTTGGCGAAGTGGGCCGGCTTGGGCAAGAGGTCGCCGGTCGTGGCCGCGACGTTCGCGCTGTTCCTGCTGGCCTTCGCTGGGATCCCACTGACCAGCGGCTTCGTCGGGAAGCTCGCTGTCTTCTCGGCTGCGATCGACGCCGGAGCGCTGGCTCTGGTGATCGTCGGCGTGATCGCCAGTGCCATAGCTGCGTTCTTCTACGTACGCGTCATCGTGTTGATGTTCTTCACCGAACCGGCGGCCGACGGCCCGACAGTGGCCGTGCCGAGCATGTGGACTACCGTCGGTATCGGTTTGGGCGTGGCGGCGACGGTCATCCTCGGCATCCTGCCCGGGCCACTGCTCGAGTTGGCTCAACAGGCTGCCGTGTTCATTCGCTGACCACCCGAGGAGGAGGCCCGTGGCGAACTCTCCGGTCCTCTCGATCCCCTCGGTTGACCCGGCATTCGAGGCGTCGGTCGCGGTTGGGCTCGAGGAAGTCGAGGAGCAGCTGGCGGAGGCGGTCAAGTCCGACGACGCGATGCTTGCCGCGTCGTCACGGCATTTGGTCGCGGCTGGTGGGAAGCGGTTCCGTCCGTTGCTCACGTTGACGGCCGGCCATTTCGGAGACCCGGATGCGCCTGGTGTCGTCCCAGCCGCCGTTGTTGTCGAGCTCACCCACGTTGCGACGCTCTATCACGACGACGTCATGGACCAGGCCGCACTTCGGCGAGGGGCGCCCAGTGTGAACGCCATGTGGGGCAACACCGTTGCGATCCTTACCGGCGACTTCCTGTTCGCGCGGGCATCGGAGATCGCGGCCGACCTGGGTATCGAGACGGTCCGAATCCAGGCGCGGACGTTCGAGCGGCTTGTCCATGGCCAGCTGAGGGAGACGTTGGGTCCGAAGGACGACGAGGACCCGGTGGCCCACTACCTGGGTGTGCTGTCGGACAAGACGGCGTCACTCATTGCGACCTCAGCCCGGCTGGGTGCGCTCCACGCCGGGGTGTCGGACGGGGCGGTCGATGTGCTCGCCCGGTACGGCGAGAGCATCGGCATGGCCTTCCAGCTCGCCGACGACGTCCTCGACATCGCCAGCGAGTCAACCGTGCTCGGCAAGGCATCGGGCACCGACCTGCGCGAAGGTGTGGCGACGCTCCCGGTTCTGTACGCCCGGCAGTCGACCGATCCCGCAGACGCCGGGCTTCGGGCGCTGCTCGACGGCCCGCTGAACGACGAAGCCGTTCATACCGAGGCCTTGCAGCTGCTGCGTGCGCACTCCGCGATGGCCCGCGCCCGCGCCGTCGTTCGCCGCTACGCCAACGATGCGCGAACCGTTCTCGGGCCACTGCCTCGCATCCCCGCCCGCCGCGCACTCGAGGCGCTCTGCGACTCCGTTGTCACCCGAACCGCCTGAGTCCTGCCTGCCCTTTCGGAACGACCAGGTCCACCCCGACCAGGGTTCAGGCTCCGGCCCGCTCGACCGGGCCGAGGTTGCTCAGTCCCCGGGCCAGCCCGAACAACGCCACGGCAATGAACAGCAACACCAACCCCACGCCAGCGGCCATGACAGCCACGCCGAACGCGACGACCGAGGTGAACAGCGACGCCCGCAGGAACGACGCGGTCATCACCACCTGGCGGTTCGGGTCCTCTCGGTCGAGTTCGGCGTACGTCATGCCGTCGGTCTCGGCGAGAGCGTGCTCATTGATGATCTCCGCTTCGGCGTATGCACTCAGCGGCCCGTTGACCTGGTCGCCGGCCAGCATTGCCGCGTCTTCAGAGACCGTGATGTTCTCGGCGGAGAGTTGATCCTGGACCGTGAACCACGTGACCACACCGCCGATCATCATGATGACACCGGCGATGGCGACCAGTGTCGCCATGAACCGAACCCGTCCAACTGGGGCTTCCGCTGCCATTGACTGACCTCCCTGTGTCCGGACGAGTATTGCCCTGTCGAATGCATCTATCCAGATGGCAGGGCCCGCCCTCCGAATCCGTCGACACCCCGCACCGCCGGAGACTGCTGCCCATCCGCTCTCAAATGGTCACGTCTGGTGGCGGCTCATACCGCCCCGATCGGTAAAGAGCTTGACTGATCGGTAGCGTGGTGAGGTGCCACACAGAGAACCATTGAGCACCCTCTTATCGCGGGTCAGTGCGGCGTTCACAACCGAGTTCGAGCGCCGGTTTGCCGAGGCCGGGTTTCCGGATCTGTCGTTCTCCCTCGGGACCAATGTGCTGAGGTTCCTGAGTGCCGAGCCGGTGCGAATGAGTGTGTTGGTCGGTCAGTCCGGCGTTACCAAGCAGGCAATCAGCCAGCAAGTGGCCTTCTTGGAGTCCAAGGGCTACCTCGACGTCGTGCGAGACCCGTCCGATGACCGCGCCAAGCTGGTACGGCTGACCGACCGTGGTCAACAGTCGCAGGTTGTCGCGCGGTCGCTGTTTCGGGAGGTGGAGCGCGACTGGCAGCGCCGGTTCGGTGCGGCCGACATGCGGCAGCTGCGGCAAGTCCTCGAGGCGATGCTCGACCAGCTTGCCGGCCGTTGATCCGGCCGTCCAGTCATTTGGTCAAGCACTTGGCATCCCATTGCGTCTGCCCTAGGCTGTCAAGTACTTGACTATATGGATGGCGCACACAACTGCTGGTGGGAGGCACGGAGGGCAGAATGAGGGTCTTGGCGCTCAGCGGAAGTCTTCGCGCAGATTCGTTCAACACGAGGTTGCTACGTGTCGCGTCCGAAGAGGCACCACCCGGCATAGAGGTAACGTTCTGGCGCGAGTTGGCAGCAGTCCCACCCTACGACCAGGATCTCGACGTTCTTCGCGCGCCGCTCACCGTCGAAGCGCTGCGTCGGTCGATCGTGGATGCTGACGCCCCGCTCATTGCGACACCGGAGTACAACGGTTCGGTGCCGGGACACTTGAAGACTGCGCTGGACTGGGCATCTCGCCCGTTTCCCGACAACGCACTGCGCGGTAAACCAGTCGCCCTGATCAGCGCTAGTCCCGGCGCCCGGGGGGCCGCGGGTGCCCGAGCCGACCTGCGCAAGGTACTCGGCGTCATCGGAGCAAACGTCCTGGACGATGAACTGGGTGTGCCGAGCGTCCACCAGCGTTTCGACGTCAATGGCGCACTGCCCGATGGGGCGGTCCGCAATGGTATCCGTGACTTGCTCGAGCAGCTCGAGACCGCGGCGAGCGCACACCGCGTCGAGTTGAGCAGCGCCGCGTGAGCGACACACAACGGATCGGGAGATGAGAAGGGAGATGGCCGTGTATGCGATCGTGCGGCGCACTACGTATGACGTCGACCGGCTCGCCCGAGCTGAGGCAGAGGTACAGGAGTTCCAACGACTCCACGCCGAGCAACCCGGCTACGCCGGCAACGTCATCATGCAGACGAGTCCGGAGACTGGCTAACCGTCACGCTATGGGACAGTGAGGACCAGGCGGCGGCGGGGCGGGCGGTGCTGGACGAGCATGTGAAACGTCTGCTCGTCCCTCTGATGGCTGGGCCGTCACAGTTGCTGGGCGTAGGCGAGGTCCTCACCACCGATCTGGTGATGCGGTGACCCCCACGAGGAGTCAGCCGACCGTCCACGGGTCGCTGCCGGCCAGCAAGCCGGCAAGGTCACCGGGACCTTGGGTGTCGACGGCGCGATCGAGCTGAGCCGCCATGAGGTCGCCATACGTCGCTCGCTCGACCTGCCGGAAGATCCCGATGGCAGAGCGAGCGAGGGAGCCGGAGTCGGCCAGTCGCGACAACGCGAACGCTTGTGACGGGTCGGCGGCGTGCGCGTCATGGACGATCACAGCGGGGTCGTCGCCGGCACAGACCTCCAGCCCACCGGTGCCGGGATCCCGGCGCACACCATGCTGAAGATCGGCGCCGAAGCGCACGGGCTGGCCGTGCTCGAGCTTGATGAGCACGTCGTCGCGGGTGTCCGGGCTCTTGAGCAGATCGAACGCGCCGTCGTTGAAGATGTTGCAGTTCTGGTAGATCTCGACGAGCGAAGTCCCACGGTGTGCCGCGGCCGCGCGCAGCACCGACGTCAGGTGAGCCCGATCCGAATCGAGGGTGCGTGCGACAAAGCTTGCTTCGGCCCCGAGCGCCAGGGACACGGGGTTGAACGGAGCGTCCAGTGATCCCATCGGGGTCGACTTGGTGATCTTGCCGAGCTCGGACGTCGGCGAGTACTGGCCCTTGGTGAGCCCGTAAATGCGGTTGTTGAACAGCAGGATCGTCAGGTTGATGTTTCGCCGCAGCGCGTGGATGAGGTGGTTGCCGCCGATCGACAACGCGTCGCCATCACCGGTGACGACCCAAACCGACAGATCCGGGCGAGAGGCGGCCAGCCCGGTGGCTATCGCCGGCGCGCGGCCGTGAATGGAATGCATCCCATAAGTGTCGAGGTAGTACGGGAAACGCGACGAGCACCCGATACCGGAGACGAACACGATGTTCTCCCGGCGCAGCCCGAGTTCGGGCAGGAACCCCTGGACCGTGGCGAGGATCGCGTAATCACCGCAGCCGGGGCACCATCGAACCTCCTGGTCGCTGGTGAAGGTCTTTTTCGTTTCGGGGACGTCGGTTTCGGGCACGCCCTGCAGGCCGGCTGGCAGACCCAGCTCGACCGTGGATTCAGACATCCGCAATCGCCTTCTCGATGACGTCGGCGAGCTCCTCGGCCTTGAACGGAAGCCCGCGGACGCGGTTGTAGCTCTGCACGTCGACCAGGAACCGTCCGCGCAACAACAGCGCGAGCTGGCCAAGGTTCATCTCCGGGACCAGCACCCGGTCGTACGCCCGCAGAACCTCGCCGGTGTTGGCCGGGAACGGGTTGAGGTGGCGCAGATGCGCCTGGGCGACGGGTCGGCCGGCCCGGCGGACCCGCCGGACGGCTGCGCCGATCGGGCCGTAGGTGGACCCCCAACCCAGCACCAGCAGCCGAGCGTCGCCGGTGGGGTCGTCGACGGCCAGCGGGCCGATGCTGGCCGCGATCCCATCGACCTTCGCCTGCCGCAGCCGGACCATCCGGTCATGGTTGTCCGGGTCGTAGGAGATGTCGCCCGACCCGTCGGCCTTTTCGATGCCGCCGATGCGGTGCTCGAGACCTGCCGTGCCGGGGATGGCCCAGGGGCGCGCAAGGGTGGACGGGTCGCGCAGGTACGGCCAGAACTCAGCGGGTCCGCCGCCGTTCCCGTGATTTCGGCTGGTCGCAAAGCCGGGGTCGATCACTGGCAGGTCGGACACCGCCGGGATCCGCCACGGCTCAGCCCCGTTGGCAAGGTAGCCGTCGGACAACAGCAGGACAGGCGTTCGGTACGTGACCGCGATTCGGGCCGCCTCCAATGCGGCGTCGAAGCAGTCACCGGGCGAGTAGGGCGCCACGATCGGCACCGGCGCCTCGCTGTTACGGCCGAACATGGCCTGCAGCAGGTCCGCCTGCTCGGTCTTGGTGGGCAAGCCGGTGGATGGACCGCCGCGCTGGATGTCGCAGACGATCAGCGGCAGCTCCAGCGAGACCGCCAGGCCGATGGTTTCCGACTTGAGCGCGACGCCGGGGCCGGACGTCGTCGTAACGCCGAGCGCACCGCCGAACGCGGCACCGAGCGCAGCACCGATCCCGGCGATCTCGTCTTCGGCCTGGAAGGTCCGCACACCGAAGCGCTTGTGCTTGGACAGCTCATGCAGGATGTCCGACGCTGGCGTGATCGGATACGAACCCAGGAACAGTGGCAGACCGCTGCGCTGGGACGCGGCGATCAGGCCGTAGGACAGGGCCAAGTTGCCGGTGATGTTCCGGTACCTGCCGGGCGGCAGCGGCGCTGGCTTGACCTCGTATGAAACCGCGAAATCCTCAGTTGTCTCGCCGTAGTTCCAACCCGCCCTGAACGCGGTGATGTTGGCATCGCGGATCGCGGGGTGTTTGGCGAACTTGCGCTCCAGGAACCGCACGGTCCCCTCGGTGGGCCGGCCGTACATCCACGACAACAGGCCCAGCGCGAACATGTTCTTCGAACGCCCGGCCTCCTTGCGGGTGAGGCCGAATTCCTTGAGTGCGGTCATCGTCATGCCGGTGAGGTCCAGCGCATGGACCTTGTACGCGTCCAGGCTGCCGTCCTCGAGAGGGTTCGCCTGGTAGCCCACCTTTTTCAGGGCGCGGTCGGTGAAGTCGGAGCTGTCGACGATGACCGTGGCGCCGCGCGGGAGATCGTTGATGTTGGCCTTGAGCGCGGCAGGGTTCATCGCGACGAGAACGTTCGGTGCGTCGCCTGGGGTCAGGATGTCGTGGTCGGCGAAGTGCAGCTGGAAGCTCGACACGCCAGGCAGAGTTCCCGCAGGAGCGCGGATCTCAGCCGGGAAGTTGGGCAGCGTGGACAGGTCATTGCCGAATGAGGCCGTCTCGGCGGTGAACCTGTCTCCGGTCAGCTGCATCCCATCGCCGGAGTCGCCTGCGAATCGAATGATCACGCGGTCGAGCTCCCGGACCTGCTTTCCGGTCACCGGATCTAGACGCCTCCCCTAGATGGCACGTTTGGTGCATGGCCGTCGTTGGCCATGCGACGCTTCGTGCGCCTCCTCATCAATGCTACGTCCGTTGGACCTTGTTCCCGTGCGGCGACTCGGGAATGTGCACGTGCGGTACCTCACCCATAGTGCTGATTCGTACTCGCCCGCCCGCCGGTTGGGCCCGCCAAACCCCAGCCGCGGGTAGCGTGGTGGGGGCCGACTCGTACATCGTGGCGCCGGGAGGAGGCGGGCCGTGGAAGAGTACCTCAGTCCCTATGTCGTGCTCGTGGTCGTCGCGCTCGCCGGCGTGGGGTTCGTGGCTGTTGCATACGGCGCAAACCGCCTGCTCGCGCCGCGCCGGCCGACGCGAGAGAAGCTGCTCACCTACGAGTCCGGCGTCGACCCCGTCGGCGAGGGGTGGGCGCACACGCATATTCGCTACTACGTCTACGCCTTCCTCTACGTGGTCTTCGCCGTCGACGCCGTCTACTTGTTCCCATGGGCGACCGTGTTCGCCGAACCGAACTTCGGGGCGACGACGCTGATCGAGATGTTCGTCTTCCTCGGGCTGCTGGCAACCGGGATTTTGTACGCCGTCCGGCGTGGAGTCCTGACGTGGCAGTGACCGAGCTGGGCATGCCCGGTCACGGGATCCCGGACGACGCTGGCGCTGGATATGTCGGGCGGGCGCAGCGGCTGGTGCCCGAGCCGGTCCGGATCGTCCTCAACTGGGGCCGTCGCTATTCCCTCTGGGTATTCAACTTCGGTCTCGCCTGCTGCGCGATCGAGTTCATAGCCGCATCCATGGCGCGACACGATTTCATCCGGTTGGGAGTGATCCCATTCGCGCCGGGACCTCGCCAGGCCGATCTGATGGTCGTGTCGGGGACGGTTACCGACAAGATGGCTCCGGCGGTGCGGCGGCTCTACGAGCAGATGCCCGAGCCGAAGTACGTCATCTCGTTCGGCGCGTGCTCCAACTCCGGTGGGCCGTACTGGGACTCGTACTCCGTGACCAAGGGCGTCGACCAGGTAGTGCCGGTTGACGTGTACGTACCCGGCTGTCCGCCACGTCCGGAGGCGCTGTTGCAGGGGATTCTCAAGCTGCAGGAGAAGATCGCAGCGGAAAACCTCGCTGAGCGATACCCGGATCCGGTTGCGGTTCGCCGCGAGGCGGCGCCGGAAACGCTCACCCGTCCGCTGGTGTCGCCCGCCAACGGTGAGCGGGAACGACCGTGACCGAACCGAGCGACGATTGGGCGGTGCAGCTTGCCCACGCGGCGGGTGAGGGCGCCGAGGTCAGTGATGCTTTCGGGGTGCCAGTGTTCGACGTCGCCGCAGACCGGTGGCTGGCGACGCTGCAGGCCGCTCGGGACGCGGGCCTGACCTTCTTCGACTGGCTCTCGGCCGTCGATGAGCTGGACGAGGGCTTCTCAGTGGTCATGCACGTCGCCGATCTGGCCCGGCATCCAGTGCTGCACCTGCTTGTGCGTACCCGGATACCGCGCGACCCACCGGTTCTTCCGTCCGCTACCACCGTGTACCGCGGCGCGGCGTGGCACGAGCGTGAGACGCACGAGATGTTCGGTATCGAGTTCGACGGCCATCCCGGGCTCGATCCGTTGCTGTTGCCCGACGGGTTCGAGGGACATCCGCTACGGAAAGAGTTCGTCCTGGCGGCGCGAGCCGCCAAGCCGTGGCCAGGCGCGAAGGAGCCGGGCGAAGGCGGTGCAGCAGGGGCCGCGCCGTCGCGTCGCCGGATGCTGCCACCCGGGGTGCCGGATCCGTCATGGGGCCCGCGGCCACCCGGTGACGAAGGTGCTGCGGAGTGATCGATGTTCTCGAGGCGCTGGTGCGCGTCGTCGCTGTGGTCGCAGCGTTCCTGGTGCTGCCTTTGATCGTCGGACAGACCGAGCACAAGGTCATGGCACACATGCAAGGTCGGGTTGGGCCGATGTACGCGGGCGGGTTCCACGGCTGGGCCCAGCTGATCGCCGACGGGGTCAAGTTCGCCCAGAAGGAGGACGTCCTCCCCGCTCGGGCCGACCCGACTGTGTTCCGACTCGCCCCTGCTGTCGCGATGGTTCCGTACCTGGTCGCGTTGGCGTTCGTCCCGCTGGCGCCGGGCTGGGTAGGCGTCGACGTCGATGTCGGCCTGCTCGTCGTGCTCGCGGTCATGGGCGTCGGTGTCCTGGGCTCGCTGATGGGCGGCTGGGCCAGTGGCAACAAATACTCGCTGCTCGGCGGCTTGCGCACGGCGGCGCAACTGATGGCATACGAGCTGCCATTCGTGCTGACAGCGGCATCCGTCGCGATGGCCGCGGGGACGTTGTCGTTGCCCGGCATCGTGGAGGCATGGCAGCCGTGGTGGCTGGCATGGCAGGGAGTCGGTGCCGTCGTGTTCTTCGTGGCCGGCCTGGCGGAGCTGCAACGGCCGCCCTTCGACATGCCGGTGGCAGATTCGGAGATCATCTTTGGCGCCTTCACCGAGTACACCGGCCTGCGTTTTGCGTTCTTCCTCCTGGCGGAATACGCCGGGATCGTGCTGCTCAGCGCGTTGACGGCGGTCCTGTTCCTGGGCGGCTGGCACGGCCCGTTCGACGATGCGCTGGGCTGGTTGTGGACCCTCCTCAAGACGTTCGCCCTAGCCCTCGTGGTCATCTGGCTGCGGGTCGCGTTCCCGCGCCTGCGCGAGGATCAGCTGCAGCGCCTGGCCTGGCAGTGGCTGGTCCCGCTTGCTCTTCTGCAACTGGCGCTGACCGGGGTCGTCGCCCTCAGCTGAGGATGGGGGATGCCGTCAGCTTTGCGGTGGCTGCCGATGGAGTTAGCCTCTGTCGACGGTCGCCTGCAGCGGCCACGGATCGATTGGCAGAAGTCAATGCGCACAGAAGGTCGGCGCCGGTACGCCGTGCGTGAGCCGTCGCCAGACGACACCAGCTTGCTCGGGCTCGCCGCGGTGTGGGCCGAACTCGACGCTCCGATGCCGCCCAAGCGGCGTGCGACACATCGGCCCGGCCGCCGTGGCCAGGGCTCTGCATCAACATTGCCAGCCGCGCTCCTGGCCGGCCTTGCGGCGGCGTTGGTGCTGGCTGTCGCAATGATCGCGTTCCTGCTGAGCCTGATCCGCTAGATGCCGGGGCGTGGAGGCTCGAATCGAGGGGCCGAAGCGACCAAGATGGGTGGCATGGCACGTCTCGGGCTGGCAACCGGGCTGGCCACGACGTTCCGGCGTCTGACCAGACGCGCGGTAACCGCGCAGTACCCGGACGCGGCGCCACAGTTGCCGCCGCGCAGCCGGGGTGTCATCGCGCTCACCGAGGAGAACTGCACCGTCTGCATGCTCTGCGCCAGGGAATGCCCTGATTGGTGCATCTACATCGACTCGCACAAGGAGGAACTCCCGCCGGTCACCGAGGGGGGTCGGGCCCGAACCCGAAACGTTCTGGACCGGTTCGCGATCGACTTCTCTCTCTGCATGTACTGCGGCATCTGTATCGAGGTCTGCCCGTTCGACGCGCTGCACTGGTCCCCAGAATTCGAGTACGCGGAGCTGGACATCCGCGATCTCGTGCACGAGCGCGACCGGCTCCGGGAGTGGATGTGGACCGTCCCGCCGCCGCCGGCGCTCGATCACCGTGCCGCTGAACCCAAGGAGGTCGAGACCGCCCGCCAGTCCGCGGCCACGGGTCCCGAGGCGGCCGGGTGAACGGTGTCGAGCTGGCGTTCGTGCTGCTGGGCGCGGTCGCTGTGGGTTCGGGTGTTCTCGTTGTCACCACGACCCGGGTCGTGCATGCCGCACTCTGGCTTGCGGTGAGTCTCGGCGCGGTAGCTGGGCTGTTCCTGTTGATGACGGCCGAGTTGATGGCCTGGGTTCAGGTCCTGATCTACGTCGGAGCCGTCGTCGTCCTGGTGCTGTTCGCTCTCATGTTGACCCGCGCCCCGATCGGGCCGGCTCCGGCCGCCCCCATCGCTCGGGTCGTCCTCGCCGCCACGGTGGCAGCGGCCACTGCCGTCGTACTGACCGGCGCGCTGCTCGCGGGAATGGGCGGCACCATGATCGACTTCGAACAGGTCAGCGCGGGTGATGGCCGTGCCGTCGGAACTGCACTCTTCACGGCCTGGGTTCTGCCGTTCGAGGTCCTTTCCGTGCTACTGCTGGCCGCGTTGGTCGGCGCCATCGTTATCTCCCGGGGTCGAGGCCGCGAGGACGGACGATGAGGCTGGCATTCCCGCTCGCGGTGTCTGCGCTGCTGTTCTCCCTCGGTGTTTTCGGTGTCCTGGCCCGACGCAATGCCGTTCTGGTGCTCATGTCGGTCGAATTGATGCTCAACGGCGTCAACGTCAACCTGGTTGCTTTCGACGCCTGGTGGGCGGACGCCCTGCACGCCGGCCAAGTGCTGACGCTGTTCGTCATCACGATCGCCGCGGCAGAGGTCGGTGTGGGGCTTGCGATCGTGCTGCTCGTCTTCCGCAACCGCGGCACGTCCGACCTGGATGATCTCGGGCTGCTCGACGAACGGACCGAGTCGGTCGACGAGGAAGCCGAGCCGGAGGCGGCCCGGTGATCGTGCCGCTGATCGTGTTGATCCCCTTCGTCGCGGCTCTCGTCGGCCTGGCGCTCGGAGCGAATCGCGTACTGGCACGGCAGGTGGCCGTGATCGGCACCGGCCTTGCATTCGCACTGTCGGTGTACGCCGCCGTCACGGTCTGGGTCGGGGGACCGTCGGTGGAGGTCTGGGGAGCGATCCCCACAGGCTGGATCCCAATCGTGGTGGCCACCCGGGCAGACGGGCTCGGGGTGACCGTGGGCGTCATGGTGACCGCTGTTGCGTTCGCCGTCCAGGTCTACTCGACCGCATACATGCGCCCGGAGCCGCGTTACGGTTCGTACGCTGCGCTGGTTTCGCTGTTCACCGCCGCGATGCTGCTGGTCGTGTTCGCCGACGACCTGGTTGTCCTGCTCGTCGGCTGGGAGGTCATGGGCATCTGCTCGGCACTGCTGATCGGCCAGCACTGGGAGTTGCCGGAGGCCAGGGCTGCAGCGGTCAAGGCGTTTGTGGTCACCCGGCTTGGTGACGTCGGCATGTTGGCGGGGATCCTGGTCCTGGCTGACTTGACCGGCTCGTTCCAGATATCCGCGCTGCAGGAGTCGGCTGTCCCGTCGACGACGTTGACCGTCGGGCTGGTGCTGCTGACCTGCGGCGTGGTCGGCAAGTCCGCGCAGGTACCGCTGCATGTCTGGCTTCCCGACGCCATGGCGGGCCCGGCACCGGTGTCGGCACTGATCCATGCGGCCACGATGGTGGCTGCAGGCGTGTTCCTGGTGGCCCGGCTGCACTCGGTGTTCCTGCTCTCTCCGGTCGCGCTCGCCGTCCTCGCAGTGATCGCGGCGACGACGATGCTGCTGGCTGCGCTCGCGGCACTCGCCCAGGATGACTACAAGCGGGTCCTCGCCTGGTCCACTTCCAGCCAGCTGGCGTACATGCTCGGGGCCCTGGCAGTCGGCGGGTACTCGGCCGGACTGTTCCACTTGCTCAGCCATGCCGCGTTCAAGGCCATGCTGTTCCTCGGTGCCGGCGCGATCGCGCACGCCATCGGAACCACCCTGCTGTCGGGCATGGGCGGCCTGCGCCGATCGATGCCGTTCACCTATCTGGTCAGTACCCTCGGGTTGGCTGCGCTGATGGGCCTGCCACCGCTGGGCGGCTTCTTCTCCAAAGAGTCAGTGCTGGGCGCCGCGGAGGAAGCCGCGCTGCATGGCGGGCCGCTGCCGCCGTGGGCTGCATGGCTGGTGCTGATCAGCGGCTTCCTCACCGTCCTGGTGACCGCCGGCTACGCCACTCGGGCCTGGCTGGTCGCCTTCCGCGGCCCCACCAGGTCCGCGTCTGTCACGGCACATGATCCGCCGCCGCCGATGCGGCTCTCGCTCATCATGCTCGCGGTGCCGACGGTCCTGCTCGCGGTGCTCGCGTTCATGCCGTCGGTGGTTGCCGCGATGCTCGACCCCGGTGTGGGGGTGGTCGCCGAGCCCGAGGGCCCGTCGATCGCGCCGGCAACCGCAGTGCTGTCGCTGCTGCTGGTGGGGATCGGAGCCTTGGCGACATTCGCACAGTGGCAACGGTTGGGCGGCCGGGATCCGGCCACGGCACTCGGCGCTGCACGCCTGGTCCTGGTCGAGGGCTTCGGATTCGACCGGCTTTATGAGACTGCCATCGTTCGACCTGCTACAGCGATGTCTCGGTTGGTGATCGTAGGTGACCGGGACGTTGTGCACGCGTATGTGCGCGGTACCGGTGTTGCCGTACAGGCATTGGGCCGGGTACCGCAGGCGGCTCAGGGCGGGCGCGTGCAGTCCTACGTCACGGCCGGGCTGGCGTTCGTCGTTGTCCTCGCCCTCGCGGGAGCGGGAGCAGAACTGTGGTGACCGGTCAGCTCCTGCTGCACGTGGCGCTCGGAGCACCCCTTGTCGCGTGTCTCGGTATCGCGGTGCTGCCGCGACGGGTCGGCGACCGAGTGGCGCCAGGCGTTGGCGTGGCCGCGTCGGGCCTCACCCTGCTCGCTCTCGTGGCAGCGGCAGCACTGGTCGGTCGCGACCGTGGCGCGCAATTCCATCTGGTCACCGACGTGTCGTGGGCGCCTGCGCTGGACCTGCGCTGGCACCTGGGTGTCGACGGAATCTCGCTGCCGTTCGCGCTGCTGACGGCGCTGCTGGTGTTCTGCTGCAACCTCTACACGGTGCGGGTTCGCCCCGAGGCCGGGCGGCTGCGCGCGTTCGTCGCCATCGTCCTGCTGCTCGAAGTGGGAATGGTCGGCACCTTCCTCGCCCTCGATCTCCTGCTCTTCTTCCTGTTCTTCGAGATCGTCCTGGTACCGATGTGGTTCCTGATCGCGTGGTGGGGAGATCCGCACGATCAGCGCGGCCGAACCGCGGCAGCGACCACGTTCATCCTCTACACCCTGCTCGGCTCCGCCTTGATGCTCGTCGGCTTCCTGGTCGTCCACGCGCAAACCGGCACGTTCGACATGGTCGAGCTTGCCGCTCGGGGGGGCGACGGAATCAGCCGTGGCGCCCAGTTTGTCGCTGCTCTCGCAATCGTCGGTGGGCTGGCGGTGAAGGTTCCCGTCTGGCCACTGCACAGCTGGTTGCCCGACGCGCATGCCAAGGCACCGACCGTCGGGTCGGTGCTGCTGGCGGGCGTGCTGTTGAAGATGGGCTCGTACGGGATGGTCCGGGTAGCCGTGCCAGTCGTTCCCGACGGGGTCGCCCGGCTGGCACCGGTGCTGGGTGCGCTGGCGGTGGTCGGCATCGTCTACGGTGCGCTCGCGTGCCTTGGCCAGCGAGACTTCAAGCGACTCGTCGCCTTCTCGAGCGTCGGACATATGGGATTTGTCGTTCTCGGCATCGCGACGCTGACGCCCGCGGGCCTGAACGGCTCGGTGTTCGCGGGGCTGGCACATGGCGTGATCACCGGTCTGCTGTTCTTCCTGGCCGGCGCGATCAAGGACCGGCACGGCACGAGCGAGTTCGCCGAGCTGGGCGGCGGACTGTACCTACGGCTACCCAGGCTCGGTGCCCTGCTGACCTTCACCGCGATCGCATCGCTCGGCTTGCCGGGGTTGGCCGGGTTCTGGGGGGAATTGCTGGCGCTGATCGGCGCTTTCGATCCGGTCGAGCTGCTGCGGCGTCCCTACTTCCTGATCCTGCTGGCGATCGCCCTGGTCGGGTTGGTGCTGACCGCCTGGTATCTGCTGGTGGTCGTCCGACGGGTCTGCCAGGGCGAGGACACAATCGGCCCACGGCTGGCCGTGTTGGGTGACGTGACGCCGCATGAGGTCGCCTGTTGGGGACCGCTCGTGGCCCTGATCCTGTTGCTCGGGCTCTGGCCGGGCCTGGTTCTGACCCTGGTCGACCCGGCAGTGCAGGCGCTGCTCGCCGGAGCAGGGCCGTGACGCCGATCGCACAGGGAGTCGACTGGCTGACCGTCGGGCCCGCCGTGCTGACGGCTCTCACCGGGCTCGCAGTACTCGTGGCCGACCTGTGGCTTCCCCGACGAGCTGCGCCCGTCCTCACCGCGATCTCTGTCGCCGGTGCGTTCACAGCACTTGTTGTCGTGGGCGTGCTATGGGGCGAGGTTCGGGGGACGTTCTGCATCGCCGGGGCGCCGGGAGCACTGGAGTCATGCGCCTACGTCGTCAATCCGATCACGTTGGTGTTCCAGACAGTGGTGCTGGTCGGGACGATCGTTGTTCTGCTCCTCGCGCACCGGGACCTGACGGCGGGCACCGAGCCGCTACCACCCGGCGAGACCGGCTTCCTGATCCTTGCCTCGGCCACCGGAGCGCTGGTGCTTGCCGCTGGGAGGGATCTGGCCACGATCGTTGTGGCCCTGGAGGTCGTCTCACTACCCGCGTTCGCGCTCGTTGGACTGCGTCGACGGGACTCCCGCGGAGCCGAAGCCGCCCTGACGTTCTTCCTGGTATCCGTGGTTTCTGTCGCCGTCATGCTCTACGGGATCAGCCTGGTCTACGGCGCAACCGGTTCCCTGCATCTGGACCGGATCGCCGCCGTGCTGGCCGATGCTTCCAGCCGGACTTCAGTAGCCACAGCGGGAGTCGTGCTCACGCTGGTCGGGCTCGCTTTCAAGGTCGGGGCGGTGCCGTTCCACTTCTGGGTCCCGGATACCTACGCCGGCGCGCCGGTCGTCGTGGCGGCGTACTTGTCCGTGGTGTCGAAGGCGGCGGGAATCGTCGGACTGGTCGTGGTCGTTGGCGAAGGGTTCCCGGCCTACGCGGACGTGTGGGGGCCGGCCATCGCCGTGGTGTCCGTGGCCACGATGACGCTTGGAAACGTGGCGGCCCTCCGCCAGCGTCGGGCCGTTCGGCTGCTGGCCTGGTCGTCGGTTGCCCAGTCCGGGTACATGCTCGCGCCGTTGGGCGTCGCGTCGAGCGGGGTAGCAGGCGGGCAGTTCGGAGCGGCACTGTCCGCGGTCATCGCGTACGTCTGCGTTTATGCCGTCGTCAACCTGGCGGCGTTCGGCGTCGTCGCCATCGTCACGCGGAACCGGCCGGCGGGCTTGATCGAGGACTACCGCGGCCTGGCCTACACCGAGCCAGCCAGTGCCGCCGCGCTCGCGTTCGGTCTGCTGGCGCTGGCCGGACTGCCGCCGGGCGTGGCCGGATTGTGGGCCAAGATCGTGGTCATCGACTCTGCCGTGTCCGGCGGTGCGACCTGGCTCGCCGTCGCGATCGCCGTGAATACGGTCATCGCGCTGGCGTACTACTTGCGCTGGACAGCCCTGCTGTTCTCCGGCCGAACCCCCGGGCAGGAGGCCGTGTCCTACGACGTGCCCGCTACGTCGGGGATCGCGGTCGGCGTTGCCCTGGCTGCCGGGGTGGCGTTCTCCGTGCTGCCACAACTGGTGCTCGGCTTGGCCGACGTCAGCGCCGGCTTGCTCGGCTGACCATCCGCCCCTGCTCCCGGGAACGCCGTCCAGCGGCAGTACGTTTTCAGGAAAGCCAGACGATCACGAGAGGTTGAGGTGCACCGCAACGGGCTCAAGACTGCGGCCCTGCTCGGCCTGTTGTCGGCGCTGATCCTGTTCGTGGGGTCGCTGTTCGGGACAACCGGGTTGTGGATCGCACTGGCGGTTGCGCTCGCGACCAACGGCTATGCGTATTTCAACAGCGACAAGATCGCGTTGCGCTCGATGCGGGCGTACCCCGTGGGCGAAACACAGCAGCCCGCCATGTACCGCATCGTCCGTGAGCTCTCGACGTCGGCACGTCAGCCGATGCCTCGGCTGTTCGTGAGCCCCACCCGGGCACCAAACGCCTTCGCCACTGGGCGTAGCCCGGCGAACGCAGCGGTTTGCTGCACCGAGGGAATCCTCACGATCCTCACCGAGCGTGAGCTTCGTGCGGTTCTCGGTCACGAGCTGGCTCATGTCTACAACCGGGACATTCTCACCTCGTCGGTCGCAGCGGCACTCGCCAGCGTGATCATGTTCATGGCGAACCTTGCGTTTTTCCTTCCGCGCGGCGATGACGACGGTGGCCCCGGCCCGCTCGGCGCGCTGCTGTTCATGGTGCTCGGGCCGATCGCCGCGTCGGTGATCCACTTGGCGATCAGCCGTTCCCGCGAGTTCGAGGCCGACGCGGACGGCGCCCAGCTCACCGGTGACCCGCTCGCGCTGGCCAGTGCCCTGCGCAAACTGGAAATGGGCACCCGCCAACTTCCGCTGCCCGCAGAACGCCAACTGGTGACCACAAGTCATCTGATGATCGCCAACCCGTTCCACGGGGACGGGCTGGCCAAGCTGTTCTCCTCGCACCCCCCGATGGCCGAGCGGATCGCGCGCCTCGAGGCGATGTCCGGGTACCGCCGCTGACCGGCTTGTCGCCCCAACGATCGACAGTTCACGGATTGCGCGACAGATCGGCGTGTCGTCACCAGTTGTGACCTGTCGATCTTGGACGGTTGCGATCAAGGGCGATCAGCCGGAATACCTCTTGCGGCTCTGCCTTCCCTTTCAGTCGCACCAGTCCGAGTGACTCGGTGTCCGCATTGGGTAACAAAGCCTTCGTACCCGCGCCTATCGCAACCTGCCCCCCGGGCGCGATGCCTTCGATTCGGGACGCGACGTTCACAATGTCACCGATGACCGTGTGTGTTCGGCCCCCCTCAGTACCAAGGAGGCCGAGCGAGACTGGACCGCTGTTGATGCCGACCCGGAACCGCGGCCACCCGGGGTTCGCCTCTGCAAGTCGTGCCGTGGCATCCTGCAATGCGAGCCCGGCGGAGGCAGCAAGTGTTGCATGGTCTGGTTGATCACCTCGCTTGTTGAAGGTGACCATGAGTGCGTCGCCGATGATTCGCTCGACCTCTCCGCCGAACCGACCCACGATCGGCGGAACGGCAACCTCGAAATATGCGTTCAGCATGGCCGTGACCTGGGCGGGATGGTGACTCTCGGAGAAACTGGTGAAGCCCCCCAGGTCGGCGAACAACACGCTGATCTCGCGGCTCCCCGCGACGGTGTCGTCGAGATAGAGGTCGGCGAAGCGCTCTTCGTGCCATTGGATCCGCGCCCCGGCCACCACTAGTGCGAACGCCGCAAGCATGAGTACGTGCCATTCCCACCAGGACAGTGCCCAGTTGCGTGCGAACACGACCGCGACCATGGCCTCGGCAAGGAGTACAAACGCCGCCATCATCGATAGCAACATCAGGGATGGCCGGTGCCGCCAGAGTCGCAAGTAGCGGACGGCGCTGACGCAGTAGAGCACGACCGCAATCACGGCGATGGCCCTCAGGATGCCGTCAGCGCGCTCGGGTATGCCCTCCTGATGCAGGGGTGGAAGCTGTGCCAACGATGCGGCGGCCCACAGCGCCATCGCTGCCAACAGGCCCAAACGCAGCCATCGACCGAGGCGCATCGTGCTGACCGCCTGTTGCTCGCCGGAAGCGTCAACAGTGGAAAAGGCGGCAAGGGCCGAGCCCAGTGCGAGGCCGACCGGCGTCGCGAGGACGAAGCCGGGATTCGGCGTCTGGAGAAGCACCCCTGGGGTAGCCAGCGCGTGCAACCCCAGGAAGCCTGCGGTCGCCAAGAAAGCGAGCGACACCACAAGCACGCGCCTGTCGCCGCGGCGCGATGCGGCGACACTGGTCGCATAGGCGAGTGCGGCACTCATCGCCGCTGTGACCAGCACCAGCCAGAAGTGTGCGGGATGGTTCTCCCAGTGCATGTCCAGCTGGGGCCTGCGGATGAGGATGATCAAGCCAGCCAACGGAAGCGAGAGAACGATCGCCGCGACGACCAGCATCCGCGACGAGTAGACGAAGCGCTGTTCAGGCACCGGACGCCTTCAGGTGTTGGTACACCTGCGATACGACGACCGAACCCTCGCCGACGGCGGATGCGATCCGCTTTACCGAACCACTGCGGGCATCCCCGACGACAAAGAGGCCGGGAATCGTGGTTTCGAACGGCTGTGGTGTCCGCTTCAGGGGCCACAGGTCGCCGGCCGCGGCATCCGATCCAGCGAGCACGAAGCCGAAGCTGTCTCGCCCGACCGATTCCGAGAGCCAGTCGGTACGGGGATGGGCGCCGATCATCACGAACAAGCCACTCGTCGGCATGGACTCCTCGACTCCCGTGGCGTTGTGGCGCACGGTCACCTCGACCAGGCGGCCGTCTCCTTTGCCGTCGATCACTTCTGCGGAGGTGTGGACCACAACGCTGGCGGCCGAGTCGATTGCCTCGATCAGATAGGCCGACATCTCGGTGGCGAGGTCGCGACTACGGACGACGAGAGTGACCCGCTGGCAGTAACGCGCCAGATCGAGCACTGCCTGGCCGGCGGAGTTTCCGCCACCGACGACGACGGCATCCAATCCGGTCAGAGCATGGGCCTCGGAAACGTTCGAACCGTAGAAGACGCCGGCGCCGGAGAGGGCCTCGAGCGAAGGAACGCCGAGCCGGCGGTACGACGCCCCGGTGGCAAGGACAACGGTGCGTGCGGTGACCTCTCCAACTCCATCGATCTCGGCGACGAGGCCGTAGGGTCCCCGCTCGAGGCGGGAAACCTCTCGCATCAGCACGAACCGAGCCCCGAAGACCCAGGCCTGTTGGTAACCGCGCTGGCCGAGATCCGACCCGCGAATTCCGCGAGAGAAACCGAGATAGTTGCGGATCAGCGCACTGCTGGCGGCTTGTCCGCCGATCGACTCGCGTTCGACGACCAGGGTGCGCATCCCCTCCGACGATGCGAAGACGGCCGCAGCCAGCCCACTGGGGCCGGCGCCGATCACCAGGACGTCGAAGTCACGGTCGGTGGCCGCAAGAGTCGTGTGCACCCCCCACGCCTCGGCGATGGCGATGTCGGTGGGGTCGTGCAGGACCTCGCCGCCAACAGCTGGCATCCACACCAGTACTTCCGTGTTCGACGCGTCGTCGCCTATCTCGCGTAAGGCCACGTTGGCGAGCTCAGAACCTCGTTCTCTGAAGGCATGGGGGATCCCGTTTCGGCTGAGCAGATGACGGACCGAATGCCCGCGGGTCGACCGCCGGTCCGCGATGACGACGACCTCGCGGAGGTTGGTGACGTCCCTGCGGGACCATTCCTGAACGAACTCGGCGACCGTGCGATGGAAGAGCTCGTCGCGTCCTGTCCACGGTTTGAGCACGTAATAGTCGATGTCTCCGACTGCCATGGACTTCAGAATCGCGCTTGCGGCATTGCCATCGGCCCAAGCACCCCACTCGATGAGGAGTGCCCGGCCGGCGTCGGGATGCGATGTTCTGGCACGTGTCAGCACCCGCGCCCGATCGCGTTCCGGAAGCGAGTGGTCGACAAGTACGAGCGCAACCTGTTGACCGGCGGAATGGGCGGCGTCCAGAAGTCGTACCGCGTCATCCGCAGCGAGTTCCCCGCGCACGCGGAAGTCGCTACCGAAACTGCGCTGAAGCTCCGACTCGATCCGGTCGAGCTTGGCCGGATCGACGTCCACCGCCAGCAGCAGCGGCCTCATAGCGCCGTTGGTGGTCTGCACCATGGGTCGAGCGTAGGACCGGTCCCGGGCGTCAGCGGTAGTTGGCGAACTGGAGGGCGAAGTCGAAGTCCTGCTGCTTGAGCAGGGCGATGACGGTTTGCAGGTCGTCCTTCTTCTTTGCAGACACCCTGACCTCGTCGCCTTGAATCTGGGTCCGAACCGTTCGAGGGGCTTGCTCACGGATGACCTTGGCGATCTTCTTCGCCTGCTCCTGGGTCAGCCCGTTCTGCAACGACGCGCCGATCTTGAACAACTTTCCCGACGCGCGTGGCTCACCGGCCTCGAGCGCCTTCAACGAGACTCCGCGCTTGACCAGCTTCTCCTTGAACACATCGAGCACGGCTGCGACGCGGTCCTCCCCGGACGCTTCCATCTCCACACCGAAGTCCCCGGCCCAGCGGATCGCCGCGTCGGTGTTCCGGAAGTCGAAACGCTGGCCGATCTCTCGGGCGGCCTGGTGGAGCGCGTTGTCGACCTCCTGCCGATCGACCTTGCTGACCACGTCGAACGAGGACTCTCCGGCCACGTCAAGCTCCCTTCGTCGCTGGCAAGCGCGAACACCACCTGAGGTATCCTCTCAGCCGTTCGGGGCGTTGCTCCGACTACCGGCAGGTTGCCCGAGTGGCCAAAGGGAGCGGTCTGTAAAACCGTCGGCATACGCCTACGTTGGTTCGAACCCAACACCTGCCACAAGTCAAAACCGCCCTCTGACTAGGAAGAACACCTAACGGCTAGGGGCATGGGCCGTCTGTGGGCCGTCACTCGTCGACCAGGCGGTGTCGATGGCCCGCCGCGTCCGGTCTTCGCTGTCTGGCATGAGGTGGCCGTAAGTCTTGAGTACTAAGGTCGCGTTCTCGTGGCCTAACCGCTCGGCGACGGCAACGACGGACTCGCCAGCGGCCAGCAAGACCGCGGCGTAATGGTGCCGAAGGTCGTGCGAGGTGACGCCAGCGGGCAGGCCCGCACTGTTGGCTGCTGGCTTAAACACGCGAGCACCGAAGTGCTCCTGCCGGTACAGGTTCCCGCTGGTCGTGGTGAACAGGGACCCCGTCCTCAGCCGGTGCGAATTCCGAGATGTGCGCCGCTAGAGTTTCGGCGACCTCGGTGGGCAATGGCACCGTGCGGCTTGATCTTGGTGTTTGGGTGATGCGCGATGCTTGCCATCTTGGGTGAGCTGCCACTGTACCCGCACAGTACGGTGCAGGAAGTCCACATCTTCGAGGCGTAATGCGAGCAGTTCGGCGATGCGGAGCCCGAGACCGGCCTGGATGATGATCATTGCTCGGCAACGATCCGGCATCGCGTTAGCGAGTGCCTGCACCTAGGCAACGGTCAGTGGGACGATCCGTGTGTTTTCTGATCTTGGAAGGCTCAGCCGCGCTACCGGGCTCGATGCGATTAGGCGATCTTGCACGGCGGCATTGAACACTGAGCGCAGAGTCTGCACCAGGAGCCGCACGGTGGTCGGAGACAAGACTTTGGCTCGGTCTGTAACCCAAGCCTGGATCTCAGAGGCGCGGACGGCTGAGAGCCTCTTGTCGCTGATGGTAGTGCCCTCAATGTGTTTGCTGATCAAGGACTCAACTCTGGTCGCGGTGGTCCGGCGGTGCGGTCTGGTCGCTGCCCATTGGCGGGCGTACTCGCCCACTGTGACCGGGTTCGCGTCGCTGACGTACGCAACTGACAACTTGGCTCCCTCGACGGCGGCGAGGTGCCGCTCTGCGTCAGCTTTGCGGGTGAACGTCCGGGACCGCTCGCGACCATCAGGATCGAGCCAGCGCGCGGTACCTGCGATCGGCTCGTTTTTGAATGTGGCTCATTACACACCCACCCTCCCGCCGACAGCTGCGTGGCCGGCAAGAAGCGCGCGACCGGAAGCGGCCGAGCTGCTCGAAGATCTCTTCCAACGCTGATTGGCTCGGCTCTCGGTCCAATGACTCGTGGACCGCTGGAGACTGATCCTTGCGCCGGGCTTACTAGCGCTGGTCGGCCTGCTGCTCCAGCCAAACCTCAACGGCCTCCCGGCGGTACCGCACGTGACGGCCCACCCGATAGCCGACCGGACCGTCGCCCTTGTACCGCCAGCGATACAAGGTGTGAATCGGGATGCCCAACATTTCCGATACATCCGTGAGCGACATCAGCTTGTCACCGGCCTGGAGTGTCATGATCATCTTCCTTCTCGTGGATCGCAGTTTAGGCAGGGTTTTGGCCCGCCGAGTCAGCGTGGCGACCTGGGCGCAGTC